>CAVPCB010000102.1:0-256647 GCA_963702285.1 uncultured Acidobacteriaceae bacterium | reverse complement strand
AGGTGTTTATATGCGTGGGCGACTCCGTTGTATTGCGTGCCCATGATGTATAGGGTGTGGATTCTAAATCCATTGATACTTCCCTCGCACTTTGTTTGTGCTGCAGCGACGAAGGAGACTGAAGCGAGCATCAAGGCGGCTAGCAATCTCATCGTACCCTCCTGCGATTTTTGTGCGCCCGCAGCGTTTTGACCGAGCGATTGTTCGGCGATCCCAATGTCACTTCAGCACACCGATAGTATGGAGCCACGTCGCTGCTAAGCTCCGGCCAGTGGGTTACTGGTAGATCCGTGGGCCGCAGGCCGTAGCCGTGACCTCCTTTGGTATACACATGTAACTCGGCGGGGACGCCGGCTTTCTTGAGCGCGAGAAAATACTGGGTCACGTTTTCGACGTGGACCGGATCGTCTTCCGCCTGCACGAGGAATGTGGGCGGCGTTGAAGCCGTGACGGGGATGTCCGGGTTGAACTCCATGTTCTTGTCGGCGAGCGCGAGATAGCCGGGATAGATGATGAGCGCGAAGTCGGGCTTGCAGCTCTGATCGTCGGCCGCGTCGATGTGCGGATAGAGACGCTGGTCGTAGTGCGTGCTGAGCGCGGCGGAGAGATGCGCGCCGGCGGAGAATCCCAGCACGCCGATGCGGTGGGGATCGACGCCCCAGTCGGCCGCATGCTCGCGCACGAGACCCAGGGCGCGCTGCGCGTCCTGCAGGGCGGCTGAGGATTTCGGAAAGGGTCCGGTGCCGGGCACGCGGTACTTCACGAGGAGGCAGTTGACGCCGATGGAGTTGAGCCAGTCGCAGACCTCGGTGCCCTCGAGATCGATGGCGAGGATGCGATACGCGCCGCCGGGAAAGACCATGACCGCAGCGCCGGTGTTCTTCGCCTTTGGCGCGAGGTAGAGCGTGATCGTCGGCACCGTCACGTTGCCGAGGCGAACGATGGGGCGGCCAGCAATGGTGGGCTCGGCCGGGGTGGTGGTGTCGTGCTCGGGGGCTGACTCAGAACCCGGCGGCGTTGCGGGCATGGGGGCCGCGCCCGGTTCTACTGCTGGAGTGGGCGCTCCATGAGGCCAGAGGGTGATGGTGGCGTGCTCGGGACCGGGAGGCCATCCGGAAGCCTGGGCCGCACAGGCGGCGCTCATCGAGGCGAACAGCAAAGCGCAGAACAAGACAGAACCGGAACGACGCATGGCCGAGGAATCCTCCCCGGACATGATACGGCGCGCGCTAAAAAGCGGTCAGCGATGATACGGTCGGCTCAAAAGCGTTCAGCGGAAAGGCGAGTGAGAAACCCTACTGCGGTTTGTCGAGGGGATTGGGTCCCTGATCGGTCGTCGAGCTGGAAGAATCCGAAGATTTAGGCTGCGACGGCTTTGAGCCGTTGGTGGAGCTGCTTCCGCTGCCGCTCTGCGGTTGCGTTCCGGAGGCCGGCGCCTGGGGCTGGGCCGTCCCACTGTCGGGCTGCGCCGAGACCGTGGGGTGATAGCCTGGATCGCCGGGCCTCTGCAGATCGGGAGGCATTTTCACCGGCTGCATCGAACCGGCTGGATTGTTCTTGTCGCTGTCCGCCGGCAGCTGTTCGCCGGGCTTGCGGAGGGTGGGCGCCTGGCGCGGCGCGTTCTCCGCGGAGCGGTCCGTATCGGTCGCGTCGCCGAGCCTGATCTCGTGCTGGTTGGTCGCCACCACCGGTTGATTGCCCCAGTAGTCGCCCATCTCGTTCTGATTGCGGACGACAATGGCCTCGCCGACCCGGGCCAGTTCGTCGCTCTTCACATAGGTGCCTTCAAAGCGGACGAACTCCACCGGCTGCGGCGCTTCGCCGTAGATCCAGATTTCGGACAGTTTGCCGTCCTCGCCCGTTTCGCGGACCTTGCGGATCGGCTGGCCCTTGGCGTAGACCACCATGTCGCGGTTCATGCCGACGAGCACCCGATGCTGCTCGATGGCGCTGCGGAGGAAGGGGGGTAGCGTCTCGGCAAAGGCTTCGGCCGGCGACTTCACGCCGAAGTCGATCATGGGCTTGATGAGCGCTTCCAGCTGCTCGCCATTCAGGTCCGGAACGCGTTCCTCAAAGACCAGAGTCAGACGCGATCCGGTCATTGGCTGGCCATCGTCGGCGGCCAGGGGAACGGTATTCATGGGGCCCATGCCGATGGAGACATGGCGCAGGAATTTGTGCTTGTGCTCGAAGCCGCCGTTCAGGTCCAGCTCGATGCTCTTGTCGTGAATCTTGATATCGGTGACGACGAGGCGGTCGCCGGGCTTGGCCGCGGTGCCTTTCTGGTGCAGGAGGTCGACATATTTGTCGCCCATCGGATCCATGTGTCCGTTGGCATGCAGATTGAGGTTCGCGATGGGGAGGGGGCGCATGGCGAAGCCCTGCTCGGACTGCATGAAGCGGATCAGGGTTTCGCGGCCCAGCTGGTTCATGGGCTGCTCGGGATACCTCACATGGGTGGGGGCAAATTCGGTGTAGTGCTTCTCGACGTGCTCGGCTTCAACCGTAAAAACCTGGGCGCGCAGCGTGGACGCCGCAAGCAAGGGGAGCACACAGGACGCCGCCCAGAGGGGGAAGCGAGCGGAACGTCGATAGCCGGACATAAGGCCGCCTTCTTCTCGTGGGAGCCAGACTCCACCAGCATGGCCCCGTTTTGAGGAAAATTCAAGCGGGGCATTCGGGTCCATAGCCACTAGGGACCGCTGCTGGGCTCGCCGCATAACCTCTTTTGAGCCGGCGGCGGCCTCTCCTGTTGCCGTGTCCGGGGGGGTGGCGCGGATTGTCGCGCGGGTTTACGGCCTTCTTCGAGGATGTCGAGGCTGTAGCGGTGACGATGCTTCATGCTCACCGCGCCGAGGATGGTCCGCATGGAGCGGGCGGTGCGTCCCTGTTTGCCGATGACTTTGCCTACGTCGGAACGGGCCACGCGAAGGCGCAGGGAAGTGGCGTCTCCCTGGACCTCTTCCTCCACCTGACTTCGCCGGGGAGATCCACCAGAGCGCATGCGATCCGGGTAATCAGATCGCGCATATCGTCGGGTCGATCCGGGGTTTGCATTCGTTCCTGCAGTATTCCACCGCGGCAGGCGGCGGGAAGAGTCGGCTCAGCTGGCTGGACAGTTAGGGAGAAAGCTACCCGGCGGCGGGGCGAGGAGATGTGATGGCCGTCACAGCATTGGCAAGGCGCCGTCTGTGGGTGGGTTCCGGAGAGCCTGGATCAGGCAAGAAGCTTCATGGCACGGTCGCCCGCTTCTCTCCAGGAGACGGCGCGCTCAAACTCGTCGGGGGGCATGGGGCGTCCCAGCAGAAAGCCCTGCAGGCTGCTGCACCCCAGCTGTTTGAGGAACTGCTGCTGCTCCTGCGTCTCCACGCCTTCGGCGACGATTCTGAGGTTCAGCGCGCGACCGAGGGCCACAATGGCCGAAATGATGGCAGCGTCTTCGGTGTCGTGCATGAGGTCGCGAACAAAGCCGCGGTCGATCTTGAGCTCGCTGGCCGGCAGCCGTTTGAGGTAGAGGAGGCTGGAGTAGCCGGTTCCGAAATCGTCGATGGAGATGCGCACGCCCATTTGATCGAGCTGCTGGAGAATCGCCAGGCTGGTGTTCACATCGTGCATGGCGGTCGATTCGGTGATTTCCAGGGTGAGGCATTGGGGCTGGAGGCGGTAGCGCTCCAGCGAGTTGCGGACCAGATCGATGAGATCGGGGTCATTGAACTGGAGCGCGGAGAGGTTCACGGAAATGGTCCAGGTCCAGTGCCCCGCATCCTGCCACTGGCGCATCTGCCGGCAGGCCTCGTCGAGCACCCATGCTCCAATCTGGAAGATAAGCCCGGTTTTTTCCGCGAGGGGAATGAAGTCTCCTGGAGGGACCAGTCCGCGCTGGGGATGCTGCCAGCGCAGCAGGGCCTCCGCCCCGATCATCTGCGCGTCTTCCGTGCTGTACTTGGGCTGATAGTGCAGCACCAGTTCGTGACGCTCCTCGGCTCTGCGCAGGTCCTGCGCCATCTGGAGTTGCTTCTGTGCGTCGTCGCTCATCGACGACTCGAAGAAGACGTAGCAGTTGTGGCCCAGCGCCATGGCATGGTTCATGGCCGCGTCAGCATTGCGCAGCACGTCGGAAGGCAGGGGCTCGCGCCCGTCATAGATGGCGATGCCGATGCTCATGGAAACGCGGAGCTCATGCGTGTCAACCACGACCGGCTGGCGAACCACGTCCAGCAGCTTTTCGGCCAGCTGGACGGCGTCGGCGGGTTGCTGCGTATCGGCCAGCACCACAAACTCGTCGCCGCCCAAGCGGGCCAGGGTGTCGCGCGAGCGCAGAGAGCCGCGCAGGCGGTCAGCGATCTCCAGCAGCAGCTTGTCGCCGGTGGCCATTCCGTAGGCGTCGTTGATCTGGCGGAAACCGTCCACATCCATGGAGAGCACGGTGAAGCGGATTTGTTCCCGTTGCGCATTCTGGACTTCCTGCTCCAGCCGGTCCGCCAGCAGGGTGCGATTGGGCAGTTTGGTGAGGCCGTCGTGCAGGGCCAGGAACTTCAGTTCCTGTTTGGCATCGGCGAGGCCGGCGGCCAGGATTGCGGTGCGCTCTTCGAGGCGTATGTCCAGGAGGGAGACGATGAGAGCGATGGACAATACCGAACCGGCAAAAACGGTGATGAGCAGGGCCAGCCAGTGGCTCGATACTCCGGAATCGGCGGCCATGCAGCGGCTGTTCATGGGGAAGTGCGCGGCCGCCATGCCGGTGTAGTGCATGCCGGCGATGGCAAGACCCATGACCACCGCGGCGCCGGCGCGCAACCGGCGTATCCCTTTGACTCTGCGGCGCAGGCGGAAGGCCATCCACAGCGCCGCACCCGATGCCACGACCGCGATCAGTACGGAGCAGGCAAAGAGCAGAGGGTCGTACTGGATCCCCGGCTTCATCCGCATGGCGGCCATGCCGGTGTAGTGCATGGAGCAGACGCCCGCGCCCATGATGAGCGCGCCGGCCACCAACTGCGGCCACGACAATTCCTTCTGGCAGACGATCCAGAGGGCGAACAGAGAAGAACAAATGGCAATCAGGAGCGACAGCAGGGTAATGCCGGGGTCGTAGCTCATCGCGATGGGCATACGAAACGCCAGCATTCCGATGAAATGCATCGACCAGATGCCGACGCCCATTGCGATGGATCCGCCGGCCAGCCACCAGGCGGCGGCCCGGCCATGGGATGCGGCGACGCGTCCCGCCAGGTCAAGAGCCGCATACGAAGCGAGCACCGCCATCAGCAGCGACAGCACGACCAGACCGGGATCAAAGGTCCCGGTCACCGTGCAGCGTCCTCACAGCGCGATTTAGATTTCCTCAACGTGCAGGAGCCCGGTAAGGCGGTTGGCACGTTTCATCCTCAATCAGTGGCGACCGCGCCGTGCCTGCGGTTGCCGGATTCGTTACTATCCGCGGGAAGAGTAACAGCGCCGATACACCTTTTCCCTTCCCACTTCTGTGGCATTACTACGGGATTTAGAGGGACTACCGCGCCGAGCCGGCCTGGGGGCGGCCCATTTTTTCAGCTTCAGGATTTGCCACCCAGGCCTGTTTGCCCCTACAGTGCTTGCCATGACTCCGAGCGACCGCCGCACCTTTCTCAAGCGGACCGCCACCCTGGCGGGTGCCTTTTCAGTAAACAGTCTCTTTCGGCAGGCCCATGCCGCCGACTTTGCCGCCGCCGCGCATGCGGTGCGCGACCTCGCGCCGGCCGAAGCTGTCCAGAACGAGGACTACTGGTCTGTGATTCAGCGCGCGTACTCGGTGAATCCGGACATCGTCAACCTGAACAACGGCGGCGTCTCACCCTCGCCGATCGTGGTGCAGGAAGCGGTGGAGCGCTACAACCAGCTCACCAACGAGGGTCCTTCCTATTACATGTGGCAGATTCTGGACCAGGGCCGCGAGCCGCTGCGCCAGAAACTGGCCGCGCTCGCCGGGGCCAAGCCGGACGAGATCGCCATCGACCGCAACTCCACCGAAGCGCTGAACACGATCATCTACGGGCTGCCGCTCAAAGCCGGGGACGAGGTGATCGGCACCAAACAGGACTATCCCCACATGATCGAGGCGTACCGCCAGCGCGCCGAGCGCGACGGCATCGTCTACAAGCAGATTTCCTTCGACTTCCCTATGGAGGACGACGACGCCATCGTCCGGGCTTACGAGCAGGCGATCACTCCGAAGACGAAACTGATTCACGTGACGCACATGATCAACTGGGTCGGGCAGACCATGCCGGTAGCGAAGATCTCCGACATGGCGCACGCCCATAACATCGAAGTCCTGGCCGACGGCGCGCACTCGTTCGGGCTGATCGACTTCAAAATTCCCGACCTGCACTGCGACTACTTCGGCACGAGCCTGCATAAGTTTCTCTCCGCGCCGATCGGTTCGGGCATGATGTACGTCCAGGCGGACAAAATCGAGAAGGTCTGGCCGCTGACCTGCGCCAGCAATCCGCGCTCGGCCGACATCCGCAAGTTCGAAGACCTGGGCACGCGCAGCTTCCCCATCGAGCAGGGCATTGGGGAAGCCATCAATTTTCACGAGGGCATCGGGCGGGCGCGCAAGCAGCAGCGCATCTTCTATCTCAAGAACTACTGGTCGACGCGGGTGCAGTCGATGCCGAAGGTGAAGCTGCACACTTCGCTCAAGCCGGAGTACTCGTGCGCGATCGGCGGCGTCTCGATCGACGGCATGACACCCCAGCAGGTGGCTGGCGCTTTGTTCGACAAGTACAAGATCCACACGGTGGGGATCGTGTGGGAGAACATCAGCTGCGTGCGGATTACGCCGCACGTCTACACGCGCATCGCCGATCTGGATCTGCTGGTGAAGGCGATCGGCGAACTGGCGGCATGACCCAAATCGCCCCCATGCTCGCGGTCTCCGATGGCGCCGCCGCGGTCCGGTTCTATGAGACGGCGTTCGGCGCAGAGGTTCTGTGGCGCCTCGACGAAGGCGCGGAGACGATCGCCGGACTGACCATTGGCGGAGCGCCTTTTTTTTCTCGCCAGGGAAGCACCGCCTTATGGGACGCGCAGCCCTGACGGCGCCGGATTCACGACCGTGCGCATCGAGCTGTTTGTTGACGACCCGGTCGAGGTTCAACGAAAGGCCATCGCTGCGGGGGCTCGTCTGCGCAACGAGGTGCAGGAGCACGTCCATCCCACGACCGGCCCGGCGCCGATTCGGCGAATGCTGCAAGGCTCGATCAGCGATCCCTTTGGGCACATCTGGCTGATCGGAAAGTTCCTCGAATAGCCGGGCAGCCGCCGGGCGCATCGTCATGGCCACCGTTCAGCCGTTCTCCGACACTTCCGGCCCCGAGCCCGTTCGAGGGTTCCTGCACACGCCCGATGCGCCGGCGTCGCTCGCGTCCGCTCTCGTACTGACCCACTCGGCGGGATCGAACTGCCAGGCGCCGCTGCTGGTCGTCCTGGCCGAGGCCTTCGCGGGTGCCGGGGTTTCCGTTCTGCGCTGCGATCTGCCCTTCCGCCAGGAGCGCGCCTCCGGGCCGCCGTTGCGGACTGCCGATCGGGACCAGGCAGGTCTTCGCGCCGCAGTCGATGCGCTGCGCCGCGCGGTTCAACCTGCACGCGTATTTCTGGGCGGTCACTCGTATGGAGGACGCATGGCCTCGATGCTGGCTGCCTCCGAGCCTGGCCTTGTGGACGCGCTGCTGTTGCTCTCTTACCCGCTGCACCCACCGAGGCAGCCGCAGCAGCTCCGGACGAAGCACTTTTCGCAGCTCGAAACGCCGGCCCTCTTCGTCTCCGGAACCCACGACGGCTTCGGAGCGATTGCTGAGCTCGAGTCCGCCCTGGCGCTCATTCCCGCGCGGACGCAGCTGTTGCCCGTCGCGGGCGCGGGTCACGAACTGCTCGGCAAAGCCAGCCGCGACACGATGCCGCGCGCGGTTGTTGAAATGTTCCTGGCGTTTGCCGGCGTCGATCCCTAAACCGGTAGCTGACTGTCGAGTACGAACATCTTCACCGTGTCGCGCCGAATGCCATCCATCGCCATGGCATCGGCGTTCTAATTCACCAGCAACTTCGCCGGGATCTCCCTTTCCGGCAGCGCGGAGCCGGCCGCGTTTCGGCTGAACTCCATCAGCATTTGCAGACCCTCGTAGTCAGTGAGGATTTCGATCATCTGCTTTTCCAGCTCGAGGACGCTCTCCTGGGCCTCAAAGAGCATGCCGCGTATCCTGGGGGTTTCGATTTTTCCGAGGGCTTGTTCGATTTCGAGCAACTGAGTAATCAGGCGAGCGGTATTCATCGGTTTCGGACTCCTTACCGCGAGATGTTCAGGTAGTTTGCGGTCCGGGGCGGGGAAGCGATGTGATGTGAATCACTCTGGGCAGGTTCGCTGATCCGGCCGGGATCGGCGCGGGGACGATCCAGCTGGCCGGGGCGAGCGAACCTCAAGGGAAGAATCCACTTAAGGACGCGCCACCGCGCTCGCCCGGAACGCGAGGTCGCGCAGGGCCGATGGGGGAATCCCTAGTTCGCCTGGACAAGAACGGCGGAGCGGACCGGAGCCTGCGCCTGCCCCTGTTCCTCAATGATCTCCAGGGAGTAGTGGTGATGGTATTTCATGCTACAGGCCGCCAGAATGGTCCGGATCGACCGCGCGGTTCGCCCCTGCTTGCCGATTACCTTGCCGGTATCTTCAGGAGCCACGCGCAGGCGCAGGACTGAGCCAGTTTCCTTCTCCACCACTTCCAGATTCACATCCTCGGAAATATCGACCAGAGCCTTCGCGATTTGGAGAACAAGAGCCTGCATTTCTTCTGTTTGTTTTGTCATCTGCATAACACCACCACAGGGTCCGGCGCCCTGAAATCGGGGTGGGAGCGAACGGAGAAGCAGTACGCGCAAGGCAGCCGACGCACGAGACTCCGCGGAACAAATACCGGTTTCAGATTTGCCGTTGAGAAGACTATCCGCCCCGGAAGGCGGTTGCGCAAGAGGGAAATTCAAGGCGTGGCGGGGCGCGCCGGGGCAGAAAGATCCGGAAGTCCCGGAATGAGACAGAGCAGGCCTGGGCCGTGCCTCAGCCCGCGGAGCGGCCCCTCTTCCCGGATTTCCTGGAGGTCGATTTGCGGGCTGGCTTCTTGCCGGATTTGGCGCTTTTCTTGCCGCGGTGGTTGAGTTCTTCTGTGAGGCGGTCGCCAAGTACGTGCAGGCGAAGAAAATTCGTCGAGCCGGAGCGGGTGGAAGTTCCGGCGACGATGCCCAGAATCTCCTTTGGTTTGACGAAACCGCCCTCCTCGAGAACGGTTTCCGCCAGCTCCACCATTTGTTCGGCGGTCTGCAGCTTGGGGCACTTGATGGGGTGTACGCCCCACAGCATGGACATGCGGTGGATCACCGAGTCGATGCTCGAGAGCGCGTAGATGGGCGGCTTGGGACGGTACTTGGAGAGCTGGCGCGCGGTGGTGCCGGATTCGGTAAAGACGGCGATGGCGCTGACGTCCAGGTCCTCGGCGGCATGCGCGGCCGACTCGCAGATGGTCTCCGCGATGGAGAGCCGCATGTGGTGGCTACGGCGGGCTTCCCACATGGTGGCTTCGCGCAGATTGGACTCAGTTTCGCTGACGATCTTGGCCATCATCTTGACGGCCTCGACCGGATATTTGCCGGCGGCGGTCTCGGCGGAGAGCATGACGGCATCGGTTCCGTCATAGATGGCATTGGCCACGTCGCTGGCCTCAGCGCGGGTTGGGCGCGGGTTCTCGATCATGGATTCCAGCATCTGGGTCGCGGTAATGACGGGCTTGCGGTGCTCGGCGGCGCGACGGATGACGTGCTTCTGGATGGCCGGGAACTTTCTCCGGCGGCATCTCGACGCCAAGATCGCCGCGGGCCACCATGATGCCGTCGGCGTTTTCGAGAATCGCTTCGAGGTTCTCGATGGCCTGCGGTTTTTCGAGTTTGGCGATGATCCAGGTCTCGAGACCGAGCGCGGCGACGCGAAATTTCACGTGACGGACGTCCTCCGCGGTGCGGACAAACGAGACGGCGATGGCATCGACGCCGTGTTTCATGCCGAACTCGAGATCTTCCTCGTCCTTTTCGGTCAGCGAGGGCACGCGCACCGCAATGCCGGGAAGATTGATGCCCTTGTGCTCGCCCAGCATGCCGCCGTTGATCACTTCGCACTCGACTTCTTCGCCGGGAATCTGGAGGACACGCAGCTCGATGAGGCCGTCGGAGAGCAGAATGCGCGCACCCGGTTCCAGGTTCTCCGCCAGAGTGGGGAAGGTGGTGGAGATCACGCTGGAAGTGCCGAGGATGTCGCGCGGCGTAATGGTGAGCCGCTGTCCGGTTTTCAGCTGCACGGGGATGCGATTCTTCAGGCGGCCGGTGCGGATCTTGGGCCCCTGGAGATCGCCGAGGATACAGACGTTTTTGCCTTCGTCGCGAGCGACCTTGCGGACCATCTCGATGAGTTTCTGCTTCTCGGGCAGCGTGCCGTGCGAGAAGTTGAGGCGGGCGACATCGAGGCCGGCGCGGAGCAGCTCGCGGAAGATGGTTTCGTTGGAAGAAGCTGGTCCGAGTGTGGCGACGATTTTAGCGCGGCGCAGGCTGTCGCTGGCGACGGCGGTCCCTGACTGCAAGAAGTTCATCCAACCCCCAAAGAATTTAGTCTGACGGCGCGGATCTGGAGATGGCGCCCGCGGTATTGGTACGGGTCCCGAAGCGATTTTACCGTGCGGCGGCGGATCGGGCAGCGTGCGGGGGCAGGATGGGCTGATTCGACGCGGAGTCGGGCTCTAAAATTTCCGATTCGGCCGGGATCTCGACGTCGATCGCGTCCTGCGTTCGGATATCGGGGAAAGGGAAGAGCTGCGCGTTGAACTCGGCTCCGATGAGCACGCTGAAGGAGGTCATGTAGAGCCAGACCAGGGTGGCGATGGCAGCGCCCAGCGATCCGTAGACGATGGAGTAGTCGGCAAAACGGGTGACGTACCAGCCATACAGCAAGGTGGCGATGAACCACGAAGCCGTGGCGATGGTCGCGCCGGGCAGTGTTTCTCGCCAGCGGCCGCGAATGAAGGCCCTTCTGCCGCCGCGTGCGGGGTGTTTGTGGCGGGGCACGCCGAAATGGTAGATGAGCACAAGGGAGATGATGCTGGCCGCGAGGGCGATGGTCCAGCGGATGAGCCGCCAGAAGAGGATGACGTAGAGGCGGAGATCGTGATCCGAGTTCAGGATCATCCAGTTTTCGATGAAATGGCCGAAGGTGAGGAAAGCGGTGGCGGTGGCCATGGGGATGATGGTGGCGGGCACCAGAAGCGCAGCTGCGACGCGCTCCTGCCAGAAACCCCACACTCCGCGCGGCAGGCGATAGGCGCGGCGGAAGCCATCCATGAGCGTGAGCAGGACGCCCATGGCTGCGAAGAGGCTGACAAAACCGCAGCCCCAAACGATGCGGATGGACCGCGTGTGGTAATTGATGAAGTAGTTCTGGACGAGCAGCATGGTATCCGGCGGAAGCACCTGCTGCAGCGCGCCGCGCAGGACGCCGCGGATATTGTCGCCGGAGGGCATGACGGCAAAGAGCGTGGTGATGACGACCAGCGCCGGAAAAATGCTGAGCATCGCCGAATAGGCCGCGGCCTTGGCCATGGAGAACACACTATGGCGGAAGGCGGCCCAGACAGCCCGGCGGAGATGCAGGAGCAGGCGCAGCATACGCAGTTCAGTTTAACGTTGCGGCCGGAACGCCAGAGATCGAAAAGGTAACCGCACCGAAGAATCGGAAGTACAGAGTTACGTCCTACAGGCCGCCCTGGCTTTCATGCCCGGGAGCCTTCCATTTTTCGAGGAACTCCGTTACGGAGTCGGGACTCATCCGCTGCATCTTTTCAAACTCGCCGTTCTTCTGGCTGTAGAGCAGGCGCCCATGCGGGTCCAGCACGGCGAGCGCGGGGACACCAAGTTTGAGCGGAATGGCGTACCGCTGTGCAAGGTCCAGATTCTTGTCGTAGCGGCCGATATCGATGTCAACCAGAACATAACTCGTGTTCAGGATCGCGTCGTTGGGGGCGCGATGGAAGTAGATATCCAGGACCTGGCAGTCGCCACACCAGTTGCCGCCGAAGTCGAGGATGACGCGCTTGTTCTCACGCGCCGCCGTCGCCAGAGCGTCACGAATCTGCGCGTGCGCATCGGCGTTCGCGTCATAGATATGACGCGGGGTGAACTGGGAGTAAGCCGGAAGAACAGAAACAGCGGCGAGGAGAGCGAGGGTGGCTTTGAAGGTCATGGTTGCAACTGGGCGAGAACCGGGACTGCCCTGAGTATAAGGATGCCATCGCGCGGGTGAGCGACTCAGAAACCTCACACCAGGGGCGCCTGCGCGATCTCTTCCAGCACCTTCAGCGGTGATATCTCCGGGCGCACCATGGCCTCGGGCCGCACCAGGAAGGTCTGCTCCAGCGCATACTGTCCGGCGAGCACCGCGTGCGGCACCGTGTCCGTGTAGACCATCCACGACGAGCCCGGCGGAAACTGGAACGGATACTTTGGGCAATCCGACTGGAAGCGCGGATTCTCCTTCAGGAAATTGTGGAAGCGCATCATGAAATCGTCATAGGGCGAGCGCTTCAGCGACGGAATCGCCGTGCCCAGACCCGAGCGCCCGGCCGGCAGCTTTTCCAGCTCGCGAGAGCGCCGAGCCGGGCTGGGGCGCGATCTCATGCGGCGCGAACTGGCGCACGGTGGTCGCGAAGGGATCACTCACAATCCAGTCGCGCGTGCGCGTTGGATTGATGTTGTTGAAGAAGCGCAGAATGCGCGCGCCATAGGTCGGCCGGGTGGGAAAGGCGTCGGTGTGCAGCAGGTCGTTGCGCCGGCGCAGGGGCAGATCGCGGTTCTGCTCCTCCTGGGGACGAAAGCTGGCGTAGTCGAGCTTCCAGTGCTGCTGGTAGGGCGACGAGGAAGCGGGTGAGAAACTGCACCACCGATGTCGAATATGTGCGCATGATCTGCTGCAGCCGCGCGACTGCGGCCGGGTCGGCGGTCTTCGTATCGACACCGCTGAGCCGGTCGATGTTCGGCTTGTAGGCAATGTTCTTGTGCAGCGAACTGTCGGCCTGCTGCTGTCCGAGCAGGAAGCTCGCATTTTCCGCGGCGAGCGGGACCGGCGACTCGGGAAAATAGAGGATGTCGCCCGATTCAAGCTGCGCGCAGAAGGCGCGGGACTCCTCTGGAGTCGGCGTGACGCTGGTCGCTGCGATGGTAACGACGGCCATCAGCGCGTTCCTGAAAACCGGCGCCGCGCCCACACTGAGGTGAAGAAGACCAGGCCGAACGCCAGGACCGCGAGACCGAGCGGAAAGGCCACGTAGCGATAGCTGTCGGCGTAATTGACGTGGTTGTGGCCGATGATGTTCCAGCACAGCAGCGCGAGGACGGAAAGAAAGCAGGACGCGAAGAACGTGAGGAATCCGGAGGCGACCGCGAGCAGGAGGGCGGAGAAGAAACCGAAATCGCCGAGCGGAATACCCAGCAGGCGGGCAGGTTGCGTCGCGGCGGTCATCGCGCGGCCTCTCCGATGTGGCGCGCAACGGCGGGCACGATTAGGCATTTCAGGAGCACGCCACTAGAATACAGACTTATGGCTGGAACCGCGCAAATCCCCTTGTATTCCGCAGCGAAGGTGGCCCAGGAGGCCCAGGTGCGCGAGGCCGGAAATGGTATGTGCTGGGCGACCTTCGGCGAACTGCGCGCCGGCTCCGATGAACTGGAGCGTATCGTTCAGGCCGTGCCCACGGTGGTCGCGGCGGCGCTCCGCCAGCGCGCGTGGTATTTCGTCCCGCTGGCCATCGGCGAAAACGATGACACCGTGGTCGCTCCCGACTACACCGTGGATCTGGGGGATCGCGCAATCTGCCATCGTAACGTCCGCTTCGGTGGCTCGGAGTGCATTTTTATCTCCACCCGGCTGATGCAGGACCGCTTCGCCCTGGCGTTCGAGTTCCTGATCAACGTCGGGCATCACTTCGTCGACCTCGTCGGCGTGCCGCACAGCTTCGCTGAGCTGGCGTGGTCGCAGGCGACGAACGACGTGCGCGGAGAAACCAGCCACGATGCGTGGGAGAGCCGCCGCCGCGCGGTCGACCGCAGCCGCGGCAACGAGGTGGACGAGCGCGCCAAGTCCAGCTATCTCGAGTCGAGCTTCTCCGACGCGCTTGCGGTCTACATGCTTTCGCTGACGGTGGATTTCGACTACGCCGATCTGCGGGAGCGGGAGTATCCGCTGCTGGCCGCGCCCGCGCTGGCGGAACGACTGCGGCATGTGGCGGAGATGTTCCCGCCCAATCCCGGGTACGAATTTGAGATCCGGTATCGCAGACGGGGTTGATGTTCTGATCCACGATCCGCGTTTCGGACTACTCTGAACCATGCGCGCCCGCAAGCCCGCCGCTCCCCTCAGTGAAGACGAGCTGTTCGACTACGCCGTGAAACTGCTCGGTCAGCAGATGCGCACCGTGGCCGAGGTGAAGCGCCTGCTGCGGCGGCGCGTGGAACCGGACGAGAGCGGAGGAGCCAGGATCAATGCTGTGGTCGCGCGTCTCCTTGAACGCAAATATCTCAATGACACCGCCTATGCGCAGGACTACGCGAAGCTGCGCCAGGAAAACGCCAGCTTCGGCAAGCGCCGCGTGCAGCAGGACCTGATGCGCAAAGGCGTCCAGGCTCCGGTGATCGCAAAGACTCTCGAAACCGCGTACGAGGATGTCAACGAGGAAGAACTCGCCCGCCGTCATCTGGAGCGCAAGCGAGTAAAGAAGCCGGCAAGCCAGAAAGAAGCCGCGCGCGTCGCTCGCATGCTGATGCGCGCCGGTTTCGGGTCGAGCGTCATCTTCCGCATCCTGCGCAAATGGGACATCGAAGAGGAAGCCATCGCCGAACTTGAATCGGCCGGTGATGAGTCGGACCACAGCGCCGAATAGAACTAGTCCCGATATTCCAAGGAGTCCGGACGAACTGTGCGCTCTTGAGCGCTTCCCACGATACAGTTTTGTCATGCCGGTCTTCGCGCTGGTGAGCACGCTGGTCTGTCTGGCTGCGGCGTTCAGCCTGGTCAGCCGCCGTGTGCTGCGCCTGCCCATCACCGTTGGCGTGATGCTGCAGTCGCTCGGCATGTCGCTGGTGTTTGTGCTGGTGGGGAGTGCCGTTCCTGGATTGCACGCTCAGCGTCGCGACCGAAGTTGCGCGAATCGACTTTTCGGCGGTCGTTCTGCATGGAATGCTTGCCTTCCTGCTTTTCGCAGGGGCGCTCAAGCTGGACCTGAAGGAGCTGGCGAAGCAGAAAGCGGCGGTGACGGCGTTGTCGGTCTTCGGGACGCTGCTCTCGACCGCCATCGTGGCGGGACTGCTGAAAGTCATCCTTACCGCAACCGGTTTTCATGCCACCTGGGTTGCTTGTCTGCTTTTCGGCGCGCTGATATCGCCTACCGATCCTATCGCCGTGCTCGAGTTGCTGCGGCGCGTGGACGCACCGGCCAGCCTCGAAGCGCAGCTTACCGGCGAATCGCTCTTCAATGATGGCGTCGGCGCTGTCATTTTCCTGACCCTGCTTGCCTCCCTCGATGGAAGTGGTCGCCCGTCGATCGCGAGCTTCACGTGGCTGCTGCTGATCAAAGCCGGCGGTGGCGTGATTCTCGGGCTCGCGCTCGGTTTCGTGGTTTATCGCCTGATCCGCACGGTGGACAGCTATCGCGTCGAAGTGATGCTCACGCTGGCGCTGGCCATGGGGGGATACGCGCTGGCCGATGCGCTGCGTCTCTCGGCACCGCTGGAAGCCGTTGCCGCCGGACTGGTGGTGAGCGGGCGGGCGCGGCATCTCGGCATGTCTGAGGAGACCCGCATTCATGTCGATGACTTCTGGGATCTCATCGACGCGTTCATGAACGTGATTCTTTTTCTGCTGCTTGGGCTCCAGTTGATTGCCATGCCGTGGCGTGTCCAGTACGTCTACGCCGGACTGCTCGCCATCCCGGTTGTGCTGGGTGCGCGATGGCTGAGCGTGGGCGCCTCCCTGGGTCTGGTCCGCGCCTTCCACAAGCCGATGCGCGGCGCCATGAGCGTGCTGACCTGGGGTGGACTGCGCGGCGGACTGGCCGTGGCGCTGGCTCTGTCGATTCCCCAGGGCCGGCCGCATGATCGGCTTCTCGCTATCACCTATATCGTCGTGATCTTTTCGATCGTGGTGCAGGGCCTGACGATGAGTACTCTGCTCCACCGGCTGGGTCTCGGCCGGGCCCATCCGGTTGAGGTGCCCTGAGGGCACGCGCCGCATGGTATTCTTCAGCGTTCCGCATGACTGAACGCACCCATCCCATTCGCGTGCTGGTAGCCAAGCCCGGCCTCGACGGCCACGACCGCGGCGCCAAAGTGATCGCGCGCGCCCTCCGCGACGCGGGGATGGAGGTCATCTACACCGGACTCCGGCAGACGCCGGAGATGATCGTGAGCGCTGCGATCCAGGAAGATGTCGATTGCGTGGGGCTGAGCATTCTTTCCGGAGCGCACAACGCCATTGTTCCGCGGGTTACGGCGATGCTCCGCGAACAGCGCGCGGGGGATATTCTCGTTGTGCTGGGCGGGACCATTCCCGAGCAGGACATTGCGGCTCTGAAAGAAAACGGCGTGTCGGCCGTGTTTGGCCCGGGGACTTCGCTGGAGTCGGTGGTGACGTTTATTCGGGAGAACGTGAAGCCGAAGGGTATGGGAGTTTAGGGGTGGATCGGTTACGCCGATCTCTCGACGCCAATGTTGCATAGCAGACGGTACGCTTCGTTGATCGACGCCATCCGGTCAGTTGCCAGCTGAGGATCGACGGAGCCAGCTGTCTCCAGCCGGTCGGGATGATAGCGGCCTGCCATCTTTCTGTACGCGGCTTTGATTTGCTCTCGGGTGCTGGTCGCGGCCACTCCGAGCAAGCGGCAGGCGGCCGGGAACGTCAGCGGGCCGGGCACGAAGGCTTCCTCTTCGTCCCACGGCATGGCAGCCGAGAAATCCCTCAGTGGGTCAGCTGGGCTCGGTGAGGTCACCGGAGCGACAGCGCGCGGGCGGCTCAAAATTCAGAAATGTCACAAAGGTGAAGCTCGGGAAACCCGCTGGCGTCGGAGTCTCGTGGCTTTTCTCGTGCTGGTGGCGGCGCAGATAGTTCTCCGAGGCAGTCGTCACCCCGGCCGTCCAACTCTCCACGAAGAAGGCTGGATCCGGCTCGGCGTCTTCGCCCAGCAGGGGCGTTAACAGCGGGCCGGTGCTTTGCGCTTCGGTCCACGGCACCGCAGAACCGGGCGGGTACGTCTGTTCAAGTCTTGCCTGCCAGGCGGGATCGATTGGGACGGAAGGCTGCACGCCTTTCTTATCGGCAGACGGCGCGGATAGGTCCAGCCGGGACGTTTCTGCGGCCTCGCGCGTGCATCGGCCCGGTAGAACTGATCAGCCGCGTCCGCGCCAGCCCGCGGCCATTCGCGCCTTCAGAATGCAGTGATCCTGGACGACTTTGATTCCGGCTGCCTCGGCCCAGCCGACCGCTTCGTCGTGGCAGACGCCCTCCTGGAGCCACAGGCGCGGAATCTTCAGCCGGATCACGTCCTTAACGATTGCCGGTACGTACTCGGGCGAGCGAAAGACGTTGACCAGGTCAATCTCCGGATGGGCGGCGACGGCATCGTCCAGCGTCGGGTAGGCCTTTTCTCCCAGGGCCTCGTCGATAAGAGGATTCACAGGGATGATCCGGTATCCCTGCGACTGCATGAAGCGCGAGACGCCCAGAGAGGCCCGGCCCTCACGGTTGGTGAGACCGACCACGGCGATGGTGCGGGTGTTGTCCAGAATTTCGTGGATCGTTTCCGGTTCGTTCATCCTTGGTTCGATGCACGAGAGCTAGTAATTGACGATTTTTGCGAACGACTGCGGATCGAGGCTGGCCCCACCCACCAGCGCGCCATCGATCTCGGCTTCCGCCATCAGCGATGCGGCGTTGTCGGGCTTGACGCTGCCTCCGTAGAGGATGCGCACCGCGTCCGCTGTCTCGCTGGCCCAGCACCTTCGCGACTTCTGCGCGAATGACACCGTGGGCTTCGGAAGCGATCTGCGGCGTCGCTGTTTTGCCGGTTCCGATGGCCCAGACCGGCTCGTAGGCGATGACGATCGGGGGCGCTTCGGCGGCTGTGATCCCCGCCAGAACACCGCGCGTCTGGCGCACCAGCACTTCGTTGGTTTTGCCGGCTTCGCGTTCGGCCAGCACTTCTCCTACGCATACGATCGGCACCAGCTGGTGAGCCAGCGCGGCCTTCAGTTTCTTGTTGATCAACTCATCGGTCTCGGCGAAATACTGCCGGCGCTCGGAGTGGCCGAGGATGACATGCGTGGGACCGATGGCCTTCAGCATCACGGGAGAGATCTCGCCGGTATAGGCGCCCTCATCGGCAAAATGCATGTTCTGCGCGCCGACGGCGACGCCGGAGCCGGTGGCTGCGGCTACCACCACGGGGATCGACGTGAAGGAGGGGCAGACGACGATCTCGTCGCGCTCGTGATTGGCGACCAGGGGGAGAAAGTTCTTAAAAAACTCCTGCGCCTGGGCGGGAGTCTTGTACATTTTCCAGTTGGCGGCGATGAGCGGCTTACGCGGCATAGTCGATAGTTCCTCAGGGTGATTGTAGAGGAGGGCGGCGCGTGGGATGGTGACCACGGACACACCAGGGTGGGCTAGTGCCCTCGCGAATCCCGGCGCTGGCGCCGGGATTGCCGACGCTCGGGAGGTCCATTCGACTCTGGCTGGTTCGCGATGCGAACCAGTCTTCGCTCAGGATGGCAATCGTGTATCGTGATTTAGGTTCAATAACCCACGCAATGATGACGGCGAAGGCGGCGGCGCGCACCAGCAAAGGCCGGGTACGCACGGGCAATGAAGACGCGTTCGGCATGCGGCCGGAGCACGGCATCTATGTCGTCTGCGACGGCATGGGCGGCGCAGCGGGCGGCGAGATCGCCAGCCGGATGACGGTCGACACGATTGTGGAGCGGATGAGCGCCGACCTCTCACCGAACCGCGGCGCGGATGAGGAAGCAAATGGCGGGCGCGACCGCCTGCACACGGCCATCGCCGAGGCCAATCGGATCGTCCTCGAGCGCGCCGAGCGTGAATCGAATCTCTACGGAATGGGCACGACGCTGGTGGCGCTTCTGCTGGAAAACAGTCATGCCCTCGTCGCTCATGCGGGCGACAGCCGCTGTTATCTGCTGCGCGCCGGCAAGCTGGAACGCGTCACGCAGGACCACTCCCTGGTTGACGAGCAGATGCGTCTTGGGGCCATGACCGCGGAGGAGGCGGAGCGCTCGCCACTGCGCAGTGTGATCACGCGAGCCATCGGGACGCAGCCCTCGATCACGGAAGATGTGACGGTGATCGAGCCTCAGCCCGGCGATGTGTTTCTGCTGTGCAGCGACGGGCTCACGCGCGAGGTGGATGAAGAGGCCATCGCGCGGATTCTGGGCACCGGCAGCGATGTGGATCGTGCGGCGCAGGCTCTGGTCGATGCCGCCAACGAGGCTGGCGGACGGGACAACGTGACCGCGCTTGCGGTGCGCATCGGCGATTAGAATCCTCGGAGAGGATTCCATCCAGTGACTGACATTCAAACGGTTGGCGTGATTGGGGCCGGCACCATGGGCAACGGCATCGCGCACGTCTTTGCGCGGAGCGGGTTTCGCGTGTTGTTGTGCGAGGTCGAGCGGCGGTTTCTCGATCGCGGCCTTGAGACGATTCGCAAAAATCTGAGTCGCGAAGCCGAGAAGGGCAAGATCAGCGTCAACGAGGTGGATGACGCGCTGGCGCGGATCGAAGGCACGCTGGACCGGACGGATCTGGCCGAGGCTGGCTTGATCGTCGAGGCGGCGACGGAGAAGTTCGAGGTAAAGAAGGCGCTGTTCAGGAGCTGGACAAGATCGCGAAGCCTGAGGTCATTCTCGCGTCGAATACATCGTCGATCTCGATCACCAAACTGGCTGCCGGTCACGGGGCGGCCGGAGCGCGTGATCGGCATGCACTTCTTCAATCCGGTGCCGGTGATGAAGCTGGTTGAAGTGATTCGCGGGCTGCAGACCAGCCAGGAGACGTACGAGACGGTGGCGACGCTGGCGGAGAAACTGGGCAAGACGGCGGTTGAGGTCAACGACGCGCCTGGGTTTGTTTCGAACCGCGTGCTGATGCCGCTGCTGAACGAGGCCATGTTCGCGGTGATGGAAGGCGTGGCGACGCCCGATGCCGTCGACGAAGTGTTTCGGCTGGGGATGGCGCACCCGATGGGGCCGCTGACGCTGGCGGACTTTATCGGGCTCGACGTTTGTCTCGACATCATGCGGGTGCTGCACGACGGGCTGGGCGACCCAAAGTATCGGCCGTGCCCGCTGCTGGTGCGGATGGTGGATGCGGGGTGGCTGGGGCGGAAGTCGGGGCGGGGTTTTTATACCTATTGAGACCTTGCGGCTCGCTTGCCCGTCCACGGCTGAAGAAGCCACTGATGCTCGACGTGGCCGCATTGAGGTGACTGGCATTGTCTTCCTCGTTTCGGCTGACCGAACCGGATTAACAGGAGTGTCCATGCGGATGCAAAGAGTCCTCTTCATCGTGGCGATCGCGGCCCTGGCTCGGCCGGGGGTTCGTGGACAAATCGATCAGCCGTCGGCAAAAACGCCGACGTATCGCAGCACTGCGCGGACCGTGGTGGTTGACGTTGTGGTGGCAAAAGGAGATGAACCGGTCAAGGGTCTGCAGAGGCAGGACTTCAGCGTTCTGGAAGATGGCAAGCCGCAGGCGATTGATTTTTTCGAGGAGCACTCGGCCAACACACTGCCGGCGGGCGCATTGCCTCCCCTGCCGAAGATGCCGCCGGGGGTCTACACCAACGTGCCGTCGGCGCCCCCGAACGACTCGGTGAACGTTCTGCTGCTGGATGCGCTGAATACGGACCAGGGAGACCAGACCTACGTCCACAACCAGATCATCCGGTTCCTGAAAAACATGCAGCCCGGGACGCGTGCGGCCATTTTCACGCTGTCGAAGCGGTTGCGCATGGTGCAGGGATTTACGACGGATTCGTCGGCGCTGGTGGCTGCGCTGAACGATCCGAAGTTCGGTGACATGATCACGAAGCCCGCGGAATCGCGATCGATGCAGGACAAGAAAGACGATGTGTGGGAGCTGGAAAAGCGGGTGAAGATGGACAACGGGCACGTGACCGCAGGCATTGAAGAGCTGCAGGGATTTCAGAGCGAATCGACGAACATGGAGTCGGCCCAGCGCGTGGGCATGACGCTGCAGGCGCTGCAGATCCTGGCGCGGTATCTTGCCGCGGTGCCGGGACGCAAGAATCTGATCTGGTTCTCGAGCAGTTTTCCGGTCACTGTTTTTCCGCAAGCGGAGCGCAGTCAGCCGAACCAGATGGATACGTCGGACCTGCGCGATTACGGGAAAGCCATTCGCGGGACCGCGGACATGCTGACGGTCGCCAAGGTGGCAGTGTATCCGGTGGGCGCGGAAGGGGTGATGTCGGAGCATGTGCAGGATGCGGACATTGAATCGCTTCACCCCGGCCCGGTGGATTACGAAGGTGGTGACCCCCAGGGGGGGCGCATGACCCCTTATGTTCACGAGAACGGCGCGCGCTCGGACAAGATCATGGCGATGGAACAACTGGCAATCGACACCGGCGGAAAGGCTTTTTACAACACGAACGATCTGAGCGCGGCGACGCAGAAGGCGATTGCCGACGGAGCGCACTACTACACGCTGGCTTACGCGCCGACGAACAAGAAGATGGACGGGAGCTTCCGGCGGATCCAGGTGAAGGTCGCGGGCGGCAAATATCGCGTCGCCTACCGGCACGGCTACAACGCCGACGATAACGCCAGGATGGGTGCAGGCGCGATCGAAGGCAATCCTCTGCATGCGCTGATGATGCGGGGCATGCCCGACGCTACGCAGATTCTGTATGCGGCGCGGGTGCTGCCCGCCAATCCGCAGCCGGCTGCCGGCAGCCCGAGAGCGGGGAAGAACGCAAAGCTGGAGGGTCCAACGACGCGCTACTCGATCGACTTCATGATCCGGTGGACCGACGTGAAGCTCGACACGCAACCCGACGGTACGCACAACGGGAAAATTGAGCTGCAGTTGATGGCGTACGACCGCGACGGCAATGCCCTGAACTGGGCTGGCGGCACGCAGGCGATGAAGTTGACGCCCGAACTCTTTGTGGCGATTGAGAAGTCCGGGGTACCGGCACACTTCGAAATCGATCTGCCTTCAGAGAAAGATGTCTTTTTGGAAACGGGCGTGTACGACGAGGAGACGGGGAAGGCCGGCACGATGGAAGTGGCTCTGCCGGCCAGCAGGAATGTGACTGCGAAAGCGTCGAGTCCCGACCAGACCAGGTGAATCAATTCGGCTTCTGCGGCAGGACTGCTTCTGGTCGAGACAGAGAGTCGATCGCCGGGCCGGACCGAAAAGGGAATGCGCCGCAACCCGTGGTACCTGGGCGGAGTCGTGGGGCGAGGAATCGTACGCGCCTTCCACATGGGCTGGGCGTATCCTCCAGCTATGGTGCGGATGACGGTGCTGGCCAGCGGGTCGAGGGGCAACAGCACGATTGTCTCCAGCGCGACGACGCGGATTCTGGTGGATGCGGGACTGAGCTGCCGCGAGCTGATGAAGCGGATGCGGGCGGCCGGCGAGCAGCCCGAGGCGCTGGACGCGATCCTGATCACGCATGAGCACCAGGATCATGTGCAGGGGATGGCGGTAACGGCGCGGAAGCTGGGGATCCCGGTATATCTGACGGAGCCGACACATCGGGCATGGGTACGGTGGATGACGCCGCAGAAGCGGATCACGTATGCGGAGTGGCTGGAACAACGCAGGGCCAGCGTTCAGGAAAAGCTGGGAGCTGGGAGCGGGGAGCTGGTGAGCAGAAGACGGCGTTCGGCGTTCGACGGTCGGCGTTCAGGAAAAGCCTGGAGCGGGGAGCGGGGAGCTGGGAGCGGAAGACGGTGTTCAGCCCAGCGTGCGTTGCTCGGCTGACGTGGGAGCCGAGCCGGATGCGGAAGAGCAGGCCGCCACTGAGGAGGCGATCGCTGAGGCTGCAAAAGAGCCGCAGAAGGATCCTACGGCGCTGCCGGCGGTGGAGTATTTTCGGGCGGGGAGCGGGTTCAGGATCGGGGATATTGCCGTTACGCCATTTACGATTCCGCACGATGCCGCTGATCCTGTTGGGTTTGTGTTTGAGGCCGATGGGGTGCGCATTGCAATTGCGACCGACCTGGGTTACATGCCATCTAACGTGTCAGTGCAGCTTCGAGGCTGCGACGTGCTGATGCTGGAGTCGAACCACGACGTGGACATGCTGCGGGACGGGCCGTATCCCTGGTCGGTGAAGCAGCGGGTTATGTCGCGCGTGGGGCATTTGTCGAACGATGCAGCGGCGGAGTTTCTGGCTAGAACTTATGACGGGGGCGCAGCGTATGTAGTGTTAGCGCACCTGTCGGAGAACAATAATTTGCCGGAACTGGCGCGGATCAGCGCGGAACGGGCTCTGCGAGATCGCATGAGCCTGCTGGCGAACCACTTGTTACTCGCCGAGCAGGATCGGCCCCTGGAAGCTATTGTCCTGTAACTGGACGGGCTTATAATGGTTTGAGCCGCCCCTTCGTTGGATTCTCACCTCAGGGCTGTCGGCCGGGCGTAGATGAGGTGAGGGGAAAATGAGGACCTGAAACGATGAGCACCTGCACCGATTCGGTCGTTGGGGACATATTATCGAGCTGGCGTTACGACATTTCGGGGATTTCGCCTGAGATGCGCGTGGATTATGAGGAGCATCTGGCGAGTTGCGCCTTTTGCCGCGGGCGGCAGAGGCTGCACCGCACCATCGATGTGGCTCTGATCACGCTGAGCACGCTGTGCATTGTGGCGTTTCTGCTGGCGCTGGCGGTGATCCACCACGTGGAGCCTCTGCGGACGGCAGCCGTGGGGGTGCTGCATCTGGAGCACACGGCGGTGGTGTTGACGCTGCAGGCTGCGGCGGTGCTGGGACTGCTGGCCTCGCTGGCGGCGTGGATTCTGGTGGCGATTGCAACGCCGGCGCCGGTGTATCTGACGGGCGTGGCGATGGAGCAGGCGCGGGTACTGCAGGACCGGATCCCGGAGGAGCTGCGGAGCCGGCTGCGGGCGTAGGGTTTTCAGAGGGTTTGGAGAGAGGGTCCCGAAAGCCGGGACCCTTTTGATTTTGTGGGGATTCCCAAAAGGGAACCCCTTTCCTGTTTTGGCGGTACCTTTGGGGAACGGATGGGGAGGGTGATTTCTGTCACATCCGGTTCCAAAGCAGCTTTGTCACCATGGCTGTGTTCGATGTTGGAAGGAGCTGGCCATGGTGATCTCGATCAATGCGGTTCGTTACGGTGGGGAACTGGAGGCAACGGGCAGCGGGCGGACGGCGGTCGCCGATGGCGTTGCCAGGGGCATGCAGCGGCAGAACTCGGAAGTGATGGCGCCGATTCGCGGCGTGATTTTTGGGCTGCTGCTGAGCGGCGCTCTGTGGGTTGGACTGGTGGCCGGTGCACGCGCGCTGCTGACGATGATGCGATAGTTCAGGATTCGGAGTTGAGAAGAGGGGCGCCGCGAGGGCGCCCTTTTGTGTTGGCAACCGCGCCCGATCGGGATGCCGGATTTTGATCCGGGCGTGGGTCAGCGGCGTGTGTCGCCGGATCGTGCAGGGGAAGGAACGATCGCGGGACCCTGCTCGTCCATGGCTTCGACAACGGAGTCGTCGGTTGTAGGACGGCCGTTGCAGTCGCTCCTGGCGCCGAGTGAGTTTTTCGCGCCGGCCGGCGCAGAGGGATCGGTGTTGGTCGAGCAGGTGTCGGGGGCGCTGGGCGATGGTTGTGACGGCTGTGCATTGGCCTGGGGCATGGGATTTTCCTCGCGTGCTTCTACTCCGATGAGATGCGAGAAGCGCGACTGGCGTGCTGGCGTAGGAGGCGCGTGGAGGGCGCGAGTCGGCGAGCCTGGTTTGTTATACTTGCAGAGGTCGTTGGGTGAGCGCTGGTGTTGATGGCGGCTCCTCGAACGGCTCCTATCCGTGCTGGAACCCTCCGGCGGCCAGGTAGCTCAGTGGTAGAGCGCGGCCCTGAAAAGGCCGGCGTCGGCGGTTCGATCCCGTCCCTGGCCACCATCCTTTCATTTGAGATTTGAGGCGCAGAGGTCCTTCGACTCGCTGCGCTCACTCAGGATTTCGCCAGCGGGCTCGGACGCCCGCAAGACGGCTCAAGTTCGATCCCGTCCCTGGCCACCACTTAAAATCAAAGACTTACAGCAGTGGTCAGCCAGTCGCCGAGGCAAAGCTCTGTCACGCCCTCCATCCTCCCCGTCGGCGTGTAACGCGAGGCCATTACCAGCATCCCGAGGCTCGGGGAAAGCGTGAGACAATGGCAGCCGCCCTCCTCAACCATGGACGACAGCGCGGCGCGGGCTCGCTTTGGCGATCCTTTGTCCGCATGTTAGGGCCATGGCCGCCCCCCTGGATCCTGCCTGCAGTTTCGAGAATTCCACTATTCCGGTCGTGGCGGCAAAGGAGGCATCACGATGCTGGACAGAGAAACGATGCAGGACAGACGAACCTGTTGGGGGCTGGTACGGGGCAGCGGAGCGATCGGTTTCCTTTTCGCCAGCGCCATGGCATTTTCCTTTGCGAAAAGCAAACTTCACCTTGACTTCTCCACCCTCAGTTTCTCGGAGCTCTCTCATCGCCACATTGCGTATCTCGCCCTCACGGTCCTCTTCGCGCTGGGGGGTGTTCTGGTCGGCCAGACCGCGGGATATCTGATTCCGGTCCGCAGCGACGCCGTCGCGCGCAATGTCGACGCGTTCTGGCATTTCACCGCCAACACCACCATTTACTGGACCCCTGTTGCCGCGCTGGTCTTCAGTCTCGCGATGGGCAAGCCGGCGGCCCGCGCCTTTCGCATTTCCCATACCGTGCCGCAGATGGCCTGGCTGGCTTTTGGCATCCCCGTTTTGGCTGCCTGCGCCGTTCTGGTGCTGAGCATCTTTTGCTTTGGCATCCTCACGAGAGTCGCCAGCGCGCCCACCGTCCGGTTGGTGGTCTACGTCGCGCCTTCGCTCGCCTGCTTTGCTTTTGGCGGCTGGGAGGCCAGGAGCCTCGGCCTGAATCCGGCCTGGGGGCTGGTGATGGCGATCACGCCCTTTATTGTCATTCCGGCGTCCCTGGCGGCAATGCGAAAAGACAGCTTGCGCCGCGGCACCATGTAGGTATCGCTTCAGCTGCGCGCAACCCTGGGATCCCCGACGACTGAGTAAGTGAAGAATTCCCCCGCTCTCCACCAGCCCAGCGCCGCTAATACCAACGCCCATCCAACCACGAACGGGGAGAAGGCATGCAGCCAGGCTGCGCAGAACAACAGCAACCCAAGAGTTCCAAACCCCTGCACGAAAGTCAGGGCGCCGGGGTTTTCGGTGCGTGCCTGGAACTGCGATACCATGGTCAGCCGCAACCCGGAACCGGCCAGATAGGCGGCGAAGAACAACAAAACCAGAGCGGCGGGGCGCGGAAGCCAATGCAGAAAACGCATATCGTTCCACATCTCCTCCACCCACCCGGCCCATGCCGCGATGCCCAGCATAGCGGCAAAGGCGCACAGGCCGCTGATGGGGATCAGCGCCAACTGGAAAAGCATCGCTACGGTTTGCGGGAATATCGTCGCCGCGCGAAAACGTGACAGGTGCAATTCGCTTGCCAGCACCTCGACGGTTCTTCGCGATACGCGTATGCGCCGCACCGCATGCAGTCGCGACCCCTCCGGATCGTCGGCGGAGAGCGCCTGCACGAAAACCGGCAGAGCATCCTCCAGATTCAGCCCGGGCTTCTCCAGCGTGATCACTCGCGGTGACCCCGTGAGCGTCTGGCCGCGCATCGCGTTACAGAATTCCGCCGCTACCCAGGGACGCATCACCGATATCTCATCCAGAATGCAGAGAAATGTTGTCGTTCCCCCAATCTCATATTGCAGGTCCCGCCGCCAGTTCGAGCCAATGGGAATCATTTCCCGGTCCAGAAACACCCTTGACCCCTCCTTCTGCAGAGCAGCGAACAGCTGCGAGGCCAGCGTGTACGACCATTGCGACGTTCGCGCATAGCTGATAACGATGGATGGCGCCGCCACCGGCCACAGCGGAAGACGGAAGATGTTGGCGCTGCCCACTCCCGACAAATTGTCGGTCAGTCCCGCGATTTGCGGATCCGAAGATCGAACGTCGAGTGCCGCCCGCAGCCTCCTCGACCTGCATCCCGGATCGACGTGCAGCGTCAATCAGGGTGCCCCCCGCGATGCCCAGCACCAGCCAGCCCATCCCCGCCCCGGGCGAGGACAACTTGAGCGCGATGCCCGTGGCGATCATGCACAGCATGAACTTCGGCGCTACCCACGATGCCTTGCCTGCGGCCGTGGCCGTCGCGAACAGACCGCGCAGGATGAAATACAGAGGAAACATCGTTGCCCAGGCGTAGAGAATGCCCGCCGACAGGCTGACCACTTCGCGCACCATCTGTGGGTCCGCGCCCAGCCGGCCCACCCAGCCTTCTTTCAGAGCGGCAAACCCGATTGCCAGAGTCACCGGCGCAAGCAGCTCAACCCCAAACGCGCTGTATCCGGCCAGCACGCCCGCAATGATTCGCAGCCTTCGCAAAATCGCCCGCGCCTGCACGTCGCCGAGCATCGTCAGAAACCCGGCAAGGGCCGCTTCCACCTCGTCATCGACCGTTTCGCTCGAGCCGCCGTCGTTCCCGGCATGCGAAGGGTGTTCCTGCAGGGCCGGAGCCAGCTGAATATTCTCGCGCAGGTACTGAAAAAGAGATGCGGCCGTTCCCGAGGCGCTGTGGAACTCGTGCGGCGTCAGCCCATCGAGTAGCACGAACAGGCGAAATTGTTCGCTGACCACCGATTGATCCGCCAATCCATGCACCGCCTCCGCGAAACCGTTGTGCTCCCCGCTGTCCGGCGCAACAACGACGATCGCGGCGCAGCCATCCAGAGGATGCATCAATCGCGGCTCAAGCCCCCACCGGCTGAAGTCCCGCTTGTCAAAAAGGACTCGGCGCCGGCAACGGCTGGCGGCCCGCTCCACGATCGCCGCACCCCGGGCGCAGGCCTCCGCCGAGGTGCCCAGTACGTGGACAAGACGTGTCATGCCGTCCCCCATCGGCCTCTCAGAACTCATCGCCATTCACGCTCTCCGCGGTGTCCGCCTTCTCTCCGGTGACGTGCTCCAGCGCATTGCGGGTCAGCGCCGCCGCCGCCAGATCTCCCAGGCTTTCATCCAGCCTCTTCGACCGCTCCAGCATCTCTTTGGCCGCTTCTGTTTGGCCCTTGCGAGAGGCCATGATGCCCAGGTGATAGCAGCAGCCGCTGATCAGCTCCACGTCGGATTCGTCCAGCGCGGGCAACGAATCCCCGATCTCCAGCCCCTCCGCCAAGCTGGCCTCCGCTTCCGCAAAGCGTCCCTGCATGTGGTAGAGCATCCCCAGCTGGAAACAGGTCACCGCCGCATCGTGCCAGGCATTTTCGCTGCGGCACAATGCCAGCGATTCCAGATAGAGCGATTCGCTCTGCGCCAGGCGCTGGTCCGCTCGCGCTTCTGCGAAATCCCCCTCCGTCCATTCGTATGCATTCTTCTGCGCGAAAAGCTCTACCCGCATCGTCTCCAAATAGAGCGCGCGGGCATCACGAAAGAGCGCGAAGCGCGCTTCGCTTTTCGCTCTCCATTTTTCGCCCATTCTTTCAATCAGCATCGTCCCCTCGCGTCGTCGTTACGCGCCTTATGTCAGGCTGGTGCCGGTCATCTGCTGGTTGCAATCCCCCACCCTGTCGTTGAAGCAAGGAACGCGAATGCGGCGGTTGACGGCCACACGACTGCTGGTGGCGTCACGTCAACTAAAGCGATTGCAATTGGCGGGGGACCGTTCATGGTACCACCGCATAGCGCGGAGAGACGGAAATTAGCGATGGCCCGTCATCGTGGCGGTTCTCGGGACGCTCCATTCATCCGTGGCTGCCATCGGCTTTGTGATCGCGAGTGTTCGGGTCGGATGCTTCCTGCGCCGATCTCCCTGCCTGTCAGCTTGTTGGCTGAGTGAGAGACACATGCGCGGCCAGTGATTGACCACGCTCTTCGTGCATTTGTCACCATCTCGGTGAGGCTGGATGCCGAAGATGGCGGAGCTGCTTTTTGGAGGCGAGACTGAGTATGCCGTGGCGAGCGGACGACGCCCGCACTCCGATTTTGACGGGGGCGCGGCGGCGGATCTGATGCGGGTAGCGCGGACGCGACTGATTCACCTGCCCGATACGAATAACTCCAGCGGACTCTACCTGTCGAATGGCGCTCGACTTTACGTGGACTGCGGGTCGCACCCTGAGTACAGCACTCCGGAATGTACGAATCCCTGGGATTTGGTGCGACACGTGGAGGCCGGGCACCGGATTCTGGACGATTTGGCTCGGGGTGAAAAAGAGGCGCGGGGACGGGGCAGAGAGATATTGTGTTTGCGGTCGAATGTGGACTACAGCGGCACTCGCGCCACCTGGGCGAGCCATGAGTCCTATCTGACAAAAAATGCGCCCGCCCGATTAAAAGCGCAGCTGATTCCGCACCTGGCAACGCGGCCCATCTATACAGGCGCCGGCGGGTTCAATCCTTTGGTGGACGCGCTGGAGTTTTCGCTTTCTCCCCGCATGGCTTACTTCGAAAATGCGGAGGCAGACGACACGACGCACGGGCGGGGAATCTGGAATGGCCGGCAGGAGCCGCTCTCCACGGGTTATCACCGGTTGCACGTGACGTGCGGAGAGAGCTTGTGTTCACAGACCGCGACATTTCTGAAGTTCGGCGTCACCGCCCTGGTGGTGGCCATGGCGGATGCGGGGCTGAAACCGGCAGCCGGGTTCAGGATGGCCAATCCGGTCGCCGCCCTGCACGCGGTCATCGCAGATCCGACCTGCAGCGCGCGGGTTACGTCTGGCGAACCAGCACTATCCGCGATTCAGGTGCAGCGGCACTACCTGGCACTGGCGGAGTCTCATCTGAATGACGAGTTCATGCCGCCATGGGCTGGAAAGGTGTGCGAGAAGTGGAGGGATATCCTCGACCGGCTTGAGGCCGGCCCGGAAGCAGTGGCGAGAACTCTCGACTGGGCGATCAAACATGCTCTTTACACAAATCACTTAAGGAACATGGGAGACGACAGCGCAGCGGCGCGGGATCGAAAGCATGCACAGGTTTTGGAGTTGTTTCCGCCCGTCCCGGAAGACTCCGAGCCCGTCAAGACGTCACGCAGGGACATGGTGATTTCAGGGGAAGCTGAGGAGGACAGCGGTCCATCCGAGCTTCTCACGGAGCGAGCCGAATTCCCGACGAGCGACGCGAATCCACTCAGGCGCAGGCACAACCAAATGTTCGAAATCGACGTGCGATTTGGACAGGTTGCCGGAGCGGGCCTCTTCGATGCACTGGATCGCGGGGGTGTGCTGGACCATCGGGTTGTGGAGGACGGCGAAATCGTACGGGCGATGACAAATCCTCCGGAAGGGAGCCGGGCGCGGCTTCGCGGAGAGGTGGTTCGGCGGTTGACAGGCACCCACGGTGCGCAGTGCGACTGGCAACGGATCGTCGACGGCAGAGAAAGACGGTTGCTTGACCTCTCCAATCCCTTCGCGAGCGAGGAGTGGTGGCGGGAAATAACCGTGACAGATACCGACGACGATCCCTGGCAGAGGGAAGTCTTTGACGGGAGCCAGCATCCACTGCGCCGGCGCGTGCGCGCCTACGAGGTGTACCTCGACGGGAATTACTCCGGCGCGGAACAGCTTCTCCGAGAGTTGATCGCCGAGAATTACGAGACGGCGAGCAACCGCTGCCACCTTGCGCGGGCGCTGATTCTGATGGGCCGCGATCTGGAGGCGCGGGAGGAGATTGCGCTTGCGTGGGAGGCGCGTGCGGCTGCGAGGCCTTATGTGGTCCCACGCATTCTTTTCTTCCGGTATGTGTTCGCTGTGCTTGACGGAGGGGACTGTTCCGACCCGCTTGCCGAGATTAAGGCTGTTCTGGTCCAGGGGAGGAATGCTCATGAAAGCTGGACCATTGGGCCAATGCTGGAGCACCTGCGTCCGCGGCTCGGAGAAGAGAATTTCGTTTTTCTGGAAGCGCTGGCTGCCGGACTGTCGGACTCGGCGAACCTCGGTGGTCTCGAAGAGTTTTCGCAATGGCGAGATGCCCCTGGTTCAGCTGCAGCGGCTTCGTAGTTTTGGAGATGATTCGACATGCGACCGGGCTGGGGTTTCCACGATGGCCGAAGCGATGGCATGGAGAGCGCTCAAATCAAGGTGATAAGCTGTTCGCATCCCCCAGGGAGAACGCCGAGGCATGCAGTTCCAGGGTGTGCTGTATAGTCGGGCGAAGTCTCCGGTCCGAATCGAGATAAGCGAAGTTGGGGCACTCCGCGAAACGGCCGGCAGTGCGAACCTCCCCGCAGTCATCGCGGTCCGAAGCCCCGATCTGAACCTATTCGCGGAGCATCCCGAACTTTTTATCAACCGGCACCATAAGGATCCCCGTAAAGGTTTGGCTGGAGTCCTTGCGGGGCGCGGTACCCGATTCCCGTTCGTCGATGCGAAGTTTGCTTCGCTGGGAAGGTTGAGGCAATCGGCGGCAGCGCTCGTCAAGCACGCCGAGGGAAAAGGCGAGCACGGCCTCTACATCGTTGGCGTCAACGCCGATCTGTTCGCTCAGGCATGGAAACACGCATCAGGCGACGGAATGCCAGGCGACAGGATGAGGAACGAATCCGGCATAGCGAGGTTGCTAAGGCCGCTTCCGGGCGAGAGTGAAGTCGCCAGGCGATACTGGGGCGAATCGAGCGACTATCGCAAGGTCAGGCAGTACATCCTCTACGCAGCGCGCGACGAAGATCCGGTCCTCATCATCGGCGAGACCGGAACCGGCAAGGGAATCATCGCGAGAGAAATTCATGCGCATCAGCGTGCCGATAAGCCGTTCGTTACGGTCAACTGCGCGGCGATCCCCGGTGAGCTGTTTGAGGCAGAGTTGTTCGGTTATGTGAAAGGAGCGTTCACTGGCGCCCTAACCACAGGAAAGATGGGCCAATGGGAACGGGCTAACGGAGAGACATGTTTCTGGACCAGATCGGCGATCTGCGGCCCGATCAGCAGGCTAAGATTCTGCACGCGCTGCATGACCGACGAATCCTGCGCGTGGGTGGATTACACCCCATCGAGATCTCCGCGCGGATCATTGCTGCAACCAACCGCAGTCTTTGGGGGATGGTGCAGTCAGGCAAATTCCGCGCCGATCTCTACTACCGCCTTCGCAACTTCGTCATTCTTACTCCAGTGCTGCGCGACCACCCCGAGGACATTCGCCTCATCGCGCAGGAACTATGGGCCAGGATTTCTCATGCGAACGCGGGTCTGCCAAAGGAAATTCTGGACGACCTTTGCAGGCATCGCTGGCCGGGCAATGTCCGTGAACTTCGATCCGTGCTGAGTACCCTGAACAACTTCTTCTCCTTCAGAATCGAGAATCTTACGCGTGACGACCTGAACGAGGTTTTTCGGGAATGCGGACTGGCCGCAGCTTATGGATTGACGGAGTACGAGGCAACGGATCCGGGCCTGCTGAGAACGGACTGCCTGAGGCAGATCATGCACGCAGATGAGGCGATTCACGCCTGCGAAGAGGCCCTGAGCGGGCTGAGGGAAGGGCATCGCCTGAGCATCGCCGAGCGCAATGTGCTAACCCGGCTTCGGGCTGAAGTTCGGGATTTACTGCAAAAGCGGTTGCTGTTTGGAAGCCATGAAACCTATGAAGCGGTAGCCCAGGTCGAGACTGGTTTGGAGAAACTGCTGAGCCTACCGTTGCGAAAGCCGGCCGAGCTATCCGGCTATTTTCACAGTAACCTGGAACCGGCCATACGCGCAGCCATTGACCGGCTGTTCGCGGAGCTGGAGAAACTGCGGGAACTGCCAGGCACAGCCTTACAAAGCGCTCAGGCCGGGACTTAATCTGAAGGCGCTGCCGGTCAGTGATTCTTGGTGGAGTTATGCCACGGTAATCCCGGGCTGGAGGAAAGTTTCAAGGTCTTCTCTGAAATCGATCCGCTGTCTTGCCGAATTTGCAGGCGCGTCCCTGCGCAGACCCGGAAACTCAACGTGAAAACTCAACCCGCCAATGGGGCAATCGATCCATCATCTTTAAATTCAGTAAGGTAAGTTCTGGCATTCTAAGAGCACATTGCCATGGCCGAAGCCGCTCGTGACGTTCGCAATTCGCGGCCTTCAGGGGTGGCCGTTGGACAGGGAATCTTCGGGAGGCACTCCGCGGGTCAAGATTGCAGCAACCTGCGATTATTGGAGGCGAGAGCTCCGACAGTTAGCCGGCGCGCTTGAAAGAGCTGTCGAGCGAATACAGCAACTGGAACGGGAAGTAAGCTCGTTTCAGTCCGCGTGCGCATCGCGCACGCTGGATGGAAACTGCGGAATTTCCCTAACGGAGCCAACAGTCTATGCCATGGATGTTCGCAGGCTCTCGAATGGATCCATTGAAATCGCGCTGGACGGCGGGCGAAAGTTCAAGCTTCCGCCTCAGCTGGCGGAGGTCTTCTTATACATAGCCTCAGGCGAGAAAAATCCAGGCCCCGATGATCCTTTGGTTAGCTGGCGGACGCGAACACAAATTCTCGAATGCCTTGCCGGGTCTTTTGGCCGAACCTACCCGCGGCGGTTTGTCAACAACCTTATTCACAGACTTAAAGATATTTTGAGCAAGGCGGGATACAGCCGCGGTTTGATTCAAACGCATCGCCGCAAGGGTGTACGGCTGGCCTGTCGGCGCGGTCCCGCGGACGTGCGGCAAGCGATCAATCCATAGCGCCGCGCGGTCTCCAGGTTGCAGGAGGCGGGCGCGCGCGCTGGATCGTCCGATCCGTCCTGAAGCTGTGCGTACCAGGGTTCTACTCGCCGCCCTGCTGCATCGCGGAGCGAAGGAAGGCCTCCGAGTTGCTGCCGGACAGCGCCTTGCGAATCGCTTCGTCGCCGGCCGCAAGCAAGGCGTCCGCTTCCGAGCGCGCCTGTTGCAATCCTGTCCCGGGCTCCGAATCGCGGTCGCCATCCGGCCGCGGATGGCGCTCGTCATTCCGTTTTTGAAGAATCGACATATAGGTGTCTCCTGTTCTCGGTCCAGCGGGTTGCCCAAACCGCCGGGCGTGAATTGTGTTGCCCCAGCGACTCAAGTGCGTCGATCAATTCAGTGAAACTATTCCCGCGATCAAAGAGCGACGCGGCTGTTCTCTCGGTGAATCCCAGAGGATCGTTCAGAAACACTGTTCGATAGACAGGCCAGCTTTTCCATCCGGGCATTTTGAAGGTAATCCTGTCCCAATCCGCTCCATCTACCTCGACGTTCTCTTCACGAGCGCGCCTGAGCAACATGGCCCTTGTCCAGGCGCGAGTATCCGCCGGAGGATCGCTTGTGAAGCGCGCAATTTCTTCCTCTGAAACCAGCTGTTCCATCATGCCGTTCGCTTCGTAGGTCCGATACAGTCCCTCGTCGCTCAGACTCGAGTACATATGATCGACTATCTTCGTCTCCGGTGACTGCCAATCGAGTCTCGGCCATTGCTCCATGGCTCTCTCGATTGCCGCGAGCTTTCTGACCCAGTCGAGACGGGGCGCCAGGGACATGAGGTCTCCCCGAGTCATTTTTACGAGCGTATCTTCCCAGAGAGAAATCACCTCACTGGCGCGCGGGACCACTCCCTCGAAGACGCCGCGCGCGGCATGGCGCTTTACCTCCTCGAGATAGGCGCTCTGCAACTCAATGGCGGTCATGGTTTCTCCACCGATCAGGCGGCCCCTGGCTCGCAGACCGGGATCCCTGCTGTATTGATAGAGGGCTTCCAATGGATCTTCCAGGATGAGGCGCGCATCGATCCGGTCAAGTTCGATCAGAGTGAGGATCAATTGCATGGGGCCTACACGCAGTAACGCGAAACCATGCGCCAGAGCGCTGTCGAAGAAGATGACGTGAAGCCTCGCCGGGTCGTTGGGATCGCGGGGCGCCTTACCACCGCAGAGCGATTCATCCCTGGAGTTAACGATGGGCCGGCAGAAGGTCGTTTGGATGCCGAGAAGAACTTCACAGAAATCGGCACGCTGGCTGATTTGGTAAGGGACCGGGGGCCAGCCGTTTTCCGATCCGACCTTGCCCTGACCGCTAAGCAGAATCGCCGACACCTGGAAGGATGCAAGGAACTGAAGGTAGTGCGCCTTGCGCCAGAAGAGGTTGTCGTAGGTGCGGCGGCTGATGAGGAAATTCAGATGACTGCCATAGGATGCCTTTCCGAGACCGTCGCTGTTATTGACAAGGACCTCGATGCGGTGGTCTGGGTCGCGGCCGGCATTCGCCCGGTCCAGGGCCTGGCGCGCGATGCGCAACATCGCGTGCCAGGCGGCAACGTGATCCCAGGCGCTAAGCACTTCGGGCAGGCAGAGTTCGAGATGATCGAGGTCAATATAGGCCGCACCTGCATTCGAGGAAAGGAAACGGCGGCCGATATCCTGCGGATCGGCCAAATTGGACGCGCGCAATGCAGGCGCGTTCGATGCGGGCGCGTTTGCTTTAGGAATGAGGGGCGAGGTGAGCGGCAGAGAAGCACCATTGCCAGCACCGGAGGCCGTGGGATAGCCATGAATCTCCGCAAGCAGCGCGCGTGAAGCCTCGAATCCCGTTCCGCCGGGGCGTTCGATGCCGCGCAGGAAGTTTCCGAGTTCGATATCGGCGCCGCACAGCTTAGGGAGCGCGTAAACGTCGATGCTCTTGCCGTGACGCTCGTTCATGTCAGGCCGCCTCCACACGGTAGCGATGTGGCTGATTCACCCTCCGCTCAACCAGGTCGACACGGACAACATCCACATCCTGGGGCAGATCGTGGAGATAGTTGCGGGCGTTGCGCGGAGTTAGAGCCCGAGGGGCGGACCGGCAAAAGTCGGCGATGGCGGCGGAGATGTCGGAGGCGCGCAACCCGGCGGGACCGCCCTCCGTCTCGCGGACACATGCGCGTTCGATTGCGCACTGAGCAATGGATGCCAAATGAGCACCGCTGACCAGATCGGCCGCGCGCACCATGCGGTGTTTGCCATCGCGCAACATGAGATCCGCGAGTTCAGTGTCCCGAGACGGCGCGAAAAGCTGGACAATGGCCTGGTCGAGCAGCAACTCGCGGGCGGATGCGGGACCTTCGCCATTCGCCGCAAAGGGAATGTCAGCCGGCAGATAACGTGCAAGAATCGACCGCGCGGCCTTGCTGCCTGGGCGTGGGAAGTGCAGCACCAGGTCCCCGAGCCTGCCGGGCCGCAGCAACGCGGGGTCAATCGAGTCCATCCGATTCGTGGCGGCAAGGATCACCATGTTGCCGGCGTCTTCCAGGCCGCTGAGCTCTGCCATAAAGGCGTTGAGCATCCGATCGTCAATGGGGTGTGTCCCCTCTCCCCGATGGCTGCCGACAGCGTCGACCTCGTCCCAGAACATCACCACCGGCACAGTGGAATCGGCATCGGCCATTTCGCGAGCCACGCGAAAGATATCGCGGTAGCGTTGCTCGGTCGCGCCGTACCATACAGAGTTGAGACCGCCGGGCTTGACATTGATGAATCGAGAGCGGCCGGCGGGCGACCGTGCGGCGAGCCAGTTACACACAGCCCGCGCCACCTTTGTTTTGCCGTTGCCGGGTGGTCCTTCCATCAATACGGAGCGCTTGCGTGGAAGATGGTACCTGGCAGTCGTGTCCGCATGGAAAACATGCAGAGTCAATATCCGCTTCAACGTTTCGATTTCCCGGTCCAGCCCTCCAATTTCCTCGAATGTATCCGCCGGGGTCGATTCCACGAAATATTCGTCGCCCTTCGCTGCCTCGATCTTCTCAAAGGCCAGACCGGCGCTTCTGTGAAAGCGGATTCTGTCGCCGGATTTGAGTTGGGCTGAGGTTAGCCCGGCTTTGGGGAGCACGACGATTTCTTCATCGCGGGTGCTGAGCACGATCCGGCCGTCGCCGAGGCTGCGACTATAACTGGCAACTTCGCCGGTCAGGAAGCTGGGACTCCGCGGATTTGATAAACAGACAATTGCGCTCGTGCGACAGGAGAACTTCGTCGCCCGGCAAGAGCTTATCTGTGTCGGCATCCGCTTCCAATTGAACGATGCGGCGGTCGTTCTCGGTCTGGACCACTGCGCCCCGCAACCCGCGCACCCTCGCGGGCGCGAGATAGACCGCCGGGAAGTAGGGCGGCGCGGTGAGGTTAGCGACAATCTCGTGCAGCCTGACATGTTCCGACTCGATGGATTCGACCGCTGCCCGCATTTGCGAGATGTGATCGAGAAGCATGCCGTCGATGGCAAGCGCGTTCTCCGGACCGCCTTCGCGCAGGCGCCCCAGGGCAGCGGCGCGTTGCTCCAGGGATTCCCATTGCCCTTCCTCACTCAAAAAGTCTGCGAGAACCGCATCCATGGTGCCATTGTGTTCCGCCACTCTACGCGCCATTGGTTGTCTCTCCGGAAATGTAAAAGCCTCGCGGCTGCATTGCTCCTTCGCGGTTCCCGAACATGCTGAAGGTAAGATCCGCGAAGGCAGTGTCGTTGGCGACCAGCCCCACGCACCATGCTCGTGGAAAAGCCGCGCGCATCACAGCCTCGTCGTCGGGCGAGAAGAAGTCTCTGGCGAAACGGCACACCTTTTGCGCGTCGAGCGTGCAATCCTTGCTTTTGCACCATTCGCGAACCGGGTGCGAGTGCCAGTAGCCGAGATAGATTTCGCCTCGCCCCCGCAGCCTGCGTGCCGCGTCGGCCGCGGCCCATGTCCGGGGAGTAAACGTGAGCTTCACCGTAGTGCCGGCTGTATGCTCGGCGGGTATCTGCGCTGTGACTTCCGCGAAGATCTCTCGTGCGTGTTGGTCGCGCCAGAGCGATCCGATCAGGATGCCGCCGGTTTCGACACCTTCCTGCGATCGCGTCTGCGACCGCGCCTGCTCCAGTACTTCCGAGGCGACAAAGACTGGTAAATCGCACGGACATGGTTCGCCATATGGTTTTGCCCGCGCAAGAAATTCTTCCAGCGATCCCTCGCGTACTGGCGCGGGAGCAGAAAGCTGGGTGACCTGGAGGGTACTTCCATTCGCGGTTTCCGGCGGAGCCGGATGAGCCACGAGCTCGTGGCCGAAGCGTTCGCCTGCACGGAGCTTTTGCTGCGCGACACAGATGGAGGCCGCGGCTCTGGCCAGGCGGTGAAAAGTGCTCCTGGGAAAATCCAGGGCGACAGGCCTTTGGCCGGGCGGCGCGATCTGCATACGATAGCCCCGGCAGTAAGGCTCGCCCAGCGCATCGTCCCACAGAGGAAGAACCGATGCACTCCTGCTTCCATTGAGAGAAAGTTCTCCCCTTCGCTGATAGTAAAACTGCGCGTATTCGAACGCAGGTTCCCAGTCGCACTCGACGGGGACGGTGCCGAGTTCGGCGCCGTTCTCGTCGTATACGACTATGGCGAAGCGATATGGAAAGTCGAGTGGCATCGTTTCTTCCCCTGCCGGAAAACCGGTTACGCCAGGCCCGCATCGATATTGGGTTGCAGCGTCAGCCGGTCGCGATTCTCAAGCGCATCGCCGATTCGTTCCGAGGCATGCAGGTGCCGGCCTTCGCGCTCCAGCCTGGCCTGATAACTCAGCGGCGCTCCGCCGCCGTCCTGCCGAGGCAGTCCCATCTTGCCGAGGACCTCCTGAATGAGTTCCCCAACCGTATTTGCGACCGGCGCGTTAGCCACAGAAAACACCTTCTGCCCGGAGACATCGCTGATCTCCAGCTCGATTTCTTCCGCTGTGTGTGCCATGCCCATGGTCAGTTCTCCTTTTTGTTGAGTGGTTGATTGTTTGCGGATGGATCGCGGAGGGCGAGGTAGCAACAAGCCGCGGTCTCATCCAAAAGAACCTGTGCCTCGCGCGCGTATCCGCGGTGAGCGACAGAGAGAGAAGCCAGCGCATGATCCAGCTCTTCTGGCGCTGGCGCAGGCGGCAGGGCGACCTCGAATGCGAAGGCCAGCTGGGTTTCGGAATCGGATACGCGGGCGCGCACAAAGCGCAACATCCAGCCCGCCGTCAACAGGAACCACGCCAATGCTCGCCGGGACGTCTTCGCCGCTGCGTTCACCCGGACAAGCTCCACACTCGCAAATATCCCGGTCTCCTGAATCCGTACTTTGGCCGGCGGGGCAGCCTCGGCATCGAGCGCCACCGACCACTCATGCGCCGCGCATTCCGCAAACTCCCAGGAGCTTTGGCGAAAGAGTTCGGAGAACTCGGAAGGGGATGCGACCTTTGCGGTTTGTCGACGATGGATACGGGGCGCATGAGAATCGAGCGCGTCAACAGCATCGCGCAAGTTCTGCGCAGCCCACGCAAGCCGCGCTCGCGCCTGCGGCTCATCGAGCACCACAATATCGGCGCAGAACTTTAATTGTTGCTCTCGAGGAAGGAGGACCGCCTTCGCGCCTCCGGCTAGGCGGGTATTCAAGTGGGTCCCCTGTTCGATCACCTGCTCCATCGTGGGTATTGCGGATGTGGCGCAAGGTTCCGTTCCCAGACGGAGGAAGCCGTCGGTGAGCACTGCGGAAATGGGCAGGCGGCTTTCATCGCGCATGGCGCATCGCCAACGCCATGGAGCTACCTGCTCGACTTCTCCGAAGCATTCGTTCAGCCCGGCGAGTGCGGCATCCGCGGCATGGTTGGGGAGGCTCATACCGGTCTCACCTCCAGGCTTAGGGGCCGCCGTTTCAGGGGACGCCGGTCGACAGGAAACCGGTGTTGGTTGGCGCGCGCCCATGCGCACGCGGCTTTATTCAGCGAGTCGTCCTCGCGCGGGTTGTATTTTTGCCAGGTCAGAACGTCGAAGAGCTGGTAGAGAATGTCCGCCAATGCTGTGCCAGGCGTCAGCCGTCCAATGCAGATGAGCGGCAGTTCGCGGCTGACGTTGGGGTGCCACACGTGGGGGGTCAGCAGCCGCAGGATTTGATAAGGATCGGCCCGGCGCAGATAGTCGGACGGAAACCATATCCCCACCAGAAATTCAGTTGCCTCAGTAATCTCACCGTCACCCTGGCGCACAAGCCCGCGGCAATGAAACTCCGCAATGCAATGCGGCGGTGGCGCGGGGACCCGATGCAGGTTAAGCAGATCGCTGGACCGCACCAACGCTGCGCCTTCCTCGAATTGCCGATCGAGAAATCGCTGGAAGACCGGATCGGGATTTTCGCGATGCGCGCTCATGCCGCCTCCACGAGCAGGCGCCGGGTTCCGCTGCTCAGAACGTCTCCCATACGCAGACCGACATTCGCCAGTGTGCGGTCCATGAATTCGTCCGCGCATTCCGGATCAAGCTGCTCGAAGGAGTCAAAGCCAGACGACGCCATTCTGCGGTTGCAGAAGGAGCATCGCGCTAACGGGCGGTTCAGTCGCGGCGCATTTTCGCACCGGCCGCACGCCGGACAGACCAGTTCGCGCACAAAACGATGTCCATCGACCTGCAGACTGCCCAGCGCGCCGAGTGCCTCGCGCACAGTCATGGTGGCGGTATCGCATGGCCACGGCTCCAGGGTCCAGACTCGGTGATCGAAACGGCACGAGGGATTTCTTTGCTCTGCCGTCACCTGCACGACATGGTGCTGCGCATCGAGGACGAGTTGGCGCGAACCGAGCCAGTCCGCCATTTCCCCGCGGGTGAATTTCTCAATTTCAATGGCGAGCAATGAAGCGGCCAGCGCACCCAGAGCGGAAGACGCCATGCTCGGAGAATTCGACGTATCGCCCGCCCCACAGAGGTACTCCTGTTCGAGCAACGAATAGTCCCCACCCGCGCCAGCGCCCCAGGAGCATTCGAGACAGGGCGAATCCGAGGAGGGGACATACGCACTAACCCGCGCCATGCTCTGATTCCCCAATACTCCGCAATCGAGCCAGGGCGTATCGAGCCTCCAGGCTATCTCGTTCAAATCCTGCCTGGCCCGCCGGCTATCGAGACAACTCACCAACAGGTCGCACCGCAACAGACCGCGCGGAACATCCTCGATGCGTTCCTGCCGGCCCATCACATCGAGGGCAGGTCGAATGCGCTGTAGCCTTGCTGCCTGGACCGCGGCTTTCGGTTGGCCGACATCCGATGCATCGATGTTCTGAACGCCGACATTTCCGGGCTCGTAGATATCCGGATCGACGAGAGTCAGGCAACTCACGCCTGACATCCGCGCCAGATGAGGCAGGAGATGCGAGCCGGTATTCCCTCCCGCGCCAGCCACGACAATCCGCAGCGACCTCATTCCAATCCTTCCTCCGGGGACCATGCAAAGCCGGTATCGAGGGCGGTGGAGCGTCCGCAAAAGGCACAGGTGTCCGCATAGGTCCAGCAAGGAAGCTCAGCGCTTTGGTCGTACCAGATGCCACATTCGGGGCAGCGCACAGCTGGAGTACCCATCGCTATACGTTGACGACAGCGCCCACAAAAAACGTCCCGCAAGGAGCTATCAAAAGGCGTGACGGCGGCAAGAGATTCAGCAGAAAAAGAGTACCGCCCGCCGTTGGGAGTTCGAATCTCATCCCGGTCGCGCAGAACGCGCAGACCGGCCGGTACCGCCTCGCCGGCGACTCGAATACAGGATCCAGGAGCCGACATGAGCGCCCATATCTCGGATCCCGTGCAGTCAGCTCGAACCAGTTGTGCCACCGCCGGGCACCCCTCAACCGACGGGCTCACCGGCGACGCTGCTCGCGGTGCAGCGAACGCGGCGACGGCATAGGTCTTTCCTGAAAGCGTATGGGCAATCCATCCCGAGCCGTCCTGTGTCCAGAGATGCGCCATGGAGAGTCTTCGGCCTTGCGGACGATAATCGGACGCGCGCGGCCAGAACGAAGAATCACCGCCCGGACAAAATGCGGAGGATCAGGGAAGCGGTTGAGGGCGTGGAATATAAGTTAAGCAATCGTCAGCTTTCAACACTTCCAGTCACTTCGCGCCGTCTTCCTCGCTGAGGATTGATCCTGACGGGCAGGAACTTTCGACGCGGGAAGCGGTACCGAGCTAAAAGGTGCCAGGCCTCGGCGCGAGCACCTTCACTCAAGGCTTTGGCGAGGGGTCAATCTATTCCGAAATTGTTCGTAGGCACCGGCGAAATCTGCAGCCGTGAGAGGGTGTGAGGTTTCGATGAGAGCGAGCGCGTCGCGGCGCAGGGTGTGATAGTAGCCTGACGGCGGATACGAGGAGAATTTGAATAACGGCAGCGCTCCCCCTTCGAGGAACCTGTACGGTGAAACAAAGGCGTAGTTCTCAGACATGGTGAGAGAACATGGATTGAAGAGATGGTGGCCGAAGAGGTTCCTCGCGCCGAAACCAGATAGAAGGTCAAAAGAGGCTTTCATCTCCGACCATTGGCGCTCTCCCTTGCCGTTTTTCCTGACCAGGGTGGGAAGAAACTCCGAGCGCGGGTGGCAGAAGACGAATGTAGAGGTCTTCCGGGGGTCTTCGATGCGCGCACGAAGTAGTTCCTGATTATCGTTGACAAAATTACGGCCGTCGTTCATGACAACGATCAATTCTGTGGCGTCGCGGATCTCGTCGCGCACGCTGCGGTCGTCGAGGAAACTGTCCAGCACCGTCACCAGACCTGTGCTTTGACATTGACGGAGGGTGGTCGCGAAATCTTCGTACGGAAGCTTAGTTATTGCGTGGATGCGCCTGGCTAATTCCTTCATCGCTGCTTCAAACCCGGAGGTAGCCGGAAGCGTGATCGCGTTGATATAAGCGAGGGAAGCGATATCCGGCGGCAGCTGATCGTGGCGCGGCATGGAAGCGCCGGAGACCAGGACGGGAATTACCGGCTTCTGCATGCTAAGCAGAGTGGCGACCTCGATGCGGACAAAGTCGGCGGCGGAATCGATTCTCCTGGCGCCATCCTCGGCCCTGACTTCGAGCCATTGGGGGCCGATGACCACGGCCGCGATCTGGCATTCGCGGAGTTGCCGGTCGAGTTCGGCTGGAAACTGCACGCCTGGCTGGATTCCGTCGACATCGCGAAAAATGATACGCCTTCCGAAGTATGTTTCGAGATGATCGTGGATGCGTGCCGTAGCGTCAGCGCTGTCACTGCGGCGATAGGAAAGCATAATGTTGCTCATAGCGGCCTCGATCGCGCATTCGCTCGCGGAATAGCGGCAAGCCCATGGCTCACGTGGGAGTCTAACCCAGCGATGGCGTCACGAATCTGCCAGTAGAAGGTGAGCTGTCGTAACCGGCATGGACACCTTGTCAACCGACACGTCCAAGCAAAATCTACTATATTGGCCAGACACCGGTAGAGTGTGAGTCTTGACGGAACCTCAACTGGCCTTGATCTCCACATAGCGCATCAGCATGAGCCAGTCCTGGGTTTCGCGCAGCATCATCTCGTCGGCCTGGTGCAGGAGCGCCTCGAAGCGTGCTGGATCGTCGGCCGACTCCATTTGCCGGCACAGCCGCTCCAGCTGCGGAGCCATGTTCTCGCTGCGTTTCTCCAGTCGCAGATGTTCGCGATGCGCCTCCATGCCCGCCAGGGATGCGGCGATGGCCGGAAACACCAGTGCCACAAACGCCAGGCCCTGATGCAGCGCATGATGCACGGCAGCAAGGGAATGCCCGGCAAGGGCAGCCGGCTCCCACCCGAGCAGCACCAGATGCGCGGCGCCGGCGGCCACCGTTACGGGCAGCACGATGGAGGTCGCACGCGCCAGGCGCCGGCGCCACCGCCCTTCACGCTGGGCCTTATCACGGTGGAACTTGATTTGATCCCCGATCCACGTCTGACAGATATATCGGTTGAGCCCGGCAAGATCTCCCGCCCTGGAACCTTTGAGCGGCGGCAGCCGATTCCAGATCTCGTCGAAGACGCGCACTGTCCAGTCGTTGACCGTCTGTGAGTGGCCCATGTAGGGCAGCACCTCGATCGGCTTCGGCTCCACGCCGCAGATCGCCATGAAGATGCCCGCGCGGATGCGCTCAGTGAGGAAACGGTACTCGATCCACCCTGGTGCGCGTGCCTGCGCCGCGCCTGCCTGAGCGTGACGATGATGACCAAAAGCAGAATGAGCTCCGTGCCGTACCCGAGGACAGCGAGCGGCCGAAAAAGAACGCCGATGGCGGCGCAAGCCACGGCCGCCGCCGAGAGCAGATAGATACTGCGGCCAGCGCGATGGAACGCGTCGCGATTCGCTTTGGCCACGATGGACGCGTGCGCGTAATACGGCAACAGCAGGCGATTCACCATCGCGCGGGTTTCCACCGGAATCGCCGTGGCGGAAAGCGGCTTCTCGAACAGGTCGCGATCGAGATTGCGCGCGTATCCGGCGCGATGGGCGTCTAAAATAGGCTGCTGGTTGAATCGATCGATGCCTTCGAGGGCCGAGGCGTCCAGGCCGTTACATGAATCGGCATTGAGCGCCTCCGTTAGATCTTTCCACACGCGGATCACCGGCCGGCCCTGCTTCAGCGCATAATCGACGATCTGCGCCGTGCCGCCCTTGCCCCGCGCCGGCTCGCCGTCCCACACGGCAATCAGCACATCGCAATGGTCGACCACGTATTCGCCCGCCGCCTTGTAGGCGCTCCTGCGCGGCTCACTTTGACCTTCTGTGTCTGAGCCTTCGTCCGCAATACGCCGCGTCCGCAGGCATACCGGGCGGCGGCTGAGGGCCAGCAGCTCGCGAAACTCCTGCTGCGATGCTTCGGTGGGGAAGTCTTCGAGGTAATCCTCGATCGTGAGCGGCAGCACAGCCTGCAAAGTGGCGCCGGGGTGGGCCAGCACCGCGTGTGCCGCCAGCCGGTCCGCACCCTCGGCAAGCGGGCTGAGCGCGTGAAACAAGATGGGCGTTCTGCCGCCGGCGCGCACGCGGCCGAGAAGGGTTGCGGAGCCGGGCGCAAAAAGCGTCCAGACCACGGTGTCCAGCGCTTTCTTCACACCATCCGCGATCTCATCGGGTTCACCGAGAGCGCGGTGGCCGGTAAGGCCGACGCGGATCCGGTAAGGGTTGGGGTTCAAGCCGATCACGCTCTCCACTCACTCCCTCCGCCGCAGAAAGTCCCTGCCTGGTTCTCGACAACGGAGCTACGCAGCAGCCATTGTAGTCATCTGCGCTGTCTGCTTAGTCCGCATGACTATTGCGAAGATCAGGCGCCTCGTCGAGCGCAATGAGAGATAGTTCGCTCCACACAGGAAACTGCTCCAGAGCGGCGACGACGGTGGAGTTGCTGAACGCCGCGACCAGCGCCGCCAGCAAATCGTAATCGCCCCCTGGCAGTTTCTCCCGGAGGCGACTCAGAACGGGATCCATCTTCCACTCCATGAAGGCGTTTTTGGCAGTGAGCGCGCTCTTGATGCGGCCCAGCCAGCGACTGGTCGCTTCCGCGCGGGGCTGGAGGCTATTGCCGGAGACAGCTAACAAGGCGAGCCGCAGCCAGAGAATTCGCGGCAGAACATAGGCGGGAGCGCCGGAGCGCAGTTCCCAGGCCCTGGCGACGACATCCTCAGCGTCAGAAATACGATCTTCGACGATATAGATCCGTGCCAGATGACAGTAATTACCGGCAACCTCGAAACGCTTCTCGATCAGGCTGCGAAGAATGTCCTCCGCGCGCGCATACTCTCCGCCAAGGTAGTACCCGTAAGCGGCCTGGCGGATGACAGTCAGCTGCTGCGGATCGCCGCTTCGGATTCCGGCCTCGACGATTCGGCCTTCGAGCGCGTTCGCCCGCTCAGTTTTGCCTTCCCTGGCGCAGATGGCCTGCAACAAAAGGACCGCTTCGAGTGTCCTCTTGTCGTCCCTGCCCAACGAACGCTCCCGGCCCTCGACGGCAGCCTGCGCAATGGCCTCGGCTTCGGCGAGCGCGCCGGTCTCGACGAGAAACTGCGCAAGCGCCACGTTGCTGTCGATGGTGTCAGGGTGGAAGGGTCCCTGCGGGAGATGCACAGTCTTCTTCTCGATGTTGGCGCGCAAAAGACGGATCGCCTCTTCCCTTTGGCCCCTGGCTTCCTTCGTTTTAGCCAGTGAATACTCCGCCATCAGGGTCCGCCAGTGGTAAGGCCCGGCATCGGTCTCAAAAATGGCGAGCGCTTCCTGCAACAGTTTCTCTGCATCCTCGAATTGTCCGGTTCCAGTGAGACTCACACCGAGGTTATGGAGGGTTTCCGGATATCCAAACTGATAATCCCCCGAGCCGACCCGTTTCCAGCCGGCCAGCGCCTCGCGATATGAAGACTGAGCTTCCGCAACCTGACCACAGGAATCCAACATCAGGGCGAGGTCATTCACGGCGAGCCATACCTCCCCGGAGTCGCTGCCCAGTCCCTTCTTCTTTGCCTCGAGTACTTGCCTCTGGATGGGGATCGCTTCGCCAAATCGTTCCTGGCCCAGGTAGTAGAGCGAGAGACCCTCCATCAGCGGAAGGTTTGGTGGAATGGACTTCGCCGTACTCGCTCTCGACCACAGCATTTCCGCGTGGGAGATGAGCAGCCGCCAGTCTTTCCAGGCTTCAAACCGGTAAGCGTCCCTGGGAGCAAAGTTGGCGAACAGGCTCATCGCGCTCTTCAACGTCGCGCTCTGTTCGGCCTCTGGCATTTGCGACCGGCCGACCTCCGATACAAGCCGATGTTGATGAATGCACGGAACCTCCTGCACCTGCTGTTTTTTGATCATGGAGAAGGAGACCAGTTCCGCCAGAGCCTCGTCGGGGTAAATCTGCGCGGCCGCAATTCCGGCTTTCCCGGTCATTGCAGCGAGGATGTGAGTGACCTGCGCGCTGGTCAGAAGCGTCTCCGGCAAGGGATCGGGAGCAAACCAGCAAAGAATCTGAAACAGTGCGCTGGCGACCAGACCGACTTCCAGCATGGTGGTGTCGTAGGTGATGGCGACGCTGCGCGGATAGTGCATAACGCGCGGATCGAACCACTGCCGGACACGGCGTCTCGCCGGCGCGCCAGCGCTTAAGATAATCCTCGATCGAACAGCGCTGACGCTCGATGAACGCCCCAGCCTGTTCGAGCGCCAGAGCCAGGCCATCCAGCTCGCGGCACAGTGTGGCTGCATCCAGTCCGTCCTGAGCGGTCGCTCGGCGGCGGCTCTGCGTGCGTTCGAGAAGAAAACTTTTTGAGTCTTCGGCGGAGATTACGTCCAGTTCCAGCGGTTCGACGTCCTTGCTCCAGTCCTCAAGGCGCGAGGTGATGAGCACATGGCCGCCTGGAATGCGCGCGATCAGTTCCTCAACCGCCTCCGCGGCTGGCCGGCTGTCCACGTTATCCAGAATCAGGAACCAGCCCGGATGCTCCAGTAGCCAGCGAATGGCCGCGGCCATCTTCACTTCTTCTTCCTGGCGATTCCACTCGGTGAGGTTCAGCACCATGGGGCCGGTGAGCTGAGCGACGTTGCGGCGCAGGGTGTCCGGCGAATCAGCAACGACAAAAAGGACGGCGTTGTACTCGTTGCTATAACGCCAGCCGTATTCCACGGCCAGGCGCGTTTTGCCCACGCCGCCCAGCCCGCACAGCGCCTGTGGCTGGGTGATTCGCATCGCGCTACCCGCATTGTTCTCACGGAACTGAGCGAGCAAACGTTCGCGCAGTTTCGAGAGAAAAGATTCGCGTCCTTTGAAAAGCCTCCCCAGGGAAGCGTAGGGCAGATTTCGCGGGCGGGCCTGGCCCGGTCCAGGACGGTCGAACCGGATCTCGGCCACGCGCTCGCGCAACTGCTCGCGATTGGCGAAGAGCTCCCAGATCACGTCGCCGGATTCAAGGGCCTTGCGGTGTTCAGCCTGGAGTTCGCGTGCCTCGGCACTCTCCTCCGGTTGCGCATCGAACACGCAGCTGCTTGCCGACAGAAACTGATAGACGGGTTTGCCCAGCAGGCGCGCCACGTCGTATTCCATTTGCGTATAGGAGCGGCGCGGACGTCCCTCCGGCTGCTCGCGGGGCTCGGCGCCATAGACCCATCCCACAAGGCAGATTACTGCGTCGCAATCGTGAATCTTCCCTTCCAGGACGGCCCGCACGGACAGGAAATCCGGCGGGAAATTGGTTTGCTCGACGGGAAGCACGCCCTTCGTGAGCAGAGCTTCCCTGACGGCATTGCGATAGCTGGCCAGGTCGGCCGATGTGCCACTGACAAAGACGCGATGCGTGACTTCCATGAGGTCCACCGTTCCGGTGCGAATGCGATCGGTGACAAGGCGGAAAAGCGGACGCTACCCAACGAGCCCTGCCCGCACTTCCCGCACGGAGTTTTCCGGTGATCAACAAATCGCGCGGGACAAATACCCTTCACGGACTGCGCGCCAGGGCGCCACGGGCCTCTTCGGCAGTGCCACAACAGATCCCTATCCCCAGCCGCGACAGGCAGCATTGCTCGATTTCGATACGGCCTCGCGGGCCAGAGCGCTCCGCTTTCAGATCGCTAAAAGTCGAGCTGGCAAAGACGCGGATAACGGGGCGGAATCGCATGCCATCGCCCATGAAAGTCATCCTTCCACTGATCAGCGGGGGTCCTGGCAGTTTAAAGTAGAAGGCTCATAGTAGCACCCTGCAGCACAATGAATACCGCCCTCCCGCTATGTATGCCGCGAAATACGACCAACCGAGAAATCGCGGCAGAGCTACAAAGACAAAACGCTGTGGCACGATGCCCGCGTAAATGCTCCCGGTCCTTGCAAAATCCACCGTCGCGAGAGAGACTATCGTCTCTCCCCGCTGCGCACAGCTGATCGAGTCGCAACGCATAGCCCCTCTTGAGGTACGCGGGAATGCTTTCCAAAACGATTCACGTCGCAGGCGATGTGTGCATCGATGTTCTGGGAGTGCCCCAGCCCCGCCAGTCCTCTGACGCCACTTCAGGGACCGAAAATTGGCGGCTGACCGGAGAAATCCGCGCGCATCACCGCCGGGGCGGCTCGCTTCTGCTCGCCGATATGGTAGCCGCGGCTGCCAGAAGCTGCACGGTTCTCGGGCCGACGCTGCAGGCGCCGGAGGCGCTTCGCCTCGGCAAAGCGGCGGGCGGACTCGATGAGACTCTATTCCCACGGCTGACGCGGGATGAAATTGTCCACTCTGTGATTCGGGTGGAGCAATTCCGGACCAGCGATGCCGATAAGAAGGGCAAGACTCTGCGCGTCGCGCGCACGGAAGGATTTTCCGGCCCGTTGAGTGGGACACCGAGTGTGAAGATTGAGCCTCCCGCATCGCCGGAGGTACACATCTGCGTGCTGGATGACGCGGGCAACAGCTTTCGCCAGTCCCAGGAGCAGTGGCCCGCGGCGATCCTCCGGTCCGGCGGTGCGGATGGGCCACTAATCGTGCACAAGCTGCATCGCCCCATTCCCCTTTGCGACTCCGCTCCTCAGACCCCCGCCAGCGCCTCTCTGTGGGAGACGCTGACAAAAAACCATCCTGCGCAGCGAGTAGTGATTGTGTCCGTTGAGGACTTGCGCTCGGATGACGTTCCCATCAGCCGCGGCCTGTCCTGGGAGCGCACGGCTCTGGACGTCGTTTGGCATCTGTCGAATCTTCCCCGCTGGAAAGCGCTGCAGGGGCTGCCGCATCTGATCGTGCGGCTGGGCCTGGACGGGGCGCTCTACTGGCGTGGCAGGAGCAGCGATGGCAACAGCGACTGTAGAGCCTGGCTCATCTATAGCCCGGACGCGATCGAGGGAAGCTGGGAGAGCTCCGTTGAAGGAGCAATGGTGGCGTATGGTTCGGCGTTCACGGCAGGACTTGTGAAGAAACTTGCCGAAAGCGACGGTCCGGACCTGCTGGCCTGCACAACACTCGAAAACGGAGAGGTTCGCCCGCCGGCGGCAATGATTGAAGGCATCGGCGCAGGACTTGGCGCGAGCCGCCGTCTGCTGCTACTCGGATTCGGTAAGGACGCGTTGAATCCCGGATATCCCGGCGACTCTCTATTCGAGCCGCCGGGTGAGGATGTGTTCTTCGCCTGCCAGCAGGTTCCCATTATCCCCGAAGCCGGGGTTCCCGATCGCGGCTACTGGAGACTGATCGAATCCATTTTTTCCGGCAAAACCAGGTACCTTCATCGCGCGGTCGCACAGGTGGCCAGGGGGGCACGAGTATCTGACCGATCGCGAGAAAGCGAAGAAACGATTGCCACCAAACTGCTGCGGCAGGTGCCGGTTGCCGTTTTCGATGCACTCCGCGCCTATGATCGGCGCGAGATCGAAAGTTATCGGGCGCTCTACAGTCTGATGGCCGATTATGTGCGTCAACCCACGGCGCGACGGCCGCTGAGTGTCGCGGTCTTTGGTCCGCCGGGCGCGGGCAAGTCATTCGGCGTGAAGATGGTGGCAAAGGCTCTGGCCAACAGCAGCGGACGCAAGATCGACGATCTTACTTTTAATCTCTCCCAGTACAAGGATCCCGATGAACTGGCCGCGGCCTTCCATCTGGTTCGCGACGTCGTCCTGCGCGGCAGGATACCGCTGGTATTTTTCGATGAATTCGATACGGCGCTCGCCGGTAAGTCCCTGGGCTGGCTCCGGTATTTCCTCAGTCCGATGCAGGATGGAGAGTTTGTCGATCGCGGCACGCCGCACCCGATTGGCCAGAGCATCTTCGTTTTTGCCGGCGGCACCTGCGATTCCTGTGCGGAGTTCGCAAAGCCCTTCCGTCAAAAAGATGATCCGGATTTCCGGGCCTTTAAGGACGCAAAAGGTCCTGACTTTCTTTCGCGTTTGCGCGGGACGCTCGATATTCCTGGCCTCGATCTTGATACAAGGTTCGACGCCTATGGTCCCACGGAGGCCTTCCCCTGCGAGGCGGCCATCCTGCTTCGCCGCGCCAACATACTGGCATTCCAGCTGCGCGACAAAGCCCCGGGTCTGGAAGATGCCAGCAAAGCCCTGGAGGTGAGCGAGCCGGTGATTCGCGCTCTACTGCATCTTCCAGGGTTCGCGCATGGAAACCGCTCGCTGGAGGCGCTGCTCGACATGAGCCACCTGGTCGGGGAGCATCGGTTTACGCCGTCGTTACTACCCTGCAGCAATCATTCCGCTCTGCATGCTAACTCCGCTCATCTGCTGCAACTTCTGGCTACGGACTTTCCCTTTCCGGCAAGCGAACGCGAAGAAATTGCCCAAGCTGTTCATGGGGCCTATCTCGAATGGAGAAAAAAAGACGGGTCGTTCGATCCCAAAGACCGCTCTACGAGTGCATGGGAAGACCTGGCCGAGGACCTCAGGGAATCCAACCGGCAGCAGGCCGATCACATTGCCGTCAAACTACGGAGGGTAGGTCTTTGGTTCAGAAAAATGCACACCGGGCTTCCCGTCTACCCTGATGTGGAAAGTTATTTTCAGTCAAAGGTCGAACCACTCGCGCAGATGGAACACGACCGCTGGGTGGCGGAGAAACGGCGCGACGGCTGGATTCCGGCCCCGGATATGGATCGGAATAGCCTCAACAAACCTTTGCGGTTGCACAATTCAATCTTTCCGTGGGAAAAGCTTAGCGAAGAAACCAAAGAGTACGATTTGAGGACGGTCCGACTGATTCCGCAATTCCTGCGCGCCGGCGGGTATGAAATCTACGCGCCGCTCGATAACGACACCGGTCTGCCAAGGCTCGACGCAACCCAATGAGCGCCAGAGGGCAGACGGAGTCCGCCTCCATCCAGGAGCTATTTACCGGCCTAACGCGTCAGAAGAGTCCCAAAGATCTGCCGTAGGTGTCGCATGGCCAGCGCATAGAACCGCGGCCAAAGCCGGAATGCGATGATGGTCGCCGACAGCATCAGGAGCGGTCCCATAACCATCCAGAACATCGGGTGCCTGGCCACGAAAAGAAGCCCGGCTATATCGATGCAGGCGAGGATTGCAAGACTGACGGCACTCACGACGCCGGCGCCGGCCTGCAGGCGCCAAAGCAGCCCTCTCATGTTTCCGGCTTCCACCAGCATGGTCAGCGATTCGTACACCTGAATCGCCTCATTGCATTTCTCCTGGGCGAGCGATTTGTCCCGGCGGCGACGGGACAATGCAACGGCCTGAGCGCTGAGAGAGGATGCCAGAAGTATCTTGTTTCCCATGTCGCGCGCAAGCTTCTCCTGCTCGGCATAGAGTTCCAGGGCCTCCTTCAGTTTTCCGCCCTTACTTAGAATTGCACCCTGGATGCCCAGTAAATCCGCCAATCCATAGTGATCGCCAAGCTCGCGGCAGCTTCGCTCCGCCCCCTTGCTCAGCGTCATAGCCCGAGAATCGTTCCCCTGCAACATGAGGGTGCTGGACTGGCGGCGGATTGAGGATGCTATGCCATACGTGTTTCCCGTCTCGCGCCAAATCTGCTCTGTTTCCCTGTACACCGCCAGCGCGCCGTCCAGTTCTCCGCGCTCCGCAAGGATGTCTCCCTGAATCCCGAGCGATGTTGCTAAACCGCGCTGGTCGCCCGATGCCCGGCACCAGTTTTCCTGGGTTTTTGAGATAGTCAAGGCACCTTTCAGGTCTCCGCGAGCTCTCAGGAGATCGGCCTGGTCAGCGCTGAGCGATTGCGATTTTTGTAACTCGCCGCGTCTCAGGTAATACTCCAGCAACCTCTGCCGAATTCTGAAGGCTTCGTCAAGGTTGCCTTTGTTCTGCAGCAAGCCGGCGACTGTCGATGCATATTCGGCATCCGCAGTCGGATCCTGAATCACCGTGGCATAGGTCGTCTCCATCCGCAGAGAGGAGTGTTCCTCGATTTGCGTCCAGTAGATCGCGGCTTCCGACGGGTTGTTTCTCCAAAGGGCGCTCAGGAAAACCGGTTGTGTAAACAAGTCCGCAAGATGAAACCAGCCGTTGCCGGTATGGAGCCAATGCCATGGCAGTTCGTCGAGCTGGCGCCGGCTAAGCGGTTGCTTGCTGAAGTACTCGGCCAGAATCCGGTGTCCATGTCCTTCGGGATTTCCTCTCCCGGACCCACTCCTGGACATAAAACGAGACCACACCGCACTCCGCAGACCTTCGTTGGCAAAGGTCAGCAGACCTCCGCGGTTCGCCAGCGCATCGCCGGCCGCAAGGAATAGCGGACTCCACACTGCCCGCGGCAAGGGTGACCCTTCCGCGCCCAGCGCCTCCAGCAATTCCGTTTCCGAGAGGCCGTTGCGCGAGACGCTAATCAGCCCAAGGCCGTCACGAACGATATCGACGTTGTATGGAGGTTCGGATTCACCATAGTCGCGTCGCCAGCGGTCCAGTATCTTCTCGTACAGGTCCGACAACTGGAGTTCAGGGGACAACGCCTCCCCATCGCCTCCCGCTTCATTGCCCTTCAAACTAAGCGCAAGCGTGCGCAGAATGCCGGACGTTCCGGAACCCAGATAGTGTGAAATTCGATTGCGCAGATTGCCGTGGCTTCCCACCAGGCGCAATTCATTCAGGAGCGTGCACAGAAACTCGGGATTGCCGGTTTGCGGAGCTTCCACGATCTCCCTGCACGGTCCTGCATCCAGCTTCTTCCCAAAGCGCAGCAGGTAACTTTCGATCAGCATTTCGCGTTCGTACGGCGCGAGCGGTTCCACGGTCAGCACCGGCCAGCCGCGCTTCTTCAGTTCCTCCCACGGCCGGCCCGGCAGCGTGGAGAGAACCAACCGCACGTTAGGCGGAATTACGGGCGGTAGCCAGACCAGGTCCGGTGCGCCGTCGCGATCCTCGATCTGGTTCAACGCATCGAGCACCAGCACCAGCCGGCCGCGTGCCGCTACCATATGCAACGCGTTGGCAAAGGTTGTGCGCAGTGCGTCGGGCTTGTCGGGAATCTCGATCTGGATGCCGAACCTGCGCTCGAACTCCCCCAGCAGCCGGCGCAGCATGGCCATCCAGTCGGCACTATCGGGTGCGGCGCCAATGAAATGCAGCACGAGCGATGTCTCTGGATATTCTTCGCTCCAGGCGTGGCTCCAGTTGGCCAACAGCGCCGATTTGCCACTACCCAATTCGCCCACAATCACCAGCGGCGGCCCGTCGCCTGCGGCTTGTGCATTGAGGCGGTCCATGTACTCCTGGCGACCGATATAGACCGAGCGCCGGCTGGCCGCGTAGGCTTCGTGATCCATCGCGGCGCGGTCGAGCGCGGAAGGGATCTCCCGCTCCGGATAAAGCGTTTCGATGACCTCGGTCAGATCGCGCAGCACCCATTCGCCCAGTTGCTTTGGCGACGTGAAAGGCTCTCTGACCGGGAACCCGCTCTTGCGGATATCGTTCTTCAATTGAACGAGTTTTTCGCGCAACGCCAGGCTCCCATCCGTGAAACCCGCGTGCGCCGCGGCATAAGCCGGATCGCGGAAGTAGAAGAATGCGTGCTCCGCCATCTCCGGGTCTTCCAGGACACCGTGCAGAATCTCCAGCGCGGTGACAGACTTGCCGCGATGGTCGTTCAGCCAGGGCTGAGTCTCCACCCAATCGGGGGAAAACTCCTCCGGCACCCAGCCATACCGCTCGCCGAGCAGCCCGATGAAGTAGGGTCGGCAGCGCTCGATCTCCTCGAGGCACAGCGGCAGGACCTTACCTTCCGCCTTGGCCTCGTCCGGCACGCCCCAGCGCAGGTCCACCTCACCCCAGGTCACGCCGCGGCTCTCGCACAGACGACGTATCTGGGGAAAGACCTTCTTGACCAATTCCTCGCGTTCTTCCTGCATGTCGCGGAAAGTCGAGGAGATGAAGACTCGGATCTCGCGATCCGAGGCGGCAGCGCGTGTGTTTGTTGGAGGCCTGGGCAATCCTGTTCCTTTCGCGCGATTCAAGTCCGATTTTGCATCGTTGCGACTTTAATCCATCAACTCAAGCCAAGGCAGCCGGCCCAGAGCATCGCCAACGGTCAGCCTCACACATAGTTTGGTGTTTTCCGAACGCGAAAGCATAAAACGGACGGCGAAGCAGATCATCAACGCGTCGCAAGGTCAGAAGGCGAGCAGGCTCGTCTACTTCCACCGAGCGGTATAGTACCCCATCCGACCGAAGCGGTCTTGAATTCAAGTCGATTTCCACGCAGCGCGTAAGGGTTAGCCACCTACCTCACTCTCACGATGAGCGCGCTTGCAGACACCCCGCATCCATCTGCCACTATCGGCTTCGGAAGAATCGAGCCCGAATGGAACCTACTGGTGCCAGCAGAAAAGCGCCGTCTAAGGTAGCTCCTCGCCGAACAAGAACAGGAGAGCGCGAACGTTTTTGGCGGACAACAACAACCCAAAGTATCCCAAACGGTCCTACATCTTGATCGATATCCTCAGACGCCCACAAGACGGCTCAAGTTGGTTCAGTTATTCTTCATCGCAATGAGAATGCGAGCTTCTCGGCGATGCCGAGCCGTTGCGTTCCGGCCGATGCTGCTGGCTGCAGCACTAATGGCTCTTGTGCTATCCACCGCCGTATCGCAGCCTGAACCCAGCGAGCGCGGGCATCAGGGTCCGGCGGTGATTGCCTACATCTTTCCGCGGGATCACGTGATTCAGCCAGGCGAGATCGCTGCGCGGAAGCTGACTCGCATCAACTACGCGTTTGCAAATGTTCAGGACGGCCGGATCGTCGCCGCCAATCCGGTGGATGCGCCCAACCTGGCCGCTCTGGTCGCGCTCAAGCAGGACAATCCCTCTCTTCAGGTGCTGATCTCCGCAGGCGGGTGGCTGTGGTCGGGAAACTTCTCCGACATGGCGCTCACGCGCGCAAGCCGATCCCGTTTTATCGAGAGCGCGGTGGCTTTCATGGAACGCTACGACCTCGATGGCCTGGACATTGACTGGGAGTATCCCGGGCAGATCGGGGCGGGGAATCGCTTTCGCCCGGAGGACGGGAGGAACTACACTCTGCTTCTGGCCGAAATTCGACAGGGCTTCAATCGCGAGCAGAAAAAGCTGGGACGGCCTCTGCTGCTGTCGATTGCCGCAGGCGCTTCCGATGATTTTCTCGAACACACGGAGATGGCGCGAGTCGCGCGCTCTGTCGACACAGTGAACCTGATGGCATACGACTATTACGAGCCGGGCAGCGACAGGATTACGGCGAATCATGCGCCGCTCTACACCGATCCGGCCGACCCGAAGCATATCTCCGCCGACGCGTCAGTCCGAAATTTCGAGCGCGCGGGAGTCCCGGCGCGCAAGATCATTCTCGGCGTGCCATTCTACGGGCACATTTGGGGAAACGTCGCGCCGACGAATCACGGTCTGTTCCAGACAGGGTCGGCGGTGCCGAACGCTTTCGCGCGCTATCGGGACATTGTCGGCACGATGCTGGGACAAGGCTTCACGCGTTACTGGGATGCTTCCGCCTCGGCGCCGTATCTGTACAACGCTCAAAAAGAGCAGTTCGTCTCGTATGAGGATCCCGAATCGCTCGCGCTGAAATGCGCTTATGTGCAGCGCATGCATCTGGCCGGAGTCATGTTCTGGGAGTACGGCGGCGATGCCTCGGGGGCACTGCTGGATACCATTGATCACGTTTTCTACGGCGGGGCCGGGAAGAGCGCCGAGGGGGAACGATGATCTCGACGAGTCCGGTGACAGCGTCGACCGGCATTGCCGGACAAACGACCTACGCGCGCATTGTCTCGATCGATATCTTTCGCGGCCTCACCATGGCGGTGATGATCTTCGTCAACGATCTGGCGAGCGTTCGCGGACTGAGCAAGTGGACCTATCACATGCCGGCCAATGTGGACGCGATGACTTATGTAGATATGGTGTTTCCCGCATTTCTTTTCATCGTGGGAATGTCGCTGCCTCTGGCCGTGCGACAACGGCTCAAACGAAACCCATCCCTGAGTAAACTCTGGCTGCACGTCGTGCTGCGCTCAGTGGCACTCCTGGTTCTCGGACTGATTCTGGCGAATGTCGATCAGTGCGATCGGGCCAGGATGCACGTCTCTCCGTATCTGTGGGCTCTGCTCGGCCTGGCTGGGGCCATCCTGCTCTGGAACGTTTACACAGGCCTCAGCAGCAGGGTTGTGCTTAGCCTCCGGGTGGCGGGTGCGGCTCTTCTCGTGTTCGTTTTTGCTGTCTTCCGGCGCAGCGTGCCGGGAGGTGAAGCGTGGATCGACTTCTCCTATCCCGAGATTCTTGGCCTGATCGGGCTAACCTATTTCGCCGTTTGTCTCCTTTACATCCCGACGCGGCGATGGCGGCTGGCGCCGCTGGCATGGCTGATCGTATTAGTCACTTACAATTCCGTCTGCCGCGCTCACTGGATCCGGATGGACCATGTGCCTCTGTATCTCTGGCCCTTCGGCAATGGAGCTATGGCCAGCCTGATTATGGCCGGCGCCGTAGCATCTCTGATTTTTTTGGATGAAGGCCGGATTCGGGGGCCGGCACGGAAAATGCAACTCGGGCTGCTGATGGCAGTTCTCGCTTTTATGATTGGTTGGTTTCTCAGGCCGCTGGGCATTTCGAAGATTCGCGCCACGCCGACGTGGGCCTTGTGGGCCGTTGCCGCGTGTTGTCTCCTTTTCACCGCTCTTTACTGGCTTTGCGACGTGAAGAAGCACACCGCCTGGGCGTGGCTGGTGCGACCGGCAGGATCGAACACGCTGCTCACCTACCTCATCCCCGATATCTACTACTTTCTGGCCGCCCTGACAGGAACGGCTTATCTGCAGGAACACTGGAATCAGAGCTGGCCCGGCTTAATCCGCGCCGCTACATTTACAGTAGCCATGCTTCTGGCAGCTCACGTTGCCACCCGAGCACGGCTGCGCATGCAATTGTGAATAACCTCGTAGCTTAGAAACCGAAGGGAAACGCTGATGGCTTTGCTCAGGGGATCGGCTTCTTTTGCTTCACTTTCGATCCGGTTGTTCATGACGATGACGGTCGCTTTCGTTGGTTTTACTGGCTCAGCATGGGCGCTGCAAACCACTTCCGCCATACCCATGCAACCCGTAGTTCAAAACGGGGCGGAATACCGCCAGTTACAGAAGAAAGTACTGCGCTCGCGTTTGCTCGACGGCATGGAGGACTTGGCACACTGGTCATTCACAGGGGCCGGTTCGATAACTCTGTCCACGGCCGAAGTGAAGCAGGGGCGGACGTCTCTGCGCGTCGACTCGACGGATAACATTGGCCGCGTGGAAGGCAGTGGAGACTGGCAGGACCTGGTAGCCACTCGCAATTTCCCTTCTGAAGACTGGAGCCGGTTCAACCGCATTTCCGTTTGGGTGTATCCGGACATCCACGGAGCGCCCGCCATCTCTCTAAATCTGACACTGCACAACGAAGGCGCCCACCTGTTGCCCGACGACCAGAATGAGGGCCGCGACGATTCCATCCCGATCCGGAATCACCAGTGGAACCATATCGTTTGGGAAATTCCCTCGCTCGACCGGGACAAGGTTACAGGTCTCAGCTTTGGCTACTCGCTGCCACGCATGTTTCCCAATCCCGGCGACCAGACGGTTTTCTATCTCGACCAGCTGGAGTTACAAACTGTGGTTCCCGATCACGTGGAAGGATGGGACGTCGCCGCCGGAAAGATTGCGTTCAGCCACGCCGGATACGCGCCCGGGACAACAAAAACCGCACTGGCCAGCGGTCTTTCCGCGCGCCGGTTTTCCCTGATCGAAGAAACCACAGGGAAAGTGATGTACAGCGGTACAGTCGAAACCCGAAAGACCGATCTGGGGACTTTTCAGGTGTTGGACTTCTCCCAGGTCGAACGTCCCGGAACCTACTTCCTGCGTGCGGGTGATGTTACGACGCGGCCTTTTCGGATCGGAACCGATGCCTGGCGCGACAGCATCTGGAAGGTCATCAACTTCATGTACAGCGAGCGTTGCGGCACCGTGATTCCCGGCATTCATGGCGTCTGCCATCAGGATGACTACACGGTGCACGGCGATCGGCGCATCGTGGTCAACGGCGGCTATCACGACGCCGGCGATCTAAGTGCGACCGGCAATACCCCGGCGATGACTTACGCTCTGTTGACGCTGGCCGAGCGTCTCCGGCAGGAGAAGGACGATCCGGAACTGCTAAACCGGGTGATCGAGGAAGCCACGTGGGGCCTGAACTGGGTGCTGAAGACGCGCTTCGGAGGCGGGTATCGCAGCACAGGCCAGAACATCAGCTACTGGACCGACGGAATCATGGGCGACGCCGACGACCGCTTCGGTCAGGCGGTCAACGATCCGCAATGGAATTTTCGCGTAGCCGCAGTAGAGGCTCTCGCCAGCCGGGTTCTGAAAGACCGCGATCCCGAGTTGGCGCGCCGCAGCCTTGCCACCGCAAGAGAAGACTGGCAATTCGCCGCAGACGATTTGAGGACAGCCGTACCGGTGCCGGAAGTCTACGGGCAGAGCGATAACCTGGAGAGAATCTCCTTCGGAGTAATCGCCTCCATCGAAATGTTCGAGGCCACCGGGGATCCGATTTACGCCCAGGAAGGAGTCGATCTGGGTAAACAGATAGTCGCTTCGCAGGAACGGCAACTACAGCCGTGGAGCATCCCGATGACCGGCTACTTCTACACGGGTCCGGATCGAAAGTATATGTTTCATCGCTTCCACATGGGCGAGGAGGAGCAACCCATTGTGGCGCTGGCGCGGCTGTGCGAGGCCTTGCCGGACAACTCGAACTGGATGAAGTGGTATTCGGCCATCGTTCTGCACGCGAAGTACTACCAGGAAGTGGGTGCGCGTTTGGATGCTCCATATAACGTGCTTCCGGCGGGTATCTACCGGATCAGCGGGGCCTCCGTCCTGCCTGAGACTCCTGCGTGGAGACCACTGGAAACAGCAAGCCGGGCGATGTTCGTGGCAGAGGTGAAGGAGGGTCTCCACCTGGGCGGCGACGCTTACCTTCGGCGATTTCCGGTGTGGTTCCAGTTTCGCGGCAACTCCAGCGTGCTGCTCTCCGAAGCAAAATCGCTCTCCGTTGCGGCACAACTGCGTGGGGATATCGATGATGAAGATCTCGCGCAGCAGCAGGCCCAGTGGCTGATCGGCAGAAATTCATTCGCTGCAAGCATCATGTATGGCGAGGGCTATGACTGGACGCCGCTGTACAGCGTCCGGTCCGGCCAGATGGTGGGCGCGATTCCCGTGGGCATCGAGACAAAGGGCAACGCGGATGCGCCGTATTGGCCGAACCAGATCTGCTGGACTTATAAGGAAGTCTGGACTCAGCCGGCAGGCGAATGGATCTGGCTGATGCGCGATCTGAGCGGCCCGGCGATTCTCGACGGGAAAATCGATCCCGGAAGTACTGGCGCCGTCACACTGCTGAACGAAAAGACCCACGCGACGCTGACAGCGGCCATCGACGGGAATGGAGGCTTCCGCGCGGCTCTACCGCAGGGACACTACCGGATAACATACAGCGACGCGCGCATCTCGCTCACGGCGCTGGCCGGTGGTGCTTACTCGGTCGACTTGCGCCGAAACCATGCCGTTGCTTTTTCGGCCTCCTCCGAGAGCGGCTCAATGCCCGGATCGATCGTTGTGCGTGCGACTGCCGTCGGAGCAGGCCAACACACATTTTCTCTCCGCACCGACAATCTGGACCTTTCAGACCCTGAGTCGGTATCCGTGGATTTGGGAAGACAAAGCCACCGTGTGATTACCTGGCACGCCCGGATCGTGGATCCATCGACTCCATGGGTTGCCGTTGTGCTGCGGGACTGCTCAACTCGTGGCCACGCAGAACTAAGTGGCGTGATCTCGGGCTCTAACTGACACCAGCCACCAGGAGTAGTAACTCCGGATGCCTGGTCCACAGTACGAGTGGTGTAAGTATTCTCGCGCGCCTATCGGAAACGGCGGATTCGCAACGTGTGACGACCGGAACGATAGAAGCCAGTGACATAGAGGGTAGCTTTACCCGTTGTTGAGAAAATCAGCTGGCGAATGCGCAGTAATGGCGTGCTCTTGCCGACGCGCAGCAGGTCAGCCAGGCGCTGGTCGGCGTCGGTGGCGTCAATTTCCTCGTCGGCGTAGGCCAGAGCCACACCGCAATCGTGTTCCATTGCGGCAAACAACGACATGCCCTTGAGCGTACTTCGCAGCAAGTCAGGGAATTCGTCCTCCGACCAGTAGCCGACCTCCAGAGCAACGGGTTCCTGCTGGGCAAGGCGCAGGCGTTCCAGGCGGACGATAGGAGCAGTTGGGGCCAGGCCAAGACGTGCAGCAATCTCAGACTCTCGGCTCAGTGAGGTTGAGTCGACGATCCGCGAATGGGTTGTGAGCCCAAGGCTCGCCATCTGCTCGGTGTAACCGAGCAGCTTGTTGAACTGTACTCTGGGTGGTGCGACAAAGGTGCCGGCGCCGCGGCGGCGTTCCACCATTCCGTTGCGTGCCAATTCTGTCAGTGCGTGCCGCGCTGTCATCAGGCTCACCTGGTGAACGCGCGCCAGCTCCCGTTCCGACGGCACCATATGTCCCGGTTTCAGCTGGCCGGCATCGATCCGGCGCCGGATTACGCCTTCGATCCTTTTGTATGCCGGTTCTTCCGAGCGGCGGGGCATCGTGCTCATGGTTGGGATCTCCACAAGGCCCGGGGAAACGCTGTCTCACTCAAGACCGCGATGTTCTGTTTCGGGGGCACCATCCGTTTCGTCCGCCCACGGCGCTCGATAGCGCGCCGCTGAATCCTAGCAGAGTGCTATAGAGCGAGCAAGTGGCCAATTTTATGAGTCCTTGAAACCGTGTCCTGGCTCGGCATCCCCACGGATGCTTTTCCCGGCGAAAGATCGCGCTGGAGCTTGAAATTTTAGGGAGGTAGGCTCTCCTCGCCTTGCTTCGAATGCATGGCTTTGTGTCGACAATTTCCACAGCTCCGCCGGTACGGCGCCTTGACACGCCACGTCAATTGCTCTATAGCATTATGCAGGTGCTATAGAGCTGCTGTCCGCATTGGACCCAGAACAAGCGACATCCCCAGGTTGCGTGACCGTCGTCCGAAGTCAGGCTTTATGCACTGCTTCACGTTGTACGCTTTTCTGGTTGTCAGGGTGTTGTTGACCCCAAAGGGCTCCTTCAGTGCGATCCACGGCATCAGGGCAGGACGATGCCGCAAGTTATTCCCAGAGCCAGCTGGAGGCCGTATATGAAAAAGGTTATTTTGTGGGGATGTATCCTCGTGGCGCTTGTTGCGTCGCAGATTGTCTGCTCCCCTTTACGGGCCCAACAGATCACCGCGTCGATTACCGGTACCGTTGTGGATGCCGGCGGGGCAGTCATTAATGGCGCCACGGTCACCGTCACCGATGTCGAGCGCGGGACCACCTACATGGCAAAGAGCGCCGACGGTGGCATATTCACGTTCGCGCGCCTGCCTATTGGCACTTACGATGTAAGGGTCGAGGCGCCCGGATTTGAAAGCGCCGTTCAGTCGCACCTGACACTGGTGCTCAACCAGACGGCACGGCTCGAGTTCAAGATGAGAGTCGGCGCCGTCACGAATACAGTGCAGGTTACGTCGGAAGCGCCCGAGCTGCAGTCGGAAACCACGGAGGTAAGCACTCTGGTGGACTCCCGTGCTGTCACCAATATTCCTCTGGCAACTCGCAACTATGTGGAACTAACTTTGCTGTCTCCCGGCAGCGTTCATCCCGATAATTCCACGTTCAACAATGGTGACAACACCGCGAGCGGCGGACGGCCTTACATCAACGGGAACCGCGAGCAATCCAACAACTTCATCCTGGATGGGATGGACAATAACCAGACGTCGGACAATTTGCTTGCTTTCACGCCATCTCCCGATGCTATCCAGGAATTTAATCTGATCACGGCCAACGCGCCCGCAGAATTCGGCAATTACGAGGGCGGCATCATCAATGCGTCGATCAAGTCGGGCACCAACCAGTTCCACGGCGACGTTTGGGAATTCCTGCGCAACGACGTGGTGAATGCGAACCAGTGGGAGAATAAATTTCTGGGTTCGGGCAATGAACTTCCCCGGGCCTCGCTGCGCTGGAATATGTACGGCGGCACCCTGGGTGGTCCCGTACTGAAAGACAAGCTGTTCTTCTTTCTGGACTATCAGGGGCAGCGCTTTGACCACCCTGCCACCAGCAACTTTATTACGGTCTTCACAGCGGCCGAGCGGAACGGCGATTTCGGCGTTCTTCTGCCAAAAACGCAGCTGAAGGATCCTATAAGCGGGCAGAACTACAACCAGAATCAGATACCTGTTTCGCAGCGCGACAGCGTGGCGACCAAGCTGTTTTCTTCCAGCTACTATCCGACGCCGATCAATGGCAACCAGATCAACAACGCTGTGAACGTGTTTACCCAGGCGTTTAACACAGATCAGGGAGACGTCAAAATTGACTACAACATTACCGCACGGGATCACATCGACGGGCGGTACTCCCAGGAGTATCAGAACGATCCTTCGAGCAACTCGCTCCTGATTCTCGGTAACGGATTCACGCATGCGCCCATTCACAATGCCGTGGGGACCTGGACTCACACGTTCAGCCCCAGCATGCTGAACGAACTGCGTTTCGGCACGAGCTGGATCACGCTTCTGACCGGCACTACATTTGACCCGAAGATCGGCAACCTGGGGAGCGATTTAGGGATTGCCAATGCCAACTCCGTTGGACCCGGGCTGCTGTTGATGGGCTTCGGCGGCGGCACCGCCCCGCAGCCCAATACCGGAGCTGTGCTCACTAACATCGGCAGCAGCGTCGTCGATCAGGACTTTGCCGACACTGTCATCCAGTTCGATGACGGGCTGTCCATTACTCGTGGGAAGCACGTATTAAAAGTCGGCTACCAGATGTGGCGGTACCGGATTAACACGTTCTACAGCGGCAACAGTGGTGAATACGGATCGATATTGTTTGGAGGATCTTTTTCCGGCGATGCGGGAGCCGATTTCTTCCTCGGATATCCGGAGGCGACCGGCAAAGGAGTCAGCAACGGTGGAACCTGGCACCAGTTTTCCTGGACTTATGCGGGATATGGACAGGACGACTGGCGCATAACACCAACCCTAACGCTGAATCTTGGACTGCGTTATGAAGCCCACACACCCTGGGTGGAGCTGAACAACCGTCAGGACAATCTCGATCTGGACAGCGGCCAGATCGAGTATGCAGGCGTAAACGGGAACAGCCGCTCCCTTTATAGCTCCGTCTACGGGCAACCTGATTTCGAACCTCGCGTCGGCTTCGCCTGGTCGCCGGCAGCATTGCGAAGCAGAACCGTGATTCGTGGAGCGTACACCATATCGTCCTATCTGGAAGGAACGGGAACGAATCTGCGCCTGCCGCGCAATCCTCCTTTCACTCCCACGGAAGTAACTGCGACCTACAACAGTCCGACCGATAAGACGGAGCAGGGACCTGGGGGCAGCGTAGCCGGCGATCCTTTTGCGGGGGCGGTGATGTATGTGTGGGACAAGACCGTGCAGCCGGCGATGGATCAGCAGTGGAACCTCACTGTTCAGAATGCCTTCACTTCAAACACAGCGCTGCAGGTTGGCTATGTAGGTCAACACGGGACCCACCTGATGGTTCCAACGCCCTACTCACAAGAGAGACTCGTGAATGGAACCGCGGAACCCGGCGTCTATTTTCAGGGGAATCCCGCGCTGCTGGCGGATATCTCCACGGTATCCGGCACATCCTCCACCGGCTACATGCATTACGACGCTCTGCAGAGCGTGCTGCAACATCGTCTCTCCAACGGGCTCGAGGGGCAGGTGGCCTATACATGGTCGCATTGTCTGACCAACAACAGCGGGTATTACGGAACCTGGGGCTCAGCCACACAGGCTACTCCGGCGTCACCCTACTACCAGAATCTTTACGATCCCGCCGCCGACTATGCCAGCTGTTATTATAACTCCAAACATATTCTTTCGACCTACGCGACCTATGCGCTGCCGGTTGGCCGAGGGAGGAGATTTGGCGGGAATATGAATTCGGTAGCCGATGCGGTTGTGGGCGGCTGGCAGGCGTCCACCATCGTCTCGCTCCACAGCGGCTTCCCTCTTGCTGTTTACAACGCGACCGATACGTCGGGAACCGGATCCCGTGGACCTCGCCCGAACTGCGGGACCCAGCAGGTTTTCGGACGAAAGGGCAGCTTCTCATCGAGTGGCGCTTTTCAGGGGTATGAGTGGATGAGTCCCGATGGTTTCTCCGAGCCGGCAACTGGAACCTTTGGCAATTGTCCCGCGCAGGGCCCTGACGTAGGTCCAGGGTATGAAGATGCGGATATCGGCGTGATGAAAAACTTTTCGGTCACCGAAAATAAGTATTTCCAGTTCCGCAGCGATTTCCTGAACGCATTCAATAATGTGCAGCTGGGCCATCCCAACAGCAACTTCCCAAATTCCGGGTCGTTTGGGCTTATCAATACGTCACAACCGGCAAGAAATATCCAGTTCGCGCTGAAGTTCTATTATTAGGGAACTGAGGCGACAGGGGCGGGCGTCCGTGCGCTTGCCCCTGGTGATTATGAGTAGATTTTCCCTGATTCTTTCATTTTTGATTGTCCTTCCTGTGGTCATCGTGGGTTCCGACGCCCTGGGCCAGAAGGGAACTGCTGCCGACAACGCGGCAAACGCGGAGCGGGCGGCGTCAGCCGCCGAAGCCGGCCGATGCTCCGAGGCCATGCCCTCGCTGACAAAGACGGTTGCTCATCTGACTGACAAAGCGCTGCAAAAGAGAGCCGGCCTCGATGGTGTTCGCTGCGCCACACTGCTGCAGCGCTGGGATGAACTGGTCGAATTGGTGCATGTCCTGAACCAGAAGCTCCCCGGTGATCCGGAGGTACTCTACGTCTCGGTGCATGCCTATTCCGATCTCTCGACACAGGCAGCCCAGAAGCTGGCGCAGACCGCGCCGCATTCGCTCCCTGCTCTGGAACTAGACGCGGAGGCGAATGAAGTGCAGGGCAGGTGGGATGATGCGGAGAAGGATTACCGCGAGATTCTCGGGAAGAATCCGAGCTACCCGGGTATTCACTTCCGTTTGGCCAGACTGCTGTTGTCCAGGCCCAATCCGGCGCCAAATTTCCAGGACGAGGCAAAGAAGGAGTTGCAGGAGGAGCTCAAGATCGATCCGTCGAATGCGGGCGCGGAGTATGTCTCGGGGGAACTGGCCCGTCAGGCGCAGGATTTCGCCGGGGCAGTCCAGCACTTTACACGGGCGACCCAACTGGACGGAAACTTCGCAGATGCCTGGCTGGGACTGGGAATGTCTTTTCTGTCGGAAAAGGAATATGCGTCGGCCATCGCACCGCTCAAAATCGCTGTCGGGCTGGAGCCGGCAAATCCGGCGGGGCACTACGCTCTGGCGACGGCTTATGCCCGTACGGGGAACAAAGAAGCGGCGGAGCGCGAATTCGCTTTGCAGAGGCAGGCAGCGCAGGAATCCGGCAATCAGGAGGACAAGGCGCCGCAGTGACAGCGTTCAGCTTCATTCGAGGCCGGTCGTCACGCCGCAATTTTCTCCGAACGCTCGCCGGAACCGCTGCTTCTCTGCGTTTTGGAGGCCTGCCTGCGTTCTCCGCCCAGCCTCCTGACTATCCCTTCGAAGAGGTGCCGTCTTCCGCCAGCGGAATTACGTGGGTTCACACGGCGGGTAAGTCGGCGGAGAAATATCTTCCCGAGACAACCGGCGCCGGTTGTGCCTTTCTGGATTATGACAACGACGGCTGGATGGATATTTATTTCGTTAACAGTGGTAAGTGCGATTTTTACGATCCGAACCCACCCCTGCGCAACGCGCTCTATCGGAACAATCGAGATGGAACCTTTACCGATGTCACTGAGAAGGCAGGTGTGGCGGGCGGAGGTTATGGACAGGGCGTGGCGGTCGGCGACTATAACGGCGACGGATTCCCCGATCTCTATGTTACGCAGTACGGAAAAAGCATTCTGTACCGGAACAACGGTAACGGAACTTTTACCGATGTAACGGAGGCGGCCGGCGTTGCGGCTCCCGGATGGTCATCCAGCGCGGTATGGTTCGACTACGACAACGATGGGCGGCTCGATCTTTTTGTCTGCCAATTCGTTGAATTTTCCAAATCAAAGAATCTGCCCTGCGTGACCTACAACAATCGGCCCGGCTATTGCGTGCCACGTTTGTACAAGCCAACGGCGAGCTGGCTATTTCACAACAACGGGGATGGCACGTTTAGCGATGTCAGCAGATCCTCGGGCATTGCGGAGCATCTCGGAAAGGCCTGGGGCGTTGTGGCGGCCGATCTCAACAACGATGGCCGGCTCGATCTCTTCGTCTCCAACGACACGACAGCAAACTTTCTCTTCATGAATCGAGGTGCCGGCAGGTTCGAGGAGGTTGGTCCTCTGGCAGGCGTCGCCTACAGCGAGGCTGGGAGAGCACGTTCCGGCATGGGCGTGGATGCCGCCGACTTCAATCAGGACGGCTGGCTGGATCTTTTTGTAGCGAACATCGATCACGAGAAGTATTCGCTCTACGAAAATAACCACAACGAAAGCTTCGACGATGAAGCGGGCGCCATGGGCATAGCAGGAGTAACTCGCCTGATGAGCGGATGGGGCCTGAAATTCTTCGACTATGACAATGACGGGGACCTGGATCTATTTATCGCCAATGGTAATCCGGACGACCTGATTCAGACGATCGAAAAAGATGTGACCTATCGAGAGCCGCTACTGCTGTTTCACGGAGAAGGAAAAACCCTGCGCAACGTGAACGCAGAGAGCGGGCCCGTCTTCAGCCGGGACTTTTCGGCGCGGGGTTTGGCCATCGGCGACTTCGACAACGACGGAGCTGTTGACGTGCTGGTCGCGGTCAACGACGGTGCCCCACTTCTTCTGCGCAATCGCGCTGTGCGTGGCCGGCACTGGCTTGGGCTCCGCCTGGTGGGCAGAGAATCGAATCGTGACGCGATCGGGGCGCGCGTCACCTGGCAGGCGGGCGACCTGAAGCGCAGCCGGACGAAGGTGGGTGGAGGCAGCTTTCTTTCCTCGCATGACCCGCGCCTGGTGCTGGGACTCGGCGCGCGCGAGCGAATCGACTGGCTCGAGGTGCAATGGCCGCATCCCAGTGGCAAAGTGGAGCGGTTCACAAAACTGCCCATCGACCGGTACATCACGATCGTCGAAGGCAAGGGGATTGTCTGATGCAAGGAATGGCACTGTCGGGCCAGTCGTTGATGATGGAACTGGCGTAGAGCCGCCAGCAACGCCCCACCTGCGGCTCGATGGACTTGTGGAGGACGAGCAGGCGCGGACCCGCACCAGAGTCATGATGGCGCGATGGAAACTGCGGTCCGGATCGGTATAGTGCTAAGGATATGGCTGCAATCCGGGTCATCGATTCTCATACCGCGGGAGAACCGACGCGCGTCGTGATCTCCGGCGGTCCGCGGCTGGGCCGGGGAACGGTCGCCGATCGTCTGCGGCGATTTGCGGCGAAGCACGACGATTTTCGATCGGCAGTTATCAATGAGCCGCGAGGCTCCGATGTGCTGGTCGGCGCGCTGCTGCTCGAGCCGTCCGATCCCGGCTGCACCACCGGCGTCATCTTCTTCAACAACGTCGGCTATCTCGGCATGTGCGGCCATGGGACGATCGGGGTGGTGGCTACGCTGGCCCATCTGGACCGCATTCAGCCAGGCGACCATCGTATCGAGACGCCGATCGGTGTCGTGCGCGCCACCCTGCACGGTGACGACAGCGTCACGGTAGAAAATGTTGTCTGCTTCCGCCATCGCAAAGGCGTGGTGGTGGAGGTGCCGGGGTTCGGGTCGGTCACCGGCGATATCGCCTGGGGGGGGAACTGGTTCTTTCTCGCAGAGCGGTCGCCGCTTGAACTGGTGCTGGCGAATCGTGACGCGTTGACCGAATACACGTGGGCGATTCGCTGCGCCCTGCGCGATCAGAAAATCACTGGAGCAGCCGGAGAGGAGATCGATCACGTTGAGTTGTTCGTTGCGGCCCCGGCTCCAGGTGTTGACAGCCGGAATTTCGTTCTGTGCCCGGGGAAGGCTTATGATCGCTCACCCTGCGGAACCGGGACGAGTGCGAAGCTGGCGTGTCTGGCTGCCGACGGCAGGCTGGCGCCGGGCCAGACGTGGCGTCAGGAGGGGATTCTGGGCACGATCTTCGAGGGCTCCTATCGCTTCCACAACGGCACGTCGAGCGAGGTCATTCCCAGCATTACCGGGTCGGCATTCATCACTTCCGAGAGCAAACTGATTGTGCAGCCTGGCGACCCGTTTCCGGCGGGCATTCCCTCATGAGTGCTGCGTTTGACGCGATCGTAGTCGGTGCGGGTATCGTGGGCGCCGCTTGCGCGCGAGAACTAGCCCAGCGCGGGCTCAAGACAGTCGTGGTGGATGGTGGGATGGTCGGCGGTGGCGCCACGGCTGCAGGAATGGGTCATGTTGTCGCGATGGACGACTCGCCCGCGCAACTCGCGCTCACCACCTATTCGCAGCGGCTGTGGCGGGAACTGGCGGATGAGCTTCCACAGGATGCCGAGTTCGATCGGTGCGGCACGGTCTGGGTGGCCAGCGACGACGAAGAGATGGAGGAGGTTGGACGCAAGCAGAACGTTTACGCCTCGGCGGGCGTCAGCAGCGAAGTGCTCTCGGCGACCATGCTTGCGCGGGAGGAGCCGCATCTGCGCCCGCTCGCCGGGGCGCTGCTGGTTCCCTCCGACGGTGTGCTGTATCCGCCCTGCGCGGCCGGCTATCTGATGCGGGAAGCGATACGAATGGGAGCGCAGCTGCAGACCGGCAACAAAGTGGTTTCTGCCCGCGCGGGCGGTGTGCGTTTCGATGATGGCGCCGAACTGCATGCTGCGCACATCGTGAATGCCTGTGGTGCGGACGCGCCACGCCTGACGCCGGGACTCCCGATTCGCAAACGGCGCGGGCATCTGGTGATTACGGATCGGTACCCGGGGTTCGTCCGCCACCAGCTGGTCGAGCTGGGTTATCTGAAAAGCGCCCACTCGATCGCCGTGGACTCTGTGGCCTTCAACGTTCAGCCGCGCAGGACAGGCCAGCTCCTGATTGGATCGTCGCGCGAGTTCGGTGCCGAGAACACGGAACTGAATCGTGCGTTGCTGGGCGCGATGGTCACTCGGGCGCGCGAATTTCTTCCAGGAATCGGAGATCTGCAGGCGATTCGCGTGTGGACGGGTTTTCGCGCGGCTACGCCCGATAAGCTGCCGCTCATCGGGCCGTGGCCGGAAGACGAGACGGTGTATCTGGCGACGGGTCACGAAGGTTTGGGCATTACGACTTCGCTGGCAACCGCCAAACTGCTCGCGTGCACGATGCTGGGGGGAAACGCGGAGATCGACACTGCGCCGTATCTGCCCTCGCGCTACGCGCCGGGTTCTGTCGGAAATGAGCACGGGAATGAATTGCGGGCATCGGTGAGTCCCCATGCCTGAGGCGGCTCGTTCCATTGCGCTGACCGTGAATGGCGCCGCGATCGCCGTAGCACCCGGAACGACCGTCGCCGCAGCCGTTGCGATGGCAGGCGCAGCAACGCGCACGTCGGTCAGCGGTGAGCCGCGGGGAGCTCTTTGCGGGATGGGGATCTGCTTCGAGTGCCGGGTGACGATCGACGGCGTCCCGCACCTGAGGAGTTGCCAGATGCTCTGCCAGCCCGGGATGGGCGTGACGACGGCAGGAGAAGCGCAGACGCCATGACGGAGCGCTTCGATGTTCTCGTGGTTGGTGCGGGGCCAGCGGGCATCGCCGCAGCCGTGACTGCTGCTGAATCCGGACAACGAGTGGCCCTGCTTGATGACAATCCCGCGGCGGGCGGGCAGATCTGGCGCAGCGGAGGCCATCTGCCTGCGCAGGCGCGTGCATGGCTGGCGCGACTGGAAGCATCGGCCGCCGTGCGGCTGCAGGGGTGGAGGGTGGTGGACTGCCCGGAGCCTTACGTTGTGCGTGCTGAAGGGAGCGCTGGTGCGGTGCTGCCGGAAGCAGCGCCTTCGCGAAGAGTCAATTGTGCCGACTTCTGTTACAAAAATCTCATTCTCGCCACCGGTGCGCGGGAGCGGTTCCTTCCGTTTCCTGGATGGACGCTTCCGAACGTCATGGGCGCCGGTGGGCTGGATGCGATGGTGCGTGGCGGCCTGCCCATCGCCGGCAAACGCGTGATCGTGGCGGGTACGGGTCCTTTGCTGCTGGCCGTTGCGGCGCATCTGGCCGAGCACGGCGCGAAGATCCTCGCCGTATGCGAACAGGCGCCGCTGGCGCGGCTCGCTCGGTTTGCGATGCATCTGCTTCGTGAGCCGGGAAAGCTCTGGCAGGGCGCCGGGTACAGCCGCAGCATCGGGCTGGCTCGCATCAGGACCGGCTGCTGGCCAATGGCCGCACATGGCGATGATCGTCTGCGCCGCGTGACGCTGCGCCAAGGCACGAAGCAGTGGGAGCTGGATTGTGACTACCTCGCGTGCGGATTCCATCTGATCCCGAACACGGAGCTGCCGGCGCTGCTCGGATGTCGCATCGGCGATGGATTTGTCGCAACCGATGAAACGATGCGGACCTCAATTAAAAATGTGTATTGCGTGGGTGAGCCCACGGGAATCGGCGGCGTGGATTTGTCGCTGCTGGAAGGGCAGATTGCCGGGCTGGCAGCCGTGGGACAGCAGGCTCTGAAGAAACCGCTGGTCCGGCGGCGGCATGCACGGTTCAGCTTTGTCCGTGCGCTGGCCGACGCCTGCCGGCTCGATCCTCAACTACGCACCCTGGCAAACGAGCAGACCATTGTGTGCCGCTGCGAAGACGTCCGCTTCGAGGCTCTGCGGCGCCGCACAAGCTGGCGCGAAGCCAAACTGCATACCCGCTGCGGGATGGGCCCCTGCCAGGGACGCATTTGCGGTGGGGCGACCGAGTTTCTTTTTGGCTGGGGGACAGATTCAGCGCGCCCCCCGGTTTTTCCGGCCCTGGTTTCGAGCCTGGGCCCGTTGCCTGACGCCGAGGCGAACTTCGCCGCGGCCGGCAGATCTTCCATCACCTCGAAGGAGAACGCATGAAGTGGTATGGCGTTATGCCGGCAATCACAACCTGTTTTGACGAGCAACTGCGTGTCGATCACGCTTTTGCGACACGGCACGCGCAGTGGTTATTGCACAACGGGTGCACCGGGATCATTGCGCTTGGTTCCCTGGGCGAAGCGGCCACGCTGACCTTCGCTGAGAAAGAAGCGATTCTGCGCAACCTGGTGGCTGCGGCGAATGTCGCGCCCGTAGTGGGCGCCATTTCCGCGTTGTTGACCGACGAAGCGGTTGAACTGGCGAAGGCCGCTGAGGGGGCGGGCTGTTCCGGACTGATGGTGCTGCCGCCGTATGTATACCGCGGCGACTGGCGCGAGATGAAGGCGCACGTGGCTGCTATTTTCCGCGCCACGCCTCTGGAATGCATGCTCTATAACAATCCTGTTTCTTACGGAACCGACTTCCTGCCGGAGCAGATTGCGGAGCTGGCCGCAGAGCACAGGAACCTCGCCGCGGTCAAGGAATCGACGACCGACGTCCGGCGGGTTACGGCGATTCGTGCGTTGTTGGGCGATCGTCTGCGGATCTTTGTCGGTGTTGACGATGCGATCGTCGAGGGCATTGCAGCCGGTGCGGTGGGCTGGGTCGCGGGCCTGGTGAACGCCTTCCCCGCCGAATCGGTGGCACTGTTCGACGCTGCGCGAGCCGGGAAGTGGGATGAGGCCTTCGAGCTGTATCGATGGTTTCTACCCCTGCTCCGCATGGATACCGTGCCGAAGTTCATCCAGCTGATCAAGCAGGTGCAGCAGGAAACGGGAACGGGATGCGCGCGCGTCCGTCCGCCTCGTCTGGAAATCGTCGGTGCGGAGCTGGACGAGACGCGCAGGCTTGTCGAGGAGGCGCTGCATCACCGGCCTAAAGTGACGAGCAGCGCGTTTCCGGCGTGAGCGCGCAACAGCCCCCTCCGAACATGGCCTGGTCAGTGGTGCACTGAAGCGGCTGGCGAGACGACCGGCGTGATAATGGCCGGCTGAATGTTCCAGCCATCGAGCTGGATCACGGGGTTCGTGGGCGCATCGTCCTGCAACTGAACGGTGAGAGTCGTCGAGGCTCCTGGGACGATTTCAATCCAGTTGTCGGACCAGAAGACGGGCGCGACAAGATCGCCGGATTGAGTGCGAACGGCGGCATGCACCTGGAAGGCGAGCGCGTTAGAGCTGTTCTCAAGATGCAGTTGGAGTTCGCGCCCCTGTGGTGTGTTCGCGATTTCCGCGTGGGCAGCAATCGTCGCCGGCGGCAGATGAGCGAGAGCGGTCAGATCCGGATAGCGTTCCGCGGGAGTGTGCGTGTAGTCGGTTCCGGCCCAGTCGAAACTGGTGAGAGTGTACGGCACCCAGTAAAAATTGTGGCTGAGGACGCGGCCCGCCGAGTCAGTGAGAGTGAGGTCGATAAAAAAGATTCGTTCCAATCCGGAGTTGAGACTCTGCGGCAAAACAGAGATGCGCTGCGAGCTGTCGGCGGCGGCGGTGACATCCACTCTTGTGCTGTAGAGATCATTCCAGCGGATGCCGTGCACATCGATGCTGGCATGCAGGCCGGCGACAGGACGATAAGTGCTGTTGACGACCACGATGGACCGGTCGTCATACGAGTACTGGATGTGGAGCGGCTCGCAGGCTTTCTTTACGGCAAAGTATCCGGCATCGGCGTCGAGATTGTAATCGTAGAGGTGCCAAATCATGGATGGCCATGCGTTGTTCAGCATCCACTGGATGACGCCGGTGGAGATGTACTTGTTTTTTCCGTAGGACTCAAACATCGCGCGCTCAGAGTCGTAGGCCATGGTTTGCGCCGTGCGCTCGTAGTTAGCCGCCGAGGTAGGCGAGGCGTAGATAGCGCTCATCGCACTGTCAAGGACATCGAGGGTTTTGAATTTGCCGCTGCCGTAGTGGAGAGCCCAGTCAGCGGAGGGCGGCCATGCGTCAGGATCGGTTAGGAATTTCTTGCGGCTGGCAAGCGATGGGATGGCGGGCCCGGGACTGGTTTCGGTGTTGAAGCCCCAGGCTCCGCCGTGGTTGTGGTCGACATACCAGTAGCTGGGCTCGACGTAGTCGTAAGGGCCGGTCATCTTCACGCCAGTCTCGCCCGAGACGGTAGTGGGCCGCTGTGTCGCCGAGGAGAGGATGGGGTTAGGCCAGGCCGTAGCCGCTTCGACGTCGAGGTAGGCTTTCTCGACATTGGGCGGCGGCGGATTGTCGCTCCCGTTGAGCCACACCAACAAACCAGGGTGATGGCGCAGGCGCAGCATCTGCGATCGCAGCGAGGCGGTGGCGATGGTGAGATCGTCGGGGGTCCAGGTCTTGCCATCGCTCCCAGTGGTCGCAGCAGCACCAGCCGAGCATGACGAGAATCCCATTCCTGTCGGCGAGATTGAAAAAGTCGTCGGTGTCGAGTTTGCCTTCGAGACGGATGGTGTTGAGGTTCAGATCGCGCACCATGCGGAACTGCTCGCGCAACCGCGTTGGATCGGTGCGCAGCAGCATATCCTGCGACCAGCCGCCGCCGCGGATGAGGATCGGCCTGCCATTGACGCGGAAGATGCGGGCGCCACCGTTGGCCGACAGCTCCGAGGTGATTTCGCGGATGCCAAACTCGATGGTCTTCTCATCCATCGTCTGCCCCTGGCTGCGGAAGCTCATGGTGAGTGCCTCGAGGTGTGGGTCGCCCATTTGCCAGGGCCACCAGAGCCTGGGATCGCGGATACGCAACTGCGGGAACTGCGCCGGGGCAAAAATTACGGCGCGTTCTTCATGCGGGGCGAGATGCACCGGCTGCTCGAAGGTGACGCCCGCCGCTGATCCGGAGACTACGCCCTGCACTTCGATGTTGGACGCATTGTCGAGTTCGGCGTGAACCGTGAGTTCTGCGGTTTGAAGGCTTTCGTCGGGCAGATGGGTAACGACCATCGGCGAGCGAAGTGCAACGGTACCGGTGGTGACCAGATTCACCTCACCCCACAGACCCATGTCCTTATCGGGAGGAGCGGGATTCCAGTCGACCCAGTTGATGCCGAGGTCGTGCTCGGTGGGGGCGAAGACTTCCACGGCGAGAACGTTGGCGGTACCGGGCTTGAGGGTATCTGTTACATCGAGGTCATAGGTGCGATAGGCGCCCGCAATCTGCGACGAGTCCGCGATTTTGTGGCCGTTGAGCCAGATTTCCGCGCGATAGTTGATGCCACCGAAGTGAAGCCAGTAGCGGCGTAACGGCGCGGCGGCGGCCGGCGCGGAGAACGCATCGCGGTACCACCAGCCACAGCGGTACGGGCTGTCCGCGGGCATAGGAAGTCTAGCGAAGATCTCGCCAATGGGATAGGTCGCTCCGGGAATCTTGCGCAGGTTATCGCCGAAGTAAGGATCCGGAAAAATGCCGGCGGCGACTTGCGCAGCCAGAACAGTCGAGGGCACAGCGGCGCCGATCCAGTTCTCGGTGGATATGTCAGGAGAGGAAATTGCCTCACCCGAGGCCTGAATTTTGCACGCGGACTGCAGGCGCCAGCCGTCGTGCAGCGGAGTTACGTCGGCCGCCCGCAGCGAGGCCGACAGCATTGCGGCAAAAAGACCGCAGAAAATGGATCGATTGATCGACATGGCCCTCTCGCCCGTGGAAACAGTAGCCGGTGTGTTTCAGAAGCTGCATTGAGTCTCTACCGCTGCACGAGACACGTCAAAAGAGATTTTGCAATTGTCTGAATTCCATTGTCGCAACCGATAATTGCTCTATTTAGGAGGAGCCGTGGGTAGTGGCGCTGCGACGCGCTTCACCGGCACGGGACGAACCAGAGCAGGGTCGACGATGCCCTTTCCTTCGAGTACGGCGTAGTCGTGATCGACCGCGATATCGGCCAGATCCTGCACCAGACCGGATGGCCAGTGAATCTCCACCTTGTCGATCTTTGTAGCTGCGCCCAGACCGAAATGCACGCGCAGATCATTTTGCGAAAGATAACTGCCTCCGCTATGAATCTCGCTGGTTTGAGTTACACCGCCAGCAACGATTTTGACGCGTGCATTCAGCGCCAGGCGATTGCTCTTTGTTCCAGTTAGTTCGAAGCTAACCCAATGGCGTCCGGGGATGCCGCGATTGCGGAGGATCATCGGCTTGCCGTCGAGGTCTTCCACGACTACATCCATGTTGCCGTCGTTGAACAGGTCGCCGACCGCCAGACCGCGTGAGACGCGGCGCTCCATAATCGCCGGTCCAGCTTGATCGCCGGCGTCGCAGAAGGTGCCGTCTTTCTGATTCATCTCGAGAATCTTTGGCTGGCGATAGCCGCCGCCTGACGGTAGCTCATCGACTTGAGGATAGACGTGACCTGTGACGGCGATCAGATCGAGCCAGCCATCGTTGTCGAGATCGACGAAGGCGGTCCCCCATTTCACCCAGGGCAGCGACGGAACGGCGACGCCGGCTGGATAAGAGACCTCATCGAAATTCCAGTTACCCTCGTTCTTATAAAGCAGGCTGTTCTCGTCGGTGAAATTGGTGACGTAGATCGAGGGTCGGCCGGTGTGGTTGTAGTCGCCCAGGGCGATGCCCATGGAAGCCTGTTCTGAGCCATCTTCACTCACAGCGGTACCGGACAGAAGTCCGATCTCCTCGAATTTGCCGTTGCCGAGGTTCTTGTAGAGATATTTTGGGGTTGAGTCGTTGGTGATGTAGATATCTGGATGTCCCGTGTTATTGAAGTCGGCCCAGACAACACCGAGCCCGTAGTAGCCGTTGGGATCGTCGACGCCGGCAGCCTTCGACACTTCGGTAAATGTGCCGTCGCCATTGTTATGGAAGAGCGAGTCGCCGGCGCCGCGCAACCCTCGCGGGCCGCACTGCACATCGAGGCCGCGGTATTTGCAGAAGGAAGCACTGCCGAATTTCGGCAGGTCGTCGAGGTGAAAATCGACATAGTTAACGACCATCAGATCGACGTAGCTGTCGTTGTCGTAATCGCCGAAGGACGCGCCCGTGGAATAGCGGCCATCGCGAACATGAGCCTGCTCGGTCACGTCCGTGAAGGTCCCGTCGCCATTGTTGCGGTACAGAACGTTGCCGCCGAGACACGTGAGGTATAGGTCAGGCCAGCCATCGTTGTTGTAATCGCCAACTGCGCCGCCATTCGCGAGGCACTTACTGCTAAGACCGGACTGAGCCGTAACATCGGTAAAGGTGCCGTCGTGATTGTTATGGTAGAGGGCGCCGGGTGCAGAAATGCCCCTTAGTACCTGATCGACAGTCGGCTGATTAGTGAAGTAGATATCCGGCCAGCCATCCCGGTCATAATCGATCAGGACGACTCCGCCACTCATCGATTCCATGATGTATTTCTTCGCCGGGTCGGAGGCATGCGTGAAGGTGATGCCGGTCGATGCGGTGATGTCCTCGAGCTGAGGGATGGCGCGACCGCTGCATTTTGTCATTCTGCCGCCGGGCGGCGGCGGAGGAGGGATGGGGTGCCCTTCGCCCGTCTGCGCCTCCGCAACGCTCAGCGCACACAGCATCACAATAAAAGGCTGCAGAAGTCTCAGAAGTCAACCTGGCAAAACGGAAGCATTCCTCTCTCCAGGAGGTTTGTTTTTCGACGGCAGTTGAGCTTTGCTGGCGTCGTACTCCCCTGAGCATAGTTAGTGTATCGAGATGAACGCCGACCGGATCGCCAAGCGCATTCGATCAGGAGACGTCGGTCGGCTTGTCGGGCTGCGAGTTGTAGATCTCCTCGACTCGCCGAAGGGTATCGATCTCCTCCACCGGCTTGTCGGTCCGGAGGCGCACGATGCGGGGGAAGCGCAACGCAAAGCCCGATGCGTGCCGCGTCGAGCGCATCACGTTGTTGAACGCGACCTCGAGCACGACACCAGGCTCGACGGTGCGGAAGTGGCCGAAATCCTCGAGGGTATGAGCCTTGAACCAGGCGGTCATGTCGGCGATCTCCTGGTCGGTCAGGCCGGAGTAAGCCTTGCCGACATTCTTCAGAGGCGCGTTTGGGTCATCCGGGTCGCGAATCGCGAAAGTGTAGTCCGAAAGCACGGCGGCGCGGCGACCATTGCCATACTCGACGCCGCTAACGACGACATCCAGCGTCGCCAGTTCGCGCTTGAGCTTGAGCCAGGCAAGGCCGCGCCGCCCAGGCTGATAGATCGAGGCGAGGGACTTGATCATCACGCCTTCGTTACCGCGCGCGCGCGCGTCCACATAAGCCTGGTCGAGGTTGTCGGCGGAGGTAAGTCGCGCAGCGGAGGCGAGGATGAGGCGCGCGAAGGCCTGCTCGGCCAGCGCTTCGAAAAGATGCGACTGGCCAGGCGTTTCGCGCGATGTCGTGGCCGAAGACCAGCGTGCGCAGAAGTCCTCGAGCGCAGCGCGACGCTGGCTGAGCGGCTGTTCCAGCAGGAGGCCGTCGTTCCGGTAGAGGATGTCGAAGACGATGAGCACGGCCGGAACATCGCGCAGCATCTCCGGCATGGGTCGTTTGCGGCCCAGCCGCTGCTGGAGCGAGGAGAAAGAGAGAGCGCGCTGCGCCGTTGGGTTCCACGCGAGGATCTCGCCGTCAAGGATCGCAGGCTCGCCGATGGAAGCGAACGCGTCAACGAGGTCGGGAAAGGAGAGGCTGAGATCGTCGCGATTGCGGGAGTAGAGCGCGACATGGGCACTCTGGCCCGTACCTCCCGGCGCGATGTGAAGCTGGGCACGGATGCCGTCGAACTTGTCTTCTAGCTGTGCCGCCTTAAGCACCGTCGCTGGCTCCGAAGCCAGGTCGGGCTCGCCAGCGGCGCGTTCGTCCGGCGGCAGCGCCTCGGAGACGCCGGCTTTCTCGGCCCTAATCTCTTCGGTGAATCGGGCGATGGCTTCCTTGGTGGTCTGCACGGGGCTGGCGAGCATGAAGCCGATGGGATGGAAGAGCTTCATCCGCGCCTCATCAAGGCGGCTCTCGGCCGCAAGGCCGACCACGTCGGGTAGCGAGCCCAGCAGCATGTTTGCTCGTCGTACTGCAGCCGTGGTAGCCGAGTAGGCTTCGGCGATAGCTTCTTCGACAAGCGACTGTTTTACGCCTGTGCGCATGTCGCCGGTGGCGAGCTTGATGAGGTACTTCGCATCGTCGGGCGTGGCACGGCGGAGAAGATCGAGAAGGAGTCGAAGTTTGGGCGTGGGACCCCGGGCTTCGGAAATGGCGGCGAAGACCGACTCGACGTCGGAGAGCGAAATGGTAGCGGCCCCCGGAGCGTGTCCGTACAGAAGGTCCGCTGAAGCAGCACCGAAGTCGCCGTAACGGCGATAGGCAGCGGACATCGATTGCTGCGTCGCGCCGGAGAGCTCTGCAATCGCCTTCGACAGCAACGAACCGCCGATGCTCAGCACACGGGGGTCAGTCTCGGCGAAGGGCGTTCCGGAGAGCCAGAGGGCGGCGCGGCCTGCGTCCTCGACGGGCAGGGACTTGAGGTAGTCGGCGATGAAGGCGCGCTTCTCAAGCTTCTTGCTGGTGGCTGCGAGCGCGTCACAAAGCTCGGCGAACTGGAAGAAGAGGGACATGGAGCAGCGATCAGCGTACAGCGTTCAGGGCGCCTCGCGCGGTTTCTGCGCTGTTAACCGCCTGTGTCCTTTTGCTCGATGCGGACATCGAACAGAAGTAGAATAGAAGTGATGCGGCGGCTTTTTCCCATCGGCGTTCTCCTCTAGCGGCTCCTGCCGCCTTCGCCCTTGCTGCGTCCCTTTCTCATTGACAATTCTTAACCTGAGCCGGCTGTATGCCGGGAGGATTCTATGTTTGAACGTCTGGAACAAATTGAAGCGCGCTTTAACGACCTGAGCCGGCAGATGGCCGATCCTGAGGTGCTGAGCGACCACGAGAAGTATCAGAAGATCGCGAAACAGGCCCGCGACCTGGAGCCGGTGGTGGACAAGTTCCGCGAGTACCGGCAGGTGAAGACTGGCATCGCCGATGCACGCGCCATGCTTGCCGAAAGCGATCCCGACATCCGCGCCATGGCGCAGGACGAGCTCACCACGCTCGAGTCGCGAGAGCCGCAGATCGAAGAGGACCTGAAGCTGCTGCTGTTGCCAAAGGACCCCAACGACGAGAAGAACGTCGTGCTGGAGATTCGTGCCGGCACGGGTGGCGATGAGGCCAGTCTGTTCGCGGCGGAGATCTTCCGCATGTACAACCGCTTTGCCGAGCAGCACCGATGGCGGGTGGAGGTGCTGTCGTCTTCGGAGTCGTCGGTTGGCGGCCTGAAGGAAGTGATCGCGATCATCGAGGGCGACAAGGTCTACTCGCAGCTGAAATACGAAAGCGGTGTGCACCGCGTGCAGCGGGTTCCGGCGACGGAGACGCAGGGGCGCGTGCATACCAGCGCGATCACCGTGGCGGTGTTGCCTGAGGCCGAGGACGTGGACGTGAAGATCGAGGCGAAGGACCTTCGCATCGACACGTTCTGTTCGTCGGGTCCTGGCGGGCAGTCCGTCAACACCACCTACTCCGCCGTCCGCATCACGCATCTGCCGACGAACACCGTGGTCAGCTGCCAGGATGAGAAATCCCAGATCAAGAACCGCGAGAAAGGGATGCGTGTGCTGCGGGCTCGGCTCTACGAGATGGAGATGGAAAAGCAGCAGCAGGCGCTGGCGAAGGAGCGCAAGCAGCAGGTGGGCAGCGGCGACCGCAGCGAGAAGATCCGAACCTACAACTTCCCGCAAAACCGGCTAACGGATCATCGCATCGGGCTCACGATTCATCAGCTGGCGGAAATCATGGAGGGCAAGCTACAGCCGGTCATCGACGCGCTGATCGCGCACTTCACCGCCGAGCGGCTGAAGAGCGAGGCGGAGACGGTGGCCTGAGGACAGGCTGTCCAGGCAGTCGCGCTTCTCGCAAACGAAGCTCAGGAGCGGTGAATATGACGATTCGGGACGCTACGCTCGAGGATGCGGCAGCGATTGCTGCGGTCCATCTCGCAAGCTGGAAGACGACCTATCCCGGGATCATCCCGCAGGAGTATATCGACGGGCTGCGGGTCGAAAAGGGCATTGCCGATTGGCAGGCGAGGCTGAGCGGCGAGAAGAGACCGACGGTCCTGGTTGCCGAGGACGACTGCGGAATCTTCGGCTTCGCGGCTGGCGGAGCAATCATGCATCCAGTGGAGGGATACGACAGCGAGCTGGGCGCAATCTATTTGTTGGCTTCGCGCCAGGGGAAGGGCGCTGGCGCGGCGCTGGTGCGGCGGGTCGCGAGGGACCTGCGGCAGCGCGGATTCGGAAGCATGGCGGTCTGGGTTCTGCGAGGGAATCCTGCCTGCGCGTTCTACCAGCGACTGGGTGGCGTGCAGGTGGCCGAGCAAACGATCGAGATCGGCGGGAAGCCTCTGCCGGAGATTGCGTATGGCTGGCCCGATATCGGGATGCTGTGCGGAGCGGCACAGAGCTGAAAATGTCCGCAGGGAATCTGAGAACCGTTCTGAACGACGCCGCTGCGCGGCTGGGTGGATCGGCCACCGCACGGCGCGATGCGGAGCTGCTGCTGATCCGTGCAGCGGGTCGGGACCGCGCCTGGCTTCTGACCCGCCCCGAAGCCGTACTGACGCCGCAGCAGAGCGCGCAGTTTGAGCGCTGGATGGCGCGGCGAGTGCGGCACGAGCCGATCCAGTACATCCTGGGCGAAACCGAATTTTACGGGCTGGTTTTCACCGTCACGCCGGATGTCCTGATTCCGCGTCCAGAGACCGAGCATCTCGTCGAGGCGGCACTGGAGAGAGTCGATCGCGACGCGCCGTTGCGGATCTGCGATGTGGGGACGGGTTCGGGAGCGATCGCCGTTGCCCTCGCGCATCAGTTGCCGCGAGCGCGCGTAACGGCGGTGGATCTTTCACGTCCTGCGCTGCGAGTCGCCAGTGAGAATGCCGACCGGCACGGCGTTACGGAACGGATGCGATTCGTCGAGTCCGACCTGCTCCGCGCGCTGCGTGGCGAAGCGTTCGACGTGATTGTGTCGAACCCGCCGTATGTGCGGGAGGACGAGATCCTCGAAGCGCAGGTGCGGGACTACGAGCCCCACGCAGCGCTCTTTGCCGGGTCAACAGGACTCGAAATCTACGGGCGGCTCATCCCCCAGGCGCGCGAGGCGCTCGTTCCCGGGGGATGGCTGCTGATGGAAATCGGGCATGGGCAGCGGGACGAGTTGGCCGGGCTGCTGGAAGACTGGGAGAACGTCAGTTTCAAAGTCGATCTGCAGAGCATCCCGCGCGTTGCCATTGCACAGCGTCGGGCATGAGAATAGGTGACATGAGCGCAACGATCATCGCCGATACTCCAACGACAGTGCGGAATTTTGACACGAAGCTCGACCGCCTGGCCGAAGTCGCCATCAAGTCAGGCCTGGGGCTGGCCGAGGGCCAGGAACTGGTCATGACGGCCAGCACAGAGGCGTTGCCGCTGGCGCGGCTGATCACGAAGCACGCCTATGCCGCCGGCGCTTCGCTGGTGACGATCCTGTTCAACGATGAAGAGGCGTCGCTGCTCCGCTATCGGTACGGCTGGGACGGCGGCTTCGATAAGGCCGCCAACTGGCTTTATGAGGGGATGGCTGCAGCCTACAAGAGCGGGGCGGCGCGCCTGGCGATCACGGGCGGCAATCCTTCCCTGCTCTCGAAAGAGGATCCGGAGAAGGTGAGCCGTGCGAACCGGGCGATGTCGAAGGCGTACCGTCCGGCGCTGGAGCTGATCACGCGCCACGACATCAACTGGACGATCGTGTCGGCAGCAACGCCGGCGTGGGCGGCGGCGATGTTTCCCGATCTGCCGGCTGAGCAAGCGCTCGGGAAGCTATGGGATGCGATCTTCGCGGCGAGCCGCGCAGACCAGGACGATCCCATTGCGGCGTGGAAGAAGCATGACGACAAACTGCATTTGTGGGCGAGCCGCATGAACGACCGGCGGTATGCCGCGCTGCATTTCAAAGGTCCGGGGACGGACCTGAAAGTCGGCCTTGCCGACGACCACCTCTGGCTGGGTGGCGGAACGACGGCGGGCAACGGCAATTACTGCATCCCGAACATGCCGACGGAGGAAGTCTTCACGACGCCGCACAAGGATCGCGTCGAAGGAACGGTGCGGAGCACGAAGCCCCTCTCGCACCAGGGAACTCTGATCGAGGGGATTGCGGTGCGGTTCGAGGGCGGGAGAATCGTCGAAGCGCATGCCTCCAGGGGCGAGTCAGTGCTCCAGAAGCTGATCGAGACCGATGACGGAGCGCGACGGCTGGGCGAAGTCTCTCTGGTGCCGAATTCGTCTCCGATTTCGGCCAGCGGGCTGCTCTTCCTGAACACGCTGTTCGATGAGAATGCCGCGTGCCACATCGCGCTCGGGCAGGCGTATTCGAACTGCGTGAAGGAAGGAGACAAGCTGACGCCGGAACAACTCGCCGGCAAGGGCGCAAACGACAGCCTGATCCACGTGGACTGGATGATCGGGTCCGGCCAGGTGGATGTGGACGGCATTTCGGCCACGGGCAGCGCGGAGCCGGTCATGCGCAAGGGCGAGTGGGCGGACTAGCCGCGCCGGCTCGTCGGCCAGGTGGATTTCCTCCGCCACTTTTCCCGGAGCCCGGCGTTCAAACCCTTATGTCGAGCCGACACGTTCACCGAATTGTGCCTGCGGCGCTCCTTGCTGTGGCCGCTTTGCTTGCCTCGCCCATCGCGCGGGCCGAAACCAATATTCCCCTTACACCGCAGGAGCTGGCGTCGCTCGGGACCAACGCCACCTTCCACACCGACATGACTTTCGATGAGTCGATGCTGCAGGCGGCCAGCCAGGTGATGCCGGACGAGGACAAGCCGATCATCGCGAAGTTGCGCAGCATCTCGGTTCATACCTTCCGCTACTCGGCGCCAGGGCTGTACGACCCGGCCGCTCTGGCGGCCATTCGAGCGCAATTCGATGGCGAGGGCTGGAACCACATGGTGGTGAAGCAGCCGCATCCCCAGGCCGCGCCCGCTGCCCGACGCGGCCACAGCCGATCCGGACGGCGCACCCATCGCGGCCCCGCCGCGCGACCCGATGCGGACGGAGGTCTGGGTGAAGATGAAGCACAGCAACGTCGACGGTATCGTGCTCATGGTGGCGAACGAGCGCAACGTGAATCTCATCGTGATCGACGGGACCATCAGCCCCCTCGACCTGCTCCACCTGCGCGGACACTTCGGCATTCCGCGATTCCATGGGGACGACTTCGAAGGAGGCCAGCAGTAGTAAGCCGGAAGTGGTCATGGAGGAAACTCCCCGCGTTTCGCTAGAATCCGCGGATGAGTAACCGGGCTGTGCGCAGTGTGCTATGGATCGGCCTGATTGCCGGCACGCTGGATATCACCGACGCTCTCGTCTTCAACGCCTTTCGCCACGTCACGCCGGCGATGATCTTTCGCTACATCGCGAGCGGCCTGACCGGACCATGGGCATTCCACGCCGGCATGATCTCCGTCGCGCTCGGCTTGGCGATCCACTACACCATCGCGATGTTCTGGACGCTCCTGTACTGGGCTGCGAGCGCTCGACTGGCGATTCTGGTGAGACGGCCCGTGATGTGTGGGCTTCTCTACGGCGCGCTCGTCTACGTCGTCATGAATTTCGTCGTGCTCCCGCTGACGCGGATGCCGCATGCGCGAACACCACCAACCCTGGCGTCGCAGATCAACGCCGTGCTGGCCCTGCTGTTCTGCATCGGCCTGACGGTGGCGGTGCTCACGCGCAGGCAGCGTTTGGCGAGCGCAAAGGCTACCCAGCTGAGCCGCTGACCCAATCGGCCATTAGCTACTTGCTGTTCAGATGTGGCAGCTGACGGCGCCGCGCTTCTCCAGATACTTCTGGTGGTATTCCTCGGCGCGCCAGAAAGTTTCCGCCGGCACAACCTGGGTGGCGATGGGTTTCGAGAATCGCTTCTCCGCGGTAAGGCGGGCGATGGTTTCCTTCGCCACCTTTTCCTGCTCCGGCGAGTGGTAGAAAACGACGCTGCGATACTGCGTGCCCCAATCGGGCCCCTGGCGGTTGAGCTGCGTCGGGTCGTGGAGCGCGAAGAACTCGTCCAGCAATTGCTGGTACGTGATCTTCGACGGATCGAAGTCGATCTCGACGGCCTCAGCGTGGCCGGTGCGATCGGTGCAAACCTGCTGATACGAAGGACTGGCGAGCGAGCCGCCCTCGTAGCCAACCGCGGTCGCAATCACGCCGGGCAACTGCTGGAAGCGGGCTTCGACGCCCCAAAAACATCCGGCGGCAAAAGTGGCTTTTTCCATGGGATTGATCTCCTGCAGTTAGATTGTGCCTGAAGCGAACTGGATTCAGCGAGGCGTACGGCGCTGGTTCCCGCGAGGGCGGCTGGATTTCCGCGAGGAAGCTCCTGCCGGACGGCGGTCGCCAGGGCGCGTGGGACGCGTACGACCGGGGCGCGGCATCTTGCGGGCGGGCAAATCGACTTTGGCGGACTTGGCTCTCTTCCCTTCGGCGGCGCGGCGCAGGGCGGCGACTTCCTCGAGCGTCAGATCGCGGGAGCGTCCAGGTTCGAGGTCGAGCACCAGCGGCCCATAGCCGACGCGGCGAATCTTCTCAACGTGATGGCCCGACTTCCTCGAACATTTTGCGAATCTCGCGGTTCCGCCCCTCGATAAGGATCAGCTCATACCAGGGGTTGTCGGCGTCGCGCAGAAGGCGGAGGCGCGCGGGGGCAGTCATCACGCGGCCTTCATTGTGGCGAGGCTGATCCCCGCGCGGCTGCTTGCCGGGTTTGCCGGAATCAGGCCGGATCTGGGTTCCGCGGTCGATCATCACGCCGTGGCGCAGTTGGTTCAGCGCAGAGTCCGATGGCTTGCCGCTGACTTTCACCAGGTAGGTTTTTTCGACGCGGGCGGCCGCGCGAGTGAGAGCATTGGACAGCTCGCCGTCGTTGGTCATCAGCAGCAGACCCTCGCTCGAGTAGTCGAGGCGGCCGACCGGGAAGAGTCGTTCAGCGCCCTTCACCAGATTCATGACGGTGGGACGGCCTTCCGGATCGCTGGCGGTGGTGACGTAGCCCCTGGGTTTGTTGATGACCACGTAGCGAGGCCGCTCGGCGCCCTGGAGCAGCTTCCCGTCGACGCGGATGTGGTCGCGCGCCGGGTCGGCTTTCGAGCCGAGGGTGCTGACCGTCTGGCCGTTGACCTGGACCCGTCCGGCGAGGATCAGCTCTTCGGCCTTGCGCCGGGAAGCGACGCCGGCGACGGCGATGATTTTCTGCAGGCGCTGACCTGCCGAAGCGCCGGCAGGAGCGCCCTGGTCGGACTCTTCCGGTTCCTGCTCCGTCATGGATGTGCCTTTTCAGCGTGCTCGGCGATGTCGGTTTCCGAGGTAGGAGCGGACTCTGCCCCCGACGGCGAACCCCCTTCGGACTCCAGCGGCAAGGCGTCTTCAATCTCAGCCATCTCGTTCTGCGCGAAAGGCAGTTCTTCCTCGCCTGGCGCGATCGGCCCTTCGGCTTCAGTTTCGGCTAGTTCGCTGGCCATCTTCTCGAACTCCTCGAGCGACGGCAGCTCGTTCACGTCCTTGAGGCCGAAGCGGACGAGGAACTCCTTGGTCGTCTTGTAGAGGATGGGCCGGCCCACCACCTGCTTTCGCCCCGCAGTCGTAATCAGCTTGCGTGCGACCAGGGAGCCGAGGACGCCGGAGGAGTCGACGCCGCGAATCTCTCCGATTTCGGGCGCCGTAATGGGCTGCTTGTAGGCGATGACCGCAAGCGTTTCCAGAGCCTGCATCGAGAGCCGGAAGGGCGGCCTCAACGTCTTGATGAAGGCGCGAACCGCGTCATGGTATTCCGGACGCGTGCCGACGCGAAAACCGCCGGCGACTTCGCGGATCTCGAGCCCGCTGTCGGCGGCGTTGTAGTCGGCGATCAGCTCGTCGATGACACTGCGGATTTCGTCGCGGACTTCGCGCTCGCGCTGGCGGGCAGCTTTCTTTTCCGCGTCGGCCGGACCTTCGCGCTGCGAATCCGTGCTCAACGCACCTTCTGCCTGAGGTGTAGATGTCAACGCTTCGGTGCTTTCGGGCGTTGTGGACGGGGCTTCGTCGACAAGCGCCGTCTCCCCGGCGGCATCGTCTTCGGTGGGCGCCTCCGGGTCAACAGATCCAGCGGTCCGAGCGGCGCGCGAGGCAAGAGCTTCGTCGCGGAAAAGAGGGGCGAGCTGCGCCAGGGTTACGGGTTCTTCGGCGGCGTAAATGACGGCTTCTATGCGGGCTTTAAGACTCATCGAGGATGGGGGTCACAGGCGCCGCACAAACAAGAACGGCGCTTTCTCGATACTACCGAAAGCGCCGTTGTCTCGCTGCCAACAGGCTGTGGATCACATGAACTGGCGCAGCACCACGAAGATGCCCGCGGAGAGCAGGGCGGCTGCGGGAAGCGTGAAGATCCAGGCCAGAGCGATGTTGCGAATGGTGGAAAGCTGCAGTCCGCTGCCGTTGGCCAGCATGGTGCCGGCCACGCCTGAAGACAGGACGTGGGTGGTGGAGACCGGCATGTGGTACTGGTCGGCGGCGATGATGGTGACGGCGGCGACGATTTCGGCGGCGGCGCCCTGCGCGTACGTCAGGTGCTCCTTGCCAATTTTTTCCCCGACGGTGACGACAATGCGCTTCCACCCGACCATGGTGCCGAGCCCCAGAGCGATGGCGACGGCAACCTTGACCCACGTGGGAATGAATTTCGTCGCGTTGTCGAGCTGCTTCTTGTAGGCGCCGAGGCTTTTGCTCTCAGCGGCGGTGAAGGTAGGAGCGCCGTTTCTGCCCGGATACTTCGCGATCAGGCGCAAAGCCTCGCTGACCACGTACATATCGTTGCGGACGTTTTGCTGCTGGTTGGCCGGGACCCCGTTCAGGCTCTTGTAGAGGACGACCTCATTTTTGATTTCTTCGACCATCTGGCGCGCGGCCAGCATCGTGTCCTGATTGAACTGCTTGGTGCGGATGAAGTCGGTGAGCTCGGTGCGGGCGTCGCCGATGACGGCGTTCGGCGAGACGTAATGGCTGAAGACGGTTTCGGCCTGCTGCGAGATGGTGGCGAAGGTCTGCGTCTGGCTGTAGCCCACGGCGTGGTTGAGGGCGTAGGCCGTCGGCACGGTCCCGATGAGGATGAGCATGATGAGGCCCATGCCCTTTTGTCCGTCGTTGGAGCCGTGACCGAAGCTGACGCTGGTGCAGGTGAGGATGAGGAGGGCGCGAATCCAAATCGGCGGCGGTTCCGTGCCTTTGGGCGACTCATAGAGCGCCTTGTTTTTGATGACTACCTTGAGAATGAGCAGCAGGATCGCGGCCAGGCCGAATCCCACCAGCGGAGAAACGAGGAGAACCTTAAAGACGTTGCCGGCCTGCTCCCAGTCCACGCCGCTGGTGCCGGTATGGGGGTTCATGAGCTGGTTGGCGATGCCCACGCCGATGATGGAACCGATCAGCGTGTGCGAACTGGAGGCGGGTAGCCCGAACCACCAGGTGCTGAGGTTCCAGAGAATCGCCGCGATGAGCAGCGAGAAGACCATGGCGAACCCAGCGCCTTTGCCCACCTGCAGGACCAGCTCCACGGGCAGCAGCGAGAGGATGGTGAAAGCAACCGCGCCGGAGGAGGTGAGCACTCCGATCAGGTTCCACATGCCGGACCACACGACGGCGATGTGGGGCTCGAGCGAATGGGTATAGATGACGGTGGCGACCGCGTTCGCCGTGTCGTGGAACCCGTTGACGAACTCGAATCCAAGCGCAATGAGCAGGGCAAGTCCGAGGAGCAGGTACGGCCAAACGGAGGCGAGGTGGGTTCCGGAGAGATCCTGGGCAAGCTGCGAACCGGCATAAATTAAGCCGCCAAGCAGAGCGACGCCGAAAACGATCATCCCGACAGCGCCGGGAGATTTGTTCATCTTCTCGTGCAGTAGAGCGCTTGGGTGTTCCGGAATGGCCGGTACTTCAATTACATCGGTGAGTGGAATACGGGCTCCTGCGGACATGCAGACGCGGCTCCATTCTAGGGTCGGGGGCGGATTGAGCCAAATTACCAGGGGAGATTACGGATGAGCATGAACGCGGCGTAAAGAGACCGTGAATCTCTAAGCAACGGAAGGAACAGGAGTTGGCGCTCCGGCAGGCATTACGTAGGTAACTCGGGAGAGGAGGTGCCGGAGGCCAGGTAGGGGGGTCCCCTCGCGCTCCACGGCGCAGAGCAAGAGCCATGACAAGGTGGTTAACTGATGAGTTAATGGGGGGATGAAGCCGGGGACAATCCCATGGAATCAACAACTTCCCGAGGGATCGATCCCCCCTCCCGGCCGTTTCAGCTCCAGTCGTCGCGAGTGCTCAGCCGCTCGTTGATCACCTGCTCGAACTGCTCGTGCTTCTTGACGTAGATCTCGCCGAAGCCGCGATCCTGGCGGAGCAGGATGGCCTGCAGACGAACGAGTTCGAGCAGCGCCAGGAACATGGCAACCACGGCGCCGACCGACCGCGTGTTCGAGAGCAGCTTCGACAGGCCGACAGGACGGTCTTCCATCATCAGGCGCCGACGGACGAAGTCGATCATCTGGCGGACGGTAACGGCGTCTTCCTGAACGTCGAGGATAGGGCGGTTCCTCGCGCGCTCGAGGATCTCGCGGAAGACCCGGACCAGGTCGAGCGTGTCAGCCGCGATGTCCTGATCGGCCTCGGCGGTCTCGCGGAACTCGCGCATGCCGGGGTTGGTCCAGGTGGCCTCTTCGAGCTGGCGCTTCTGCTGCAGCATCTGCGCGGCGTTGCGAAAGCGCTCGTGCTCGAGCAGGCGCTCGACCAGCTCGCGGCGGGGATCCTCGGGGGAGCCTTCGGCGGCTTCGAGAGGATCGCGCGGCAGCAGCATCTTGCTCTTGATGTGGATGAGCAGGGCCGACATGTAGATGAACTCGCCGGCCGTGTCGACATCAGAGGCTTTGATGTGCTCGACATAGGCGAGGAACTGGGCGGTGATCTTCGCCATGGGGATGTCGTAGATGTCGATGTTCTGCTTGCGGACGAGGTCGAGCAGGAGGTCGTAGGGGCCTTCATAGACCTGTCCGACGATGACGGAGAAGGGGAAGGCGAGACTCTTCTTCCCGGCGGAGATCGGCCGCCGTCTTCTCGTAAGGGTGCGGCTTGTCGGACAGACCTTCGCGGTCAGCGAGTGGCGCTTCGCGCTTCAGTCCTCGACAGCGGCATCGGCCTGGGGCTCCGGCGTGTTCGGATCGGGAGCAGGGTGCTGGTCGGTCATACGCCAGAAGCTCCTGCGGAAGATGCACCCAGGCCCATGGCGGAGCGGACTTCCTGCATGGTCTGCTCGGCGCGGGCGGTGGCGCGGCGCGCGCCGTCGGCGAGGATGTCGGACACGAGCGCAGGATTCTGCTCGAAGTGCGCGCGGCGCTCCTGGATGGGGGCCAGCGTCGAGACGATGGCGTCGGCGACCCAGCTTTTACATTCGATGCAGCCGATGCCGGCGGTCGTGCAGCCCTCGTAGACCTTCGCGATGGTGTCCTGGCTGGAGAAGATCTTGTGCAGGTCGCCGACGGGGCACTTGTCGGGGTTACCGGGGTCGGTGCGGCGAACGCGTGCTGGGTCGGTGACCATGGGCTTGATCTTGGCGCGGATCGCCGGCTCCGGGTCGGAGAGCAGGATGGTGTTGCCGTAGCTCTTGGACATCTTGCGGCCGTCGGTGCCGGGGAGTTTGGGCGACGGAGTGAGAAGGACCTGGGGCTCGGGCAGGATCACGGAACCGTCGGGATGTTTGTAGAACTGGTTGAAGCGGCGGGCGACCTCACGGGTGAGCTCGACGTGCGCGACCTGGTCCTGTCCGACGGGGACGAAGTCCGCCTGGTAGAGCAGGATGTCCGACGACATGAGGACGGGGTAGCCGAGGAAGCCGTAGGTGGTGAGGTCTTTGCTGGTGAGGTTCTCCTGCTGCTCCTTGTAGGTCGGCACACGCTCGAGCCAGCCGAGGGGGGTGATCATGCCAAGCAGCAGAGGCAGCTCGAAATGCTGTTTGACGTGGCTCTGGACGAAGAGCACAGACTTCGCGGGATCGAGGCCGGCGGCGAGGTAGTCAAGGATGACCTCACGGGTGTTGGCGGCGATCTGCGAGGGGTCGGCGTAGTCGGTGGTGAGGGCGTGGACGTCGGCGATGAAGAAGAAGCACTCGTAGGGTCCTGCAGGCGGACCCAGTTGTGGAGGGCGCCCATGTAGTTGCCGAGGTGAAGTTTGCCGGTGGGGCGCATGCCGCAGAGGACGCGCTTACGGTAGAGAAATGGGAGTGCGACACGGATTCCTTCGAAGTGGAAATGGCTTTGGCTATTGTAACGGGACCATTGCATGGAGCAGCCCCGCCTGCGGCGGAAAACGCTCAAACACGATTCAGCCATGTCGCGCTGTAAGCTGGAACCTGGGATGATCCTTTGAAAGCCGCCATCAGCGTTTCGAAAGAGGACTACCTCAAGGCGATTCTGGAAGCCGAGAGCGAGGGGAAGACGGTGATCTCGGCGACGCTGGCGCACTGGCTGGCGGTGTCGCCACCGGCGGTTTCGATGGCGCTGCGGCGGCTGAAGCGCGATGGTTTCGTTGAGGTTCGGCCCGACGGCGTGGTGCGGCTGACGCCAAAAGGACACGAAACCGCGTATCGAACCGCGCTGCGGCATCACCTGATCGAGCGCATGCTGTCGGAGATGTTTGGGATGCCGTGGTACGAGGTGCACGGCGAGGCGGAGCGGCTGGAGCACGCGGTATCGCCGGCATTCGAAGCGCTGCTGATGAAGAAGCTGGGGGAGAAGGGGACCTGTCCGCACGGAAACGCGGTTCTGCCGGAGAGCGATGCGACGCGGAAGAGGCATGGCATCCGGCCGCTGGCGGAAGTTGCGGAGGGGACTGATTACACAGTGACCAGTCTGTACGAGCGTGATGAGAAGCTGCTGCGCTTCCTGCAGCAGGCCGGGATTGAGCCGGGCGGCTCGGTACGCCTGGTGCAGCGGAACTACGATCAGACCGTGGGGATCGAGACACCGGCAGGGCAATTCACGATCGGACCGGCGGCGGCGGAGAAAGTCCGCGTGAAGAAGAGCGCAGGGCGAGCGGCGCGCAACGGGCACTGAATGGGTCGGCCGTCGAAGAAAGCTCAACCAGCGGTGCCGCGCGCATGTAGCATTTTCACAGTGTTTCCAGGTATCTCCAGATTGCGGGTTGGTGTGGCGATGTGTGCCGCGATGCTGGCGCTCGCCGGCGTTCCGGCGCAGGCGCTCGATCCGCACACGGCTCTGGCGCATTACGGCTATCAATCCTGGCAGACCGACACGGGACTACCGCAGAACACCGTGCACGCGATTGTGCAGGGCCGCGGCGGATTCTTGTGGATTGCCACTGAAGGCGGTCTGGTGCGTTTCGACGGTGTGGAGTTCAGAACCTATACGCGGTCGAACACGCCGGCGCTGCCGAGCGATCTGATCGACGATCTGATGGAGGACCGCACGGGCGCTGTGTGGATCAGCACGTCGGGTGGGCTCGCGCGGATGCAGGGCGGCAAGGTCGAGCCGTTCGGACCGGACAAGGGGATTCCGGCGACGCAGGTTTGGCGGACATTCGAGGACAAGAACGGACGAGTGTGGGCGCTGACGGCGTCAGGACTGTTTCGCATCGAGGGCGATCGCGCTGAAGGCGTCGCGCTGGATGCGGCTCTGACGGAGAACAGCCGGATGGTGGAGGGTCGGGACGGATCGCTGTGGCTGGCGACGGCCGATGGGCTGATGCGATGGAATGGCAAGGACGAATTCCAGCGGCTGGGCGATGCGGGAGAAGTTGTGGCGCTGGCGACCGATGGCACCGGGCGTGGGTGGGCAGGCACGCGATCGGCTCTGGAGATGTGCGCGGAAGGCGGCGATTGCCAGCACCTGGCGATTCCTCCGAGCGCCGGCGCGGTGCACGCGATCGTGCGGGACGGGCAAGGCCGCATGTGGCTTGGGACCGACGGCGGGCTGTATGCGATCACGAACAGGATTGTGACACGTTGCCTCGGCCGGGCGCGTGGACTTTCTCCACATCGATCGGCGGGGCATGCTCTGGGCGGGAACCGCGAGCGGTCTGATGCGCGTCGATCCCGATCACCCGGGCTCGGCAGAGTTGTTGCGCGGGGGCGATGTTTTTCTGACCGCGGCGGAGGATCGGGAAGGCGACCTGTGGCTGGGCACCGAGTCGGGTGGCCTGGCGGTGCTGCGGGACCGCAAGTTTTCGACGCTGACGGCGGAGGATGGGCTGACGGATGAATATGTGCTGGCGCTGGCGCAGGCGCCCAAACGGCCATGTGGGGGTGGGCACGAAGGGTGGCGGACTCAACGTGTTTCACGAGTGGCAAATTTCAGCGCTGACGACCGCGCAGGGTTTGCTGAGCAATGTGGTGCTGGCGGTGGCGGCGGCCGCGAATGGCGAGGTGTGGGTGGGCACGCCGGATGGGCTGAACCTGCTCCGCGCGGGCGATGTGGTGCGGGCGTTCACGACAGCAGACGGGCTGGCGGATGATTTTGTGCGCTCCCTGTATTGGGGCAGCCATGGTGCGCTTTGGATCGGGACGAGGCACGGGCTGTCGCGCTATGCGAACGGACAGTTCACGACGTGGACGGCACTGGATGGACTGGGCAGCGATCTGGTCGGCGCGATGGTTGAGAGCAAAGACGGATCGCTGTGGATTGGGACGCTGGGCGGGCTGAGCCGCTTTCGCGACGGCAAGATCACCAATCTGACGACGAAGGACGGGCTGTCGAGCAATGTTGTGACGGCTCTGCACGAAGACGACGATGGGACGCTGTGGATTGGGACCAACGATGGCGGCCTGAACCGTTGGCGGAACGGGAAGATCGTTAGCCTCGCGTCGGGGCTGATCCCAAAGCGGGTGATTGGAATTCTCGAAGACGGCGAGGGCTACTTGTGGATCAGTTCGAATAGCGGCGTGTATCGCGTGAGCCGCGATGAACTGAATCGCATGGCAGACGGAGGCGCACCGGCGCAGGTGATGCGGTTTGGCGTGGCGGACGGGATGCGCATCAGCGAGTGCTCGAGCGGCGGACACCCGGCGGCTCTGCGGTTGAGCGACGGCAGTTTGTGGTTTGCGACGCTGAAGGGCATTGCGCGCGTCGATCCGGAGCATATGCCGATGAACCGCGTGGCGCCGCAGGTGGCCATCGAACAGGTGAGCGTCGACGATGTGCCGGAGGCTTCGGAAGCGGAGATGAACGTGCCGCCCGGGCACAGTCATTACGAGTTCGACTATGCGGGGTTGAGCTTTGTTGCGCCGCAGAAGGTCGAATACCGGTACCAGCTGGTGGGATTCGATCGGGACTGGGTGGATGCGGGGACGCGGCGTGCCGCGTATTACACGAATCTGCCGCACGGGCACTATACGTTTCGTGTGACCGCGCGCAACAACGATGGGGTGTGGAGCGAGGCGGCGGCGACTGCGGAGCTGACGGTGGAACCGCACATTTATCAGACGGTGTGGTTCCGGCTGCTGGTGCTGGCGGCACTCGCGGCGCTTGGCTATGCGGTGTGGCGGCGCCGTTTGCTGCGCGTGGAGAGGGAATTTCAGGCAGTGTTGGGCGAACGGACGCGCATCGCGCGCGAGATTCACGATACGCTGGCTCAGGGGTTCGTTGCGGTTTCTGTCCATCTGGAACTGGTGGCGCAGCTGATGAGGAGTTCGGCGGATGCGGCGAGGGAGCAGCTGGAGCGGGCGCAGTCCCTGGTGCGCAGCAGTCTGGAGGACGCGCGGACTTCGATCTGGGAGCTGCGGTCGCAGGGCGGCGAACGGGAAGATCTGGCGGCGCGCATTCTGAAGATGGCTGAAGAAGTAACCGGCCGGGCGCATGCGCGCGCGCGTGTGCAGATGCATGTGACGGGAACGAATCATCCGCTGGACGAAGATGTGGAGCGCGAACTGACGCGGATCGCGCGCGAAGCTGTAACGAACGCGGTGCGTCACGGCGATCCGGAGAACATTGCGGTACGGCTGGAATTTGAGGGGAATATGTTTGGAATGGAGATTCGGGATGACGGGCGCGGGTTTGCCGGGACGCCGCCGGATGGATCGAGCGGCCATTTCGGACTCACGGGCATGCGGGAGCGCGCGGATGCAATTGGCGCGACCCTGGCGGTGGAAAGCAGTCCTGGCGAAGGCACCACAGTACGGCTGGCGTTGTCGTTGAGTCGCGAAACGGAGAAGCAAACGTAACTATGGCGGATACAATTAAGATCCTGCTGGTCGACGACCATCACATTGTCCGCCAGGGATTCGCAGCGCTGCTGAAAACGGTGCCGGGATTCGAGGTGGTGGCTGAGGCGTCCGATGGAGAGCAGGCGGTGGAGGCTTTCCGGAAACACCGGCCCGATGTGACGCTGATGGATCTGCGGCTTCCGAAGATGAACGGCGTGGAGGCCATCGGACGCATTCGCCACGAATTTCCGGCGGCGCGGATCATCGTGCTGACGACCTTTGACGGCGACGAGGACATCTACCGGGCGATGCAGGCGGGAGCGAAGGGCTATCTGCTGAAGGGCATGGACCTGAACGAGCTGACTGAAGCGGTAAGGGTCGTTCACGCGGGCAAGTCGCGCATTCCTTCCAGGGTGGCGGAGAAGCTGGCGGAGCGGATGGGCGGGGCGACGCTGACCGCGCGCGAACTGGAGGTGCTGCAGCAGATCGTGGCGGGCAAGAGCAACAAGGAAATCGGGAACGTGCTGTTCATCTCCGAGGCAACGGTGAAAACGCACGTGAACAGTCTGCTGAGCAAGCTGGGTGTGGAGGATCGTACGCAGGCGGCAACCACGGCGCTGCAGCGCGGCATAGTGCATCTGGATTGAGGAGTGCAGGGAATAGGGAATAGGGAATAGGGAATAGGGAATAGGGATGTGGAGCTTGAAGAAGATTCGCACGACAAAGTGGATCGTGGCTGCTGGACTGATGGCGGTTTTGGGATGCGTTGTGTGGGCGCAGGAGAAGCGCGGCACGGAGTGGCGCGCCGCTACGGATGCGGAACTGCGCTCGGTGATTCCGGCGCGGGCGCCGGTGGTGCAGGAGCGGATCGAGACCGAGATGCGGTCGGCCTCGGGCATCACCAATGGGCACGGCAAATACATTGCGGGCGTGGTACTGATCACCGCGGGATATTCGGCGGAAGGAAAGTACTCACACTTCTTTCTGACGCAGGTCCCGCTCCGGCTGGGGGCCGATACGCGGCTGGCGGCCGGGGAGTACGTGATCGGCTACGAACATGCAGAGAATGGTGAGCTGCTGATTCACTTCTACCAGGCGGCGACGGGGCGGCCCGTGGGCAATGTGGCGGCGACGCTGCTGACCGGCAGCACGCGTGTAGAATCGTTTCGCATCTGGCCGCCCGCGGAGCGCGCCACCATCCAGATTGGACGTTTCGGCTTCAGCTATCAGATCGGGAGCTAGCAGGCATGGCGCAGACGCTGTCGCAAAAAGAGCAGAAGGTGCTGGAGGCGCTGAGCGAAAACTGGCAGGCGGAGATGCGCGGCTTCCACACCTACAACACGCTGGCCGAGCGCGATGACGATGCGGTGCGCGGGAAGACGCTGCGGCACATGGCCGAGCAGGAGGCGCAGCACGCGGCGCTGTGGGCGAAGCGCATTCGCGAGCTGGGCGCTGAGTTGCCGAAGTACGAAGGCAAAGACACTGGCGATGCCGATACGCTGGTGAACCGACTGGGCGGACCGCAGATGGCGCTGCGGCGGCTGGAGATCGACGAGAGCCGCGATATCGCGCGCTATGGGCAACAGCTGAAAGAGCTGGGCGACGAGCCAAGCATCGTCATTCTCAAACAGGTGATTGCGGACGAGCAGGAGCATTACCGCGAACTGAGCGAGCTGGTCCGCCATCGTTATCCGAAAACGGCAATCACTTCGGAGATGGCGCGCCAGGAGCTGGACGAGCTGCTGACGCGGCGCAATCGCTCGGGACGGCAGACGGCGGGCTGGATCGGCGATGCGATTTACGGCGTCAACGATGGGCTGGGCGCGATTTTCGGTATTGTTTCCGGCGTGTCGGGCGCAACGCTGGGCAACAGCAAGTGGGTATTGCTGTCGGGACTGGCCGGCATGATCGCCAGCGCGCTGTCAATGGGCTCAGGCGCGTATCTGGCGGCCAAGAGCGAGCGCGAGATCTACGAAGCCGAGCTGACGCGGGAACGGGAAGCCGTCGAGATGAACGGGCCGGAGGCGCGCGAGCTGCTCTCGCTGTACTACCAGGTGAAGGGGATCCCGCGGGACGATGCGGACCACGTTGTGGAGCATCTGGCGGAGTCGCCGCAGCAGTTCACGCGAGCGCTGACGGCCGAGCGGCTGAACATGACTGAGGAGGGACTGAGCCAACCGTGGGTCTCGGCGTGGTCGGGTGCGCTGTCGACCGCCGTGGGCGCGTTCATTCCCATCGTGCCGTTCTTCTTCATGACCGGTTATCCTGCCGTGATCGCCTCGGCGATCATTTCGTTGATTGCACATTTCGCGGTGGGTGCGGCAAAGTCGCTGATCACGGTGCGCAGCTGGTGGGCGAGCGGCCTGGAGATGACCTTTGTCGGCGCCCTGGAAGGCGCGGCGACCTACGTGATTGGCATCGGGCTTGGCCACATCGGGGCATAGACGCGTTCCGGCGTGCCTGGTTAGTCTCGAATTCATGGAAAATTCTGCGGTGCTCCTCATCGACTGCCCGGATCGACGAGGGCTGGTGGCCGGGGTTTCCTCGCTACTTTACAAACACGGGGCTAATATTCTTCACGCGGACCAGCACCGCGACCAGGAACTCGGCCTGTTCTTTATGCGCGTGGAGTGGGCCCTCGGTGGAGACGGCGACCAGGAACAGTTCGATATGGCGGCTTTCGAACGGGAGTTTGCCGCGATGGCGCAGGAATTTCAGATGCGCTGGAGACTGACCACGAGCGATCATCGCCTGCGCGTTGCGCTCTTCTGTTCGCACTATCTCCATTGCGTCGCGGACCTGCTGCACCGGTGGAAGAGCGGAGAGCTTCCGTGCGACTTCAGCGTGATGGTCTCCAATCATCGTGAAGCTGAGCCGCTGGCGAATTTCTACGGCATTCCGTTCGAGCATTCAGCGGTTTCGGCGGCAACACGGGCTGCGGCCGAGGAAAAGCAACTGGCGCTGCTCGAGAAATATGGGATTGAACTGGTAGTTCTGGCGCGTTACATGCAGATTCTGTCGCCCGCTTTTGTGAGCCGGTATCCTGCTGCGATCATCAACGTCCATCATTCGTTCCTGCCGGCTTTCACCGGGGCGCGGCCTTATCACGCGGCACACGGCCGGGGTGTGAAGCTGATTGGAGCGACGAGCCACTATGTAACAGAAGCGCTGGATGAAGGCCCGATCATCGAACAGGATGTTGCGCGGATTTCGCATCGCGATCAGGTGGAGGACCTGGTGGCGCGTGGCCGCGACCTGGAGCGAATTGTTCTGTCCCGCGCGGTGCGCTGGCATCTGGAACGGCGAATCCTCAGCTACGGAAACAAAACGGTCGTCTTCGACTGAGGGAGCCGGTCGTTCTTCCGCGAATCAGCGTTGCATCTTCGCGTAGTAGTCCTGCAGGGTAAAGAATGCCTTCTTCTTTTCGCCTTTGTCGGAAACGAGGCCCTTGCGGTTGTAGTCGTCCTGGATGCCGGGAAGCTGGCGCATGGGCGAACGAAAATCCATCAGCGCCCAGGGGGTGATGCCGCGCAGGAACGGGATCTTGCCGAGCATTTGGAACTGCTGGCGATACACATAGTCCTGGTATTCCTCGGTGAATTTTTCGGTGCCGGGACCGTGCAGACCGGCTTTGGCTCCAGCGCCGAATTCGCTCAGGATGACCGGCTTGCCCATCGGGTTCTGCCAGGTGTAGTCGGGGATGGCCGCCGGCGAGCCCTGGTACCAGCCGAGATATTCGTTGTAGCCGAGGACGTCGAGGTCCTGACCGAGCGGATCGTCGAGGGTCGCCGTGGTTCCTTTGAAATGCGTCACGATGGCTGATGTGATGAGGCGGGTGGGATCCTCACTGCGCGCCTCGGCGGCAAGCTGATGGATGAACTCATTACGCTCAGGGCTCTCCGGCGTTTCGTTGGACATGGACCACAGGATCACGGAGGCGTGATTGTGGTCGCGGCGAATCATTTCCCAGAGCTGGTGTTTGGCGACGTCGAGGGTGTGGGGGTTCGTCCAGTCGATGCCCCAGTAGACGGGAATCTCAGACCAGACCATGATGCCGAGCTTATCGGCGAGGCGGTATTCGTTTTCGGTGTGGGGGTAGTGCGCCATGCGCACAAAGTTGCAGTGCAGTTCCTGAGCCCAGCCGAGAAGAGTGCCGGCATCTTTTTCTGACCAGGAGCGGCCGGAGCGGAAGGGGGCTTCGTCGTGATAGCTGATGCCGCGCAGGAAGATGGGTATGCCGTTGAGGAGAATCTGGTCGCCCTGAACTTCGACGGTGCGGAAACCAATTTCGTCTTTCAAGTCGTCGGCGCCGGTGTGAAGAGCAATTTCGTAGAGCCGCGGATGCTCGGGCGACCAGAGTTCGAGGCCAGGCGCGGCAAAACTGAATGTGGCTCGTCCATTTGTATCCGTGACCGCATCGTTTTCGAGATGCAGGTCCGGGATGCGGAGCGTGACGTGGCTTCCTGGGTCAGCGCCAACGACGTGAACGTAGCCTTCGATCTGATCCCTGGTGCCACGCTTCAGTTGGAGCGAGTAGTCGTCGATGTAGGTATCGGGAACTTCGACCAGCGAAACGTTCCGCGTGAGGCCGCCGTAATTCCACCAGTCCGTGCGCAGGGTGGGCACACGGTCGACGGTGCGGGTGTCGTCGACGGCGGCGACGATGAAGTTTTCGCCATCCTTGACAACGCTGGTGATCTCGCAGTCGAAGGGGGTAAAGCCCCCTTCATGGTCGCAGACATGCTGCCCGTTCACGAAAATGGAGGCCGCGTAGTTGGCCGCGCCGACGTGAACGAACAGATGCGTGTGCGGCTTTGGGTGAACGGTGAAGTCGCGCTGATACCAGAGCAGCCCTTCGTAGTAGAAGAGCGACTTGTCCTGGGAGTTCCAGTCACCCGGGACGTTCAGCGTGGGCGATTTCGAAAAGTCGTATTGGACGAGCGGCCCGCCGGGAACGTAGTGGGCATTCGCGGCATAGCCATGGGGGCTGGCGTGATCGGGATTCGATCCCCAGCCTTCGCGATAGGGGTCGGCGATATAGTGCCACGGGCCATCGAGGCTGATTTGCGGGCGGTGGTCGACGTCGACCAGGAGGGTAGGCTGCTGGGCGCGGGCGAATCCTGCAAAGACGAACACGGAGATGGCGAGGCAGAAAGCAAGACGGCGGAGCATGCCCACCATGGTAATCCGCAAAGGAAAGGCCGGAGCACGAGGCTCCGGCCCCGGTTTCGCATGGCGGGATTTCAGTGAACGCCGAGCCCATCGTGCTCGTGGTAGTTCGGGTAGGGCGGCTTGGGATAGGTCGGCAGTGGATGCTCCTTCAACTGCTCCATCACGTACTGAACGGCGCGCTCCAGCTGCGGATCGTGGCCGGCCTCGACTTCCTTCGGCAGATACTCCACTTCGATGTCCGGAGGGATGCCGTGGTTTTCGACTTCGAACTGTCCCTTCAATCCATAAATCGCGGTGCGCGGTGCGGTGATGGTGCCACCATCGAGCAGCACAGGATAGCCGCCGATGCCGACGAGGCCGCCCCAGGTGCGCACGCCGACGAGCGGGCCGAGGCCGGCCTTGCGGAAGTACCAGGGCATGAGGTCGCCACCGGAGCCGGCCGACTGATTGATGAGCATCGTCTTCGGTCCGAAGATCGCGCCCTCAGGGTCGGTGACATCCTCACCCTCGCGCGTCTCGTAGCGAGCCATGGGAACGCGGCGCAGGGTATCAATGACGTTGTCTGCGATGGATCCGCCTTCGTTGTAGCGCTCGTCGATGATGACGCCTTTCTTGTCGATCTGGGCGTAGAAGTAGCGGTTGAAATTGGTGAAGCCGGGGCCGCCGGTATTCGGCATATAGACATAGGCGACCTGATGATGGGTCATCTCATCGACCTTGCGCCGGTTGCCTTCGATGAAGGCAAGATTGCGCAGGCCGTGTTCGGAGTCGATGGCGACCGTGGTTACGTCGCGCGCTCCGGTGCCGTCAGGATTCGGTCCCACGTGGAGCACGACCTGATTGCCGGCCGTGCCTTCAAAGAAGCTATAGATATTGTCGCCGGCGTGCAGGTCGCGGCCGTTGACGGCGAGCAAATACTCACCTTCCTTCACATTGACGCCCGGTTGGGTGAGCGGCGCGTGCAGGGCGGGGTTCCAGTTTTCGCCGTTGTAAATGTGGGCGAATTTGTAGCGGTCGTGATCGACGGAGTAGTCTGCGCCGAGCAGGCCGGTCTTGGGCGAGTGATCGGGTGACCGCGGTCCGCGAATGAACATGTGGCCGACGGTAATCTCGCCGAGCATTTCTTCAAACAGGTAATTCAGTTCATCGCGGGAGCCGATGCCTTCGAGGTAAGGCTCGTAGCGCTTCTCGACTTTTGCAATGTCGAGCCCGTGATGGTGGGGGTCGTAGAAGAAGTCGCGCTCGATACGCCAGGTCTCGTTGTACATCTGCCGATACTCGGCGCGCGGGTCGACATGGGCCTGCAGATTGCCAAGGTTCAGTGTTTTGCCGGGCGTGGTTTTCACCTCATCGGCCGTGGCGATCAGCCATGCGTCCCCTTTTTTGTAGAGCATCTTTTCGCCGTTGGCCGAGATGCTGAAGCTATTGATGCCGGAAAGCACCTCGGTAGCCTCGCGCTTATCGAGAGCGAAGCGCCACAAAGCATGGATCTGGCTGCCGTTTTGCTGCGAAGGATTGGCGACCGGGCTGCCTTCGGCAAGATAGAGCACGCCTTCCTTGCCGGCCTGCAGGTCGACGTAGTTGCGCGCCGGGACGGGGAGCGCGAGGATGCGCTGATCGATGCCAGCGAAGTCGACTTTCACAACGGGGATCTTCTTGTCGTCTTTCTTTTCTTTTCCGGCGGTGTCGTCTTTCTTTTCGCTGGTGGCCTTTTCGTCAGATTTTTTCGCATCGTCGGCGGCGGGTTTGCTCTCTTCCTTCGCCTTTTCGTCATCGCTCTCCGGAGGCAACGGAGAAGGCAGGTCCTTCGAGAGCACGACAACGTAGGCATTGCTGCTGACGGCGTGATCGAGGCTGGACAGATCGAATCCGGCGACCGAGGGGCCGATGTTGGTGCTGGCGGTGAAGTAGAGATACTTGCCATTGCGATCGAAAGCGAGACTGCCCACATCGCTCATGCCGTCCGTGACCTGCGTGAACTTCTGCGTGTCGAGCGAGTAGAGAAAGACAGCATTCATGTGGTTGTGCAGCTCTTTGAGGTACGCAATCCACTTGCTGTCCGGCGACCAGATGGAATTGCCTGCAAAGCCGAAGCCTTCGAAATCCTGGGTATCGACTTTGACCGGGTGCGGGTTATCCACGTCGACGTACCAGAGGTCGAGTTTCTTGTCGGCGTAGAGAATGCGCTTCGAGTCCGGCGACCAGCGCGGTCCGTAGAAAAACGAAGGTGATGGGCCGAGGTCGATCATCTTCGGCTTTACGATGCCGTCTTGGTCGCGAATGAACAACTGGTATTCGCCCGAAGCATCGCTGAAATATGCGATGGACTTGCCATCGGGCGACCACGACGGGTCGCGCTCGGCAGCGTTGGAGGTGTCGGTGAGGTTGCGGGCGTCACCCTTTTCCGCGGGAACGGTGAAGATGTCGCCGTGCGCCTCGAAGACCGCGCGCTGGCCCGTGGGCGAGATGGCGGCGTTGAGGATGGTGTGCGGGTCGATCACGGTAAGCGCCGGTTCAAGCGCGGGCAGATCGCCGTGGAGTGTGATCTCCACGGGGTGCTGCGTCTTCGTGGCGGGATCGAACAGGTGGATGCTGCCGAACTGCTCGTACACGATGCCGCCGGGTCCGGCGCTGGCGGACTTGAGGTCGAAGCTCTTGTTGTCAACGGCCTGCTCGACCTGCTTTGACTTCGTGTCGTAGCTAAAGAGCGTGACCGGACCGCTGCGATCGGAAAGGAAGTAGACTTTATCGCCGACCCAGAGGGGGTTCTTGTCGTTGGAATTATCGCGCGGGACTTTGGTCAGGTCGAGCGTTGCGAGATCGACGATCCAGATGGGCTCGGTCTGGCCGCCGTGGTAGCGCTTCCAGGCGACTTGCCACTGATTGAAGGGCGTGTAGGCGATCTGCTTTCCGTCGGCGGAAAGCGATCCGTTTTCGACCGATGGAAGAGGGAAGGCGACGGGCAGGGCCGATCCATCGGCGTGGATGCGGAAGAGCTGCGAGAAATCATTCCAGGCGGCGCGACCGCTGAGAAAGAGAATATCTTTTCCGTCCGGGGACCAGCCTACGACGGAGTCGTCGCCGGGATGATACGTGAGGCGATGGGGAACGCCGCCATTCGCGGGAATAGTGTAGACGTCGAGGTTGCCATGGATGCGCGCGGAGTATGCGATGGTCTGGCCGTCGGGCGAGAAGAATGGACCGTCAACGACAGAAGCCGTTGAGGTGAGGCGGACAGCTTCGCCGCCGGTGCGCGCGACCACCCAGATATCGTCAGCGTGGCGAAAGGCGATCTGGTCCTTGCTGAGGGCCGGATGCAGCAATAGCAGGGGCGCAGCCTGGGAAGCGAACGGCAGGACGAGGAGCGCAAAAAGCACACTAAACGTGCGTCGAAGCACAGGGCCTCCAAATCGACAGAAATTGTGAAGGGAAAGTCTACTCGGCTTGTTTCAAGTACGCCATTGTTTTGGGATCAGCGGCCTCTGTTTGGTGTTGAGGAAAATCGGGAGTTCCGGTGATCGCGCAGGCGGAAGCGATTGGCGCGATCAAATTCGTCGCGCAGCTCGGGAGTCTTGAGGTTTTCGCGGATGTGGGCGATGCGCTGCTCAAGAGCGTCGAGGGAGCGGGCGATGGCGTCGGAGTTGGTGTGAGCGATGTCGCGCCACATGGAAAAGGGGCTGGCGCCGAGGCGAGTCATCTCCCGCAGGGCGCGGCCGCCGATGGGAAGCAGGTCGGCGTTGGCGGCGAATTCATCTTCGAGCAGCGCACACATCGCAGTGGAGACAAACTGCGGGAGGTGGCTGATCCAGGCGCAGAGGACGTCGTGGCGGTCGGGATCGAGATCGACAACGCGAGAGCCGAAGCGACTAACCCAGGTGCGCCAGGCCTGCGCGGCCGGCGAACTGCCTTCGGCCTGACTCCATGGAGTGAACAGCCACACCGCGTCCTCGAAGAGATCCGCGTCGGCGTTTTCGGCGCCGCTGACTTCTTTTCCGGCCATCGGATGACCCGGGAGGAAGCATGGCTGACCAGGTGCATTGAATTTGTCACGAGCATGGGCACAAATTGCCCCCTTGACGCTGCCGACATCAGTGACAAGCTGATCGTCTCGCAAGATCGGCGCGAGGCGGTCGAGCCATTCGAGGATGGTGAAAACAGGGCCGCCGAGGAGAATCAGATTAGCCTCGGCTGCAGCAGCAAGCGGATCCTCGGCGATCACGGTGATGGCCTCGCGACGCAGCGCAACATGCATCTGGTCCGGATTCGGGTCCCAGCCTGCGATGGACCCCGCGAATCCGCGCGAACGCAGCGCGAGTCCGACGGACGAGCCGATCAGGCCGGTGCCGAGGATGGCGACTCTCTCGATCATCATGATCACATCGTGCGGCCGACTGCGGAGGCGATGATGTGGAGTGAATCCATCAGCTCGGCGAACTTGTCCGGGAACATGGACTGCGCGCCGTCGGAGAGCGCCTTATCGGGGTTGGGGTGGACTTCGATGAGCACGCCGTCTCCGCCAGCGGCCACGGTGGCGCGGGCCATGGCGGGGACTTTGTCGCGACGGCCGGTGCCGTGCGAGGGATCGCCGACGATGGGCAGGTGGGAAAGCTTTTTGACGACGGGGATGGCGGAGATATCCATGGTGTTGCGGGTGTAGGTTTCGAAAGTGCGGATGCCGCGTTCGCACAGGATCACGTCGTAGTTACCGCCGGCGAGCAGGTATTCGGCGCTGAGCAGCAGCTCTTCAATGGTGGCTGCGATGCCGCGCTTGAGCAGGACGGGGCGGCGCACGTCGCCGAGTTCGCGCAGCAGATTGAAGTTCTGCATATTGCGCGCGCCCACCTGGAACAGGTTGACGCAGGGCATCATCAGCTCGATCTGCGAAATCTCCATGACTTCGCTGACAACGAGCAGACCCTCTGCATCGGCGGCTTCGCGCATGAGCTTCAGTGCGTCGAGGCCGAGACCCTGGAAGGAGTAGGGCGAGCTGCGCGGCTTGAAGGCGCCGCCGCGGAGGAATTTAGCGCCGGCATCTTTCACAATTTTGGCGCAGGCAAAAATCTGCTCGCGGCTCTCGACCGAGCAGGGGCCGGCCATGACGACGACCTGCTCGCCGCCGACGCTGACGCCGTTGGGGAAACGGACGACGGTGCCTTCGGGGCGAAAGCTGCGCCCGGCGAGTTTGTACGGCGAGCTGATGCGGATGACCTCGGCAACCCCGGCGAAAACTTCGAATTCCTTGTGGTCGAAGACGCCGGGCGTTCCGACGCCGGCGAGGATGGTCTGGACGGTCCCGGTGGTGCGGTGCACGTTGAAGCCGATTTCCGTCATCCGCTCGACAACGTTCTGAATCTCTTCTTCGGTCGCGCGTTCCTGCATGGCAACGATCATTGGCCTTTTCCTGTCTCTTTTGCGTGGGCTTCGCTCGGCACGCCAGGTCGCGAGGCGAGCTCATTGCGCTGGAGCGCGCGCATAACGTTGACGATGCGCTCGTAGATGTGCACCAGTTCGATGTCGGGCAGCGGGCCCGGATTATGCGTGCGGACGTTCTCGAAGATGACGCGCTCGCGATTCGGTTCGTAGACGGGCAGATCGGTTGTGCGTTTGAGACGGCCGATCTCCTGCGCAGCCGCGGCGCGCTCGCTGATCAAGAGCACGATCTGCCGGTCGAGTTCATCAATTTTGCGTCGCCAGGTTTCGATGTCCATGGTCTTCCTGATCTCAGAGGGAGAGGGAGCAAGTCCGCAAGAACTTATCGTATTACGAAGGGATCAGCGGGCCGGCACAGCGGGCTCTTTGGCCACTCCGCGCAGACCCTGAATAAATCGGGCGATAGAACTGGCCGCGTGCTTCGGTCCCGCCTGCTCGATGGTTGCGACGAGCGCGCTGCCGATGGCGGCGGCATCTGCGAATTCGCCAACGGCTGCAAACTGCTCGGGATTCGAAATGCCAAATCCCACAGCAACAGGCAGCTTTGTGAAGCGCCGCAAACGACGGACCAACTGCTCGGCGTCGGAGGCGAGGGATTGCTGTGCGCCGGTGATGCCGGTGCGCGAGATAGCGTAGACAAATCCCTGGGATGCGGCGGCAATTTTTTCAAGGCGCTCGTCGGGACTGGTGGGTGCTGCGAGAAAAATTGGGGCGAGACGATGGCGGTGCAGAGCCTTCAGGTACTCGCCGGCCTCTTCGACAATCATGTCAGTGACGAGCACACCATCGACCCCGGCCTGCGCGGCGGCGGTGCAGAAATTCTCGAGTCCAAGGCGAAGGATCGGATTGTAGTAGGAGAAGATCACCAGGCCAGCGCTGGGGCGCTCGATACGAAGGCCGGTGGCGAGGTTGAGCACGTCGCGCAGACGCGTTCCGTTCTTCACGGCGCGCTCGCTGGCGCGCTGGATAACGGGGCCGTCGGCCAGGGGGTCACTGAACGGAACGCCCAGCTCAAGGACGTCGGCGCCGGCGTCGATTGCGGCCAGGGCAATGTTGTGGGTGGTTTGCAGATCGGGATCGCCAACCGTGATGTAGGCAACGAGGCCGGGCTTGCTGGCGAACTGGATCGGCATCGTCGTTACTCTCCGGAAAGTTTCAGTTCACGGACGAGGATGCCCATGTCCTTGTCGCCGCGGCCGGAGACGTTGACGATAACGATGTCGCGCGGGCTCATGGTGGGTGCAAGACGGATGCATTCGGCGACGGCGTGCGCGCTTTCGAGGGCCGGGATGATGCCTTCGGTGCGGGCGAGGCGCAGGGTTGCGTCGAGGGCTTCGGCGTCGGTGGCGGAGGTGTAATCGGCACGGCCGGAATCGTGTAGCGCTGCGTGCTCGGGGCCAATGGAGGCGTAGTCGAGGCCGGCGGAAACGGAGTGGGTGAGAGCGATCTGGCCGTTGTCGTCCTGCAGAACGTAAGAATAGGTGCCCTGAAGGACGCCGGGCGATCCCCCGCTGAATCGTGCTGCGTGTTCGCCCAGCTGCGAGCTGCGGCCGCCGGCTTCGACGCCGATGAGGCGAACGTCTTTGTCGGGGATGAATTCATAGAACGCCCCGATGGCGTTGCTGCCGCCGCCGACGCAGGCGATGATCGCGTTGGGGAGCCGGTTTTCCTTCTCGAGAATCTGCGCGCGCGCTTCGCGGCTGATCACGCGATGAAAATCCCGCACCATGGTGGGATACGGATGGGCGCCGAGCACGCTGCCCAAAAGATAATGAGTTGTGCGGACGTTGGTGACCCAGTCGCGCATGGCCTCGTTGATGGCGTCCTTGAGCGTGCGCGATCCGGAGGAGACGCCGCGGACTTCGGCGCCGAGCATGCGCATGCGGTAGACATTGAGCTGCTGGCGCTCCATGTCCTCATCGCCCATGTAGACGATGCAGTCGAGGCCGAAGAGCGCGCAGACGGTGGCGGTGGCGACGCCGTGCTGGCCGGCGCCGGTCTCCGCGATGATGCGCTTCTTGCCCATGCGCACCGCGAGCAGCGCCTGGCCCAGGCAGTTGTTGATTTTGTGCGCGCCGGTGTGGAGCAAGTCTTCGCGCTTGAGATAGATTTTTGCGCCGCCCAGCGATTCTGTCAGTCGTGCCGCGAAATAAAGCGGCGTGGGGCGGCCGGCGTAGTCGCGCAGCAACGAGTCGAGCTTCAGATGGAAGTCGGGATCGGCCTGAGCCTCGGCATAGGCGTGCTCCAGCTCGTCGAGCGCGGCGACAAGAGTCTCGGGGACGTAGCGTCCGCCATAAAGGCCGAAGCGTCCGGCGATTTGGGTAGCGCTGGCTGCCATAGATTCACCTTACACCGGACCCGCTTCGACGGGACCCATGACAGGCTTCTCAATTTCACGGAAAGCGAGGCGAGCGTTGCGGATGAAGTCTTTGACAATCTGAGGATGTTTTTTGCCGGGCGCGTACTCGACTCCGCTGGCCACGTCGACGCCCCACGGGCGAAGGGTGAGGATGGCCTCGCGCACATTGCCTGGATGGAGGCCGCCGGCGACGATGATGCGCATCGGTCCAGCCTCGGCGGAGAGAATTTCTTTGGCCTGATTCCAGTCGAAGGTTTTCCCCGTGCCTCCGGACGCAGTGGCTGTCCTTGCGTCGAGCAGGGCCGCATCGATATCGGAATACCGCGCAATGGCGCGCAGTTCGTTGCGGAGTCGCTCTGCGGCGCGCGCGGGATCGCCGTCGATATCCCAGTGGAGGGTTTGGATGAGAAAGAAGCGCGGGCCAAATTCGCGGCGCAGCCGGTCGGCAAGGGAAAAATCGAGCTGGCCATGCAACTGCGCTCCGTGCAGCCCGGCCGTGCGAAGAGCGAAGACTATTTCGTCGAAATCCTGGGTGTTAAAAACGCCGACCTGGGTGAGGTCGAGGGGCGCATCCGGCATCATGGCCGCGATCTCACCGGCCGTGACCCGGCGCGGGCTGGGTGCGAAGACGAAGCCGGCGGCATCGGCACCGGCCTCCGCGACCAGCTGTACATCATCGAGACTCGTGTTGCCGCAGATTTTAATCCACATGGGTCAGGCCCGTTGGGCGGTGGGTTCGGATGCGTTGGATTCAACAGAGAGAAGCAGCTCTTCGAGGGCTGCGCCGGGTCGGGGCTGGCGCATCAGCAATTCACCGATGAGGAAAGCCTGGAAACCGGCGCTGCGCAACTTCTGGATGGCGGCCGCTGTGTGGATACCACTTTCGGCGACGCGCACAGCATCCGGCGGAAGCTGCGCAACGAGCTCCAGCGAGGTCTCGAGGCGGACGTCGAAGGTTTTCAGGTCGCGGTTGTTCACGCCATACGCGTCGCAACCGATGTCGCGGACGAGTTGGATTTCGTCAGCCGTGTGCACTTCGCAGAGAACATCGAGACCGTAGCGCCTTTGGGCCATCATCGTGAAGTAGTGGAGGTAGCCGTAGCCCAGGGCGCCTGCGATGAGCAGGATGGCATCGGCGCGGTAGGCACGGGCTTCAACCAGCTGATACTCATCGATGATGAAATCCTTGCGCAGGCAGGGAATTCTCGTCGCCGCGGAAGCGATTTCGAGATTCTGCAGGCTGCCCTGGAAAAAAGGTTCGTCGGTGAGGACGGAGAGGGCGGTCGCTCCGGAACGCTCCAGATCCGCGGCAAGCGATTGCGGGTCGAAGTCGGGCCGGATGAGGCCCTTCGAGGGCGAGGCTTTCTTCAGTTCGGCAATAATCGCCGGCCCGCTGGCGCTGGCTTCGCGCAGCGCGCGGGCGAATCCGCGAGGTGTGTGTTCGGCGGCGCGCTTCTCCAACTCGGCGGCGGATACGCGCTCGCGGCGAAGTGCCACATCGGCGCGGGTTTGATCGAGAATGCGGTCGAGATGCAGACGGAAAGCCCTCTGTTTCCAGTATAACGACGCGATCCGCGATGGCCGGGGCGAATGAGCCCTTCCCGCTCCCCGGCAAAATCCTGACATTTGTCACGTGCGATTGCTGACGAAGCGCACTGCCGACGGGCACGGTTTGGCGCGATTCTGATCGTGTCAGGAGGCGTTATGAACAACCCGGTTCCCAACTCAGTTCCCACTCAGCAGGATGATTCGTGGTTCGAAGGCCGTTGTTCCGGATCGAATGGAGTCTTTGCCCTCGGCGTGGTGCTGTTGTGCTTCGGCGCTGCGATCACCGGGCGTCACGAGACGACGATGATTGGGCTGGCGCTGATCGTCTTCAGCAGCCTGTGCGAGTGGTAGCTTGCCGCACTCTGGTTTGCGGCTAGCCCAGGATCCCCAGCGGCCGAGCGGTCTTCTCCAGAATCTCCAGCGCCTGATCGAGTTGTTCGCGGGTGTGCTCGCTGGTCATGATGGTGCGAATGCGGGCTTTGCCTTCGGGCACAGTTGGGAAAGCGATGCCGGTTCCAAGAACACCCGCATCGAACAGCGCGCGGGAAAAGTTCATGGTGAGGCGGCCGTCGCCGATAATGATGGGCGTGATGGGTGTTTCGCTTGCCGGTGTGTTGATGCCGCCGATGTTGAAGCCGAGGCGGCCGAGTTCCGTCTTGAAGTAGCGGGTGTTGTCCCAGAGACGTTCGATGCGCTCCGGCTCCCGCTCCAGCAGATCGAACGCCGCGATGCAGGTGGCCGTGACTGATGGCGGGTGCGAGGTTGAGAAGAGGAATGGGCGCGCCCGGTGATAGAGAAAATCAATGAGATCCTTCGAGCCGCATACATAGCCGCCGATGGCTCCGATGGCCTTGGACAGCGTGCCCACCTGGATGTTGACGCGGCCGTGGCAGTGGAGATGGTCGATGGAGCCGCGGCCGTTGCGACCCAGCACGCCTGAGGCGTGGGCGTCGTTGACCATCATGATGGCGCCGTACTTCTCAGCCAGGTCGGCGAGCTTGTCCACCGGGCCGATATCGCCATCCATGGAAAAGACTCCATCGGTGATGAGGAGCTTATGCCCGGGCTCGTTCTGGATTTCTTTGAGGATTTCTTCAGCGTGGGCGATGTCTTTGTGTCGAAAAACTTTGATCTTCGCGCGCGACAGGCGGGCGCCGTCGATGATGGAAGCGTGGTTGAGCTCGTCGGAGACGATGAAGTCTTCTTTGCCGAGGATCGCGGATACGGTGCCGGCGTTGGCGGTGAATCCGCTCTGGAAGACGACGCAGGCCTCGACGTTCTTGAAGCGGGCGATCTTTTCTTCCAGCTCCATGTGGATCTTCATGGTGCCGGCGATGGTGCGGACGGCTCCGGAGCCGACGCCGTAATCTTTGATGGCCTGAATCGCGGCTTCGCGCAGTTTGGGGTGGTTGCACAGGCCGAGGTAGTTGTTCGATGCGAGGTTGATGACGCGTTTGCCGTCGTAGGTGCAAACCGGGGCTTGCATGTCGTCGAGGATGCGGAGCCGGAAGTGCGTGCCTTTCTGCTTCAGCTCGTCGATCTGGGCGGTCAGGAACTGAAGCTGCGGGCGCTCGGAGAGCGAAATGGCCATGAAGGACCTCGGGAGATGCGAATGGTCAACCCTCGATCCTAACTCCACAGGCCGAAGGAGGGCGGCGAACGAGAGGGATGCTCACCTGCCGGAGGTTGATGCGGTCAGATACAATGAGTCTTCCACCGCAGGAGCCAGCGAACGGGTTCGGCCAGGCACGGCTTGGCGCGAATCCAGCAACGCTCCGGGCGGACGCCTGATTGGAGAGAGTTCCTCACGAATGATTTCGTCGTTCCGGAAACACATCGCCCGTCAACGGATCGCTGCCTTCGGACTTTGCTTCGGCTTTTTTGCCGCGGCCGGATTGGCGCATGCCCAGGTGGCCACCCGCACGCAGCTTGCGGCGCAGAACAACAGCGGGACCCTGTCGTTCACGGCGAAGGTGGCCGATGTGCAGGGGGCTCCGGTTTCGCAGGGGTCGGTCAGTTTTGAGACGGCGAAAGGTTCGCTGGGATCGGTCTTTGTCCGGGACGGCGCGGCGACGCTGAACCTGACGAATCCGCCACAGTGGGCGAAGACGGTGACGGCGGTCTATCACGGCAATGACGCGTTTGCGAACTCGTCGGCCAGCGCCGGTGTGTCACCGGATGTCACCGGCACGGTCCCGGGCTTCACCGTCACCGCGACCCCGTCATCGCTGTCGCTGACGCCAGGGCAGTACGGAACTCTGAATCTGACGGTGACCTCGCAGAACGGCTTTTCCGAGACGGTGAATCTGTCGTGTTCCGGTTTGCCCGGCGCATCTACGTGCGACTTCGACCCGGTTGTCGTCACGCCGCCGGCCAATGGCCCGGTGAACAGCGCTTTGCAGATCACGACGACGGCAGTGTCGGGCGTTCTTTCGAAGAATCGGCCTTCCGGACACGACGGCACGTTGTACGCGGTGCTGATTCCGGGTGTGCTGGCCCTGGCCGGGGTCGGCGCCATCCGGCGGAAGAACTACCGCGCGCTGCGCGCCCTTGGCCTGGCGATGCTGCTGGCTGCGGGTACGCTGGGGCTGACCGCGTGCAACGTCCGCTACAAGTATCTGCACTATCAGCCTTCGCCCAACCCTGGAACGGCCGCCGGCAATTACACCGTCGTGGTCGCGGCTTACTCCAGCAACGGAACCGCGATCACCTACGCGACCTCGTCGGATGCGAACTGCGCGGGTGCGGTGTGCGTGGCGCTGACAGTGCAGTAGAAAAGCAGCGTTCAGCGTTCAGCGATCAGTTAATTCCGAGGCATAGTGCAGACTTTGACCACGTCGTTGCGGTAGGGGCAGGGGAAGGCTGTTTGTGTCTCGGGCGGCAGCAATAGCCAGTTTGCGCCCAGTGGATGGAGGGCGGCGATGCGTTGGGCGTCGGTCATCCGGTCGATATTGAGTTGCGCGTTGCGCTGCGCCGCCCAGCGCTCTGCGAATCGCGGAATGACGGCGACGATGCCCGCATCCTTGTCGTCGGCGAGGTGGTCGCGCTGGGCGATGGCGCGGAAACCCTGCTCGTCTTCGTAGGGCAGATAGACCAGCTCCGGGTTGAAGGCGAAGACAGCGTTGCGCGGCGTGTGGTCGCGAATCCAGAGGAAAGCCTGCTGGTATGGGTTGGAGGGCCGGGTCCAGGGCCACTCGATCCGATCACACCCGGGCCAGGCGACGTTTTGTGCGGCGAACATCCCGGCAAAGAGAAGAACGATCAGCGAGAATCCAACCGGACGCGAGTGCGACATCCGGGCGGCGAGCAGTCCGCCGCAGAGAACCAGACCGACCGCATAAATCAGGTGGAAACTGCGCAGGACCGATCGGGACCAGGGCATATGGGCCGCCCGGCGGAACGAAGAGCATCGCGGCCAGCGTGCTGGTGATGCCCAACAGCAGGCACGCCAGGCACAGTGCGCGCTTCGGATCGGCGGGACTGGTTCGGCGAACCGCCAATCCAAGAATTCCCAGCGGTAGCAGCAGACCGAGTACTTCATACCAATGCCAGCGCGCGAGAAAGAGAAACGTCCGCGCCGGCAGCGAGACCGCTTCTCGATACGACGGCGAAACCGGCATGCGATGCGCCAGCGCGAAGACCGCGCCGCCTGTCACCAGCAGCGCAAAGCAGAACGCGATTGCCGCGCGTACTCTTCCGGACACGATCAGGGCATAGACGACCGCAAACGAGACTGCATACGCAGCCATCAGGGGATGGATCAGTGGTGCGAGCGCCAGCAGGATGGTGGCTCGCAACCAGGCGCGGTCCACGGCGGCGGCAACCGCGAACAGAGTGAGCGGAGTCGAGAAGGAGCGCGCCGTAACATACGGATCCATGATGAAGAGGGCCGTTCCGGCGACCGGCAGGGTGAAGCATGCAGCGGCAACGAGAGTGGAGCACCATCGCGACGCTTCGCCGTAGAAGAGCCGTGTCGCGAGCCGATGGCAGGCGAAGAGGAACAGGCCGATCGAGAGAACGTGCGCTGTCAGCAGAATCCACGAGAGGCGCAGATGCGTCAGGCGTACTAATGCCGCCAGAATCCACGGAAAGATGGACAGCCTGGTGAATGCCGCCGGAAAGGCAGCGTTCACCGGGTAAAGCGAGGGATCGAGGATGTGGCGGACGCCCGCGACATAGATGCCTGCATCGCCGGCGAAAGGGTGGTAGCCGTGAATCCAAAGGACCAGCGGCGTGAGCAGGATCGGGGCGAAGAATGAGCGGATCCGAAAAACACGGCGGCGATCGGGCGCCGGCCTAGAGCGTTGCGGCGGAGGAGCGTTGAGTGCGGTCGCGGAGGGCATGCGGTCACAGGTTCTGTTGTACAAGCTCGGCGGCGTGCGAGGCGAGAGCGGGATCGTCGCCGAAACCGGAGAGCCAGCGCACATCCGGCTCGCGTCGAAACCAGGTGAGCTGGCGCTTGGCGTAATTGCGATGCGCCTGAGCGGTGGCGGCGGCTGCGAGCTGTTCGGTGGTTTCGCCGCGAAGGACGGCGCGCGCCTGCCGATAGCCGAGGGAGTCGAAGGCGCGCGGCGAGTCGCCATAGTTTGCGATGAGGGAGCGAGTCTCCTGGACGAGGCCCTGCACGAACATCTGTTCGGCGCGAGCGTTGAGGCGCAGGTAGAGCTGCGGGCGAGGCGGGTCGAGGCCGATGCGGAAAATGCGAAAACCGGTGAGCGGATCGCGGCGGGATTGCCAGGCCTCAGTCAATGGCCGCCGGGCAGCAAGGCAGACTTCGATGGCGCGGATCAGCTTGGGCCGATCGTTGGGGTGGATGCGCTCGGCGGCCGCGGGATCGAGGCGCCGCAACAGGCGATGCAGCCAATCCGGACCGTGACGTTCGGCGCCGCTCCGCAGGCGGGCGCGAATTTCTTCCGAGCGCTGCGGGCCGGCGAACAGGCCGTCGAGCAGAGCACGGAGATACAGGCCGGTGCCGCCGGTGACGATGGGCAGGTGGCGGCGGGCGACGATGCCGCCGAGGGCCTCGCGGGACAGGCGCGCGTAGTCGCCGGCGGTCATGAACTGATCCGGAGGCAGAACGTCGATCAGGTGGTGCGGGATCTGGCAGCGCTCGAGCGGCGATGGTTTCGCGGTGCCGATTTCCATGTCGCGGTAGACGGCGACCGAGTCGCAGCTGACGATTTCCCCCTGGAAGCGGCGAGCCAGGTCCAGGGAGAGCGCGGTTTTGCCGCTGCCGGTGGGTCCAAGGAGAACGACAAGGAGGGATTCGCGGGAGACGGGTGACCCTGGCTGCGGATGGCTCGATGCGGTCGTACCCCCCTCCCCCCCTGGGGGGGGTGTGTGGCAAGTTGTTGAATTTGCAGTGTCCTGTTTTGTTGTCGAAGTCGACAGCCCGGCTGGCGTCTCGCTAAGCGGGACGGTGACGCAGTTGCGGATTGTCGAGACCCAGCAGTCGGCAGCGTCCATTTCGGTTGTGACTCCGGACAGGGAAAAGCCCCATCCGAACCGGATGAGGCTTTTTTCCACTATAGATTCAGAATATCAGGTTGACCGGTCGTTTCTGCCAAACTTTTTGGTCTGTAAGTTGTCTGTCCTCAGCAAAAGTGACCTCGGTGGAGGAGTGGAAACTTGACAAGAAAAGCAAATCTGGACCTTGAGCCCGAAGATTGAGGATGTGTGAGCTTTTGCGGGCTCTCAAGGGTGATGAGGGTAAAGGCGGGGAGCGGCTTTCCCGGAATGGTTCGCTGGAGGACTCAGGCCGGTACCTCCGTGTGGGATCGGGGAAGAAAGTGTTTGAAGATCTGGCGGCGAGGGCTTTAGCTTCTTGCTGTGGGGTGAACCTGGCCGCTCGCAACCGGGCGGGCGTTGGTGGAGGTGGAGGAGCCGGAGCCTTACGAATGTATCGAGGCCGGTGTGAATCGAGGCCGGTGTGAATCGAGGCCGATGCCCTCGATTCATTACCAGGGCCGAGGCTTCGATGCCTTAGCGGTTCGCCATTCCGCGCGCGTTGTGCATGGGGAGCGTGGGGCCGTCGGCAAGGACGTAGCGCCGATGCTCCGTGGCGACTCTCCGTCGCGTGGACGGCGGGCGCACGGCAGGCGCAGAGGGGCTGATGCTGATGGAGGGAAGAGCGGGTCGGGACCGGATTGCGGGAGCTGCCGGGCCGGGATCGAATTCTTTTCTTCCGCCGATTGAGGCGACCATAGCGGGGGTTGCGACCATCGCGACAAACGCGACAGCAAAAATCAGGTCATGCATGCCCGTACTTCCTCGGAAAAGAGAGCCACTGGCCTCGAAGCCATTAGTATGAGCGGCGAGGCGATGGTCCATCTATAGCACTTCCATGGAGGACGCAACAACGAGAAAGTACCCGATCCTCCAGTTACTTATGACCGATGTACCGAAACTTTTGTACTAATCAGGACTATCTTCCCAAAATGGTGCCGGCGGATGGATTTTCGACAGTCATTCGCGCGTTTGTCAGCCGCAGAAGCGGCCGTCACTCCACCTGCTGTTTAGCCTTATAGCCGTCGCGGGCGACGATGTCGTACTTGACGGGCTTGTGTTTTTGGTCCTGCATGCGGAGCGGGTGGCCTTCCTGGTCAACCAACTCGACATGGACGCGGCGATAAGTGCCGTCCATTTTGGTATTCGAGGGCCTGTAAGTAATCTGATACTGGTTACGAATGGATTCGTTAATTTCGGCGAAGTCGTCGGGCAGTTCCGCCGTGAATCTGGGCTCGAAGTACATGCCGCCGGTCATGCGGGCAAAGCTCTGGAGCTGGTTCTCAGCCTGAAGCATGGTGATGCTGTTCATGCGGCCGCTGGCGAATCCGCCACCGCCCATCATGCCGGCGCCGCCGGTGGCGATGGAGAAGATGGTGACGTTCGGCGTCTCCTTGATCTTCTGCAGGCATTTGTCCAGGGTGATTTTCGAGAAAGTATCGTTGCCCGAAGAGACCAGAATGATGTACTTGCGGCCGTCGATGCGGGAGAGCCGGTCGAGGGTTTCGTACACCGCGTCAAAGAGGTTGGTCTCCTGCCAGGTGGGAATCTGAAGGGACTCGACCGCCTGCTGGATCATCATCTTGTTCTGGGTGAAGTCCGTGAGGATGGTGGTGTGCATGTCGTAGGTGACGACGGCGATGTAGTCATCGGGGCGCAGCTGCTGGGTGAAGGCGATGGCGGAATTCCACATGTCGTAAATGAAATTCCAGTCGGTGGAGGCGAACTCGACCAGCAGGACCGCGGTGATGGGGGCTTTGACCTGATGGAAGCTGACGATTTCCTGGGGAGCGCCATCCTCAAAGACGCGGAAGTTTTCTTCTTTGAGATTGGGAATGAACTGGTGGGTCTTATCGGTGTAGACATTGACGTCGACATTGACGACCGGGACATCGACGCGGAGGGAGAGGTTGCCGAGGCCGGGGAGGGTTCTTGATCGTGGGCGGTGGCGCCGGGGGCGGAGTGGCGCTGGGCGCCTTTTTGGGCAGCGCGATGGGCCGTTGTCGTTGCCGGGGCCGCCTTGCCTCGGGCGCGGTCTGGTCGGCGGGCGGCTGTTGCTGCTGCTGGGGCTGGGTTTGCGGATCGCTGGGGGGCGTAGTTTGCTGCGCGCATAACCCACGACCGGGCAAAAGCGTCTGTAAGAGCAGCAGAGCAACGGCGACCGCTGGGAAACGCAGGTGGGATTTCCTGATGGAACAACCTCTGGAACAATCTTCGTGCCACGGGTACCTTTGCGGCAAGCGTGGGAGCAGCATCGTCTATGGACGTGTATGAGCAGCTGAAAGATATCCGCCGAGGGATGACGGCGCTGGCCGCGTGGGGCAGCCTCTGGGTTCTTCTTCCGAGCGGTGCAGGGCTTCCGCCGCCGGTCGCCGCCGCGGCGCTGCCTCCGCATCCGCCGGAGATCACGAAAATTTTTTCCGCTCAGCGAGGACCGCAGGGGCCAGCTGGGCGTGGCTTACACGGTTTTTGAGGGCACGAAACCGGAGCCGATGGGGGTGGAGATTCTGGGGGTGCTCCACGACGCGCTGGGCCGCGGCAGGACATGATTCTGGCGCGGCTGAAAGGCACGAAGCCCGAGTACACCGGCGTGGTGGCGGGCATGAGCGGGAACCCGGTGTATATCGACGGGCGGCTGGTGGGCGGTTGTCGTACCGGATCGGGCAATTCAGCAAGGAGCCGATCTGCGGGATCACGCCGATGAGTCGATGCTGGGGGTGGAGAGGCAGCAGTCTTCGCCGGTGACGGAGCTGGCGAGTGCCGGCGGGCGAGAGCCGGGCGCGGGTGCGATCAGCAGTCCCGGTGCGGCTGGCGGGCTGATGCAGCCGATGGATACGCCGCTGGTGTTCAGCGGGTTTAGTGCGGGGGCTCTGCAGTTGTCAGGAAGGTCATGCTCCGGCGGGACTGGTACCGGTGGAAGGTGTGGGCGGCTCGGCGAGCAACGAGAAGCAGCCGGATCCGCTGATGCCGGGGTCGGCGGTGAGCGCGGTGCTGCTGCGCGGGGATCTGAACATTGCGGCGACCTGCACGGTGACGTACATCGATCCGAAGCGAATGCTGGCGTGCGGGCATCCGATCACGCAGTTTGGACCGGTATCGATGCCGATGACGAAGGCGGACGTGGTGGCGACGCTGCCGTCGCCGCTGGAGGCGTTCAAGATTATCAACACGACCGAGACGGTGGGGTCGATCACCGAGGATCGCGCCTCGGCGATCATGGGTGAGTTCGGCAAGACGGCGCGCATGATTCCGGTGACGCTGCGGGTGACGCGGGGAACGGCGTCAGGAGCGGCGGAGGGGAAAGACCTCGACGCGCTGCATTTTGAGGTGATCGATCAGCCGCAGATTACGCCCATGGCCGTGATGGTGGCGGTGTATCAGGCGCTGATGCAGGTGAACACGTACTCGGCGGAGACGACGTATCACGTGCAGGGGTCGGTGAAGCTGAGCGGGTATCCGCTGGTGAAGCTGAACAGCCTGGTGGCGCCCACCGATGCGCTGCCGGCGAATCTGCAGACGGCGCTGACGCTGGGAGAGCGCTTTACGCGCCTCTACGACAACGCGGCGCGGCGCACGCCGGTGGAGAGTGTCGATCTGGAGGTGGCGGCGATTCCGCGGCGCCTGACGGCGGAGATCCAGAGCGCGCATACGAGCCGGGTGGAGGTGCATCCGGGTGACACGGTCACGGTGGAGGCGACGATTCTTCCCTGGCACGGCGAGCCGCACAACGTGCGGGTGCCGGTGAAGCTGCCGTCAAACTTGCCTGAGGGGCCGGTGCGGCTGCTGGTGAGCGATGCGGGCACGCTGGACCGGCTGCTGCAGCCGCCGCAGTTCAACGCGCAGCCGCTGGATGTGGCAGCGACCATCGCGCAGCTGAACAGCGTACACACGAGCGATCAGCTGTACATCACGCTGTTGGCGCCGGAGGCGCAGGCGGCGGTGGATGGACGGACGCTGTCGGCGATTCCGATGACGGTGGCAAATGCGCTGGCGCCACTGCGGGAAAATAAGGGGATGGCGCTGAACGGGGAGTCGGCCGTGCCGATGGCGTCGTTGCCGATGGATGCGGTGGTGACAGGCCAGCAGGTGGTGACGCTGCAGGTTGAGGATCAGTGAAGCAGCCTGTAGCCGGTAGCCTGTAGCTGGTAGCCCCCTGGGTGCGTTCGGGTCCGGACGCCATTCCGGAAAGTGGACATTGGCGGTACGAGGGGCGCGGGTTCGTCCCAGGTGGTTACGCCTGTGTTTCGATGACTTAGCCTGTTCGTCACACGCCGCTTGCGATGGTCGCGGGCGTGCAGTCTAATAGGCGCCAAACGGTGAGGTTCAAACAGGGAGGCTTCGCATGGCTTACGTAGAACGGATCCGCGACATGATTGGTCAGCCGATCCTTGAAGAAATTGTGCGGCAGCGGGTGGCGGCGGGATGGCATCTGGTTTCGGTGGAGTGGCGGCGCGAGTTGCCCGATTCGGAAATGCCCACCGACGGCGCGTTTCCGGAGGACATTCCTTACGGTCTGCGGATTTCGGAGGACTGCAAGGGGCTGGAGCTCGATCCGAACGAGCAGCAGGCGCTGCTGCAGATGATGGAGATGCTGGTGCAGGATTTCCCCTTCTCCAACATCGCGAGTCATCTGAATGAAATGGGTTTTCGCTCGCGCGATGGCAGGCGCTGGAGCCCGGTTGCCATCTTCAATATGATTCCGCGCCTGATCGATGTGGGGCCGTCGGCTGTTTTCGACGGAGGAGTGGGAGAAGCGGCGGGAGAAGTTTGCGCGCATGATCTAATTTGGCGGCTTGAGGTTGTCGGTGAAGGGCAGGGATTCGTCCCTGCCCTTTTCTATTGATGGGGCGCGGAGGGTGGAAGCTTCGATCCACACGGCTGGGCGCATCCCACCAAACAGACGCGCAATTCAATCAACTACAGGAGCGAGAGCTATGAAGGTTTTTTCCGCGAATCTCGATAACTTCGCAAGCTTTACATCAACCAGTTGCAGATGCTGCTTTCGACCGAGGAGCAGATCACCGAAGCGCTGCCGAAGATGATGGACAAGGCAGTGGATACGCAACTCAAGCAGGCCTTCCAGTCGCATTTGCAGGAGACGAAAATGCACGTGGAGAGGCTCGAACAGATCCTCAATCAGACAAGCGGAGAGGCCAAAGCCATGAAGTGTAAGGTTCTGGCGGCGCTGGTGACTGAAACCGAGGACATGGTGAAAGACGCTGCCGACGACGCGGTGCGCGATGCGGCGCTGATCTCGGCCGGGCAGCGCGTGGAGCACTACGAGATCGCCGTGTATGGCGCGGTTCGCCGCTGGGCGCAGCTTCTGGGCGAGACCGCGCATGTGGAACTGCTCGACAAGACGATTAAGGAAGAGGGGCATGCCGACCATCTGCTGACCGAGATTGCCGAGCGGGTCAATCCTTACGCGCAGAAGGCGGCGTAAACACACAGAGCATAAAACGCACGAGAAAGGGGAGGAGCTGGACTGATGCCAGCTCCTCCGATCTGCGCGATTCCAGGGGAGAAAAAGAAGAACCGTGCAGGGATGAAGATCGCAGGTCAGCCGTCAGGCGGCCGAATGCGGGCGGCTGCGGGTTGAAACAGTCTCGGCCGAGGCGGCTAGTTTGGCCACGGTTGTGGAGAGGCTCTTCCCGGTGGCCGTTGCAAGAGCCTGGACGAGGCGATCGCCGATGCGGCGTGCCCAGGCCGGTGCATGCATCCCAGCCCGGCGTCGCGGAATAAGCGCCATTGTTGCCCTGGGTGATGTCGCGGAACCCGCTGTTTTGGTTGATGGCGTACAGCGTGGGATTGAGGAATCCGAGGCGGCTGCCGAGCAGCTGATTACAGCGCGCGATCAGGCCGGCCCAGAGTGGAGCGACGGCGCTGGTGCCGCCGATCACTGCCTGCTCGCCGTCCACAAGAATGTTGTAGCCGGTGTCTGGATCCGCGTTGCCCGAGGTATCCGGAACGCCGCGCGCCGGCGTGATGACGACCGAGGCCTGCCACGATGGCCGTTCGAAGACGTTGCTGTAGCCGCCTCCGCTGGCGCCGCCGGTGGGGCCATCGTTCCAGACGGTTTCAGATTGAATGGTGTTGTTGCCGGCTGCAGTGAGCCGGGTGCCTCCGACACCGAGAACGTGCGGACAGGATGCAGGGAAATCGACGTGGTTCTGGGTTCCCGTCATGCCGTCGCTTGAGCCGTGGTCGCCGCTGGCGACAACGATGGTGATGCCCAGCAAGGCGGCCTCCTGGGCAACCTGGTCGAAGCACTCCATCGATTGCTGTGTCCACATTGCCTCGGGATTGCCCCAGCTGATGGAGAGCACCGAGGGCGTGTGCAACTGGTCGTGGACCGCGGTGCTGAGAGCATCCTGAAAACCGCGAGCGGTATTGGAGGTGAAGTAGACGGCCAGCGATGCGCCGTTGGCAACGGCACCGGCAACCTCAATGTCGAGCATCACCTCGGCATCGGCGCTGTTGGGGGTGGAGGGACGGTTGTTGGCGTGATCGACGAGAACGGCGCGGACCGGCGGAGTGCGCAGGCTGAGGTTCTTGAAGTACTGCTGGAGGTCGGCCGGCCGGTAGCCACCACCGAGTTCGATGATCCCGATGGTCTGGTTGTCGCCATCGGCGCTGGAGGGGAAGTCATACAGCGAGGCGACCTGCAGCGGAGTATAGGAGGTGGTTGAAGCGCGGGAGCCGAAGGCGCGATTGGTGCTGCGCATACGGATGTGGGGGTGGGCAACAGGACGATTGTCCAGACCGAAAATACCCTGGATGACGGAGGCGAGGGTATCGGGAACCTGGATGGAACCGGTGTGGCTGCGGTAAGTCCCATCGGGGTGCTCGAAGCCGACCAGCTCCACGTCAAACGCTTTTTCCATGTCGGCTGCGGTGCCGGCCAGGGTAACGGTGCGGCGATGAATTTCGTCGCCGGTGGTAAGGGCTTGCAGGTTATTCTCGCGGGCAAACTGCCGGATCATCTCGATGTGGTTGGGGTCGGCGCCGTAGGTTCTGGCGAAGTCGCCGTGACTGAGAATCTGGCCGCGATGCTGGACGAGATTCAGAGGCTGGCGGTTCTTCAGGACAACGGAGATTTCAATCAGCTGATGCGGAGAGGTCGGTCCGATGGCACGCGCTCCCGGCATGGGGGTGTGCTCGGTCCCCTTCAACGTAACTTTCTGAGATTTTGCCATTGTCGATACTCCTGTGGTGGAACTGCGGGTCATGGCTGCGGGCGAGGTTGACAGACTGGCAGTCTGATCCGGCCCCTCGCTGGAGATGGGCGGGCCTTCGGGAATCGCGGAGCAGATCGGGGAATCGCTCACAGATGCAACAGTTCGGATCGACGGTCCAGGGGTGCGTCGCGGCGGGTCAGGCCTCCCGCCGAAAGGGAGAACGGTGCCCCGCCGGACGCTGCGTGGGTACTCGCCGCGCGAGTTCGGCCCCGCAATAGTGACGGATCGTAGCTCGGTTGGAGCGCGAAGCGAAAGTTACGAAAGTGGGCGAATTGAGAGGGCTGAGGAAATGTTTCCGGGCGTTCCGTGCTAGCGACCGCGGCGGCGGCTTCAGATCTCAGGCGATGACGGTGGGATTCCGCCGCGGCCGGCGATTGGACTGCAGGATCTTCTTGCGAAGACGCAGAGACTTGGGCGTGACTTCGACCATCTCGTCGTCGGCGATGAACTCGATGGCCTGTTCGAGGTTGAGCAGGCGCGGTGGAGCGAGGCGAATGGCTTCGTCGGCGGTGGAGGCGCGCATGTTGGTGAGCTTCTTTTCGCGGACGACGTTGACGTCGAGATCGTTGTCGCGGGAGTGCTCGCCGATGACCATGCCTTCGTAGACCTCGACGCCGGGCGGAGTGAAGAGAATGCCGCGGTCTTCGAGGCCCTCGAGGGCGTAAGCGGTTGTGGTGCCGGGCCGGTCGGCAACCAGGGCGCCGGTGGGGCGCTGCGGGATCTGCCCCTGGTGCGGCATGTAACCGTCGAAGAGGGAATTCATCACCATGGTGCCGCGGGTTTCGGTGAGCAGATCGCTGCGCAGGCCGATGAGGCCGCGGGAAGGCACACGGAACTCCAGGCGCACGCGGCCGTAGCCGTGGTTGTGCATCTTGACCATCTCGCCTTTGCGCGGGCCGAGGTGCTCGATCACGGTGCCGATGAAGCTCTCGGGAATGTCGATGGTGAGGTGCTCGACGGGTTCCATGAGCTTGCCGTTGACTTCCTTCGTAACGATTTCAGGCCGGCCAACCATTAGCTCGAAGCCCTCGCGCCGCATCATCTCGATGAGGATGGAGAGTTGCAGCTCACCGCGGCCGAGGACCTTGAAGCTGTCGGGGCTCCCGCTTTCTTCCACGCGAATGGAGACGTTGGTGAGCAGCTCCTTTTCGAGGCGCTCGCGGAGATTGCGCGAGGTGACCCACTGGCCTTCGCGGCCCACCATGGGCGAGTTGTTGATGGAGAACTGCATGGCGATGGTGGGCTCGTCGATGATGATGGCGGGCAGGGGCGCGGGATTTTCGACGCTGGTGATGGTTTCGCCGATGGTGATGCCTTCGACGCCGGCAATGGCGACAATGTCGTCGATCTCGGTGGCTTCGATGTCCACGCGATGGAGGCCGCTGAAGCTGAACATCTTGGTGATGCGCGTTTTCTGGAGCGAGCCGTCTCGTTTGGAGATGGCGACATCGTCGCCGGTGTGGAGCGTGCCCTGGAAGACGCGCGCGATGGCGAGGCGGCCCAGGTAGTCGGAGTAGTCGAGGTTGGTGACCTGAATTTGCAGGATGCCGTCTGGATCGCCTTTGCCGGTGGGGATGGTGCTGAGGATGGCGTCGAAGAGGGGCATCAGGTCCGTGCCGTGCTCGGTGGGTGAGGAGCTCGCCTGGCCGAGTTTGGCGTTGGTATAGAGCACAGGGAAGTCGAGCTGGTCCTCGCTGGCGTCGAGATCGATGAAGAGGTCGTAGACCTCGTTGAGCACTTCCTGGTGGCGCGCGTCGGGGCGGTCGATTTTGTTGATGACGAGAATCGGCGGCAGCTTTGCTTCCAGCGCTTTGGATAAGACGTAGCGCGTTTGCGGCAGAGGGCCTTCGGAGGCGTCGACGAGCAGCATGACGCCATCGACCATCTTGAGGGCGCGCTCGACTTCACCGCCGAAGTCGGCGTGGCCTGGGGTGTCGACGATGTTGATCTTCTCCTTGTGGTAGAAGACGGCGGTGTTCTTGGCGAGGATGGTGATGCCGCGCTCGCGCTCGAGCTCGTTGGAGTCCATGACGCGCTCGGTGAGGGTTTCGTTGGCGCGAAACGTTCCGGCCTGGCGCAGCAGCTGATCGACGAGGGTGGTCTTGCCGTGGTCGACGTGGGCGATGATGGCGATATTGCGGATGCTCACAGGGGTTTCCTAACGGTGATTTGAGCGGCGTGACGTTGAGGGTGGAAGCGGAGGAAGCTGAGGCTACTTTTGCCCGGGGTCGCGGAGGGCGTCGTCGACGGAGGCGAACAGAGCGGCCAGGTCGAGGTGGATACCTGTGCTCGGATCGGCGAAGGACTGCGTTTCGAGCCAGCCGCCGGAGGAAAAGTCGAAACCGCGGCGATCTCCGGGGTCGACGACCCAGACATTGCGTACTCCCATCCTGCGGTAGTCCTCGAGCCGCTCGAGATAGCGATTGACTCTGTCCTCGGGCGAGAGGATTTCAATGATGGCGACGGGCGGGGTTTGAATGATCTGTTCGCGTGGGGCAGAGGCGGACAGCACGCAGATGTCGGCGACCCGGAAGCGGGTGGGGGAGACCTGAACGCGGAGTTCGGGGAAGGCGCGAAGCCCTAATGCGTCTCGGTGATCTCTAAACCAGCTGAGGAGGGCTTCCTGTAATGCAGCGTGATCGAATTCGCCCAAGTTTCGCTCCTCCACGACACCGTCGATAAAGTCGCAGTCCGGCCGGTAGCTCGTATGCAGATACTCGCTTACGGAAATCGGAAGTGGAGTTGCGGCAGCCATTTCTCCCTTAAGTTTACCAAGTTGTGGGCAACGCCATTTGCCTGGGGGTGCGTCCTCGTAAGGGAGGGGAATTCTGCGCCCGGAGGAGGGGTTTATGAATGGAATGATTCGCCGGAGCCTGGCAGTGGGAACAGGCCTGGCTCTGAGCACACTGCTGGGCGCTGTGGCCTGGCCGCAAAACCAGCCGGCTGCCCAACCAGGTCAACCTTCTGCGCAGCAGTCTCAGCCAGCTGCGCAGAGCGCGCCGCAACCACAGCGCACGATTCAGATGGTGCAGGCGCAAGCACTGCTGGATAAGACAATCGACACAAAGAAGGCGAAGCAGGGCGATCCGGTGGCCGCGAAGCTGGTGCAGGGAGTGCAGATTCCCGATGCTGTAGCACTGCCGAAGAACACGGTGCTGGAAGGGCACGTGGACCAGGTGCAGGCTTCCGATCACAAGAGTGACTCGACGGTGACGGTCACCTTCGACAAGGCAAAGCTGAAGGATGGGAAAGAACTGCCGATCAAGGCGACGGTGCTGGCGGTTTCCGAGCCGGTCTATGCGCAGCAGCAGGCTGGAGGCGGGCCTTCTGGTGCGCCTGCAGCGATGCCCAACTCCGCTCCCAGCGGTGGAGCGCCCTCCGGTGGCGGGGCGATGGGGGGCGGATCGACGCCTGCTCCGACTCCGCAGCCGATGAACGTGCCGGACGCGAGCCAGGGGCCTTCGCAGCCGACCCAGAGGCACGGCGGCGTGCCGGACGTGATGCTGAAGAGCGACATTCACGAGCACACTTCGGCGACGTTCAGTTCGAAGGGCAAGAACGTGCATGTGCCGGACGGAACGCAGATGGAGTTCGCCCTCACGGTGATTCCTGCCGGCGTGACGGTGCGGTAACGGCGGAACCCTGACCCTGGCCCGCTATTCGTAGCGCAGCGACTCGATGGGGTCCATGGCTGCTGCACGATTGGCGGGCAAGGTGCCGAAGATGATGCCGACCGATGCCGATGCGATGAGTCCGATGACCGCGGACCAGCCGGACACCGGCACGCGCCAGGCGGTGAAGAAGCGGACGGAGAAGGGGATCGCCAGGCCGAGGACGGCGCCGATCAGGCCGCCGAACAGAGACACGAACATCGCCTCCATCAGGAACTGGAGCTTGATCTCGCGGCGAGTGGCGCCGAGAGCCTTGCGGATGCCGATCTCGCGGGTGCGCGCGCGCACGGTGGCCAGCATGATGTTCATGATGCCGACGCCGCCGACGGCGAGGGTGACGCCGGAGACCAGCAGCAGCATGGCGGTCAGCGCATTCACAACCTGACCGGCCAGGGTGATGAGCGCGGTCATGGTCTGAGTCTGATAGACGGAGCCGGGCTGGTGGCGTCCGTCGGTTTTGACCGCATTGACGATCTGCCGGGCTGCATCTTCGACGTCGGTCTGATCGCGAATGGAGAAGTACATCTCCTTCACGTTGTCGGTGCCGCTGAAATAGCGGCCGACGGTGTAGGGAATGAGAACGGTCTGATTGGCGATCTCGGTTTCGCCGAAGGTTTCGACGCGTTCCTTGAAGATGCCGATGATGGTGAAGGGCAGGCCGTTGATGGTGAACGTGCCGCCAATGGCTTCGGCGGTGGTGCCAAACATGGCGCGCGCAAAGGGCTCGGTGACGACGGCGACTTTGCTGTCGGAGCTCTCGTCCTCTTCATCGAAGAATCGGCCGGCCAGGGTGACCAGGTTGCGCACCTGGCGATACTGCGGCTCGACACCGAGAACCAGCACTTCGTGGGTGATGCCTCCGAGGCTGATGTTCTGGTGCATCTCCAGCACGACCGACGATGCGGCGACCGACGGCACCTGCTCGTCGACGGTGTGTTCGTCATCGAAGACCAGGAAGTCCGACTGAACGTTGGTGACTGCGCCGGAGCCGCCACCGGCGTACTCCAATTCGACCAGGTTGGTGCCGATACCCTGAATCTCGCTCAGGATGTACTGGCGGCCGGTCTGCGAGATGGCCACCACCAGGATGACCGAAGCGGTGCCGATGACCATGCCGAGGGCGGTGAGCACAAAGCGCACCTTCGAGGTGCGGAAGCTGTCGATGGCCAGCTTGGCGATCTCGCTGAGCATGATGGTCTGCCGGGCGCTGGCGATGGTGCGCTCAAAGGAGCGCAGGCGGGTGGTGCGGTCGGGCCGGGCTGTGCGGTCGGGGGCCATCTGCTTCTAAAGGATGCCACAGGGGGGCAGCCGGTCGCCGATAGCTGAGCGCAGGAACAGGCTCTGCTCAATTTTCGGCGCGAGAGACCTAACCAGGGCCTGGTGAACATTGAAGCCCGATGATGACGGAGCGTGATATCCGGAAAGGCGTTTGTTGTTGGCGGCTGATGGAATCTGGTAGAGTGGGCGCTCGAATTCCGGACTGTTTTTTGGGGGGGGGCGACGTGTCCCGTAACCTGCTTCCGCTGCTCTGTGCGCTGGTCCTGGCGGGCCAATTGCCTGCGCAAGCAAAGCCGCCCCAGGCGCAGTCTTCTCCTTCGCTGGTCGGCACGTGGTCTGCGACGGTGAACTGGAACCTGCCGTCAGGGCTGATGATTACCACCAGCTTCACGGCCAGCGGGCGCGTCCAGTCGACGACCCAGAATCGTCAGGGCATGAGTTTCATGCTGTCGGGCGTCTACCAGCTCAACGCCGCGCAGGGCACGCTGAGCTATAAGTGGCAGGATTTTTCGCCGAAACAAATCTGCGTCGGCGGCAACTGCGCGCCGGCTCCGGCGCCGGCCCCGATGGGGGTAGTGACCACGAACAAAATCCGGTTCCTGAGCCCGAACCAGTTCGTCGCTACCTCATCGGACGCGTCGACAACCTATATCCGCACTAATGGGGCGGGTTTCCCGACTCGCTGAGCAGAGCGGGCAGGGGGCTGCTTGCCCTGCCGGGGCAAGGACCCTCGGGGATGCGGCTGCCCCATCGAGGAAAACCGGGCTTCCCGAAACGGGTCGGGAAACGCCGGAGCCCATGACTTTGGTTTGAAGGTCAGCAATTTCGAGATTGATCTCTGAGCCGGCGAGGACGAAGCTTCTTGCTATGGGGTGAACCTGGCCTTCTGCAGGGGTGTGGGGGGATGATTTTTTTCCCGAGGCTGGCTGGGGCGAGGTTGCTGCCCCACTCACAGATGCCGAAGACGATGGGACAGCCCGTCGAAGCCAGGGCATAGAAAGGAAACGGGCGGAAGAAGTCTTCCGCCCGTGCGAATCAAGAAAGGGAACCCTAACGCAACCGGGGATCCGATCGCCACCGGGATCAGAGCGCCACCGGGATCAGAGGGCGACGGTGACGGCTTTGATCTTGTGGAGTTGTGGAGGACCTCTTCGCCCCTCTCGCAGCCCAGCCGGTCTGGCGGAAACGACCGGATGGCCGTAGGATGGAGCCGGTTTCAACTCGGGCCTTGCATGCAGCGGGCAGCGCAAGCGCCCAATCACGTTTGGAGTACGCGCATGATTGAAAGGGCTCTGATCTTAACGGTGGTGGTCGCGGCCTCGGTTCCCGCGCTGCCTTCGGATACGCCAGGCGACTCCGAATGTGCTGGAGATTGCGAGCCGGCAGGCAGCGCTGCTGGAGGATTCCGATCGGCCGTTTGTGATGGACCTTGATTTCACCGTCCAGGTGAACCCACCTTTGCAGGGGCATATGCGGCTGCGGTGGGAGGCCAAAGACCGGTGGTGGAGCCGGGTGTCGATGGGCAAATTTGAGCAGATCAAGTTCCAGACGGGCGAATGGACTTACACGCTGCGCAACGTGGATTTCACTCCCATACAGGTTAGGGATCTTTTCGACCTGCTGCATGTAGGGTATGTGTACAACAAACTCGTGCCGCAAGCCGGCAACCCTCGCAGGGAAGGCGGTGCGAACCAGGATTGCCTGAAGGCCCACAATCCGGATCCGATTTACAAACGGGAGTCTTTTGAAATCTGCGTGGACTCGACGACTCACGATGTGGTGAGCCAGACGCGAACCGACGTTGGCTACGCGAAAGACGATGTGGCTCGAGAGCAGTTCAGCGACTTTGTCGATTTTGGAGGGCATCGGTACCCACGCAAACTGGAGTCGCTCAGGAATGGGCAGCTCGTGATGTCTGCGACCGTGATGGGTCTTCAGGAATCGCCACTGGATCCGAAGCTGCTGGTGCCTCCGGCGGGGGCGATCGAGCGCCGCGTATGCCCGGACAAGTTCAAGGGCGCGGAGAGCATCGAAGATCCGATGCCGAGCGCAGTTCGTGGACACTTCAAGAGAATTGAAACGGCGGCAGAGGTGACCATCATGACCGATGGCAGCGTTGGCCACGTGGCCATCGTTCAGAGTGCGGGTCCCACCGAGGATGAGGCGGCGATCGAAGCGCTGAAACGCTGGACGTTTAAGCCTGCGATGTGCGGAACCGAACCCGTCGTGGCGGATCAGTATGAGATCCTGGGGATCGAAAATCCGTGGCTTCGGTAGGCGGGGCGACGGCGCCGGGGCTGAAGCGCGCGGCTGGGCCACTCAAGCCAAAAGCGAGCTTGAATGGCCAGCCAGAGGTGCCTTCTGCCACGAGCCTCATGTGTGAAAAGCAACCGGAGGTTCTTCCCCTTCGCGATGCTCCGGGTCAGGATGCAACCGTGGAGGATCAGAGCGCGACAGTGACGGCTTTGATCTCGGTGTAGTTGTGGAGGACTTCTTCGCCCATCTCGCGGCCCCAGCCGGATTGCTTGTATCCGCCGAAGGGGAGGGAGGCGTCGAAGACGTTGTGGCAGTTGACCCAGACCGTTCCGGCGCGCAGGCCGCGCGCGACCTTGTGGGCGAGCGAGAGGTTCTGCGTCCAGACTGAGGCGGCGAGGCCATAGACGGTGTCGTTGGCGCGCTTGATGATGGCGTCGACGTCCTTGTCGGAGAAGGGCACGGCGCAGACGACCGGGCCGAAGATCTCTTCCTGAACGACCTTCATGCGCGGGTTGGTATTGGTGAGCACGGTGGGACGAACGAAGTAGCCGCGATCGAAGCCGGAGACCGGTCCGCCGGCGGCGATCTTGGCGCCTTCCGCCACGCCTGACTCGATGTAGCTGACGACCTTGCGATACTGCTCGTCGCTGACCAGCGGGCCCATCTGGCAGGAGGGATCGAGGCCGGGCGCGAGCTTGATGTCGGAGGCCACCTGGCTGACGCCTTCGACGACCTGGTCGAAGACCTTCTCATGGATGTAGAGGCGGGAGCCGGCGCAGCAGCACTGTCCGTGATTGAAGAAGATGGCGCTGGCGGTGCCGGAGACGGCCTGGTCGATGGGGGCATCGGGGAAGACGATGGCCGGGGATTTGCCGCCGAGTTCGAGGGAGACTTTCTTGAGATTGCCGGTCGCGGCCTTGACGATGAGCTTGCCGACTTCGGTGGAGCCGGTGAAGGCGACCTTATCGACCAGATCGTGCGCGGCGAGCGGAGCGCCGGCGCCTTCGCCGTAGCCGGTAAGGATGTTGACGACTCCGGGCGGGAAACCGGCTTCGTCGATCAGCTGGGCGAGGCGGATGCCGGAGAGAGGGGTCTGCTCGGCGAGCTTGAGGACGATGGTGCAGCCGCAGGCCAGCGCGGGAGCGAGTTTCCAGACGGCCATGAGCAGGGGGAAGTTCCAGGGGATGATTTGCGCGACGACGCCGATGGGCTCGCGCAGGGTGTAGGAGTGGAAGTCGTGGTCCGGCGGAGAGCGGGAGGGTGCTGCCGGTAATTTTGGTGGCCCATCCGGCCATGTAGCGGAACATGTCCACAGCAAGGGGCACATCGGCGACGCGCGCGATGCTGCGCGGTTTGCCGTTGTCGAGGGACTCGATTTCGGCGAACTCCTCAAGATGCTGTTCGAGCAGGTCGGCGAGCTTCCAGATCATGCGGCCGCGTTCGGAGGGAGACATGCGGGGCCAGGGGCCTTCGTCGAAGGCGCGCCGCGCGGCGAGGACGGCGCGGTTGACGTCTTCCTCTTCGGCCTCGGGAACCTCGGTGACGACTTCGCCGGTAGCGGGGTTGAAGACGGGGAAATATTTGCCGGAGGCGGCGGTGACGAAGCGGCCGTCGATGTACATCTGGTGGCGCTGGGAGACGAAGTCAGCGGTGGTGCCGCTGATGCGGGGATCGATTGCGATGGTTGCCATAGCTAAACCTCGTGTGCAACAGGTCGCGGGCAGGCGCTGGGGCGATGGAACGAGCCTCCGGAAGAGAGCTGGGGTCAGCTGCGGTGTCTCTTTTTGCCAGAGCCGGGACGCGCCGGAATTTGCACCGGAGAACACTACCACCGGAAGTTGTGCATTGGCGAGGGGAGGCCGGCCCGCAGCGCTCCGGGTTGATATCGTGGTGCTGTGATCATCAATCTTGCCCGGCGGGCGCACGACCACAACTGGGAGCTGGATCCGATCATCCGGTCGCTGCTGGACACGGATTTTTACAAGCTGCTGATGCTGCAGTTCATCTGGAAGCACTTTGCGCAGACGCAGGTCACGTTCACACTCATCGATCGCTCCGCCGATCAGCGTTATGCCAGCCTGATCGAGATGGATGAGCTGCGCGCGCAGCTGGACCAGGTGAAGAGCCTGCGCTTCCAGAAGTCGGAGATCATCTGGCTGGCCGGCAACACGTTTTACGGCAAGCGGGGCATCTTTGAGCCGGGGTTTCTGGACTGGCTGGAGAACCGGTTCCGGTTATGCATCTACGAACTCAGCGCGCAGGATGGGCGCTTCTCGCTGGCTTTTCACGGATCGTGGCCCGAGGCTACGCTGTGGGAGATTTACGCGCTGGCGATCATGAGCGAGCTGAGCACGCGGGCGCATCTGAAGCGGCTCAGCGAGCTGGAGCTGGACATTCTGTATGCGCGCGCGAAGTCCAGGCTGTGGGACAAGATGGACCGTCTGCGCGGCGTGCCGGACCTGCACGTGAGCGATTTTGGCACGCGCCGGCGGCACAGCTTTCTGTGGCAGGAATATGTTGTGACCGCCATGCACAATGTGCTGGGCGAGAGCTTTCGCGGCACATCGAACACCTACCTTGCCTATAAACACGACGTGGAGGCGATCGGGACCAATGCGCACGAGCTGCCCATGGCGCTGGCGGCGATGGCGCGCAACGACGAGGAGCTGCAGTCGTCGCAGTACCGGATGCTGGATTTGTGGCAGCAGACCTACGGAGGCGAGCTGCTGATCCTGCTGCCGGACACTTTTGGCACGACGCAGTTTCTGCGCCACGCGCCGAACTGGGTGGCGGACTGGACGGGGCAGCGCGCCGACAGCAAGGATCCGTTTGTTGCGGGCGAGGAATATATTGCCTGGCTCGAGGAGCGGGGACGCGATCCTCGCAGGAAGCTGTTCATCGCGTCGGATTCGCTGGATGTGGATGAGATCCTGCAACTGCACGCGACGTTTGCCGGGCGGATCCGCGACGGAGTTGCGCGGGAGGAATTCCGGCGGGCCAGCGATTTTCTCGACAGCAATAAATGGATTCCGGAGCGGCGAATCCGCTTCAGCGGCGGATGGGGCACCCTGCTGACCAACGATTTCCGCGAGTGCAATCCGCAGGGCGGCACGGGGTTCGATCCGCCGCGCCTGGTGTGCAAGCTGAATGATGCCGAGGGCCGGCCGGCGGTGAAGCTGTCGGACAACCTGGCGAAAGCGCTGGGGCCGGCGGCGGAGATCGAGCGCTACAAAAAGGTATTTGGCACCGAGGGGATCGCGGAGAAGCCGGTCATCACCTGAAGATGGCCCCGCCAAGTCCGCAACCAGCCTGTCCTCTGCAACTTCTGCGGAATGGGGGTGCGGCTCCGGCCTCGCTATGGTTAGGGGAGGAGGCCGTGCCGGGGGCGACCTGGGTACTGAATCTCTCCTCGGCTGACGGGATAAAGGCAATCGTTCCAGCGAGATGTTCGTCCACCCCGGGAAGATGTGTCAGGGACGGATCAACGCCGGTCTGAGTGGGATTTTCTGCCGGGCCGAGCCTTTCACTGACCGGATGCCGGGCACCTGGGTACGCATGTAACCCATACGGGCGATGTTCTTCGTAATTGCACCAACGGTGGATTCATTCTTCCGTTACTGCCGCTTACCTTTGAATCATGGCGTAGCAGGCGAGCCGGGTGGGGTGAACCTGTGAAGGCTGAAAGGGTTGTGTGATCGACTGGACCAAAGTACCGGATCTGGCGGCGATTGGATTGCTGGCGTGCGCCTTCGGGTCTGTCGCGCGTCGCTGCCGATCCTCGGTGTCTGGCCTTTGGCTGACCGGGTGGGGCATGATTGCTCTGCACTTTGCGGCGTTCACCCTGGTGCCCAAATCGGTGTGGGCGACGGACCTGGTGCAGATCGTGGGGCTCGCTTCGCTGACGTGGGCGGGCGTGCTGTTCATGTGGGCGGCGGTTCCGTATCGCAAGAGCTACTCCAGCCCCTGGATGCTGATCGCTCTGCTCTTCTCGAATACGCTCTACATTACGATCCTCGTCATCGGGCCGAGCGCGCGGTGGCCTCTGACGGTGGCCGCTCTCTCGCTTGGAATCCTGCCTCTGGCGGTGACCGTGTCCGCACTGCCGCGATTTGGGCATCGGCTGCGCTGGATCACGGTGTGTCTCTATGTGGATCTTTGCATTTTCCTGCTGGCGTTCCAGCACCGGCCGGTGCTCGGCCCTGAACTGGCGCTGAACGCGGTTCTTTTAGCGGTTTACCTTGGCTGCGGAATTCACTTCTGGTACACCTACCGGCGCTCGACAGCGGGAGCGTTCATCACCATCGCGGGCTTCTTCTTCTGGGCCGCGGTATTCGTCGTGGCTCCTTTGCTGAGCTTCTTCTTTCCGCACGTTCAACTGCAGAACGAAGTGTGGAATCTGCCCAAGTACGTGGTGGCGGTGGGCATGATCCTGCTGCTGCTTGAGGATCAGATCGATTACGCAAAGTATCTGGCTCTGCACGACGAACTGACGGGTTTGCCCAATCGCCGGCTCTTTCAGGACCGGTTGTCCGGGGCGCTGGAGCGCTGCCGTCGTCACGGGTCAAGCGCTGCGCTGCTGCTGATCGATCTGAACGATTTCAAGCGAGTCAACGACAGTGCCGGCCACCATATCGGCGATCAGCTTCTCCGCCACGTCGGACAGGTTTTTCTTGGCCGGGTGCGGCGCTCGGATACGGTGGCGCGCACGGGCGGCGACGAATTTGCGGTGATTCTTGAGGATCCGGGGCACCGCGACGGCGCCGTTCATGTGGCAGGAGAACTGACGAAGGCCCTGACCGCTCCGGTGATGATCGAAGGGCGCAGGATCCAGATTGGGGCGAGCATCGGGATCGCCATCTTCCCCGAAGACGCGAACAGCTGCGAGGCGATGTTCATCGCGGCGGATTCCGATATGTACACGCAGAAGCGCGGCTCCCGGAAGAAGCCGCTACGCGAGTCCGCGCGGGAAGCGGCAGCCGCGGCGGAGACGCCGGCGCGCGATCTGACGAGCACGACGGCCTGATCGGGTCGGGACGCAAATCTACAGCTGGATGTTGATCAGACCCTCGGCATTCGCGGCCGGAGGTGTCGTGGGGCGCTGCGGGGCGCGCCAGAAATCGATGAACGAAATCTGGTGGACGCAGCTGACCGTGCAGTTGGGGGCGCAGCCTTTTTCTGAGAGGAATTCACGCTTGAGGTCGGCCTTCGTGTAGTCGGCGAGCGGGACGCCGGGGTATCCACGTTGCTGGGAGCAGTAGTGGACCAGGCCGTTCTCGCAGATGTAGAGAAAGCGCGAGCCGGCTCGGCAGCGCCAGTCGTTGGGCTGGCCGTTGGCGATGTTGGTCTGGAAGTGATTGAAGCGGGAGTAATTTTTCTTCTTCCAGGAGCGCATCTCCTGCCAGACTTTGCGCTCATGGTCGCCGAGAGGTTTGAGCTGGCCGCTGCCGTCGTGGATGATGCCGATGGTCGATGTAAACCCAAGGCTGAGGGCGCGGCGTCCGATGACCAGGGCGTCGTTGGGATTCTTGATGCCGCCGCCGACGACGGAGTTGATGTTGACGTGGAAGTCGGCGTATTCGGAGAGGAACTCGAGTTTCTTGTCGAGGACCTTGAGGGACTTTTTGGAGATCTCGTCGGGGTTGACGTTATCGATGGAAATCTGCAGGTGGTCGAGGCCGGCCTGGTTGAGGCGCTGAATCCGCTCGGGCATGAGCAGGTAGCCGTTGGTGATCATGCCGGCCATGCGGCCGTGGTGGCGGATGCGGGCGATGATCTGGTCGAGATCGGGGTGGAGCAGGGGCTCGCCGCCGGAGATGGTGATGATGGAGGTGCCGAGGCGGGCGAGGTGGTCGATGCGGCGGATCATCTCGTCGAGGGGGACGGGTTTGGAGACGTCGTCGTACTCATTGCAATAAGCGCAGGAAAGATTGCACCGGCGCATGGGCACAATCTGGGCCATGACGGCGTGGCGAGTGGAGGCCAGCGCGTGCGTGACGAGGGAGATTTCGCGCACCTTGCGCGAGGCGGCTTTGAGGCGGCGGCGAACCGACCTTCTGCGGGGCCTGGGGGTGTTGGGTTCAGCCATGTCTCTTCCATTGTAGCTGGGAGCTGGGAGCCGGGAGCCAGTAGGCAGTAGGCGGTAGGCAGTAGGCGGTAGGCGGTAGGCAGTAGCCGGGAGCTTGGAGCCGGTAGCTTGGAGCTGGGAGCCACGAGCCTATAGCTACGAGTCAATAGCCATAATGAACCCGTCTCCTACTGGCTACCGCCTACCGGCTACCGGCTGCTCCTGGCTAATTGGCGTCCGGGTCGTCCTGGGATTTGGCGAAGCCGTAGTGCGAGGCGAGGTAGCGCGGGCCCTTGGAGGACTGGGCGAGGACGCGCACGTCCATGCCACCGTCGCGCAGCCGGATCTGGACGCTGGTGTCAGGCGGGAGGTGGTCGAGAACGTTGTCACCGGGTAGCGAGAGCGAGGCGCGGTTCCAGGGCGTGATCAGGAGGTGCACCATCGTTCGCAGGGGCAGGCTGAAGCCGGGGCGCAGGACGACCGTTCGCCCGTCGAGGACGATGGTGTAGAGCGGGTCACCGCGGCGCTCGCAGTTGGCGTAGTAAGGATCGGGCTTGCAGGGAGCGGCGCCGAGAAAGGTCGCACGCTGAAATTCCGGCATCGGGGGACGGCGGAAGGAAGGCACCTGAGCCGCAGCGGTCGTGCCACAGAGAAGGGCGCAGACGGCGAAAATCGGAACGTGCTGGGGCACGCGGGGAGTGTAGCAGATTTGATAGCTGGGGGCTGGGAGCCAGGAGCTGGGCTGTCCGCCGTGGCGCAGCATCCTTACGGAAGCGATGATCCCTGGAGCGAGTGCGCGATTTTGCGGGCGCGAAGCAATGCGGAGAAACACGCAGCCCAGAACAGGATCCCCGATCCAAGCGTGACCGAGATCAAGAGGCCATTGGAGCGAAACAGCACCCAGCAGAAGACGCACCATAGCGTTATCAGGACGCCGAAGAGGCCGAGGAGAGGCGCTCGAAAGATTTTTGCGAGTGGCAGATAGTGGAGACCCACCACCATCGTGACCCAGTCGGCGCCAAGGTCAGGCCGATGGATCCGATTCGCCAGGATCAGGACGAGAACGAGCGCGATGACTTCGATCAGAACGACGATGAAGAATGACCTGCGGACGGCTCGCTTCGTGGAGGCCGGAACTGGCGGATATTGTTTGCGAAGCAGGCGGCCTTTTCGGATGGTGTGAATCGACCAGGCCCAGAGGAAGAGCGAAATCAAACCAAAGGCCGCACCAACGAAGGCGGTGTACGCCCTGGCCTCTCCCAGGCCCCACCCGAGCCAACCTGCTCCAGCCATCGCGAGGATCAGTGAGCCGCGGCCTGCGCCGCTGACAGTTTCTGCCTGAAACGAAGGGTCCACGGGCTCTCCTGGCAGCTCTGGAATCTGCGGAACCTGGCGGGCCATTGCCGCAATATCTCAACGATCAGACTGGAGTGCAGGGGCTGGAGTGCCGCGCTCACAGCATCCCGACCGGAGATTCACTGGCTGTTCCAGTCCTTAGCTCTTCTTGGGGCGGCCGGCCATCATGCTGACCGTGCCTTCGTGCCTGTCGCGGATGACGGTGAGCTGGACTTGCTTGCCGCGGTTGGCATGGATGTCGTGGACCCACTGGCTGGTGGTCGCGACGTTCTCGCCGTTGATGCGGGTGATTACGTCGCCGGCGCGCAGTCCTGCAACGGCAGCGGGGCTGTTGTCGTCCACTCGCTTGACCAGCAGGCCCTGGCCGTCATGCACGCCAAAGAAGTTGGCCAGCTGGGGGCCGAGCATATCGAGGTCGAGGCCGGTGTAGAAGGGGTTCGAGGTCAGCGAAGAGAAGATGCCGTTGCCGTAACTGTTGCCGGTGCCGGAGGGCAGGGCGATATCGCTGTCGGGGTCGGGCACGGGAATGTGCTGGGACCAGGCGTCGGCTTCGATGGTGGCGCGGTCGGCGAGCTGGAGGGAAAGGGTCTGCTGCTGGCCGTCGCGGCTGATGAGGAAGGTGACCGCCCGGCCCGCGGGCGTATCGTGCAGCATGCGGGTGAGCTGCGCCTGGCCGACAATGGCCTGGCCGTTCATGCCGAGGATCACGTCGTGGACGCGGAGGCCGGCCTTGGCGGCGGGCGCGTCGTGGTCGATGGTGGTGACTTCGACGCCGCGAGCCTCTTTCAGCTTCAGCTGGGCCGCGCGTTCGGTATCGACGTCATGCAGACCCACGCCCAGATATCCCTGGGAGGCGCTGGCAAGGGCGGAATCCTGGCCGGGAACGGCGATGTGCTGTTCGCCGGGCCCCGAACCGGGGAAGGAGCCACCGAGCAGGCCCTGCTGGCCGTGCGTGACATGGGGCAGGGAAAGGGCCGCCGCAGCGACGGCGATTACGGGAAGGAATTTCACAACCGGCCTCAGAAAAGTTTTCATACCGCGCCTCGAATCGGTCCTGTTTTGTCTGACGAACGAGTCCTGCGCTGGTCAACTCAGGCTACCCGCGAACATAGTACGAAACGGGCAGCCTGCTTGTCTTTATTGAATTTGTGAAACTTGCTCGAGATATTGCCGGGAAACGGTTCGGATGTGCTGATCCTGATCGCGGTCGGCGACCGTCTGCAGGACCTCGCGAACGGCGGAATCGGCGTCAACCGGTTCGAGCAGGCCGATGGCTTCGGCGCGGACATCCGCGTTGGAATCGTGCATGACGGCTTCGAGCACCGCGTCGCGCACCCGGGTATCGGCCGCGATGTAGGATTCGAGTCCTTCGAGGGCCTTGCGGCGGACGCGGGCGTCCTTGTCGTAGCGAAGAGCGACCATGAGCGCGTTGCGGACCGGACCGCCGTTGCACTGGTGGCCGGCCTGGCATTCCTTTGCCAGCAGGTTCACCGAATCATCATGGGCGGCGGGATTGGCGAAGTTGCGCGCGGCCAGCACGAGGAGCTGGCGAATCTGCGGGTCGTCGAGGGTACCGAAGGCGGTTTCCGGAGTCATGCGCTCGAAGCGGACTTCGACGTTCTCCGAGCCGGGCTCGAGGGTGATGCTGCTGATGCCGGCGATCTGGGCGGAATCGCGATCGGCCAGGACGGGCACCGCGGTATTCTGCGCGACGGCCGGGGTGGCGTGGACATTGTGCTGGGCCACGCGGTAGCCACCGTAACCGCCGATGGCTCCACCGGCGAGGAGCACGACGCTGGCCATGACGGGCGCACCCTGCAGGGCTCCAAAGCCCCGGTGGATGCGCTGACTTAGACGGCGAAAAAAGCTGGCCTGGGGCAGGGCGTCGAGGGCTTCATCGAGACGCACGCGGGTGCGCGCCAGCAGGCTGGGCGACGGCTCCACGACGGGAGCCGCGGACAGGGCTTTGTGGAGCGCGGAGACGGCTTCCATTTCCTGCCGGCAAGGCTCGCATTGGGCCAGATGTTGTTCGAGCAGGTGAGCCCGGTCGTCGGGCAACTCTCCATAAACGGACAGGACGATGTGTTCCTGTGCCAATTGGCAGTTCATACGTACGTGCCTCACTTCGCCTCAAAGGTTTTGACGTGCCTGCCGGATCATTCGTGTCCGGTCATTCATAAAATCGGTGACGAAAGATCCGTCGATCGTGATCGGAGATGCCTTCGTTACCGCAGTTCGGCGAGCTTGGCCCGCAGTTTTTTGGTGGCACGGAAGAGGGTATTCTTGGCGGTCTCTTCCGTGGTGTTCAGCATTTCTCCGATGGTGCGCAGGCGGAGACCCTGGTAGTGCTTGAGTTCAAAGACCATGCGTTCGCGGGGGGTGAGCTCGTCGAGGGCCATAAGGATGCGTTGGCCGAGATATTTGCGGTCGAGCTCGCGGCTCGGGTTAGCGCCGGCGCGCTCGTCGGAAACGTTGGTGAGCAGGTCCATCTCCTCGCCGGAGGAGTCGATGACGACGGCCTGATCTTCGCGGCGCGACTTGCGGCGGCGCAGGTGATCGAGGCAGAGGTTGGTGACGATGCGGTAAATCCAGGTGTAGAAGGAGCACTCGAAGCGGAAGTTGCCGAGGTAGCGATAGGCCTTGAGGAAGGCCTCCTGCTGGATATCCTGGGCGTCCTGCTCGGAACCGGTGAGGTGCATGGCCAGGCGAAGGACCGCCTGGTCGTACTGGCGAACCAGCGCGTCGAAGGCGGTGCGGTTGCCAGCCTGCGCTTCGCGGATCAGATCGGTTTCGTGGAGGTTCTCCCGAACGGGACCACCCATACGGGTGGATTGTATTCGAGGCCTGGAGGGAGATGGCCGCGCTGAGGACAAAAACCGAAGCACATCAGCAGGCATTGAGGCTCCTGGGACGTGGGTTGCGACAAGAATGCACAGCTATAGACGAGTGAGACGGGATTTAGTGAGCGGAAAGAAGCTGGGAGCCGGGGGCTTGGAGCCTGGAGCCCGAGGCTGGGAGTTTAGACGCCAGGCACGCCTTCGCCTCGGCAGAGGGCGCAGATGGCGGCGCCGTAGCGATCGGCTTTGTTGGGGCCGATGCCGTGGACGGTGAGGAGCTGGGGAATGGTCTGCGGGGCGGCGTGCACCAGGGCGCGGAGAATGGCGTCGGAGAAGACGAAGAAGGCGGGTTTGCCGGCCTGGGCGGCCTCGGCTTTGCGCCATTCCCGGAGCCGCTGCTCCAGCTCCGCCTGCGAGCCGGTATAGGCGGCAGGCGATTCGACGGGTTGGGTGCGGTCGCGGACGCGCCGTCGCGGGGGGGTTGCGTCGTTTTCTTCGGGGAGCAGCACGCAGAGAGGGTCTGCGATGCCGAGGTGGCGTCCTTCTTCCGTGAGGTTCACGCGCTTGTAGGTGACTTCGCGGCCCAGCGGGTTGACCCAGCGGTCGGAGGAGAGGGTGAGGAGGCCGGCGCGTGCCAGGCCGTCGAGGAGCCGGTCGAAGGCGCGGCGATCGGAGACGCTGGAGGCGTCGAAGAGGCGGCCGGCGGAAGTGGATGACGTGTTGCTGAGGATGGCAAGGATGTTGCGCAGGTCGCGCTCTTCGCCTCCGGTTGGGGGCCGATATTGCTGGGCGACTGCGGTGTGGGGCGAGCAGAAATCGCAGTGGCCGCAGGGGCGGCTGGCGCCGGCGCGGTCGCCGAAGTGGCGGACGAGGGCGGACATGCGGCACTGCGGGGTTTCCGCGAAGTGGATCATGGCGTTGAGCTGAGCGCGGCGGTGTTCGAGCTGGGCTTTGTATCCTGCTCGCCAGCCGGCGGCGCCCGCAGCCCGAACGCGGCCCTCCATATCGAACTGCGCGGCGCCCTGGGCGGCGAGTTTTTCCACGGCGCGGGCGATGGTGTCCGGATCGATGAGAAGCTTCGCGCCGAGGGATTCCGGATCCTGAAAATCGGCGGTGAGGGCGCGTGCGACTTTGTCCAGATTTTCCACCGGAGGGTAGTCGCGCTCGAAGAAGCTCTCGTGGATACGGCGGTCTGCGAAGCTGTGCAGCAGGATGGCGCGGGAGGGCAGGCCGTCACGGCCGGCGCGGCCGATTTCCTGGTAGTAGGCCTCGACCGATCCGGGGAGCGCGGTGTGGAGGATGGTGCGGACGTTGGCCTTGTCGATGCCCATGCCGAAGGCGATGGTGGCCACCACGACGTCGAGCTCGCTGTTTTGGAACTGGCGCTGGACGCGCTCGCGAGTGGGGCCATCGAGTCCCGCATGGTAGGCGCCGGCGCGGAGTTTCGGCTGGAGGCGGAAGGAGAGGTCGTTGGCCTCGTTGCGCGAGGGAGCATAGACGATGGCGGGGCGCGTGGTGGGCGAATCGAGAAATGCGGCGACGAATTCGGCACGCTGCGGCTTGGGCATTTCGACCACCTCGACGGCGAGGTTCTCGCGGCGGAAGCCGTGGATGTAGAGCACCGGATCGGTCAGGGCGAGTTGGGCGACGATGTCCTGCTGCACAGTGGGCGTGGCGGTGGCGGTGAGCGCGATGACGGGAGCGGGGCGCAGGAGAGGCAGGTAGTCGCCGAGGGTGCGGTAGTCGGGGCGAAAATCGTGGCCCCATCCGGAAATGCAGTGCGCTTCGTCGATAGCAATGAGCGAAGGCTTGCGCCGGGCGAGCATTTCAGGAAAGCCGGGGACGCGCAGGCGCTCCGGAGCGATGAAGAGGAACTGGAGGGAGCCGTCGAGGTAAGCGCGGCAGGCCTGGCGGGCGTCGTCGCGGGAGAGGCCGGAGTGGATGCGCGCGACGCGCAGGCCGTGTGCGGTGAGTTTGGCGGCCTGATCGTCCATGAGCGCGATGAGCGGGCTGACGACCAGCGCGGTGCCCTGGCGTGCGATCGCCGGAAGCTGGTAGCAGAGGCTTTTGCCGGCGCCGGTGGGCATGACGAGGAGGACGTCGCGGCCCTCGGCCACGGAGCGGCAGACGGGTTCCTGATTTTCGCGGAAGCCGGGGAAGCCGAAGGTGGCGCGGAGGAGGGGGAGGAGATCCATGGACACTTCTATTTTCGCGTGAGCGGGCCCTGACGATGGTGTGGAAACAAGGGTGGAGGATAACCAATGTCATCCGAGCAGCCAAAAAGCGGCCGGCTGAGGGGTCGGCGATGAAGCGGTTAGCGAAAACGCGGCTGATCGGAATGAGCGCTTGCGAGGCGTTGGGACGACCAGAGCAGCGAACGCTTTGCTAAGGATCGCGCTGTTGCGCGATGCCCACCCTGATTGCGCGAACGGCACGCGCAATCAGAATGGGGCACCCGGTCTCCGCTGCGACCGCGGTTCGCTACACTCGATCTATGTTTTCTGAGCAGAGCGGGTTGTTTGGCGGAGAGAGTCCGCGTCGAGGCGCGGCGGAGTGGGTGACGGCGTACTGCGATGGCGGATCGCGCGGGAATCCTGGGCCGGCGGGGTATGGGGTCTACATCGAGGGGCCGGGTGGAGAGAAGCTCGCCGAGCTGAGCGAGTACCTGGGCAAAGCAACGAACAATGTCGCGGAGTATTCGGCGCTGCTGGCGGCGCTGGAGTGGGCGCTGAAGTCCGATCATCGGCGGCTGCGGGTTGTTGGGGATTCCGAGCTGCTGGTGAAGCAGATGCAGGGGCGGTACAAGGTGGCGAGCCCCGATCTGAAGCCGCTGTATGAGGAGGCGAAGCGTCGCGTGGCGCAGCTGGAGGGGTTCCGGATCGAGCACGTGCTGCGGGGAAAGAATAAGAACGCGGACCGGCTGGCGAATCTTGCGATGGACAAAGGGATGGGGCGCGCGGGGACTGGCCGTCCAGGCGGACTTGGGGCGGCTGCGCAGCCGCCAGCCCCGCAGTCGGCAAGAGGCTACGTGAAGGGCGGAGTCGTCCACCTGATCGAAGGCGAATTGCCGGACGGGGCGTTTGTGAAGGTGACGCTGGATCGGCAGTAGAAGGGCAGCCGGGAGCTGGGAGCCAGTAGGAACGGCTTCTTAGGCCTTACGTTTTGCGCGTGTCGCCGACGATTTTGCTACCAGGGTGCGGCTGGAGCGGCGACGATACGAGGTAGCGCGCAGCGTTGCGCGGCCGTGGCGGCGATGGCGAACCGGACGCAGCACGGCGGCGATGCGCGCCTCGGAGGCGGAAGGACCGTCGAGATAGCGTGGGTCGAGCATCGCGATCACCGCGACAGCGCGGACGCGATAGAGACGCGCCCACTGGCTCTGCATCAGGGACTGCTGCACTCCGCGCCAATGTTGGGCGTCGGCGATGGCATTTTCAGTCTGCGGTTCCGCGCCGGGATCGGCCAGGGCTGAGGTCCGCACCGGTTCGTTGTTGATCAGCGACAGGAATGTCGAGAACTCGCCGAGGTTGACGCCCATCTGATAGACGAGCTGGCTGACGGCCATCTGCTGAGGCCCGGTAAGCTGGTCGAAGTCGCGGCACCAGGCGCGCGCGTTCACAATGGCCTGGATGGCAGCGATGCGCAACAGGGCGGCGGCCTGGTCGTCGGTGATTTGGGGATCGAGGGACCAGATTTTGTGGCGGTAACGGCGCGTCGTTCGCCACGCGGCAAGGTTGTCGTCGAACTGATCGAGCACGTGATGGAGGAGCGCGGGGTCGAGGCCAGCGGCCTGCCACAGTTGTGCGGACGACGGCTCGACGAAGGCGTGCGGGTTGAGCGGGTCGGTCTGCGGATGCTCGCGCTCCGGCAGATCGAGGCTGAAGCCGGCGCCGATCAGAGGGTGGCCGGTTTTGGGATCGGGATAAGCCGCGAGGACCCAGCCTTCATGACGGCGGTCGCGGAGCAGGTCCATGAGATCGGCGACGCTGAACTTAATGTCGGACGGGCGGAAATCGACCAGCGGCTGAACGGAGGCGGCCAGCGGTTCGGTCGCCGTTGGCGCTCGTTGTGTCTGAGTCGGTTCAGCAATGGAGGCAGGCGCGGCGGCAGGTGCGGTTTGAGCGGCGACCGGCAGCGCAGCCGCAAGCATCAGCGCTCCACAGAGGGAGCGCAGGAAAAGCCAACCGGCTCGGGACGAGGCTTGCAGGCGCATGGGTTTCGTACACGATGACGGAAACGGATTGCAAAGACAATCACAAAAAAGGATCACTGACGTGAATCATCGGCAGTAACGTTCCGTTAGTGACGCTCGGGGGATGGACTGTGCCGGAACCGAAGCCGCGGAATGTACAGCGGGGGCCTCTCCCGAGTACCGTGTTGGGAATTGAGGAGAATCATGGCGACGGCATCTGTACAGAGTCCGGCAGCGACAGCAACGAAGCGAATGCTTTCGCTCGACGTGCTGCGCGGCATAACCATTGCGTTCATGATCATGGTGAACAACAACGGCGGGCACGCCTGGTGGCCGTTCGAGCACTCCGACTGGAACGGGTGGACGCCGACGGACATGGTGTTTCCGACGTTCCTGTTTCTGGTGGGCGTCACGATCGTCTTTTCGACGGAGTCGCGACTGCAGCGAGGCGAGGCAACCGGGCCTCTGGTGGGGCACATCTTCCGGCGCTTCGTGATCCTCTTCGCGCTCGGCCTGGTGGTCAACAGCTTCCCGCTCTTCCACCTGTCGCATCTGCGCGTGTGGGGCGTGCTGCAGCGCATTGCGCTGTGCTATCTGGCGTGCAGCCTGCTCTACGTTTCAACGCGGAAAACCGCGAGCAAGGTGGCGCTCTATGCGAGCCTGGTCGCGCTGCTGCTCGCCGGCTACTACATCCTGATGCGTTTCGTTCCGGTGCCGGGCTACGGAATGCCGGGGCGGGACATTCCCTTTCTCGATAAAGACGCGAACATGGTGGCGTGGCTGGACCGCACCATGCACATCGGGCATCTCTACGAGACCACGCGCGATCCTGAGGGACTGCTGAGCACCTTTCCCGCGATCGGCGACAGCGCTGCTGGGCATGGTGGCCGCGCTGTGGCTGCGGACGCAGCGGACGATCCAGCAGAAATGCGCCGGCCTGCTGGGTGCGGGCGTGGTGCTGATCCTGCTCGGGGAGCTTTGGAATCCCTGGTTCCCGATCAACAAGAAGCTGTGGACCAGCTCCTTTGTGCTCTTCATGGCCGGATGCTCGACGGTCATCTGGGCTTTGCTGATGTGGCTGATGGAGATCAAAGGCTGGCGGAAGGGCGCGGGGTTCTGGCTGGTCTTCGGCATGAACGCCATCGCCAGCTACGTGCTGTCGGAGCTGCTGGCCGCAGCGCTGTCGACGATTCACGTGAGCGCGCACGTGACTGTGTCGCAATCGCTCGAGACGTGGACCTGGATGCATATCCACCCGGCGGGGCTGGGGTCGCTGACGTTCTCGATCGGCTACACCCTGGTTTGCTGGCTGGTGATGCTGGTGCTGTACAGGAAGAAGATCTTTATTAAGGTCTAGCTGGAGCTGGAGCTGGAGCTGGAGCTGGGAGCTGGGAGCTGGGAGCCTGGAGCTTGGAGCTGGGTAGACGGTAGCCGATTGCAGCACTGTCGCCGGAAGGTGCGATGCTCTAGACTGGCCTCACATGGGAAGGCTGCTGCGCCAATTTGAGGTTGCGGTGTTTCGCCTGGTGCGCCGCGATCCGCCGGTGGGTTTCGTGCATCGCGGAGCCTTCTGGCTGTTTGTCGGCTACATCGCGCTGTCGCTGCCGGGATGGCTGCCGGGGACGGTGGGCAGGTTCTTCAGCGATCTGGCGTCGCTGGATTTCTTCCTGCTGCTGATCATCTGCGTGCCGCTGCTGTGGCGGTTCATCTTCCTGCGGCTGTTGTGGAAGGTGCGGAACCGGCTCATTGTGACCTATGTGCTGATGGGTCTAACGCCGGTGGTGCTGTTTGTGACCCTGGCGCTGTTCCTGCTGTATGTCTTCGCCGGGCAGTTCGCGATCTTTGCCGCCACCAGCGTGGTTCACGATGAACTGGATCGTATCGCGTCGATGAACCGCGGTCTGAGCATGCATATGGTGCATGTGTTCCAGCAGGATGCGCGGCTGCATAGTGTGGAGGTACCCCCGGAAGCGGTTCGTCCATCGCAGCGCGAATACACCGGGATGACGGTCGCTGTGTATCTGGACGGCAAGCGCGTGCCACTGACGCCGGCCGGGTGGGAATCCAGCAATCCGCCGGTGGTGCCTGCCTGGCTGCACGGCAGCTTCAGCAATCTGACCGTCGATCGCGGGCAATTGTGGCTGCGCGCGGCCGATGAGCAGGAGGTGAACGGCCATCGCACCGTGGTGATCTCCAGCGTCCCGCTCGAAAAAGAGAATGTGGAGGCGATCGCCGAAGGGTTGGGAACGGTCTCCATCTACCCCGGCGTAAGCTTCGGAGAACTGCAGGGGGCTCAGCAGCAGAAGGGCGGATTCGAATACAGAGTATCCCGGCCGGACGAATCCGCCGCCCACGTGGAGATCAACGGCGAGGATGTAACGCAGGCGCGCAAGCGGGCGATTGTGGCTGGAACGCTGCCGGCTGCGCTTCACCTTTACGACATTCCGGTGGGCTTCCCCGCGCCGCTGAGCATGATCGAATGGGCGAGCGGACAAAAGACCAGCGTCTATACGGATGTGACCTCGAGGCCATCGCTGCTGTACCGGCGGCTGTTCATTACCTCGCTGAGTGTGGGCGACGTGGTTCGCGAGGTGCTGATCGGAATTGCCGTTGCCTTCGGCGTGCTGGAACTGCTGGCGTTTCTGGCGGCGGTGCGGCTGAATCGGACCATCACGAAGTCGGTGCACGATCTGTATGAGGCGACGCTGGCCATCGATGGCGGGAATCTCGAACACCGCATCAGAGTGAAGCGCCGCGACCAACTGGGCGCGCTGAGCCGGTCGTTCAACAGCATGGCAGCGTCGCTGGCGCGGCTGCTGGCCGGGCAGCGCGAGAAAGAACGGCTGCAGAACGAACTGAACATCGCGCAGGAGGTGCAGGCGAATCTGTTTCCGCATGGGCGGATTTCGCTGCCCATGCTGGAGCTGCACGGAGTTTGTTTGCCGGCGCGCACGGTGAGCGGCGACTACTACGACTTTCTGCTGTTCGGAAACACCGGCCTGGGCATAGCGCTGGGGGACATCAGCGGCAAAGGGATTTCCGCGGCGTTGTTGATGGCGACGCTGCACTCGGCGGTGCGCGCCTATCGATTTGCAGGCGAGGAGCTGGTGACGGAAGGAACCATGGCCCTTGCCAGTCCGCGCACACGACGCGTAGGCGAGCAGGAAGTGGAGTGCGCCGAGCTGTTCGAGGAGCCGGCCAGAATTTTGTCGCTGCTGAATCGGCATTTGTATCGCAGCACGCAGCCGGAGAAGTACGCGACGCTGTTTCTGGCGCACTATGACGGGCTGAGCCGGCGGCTGGTGTATTCGAACGGCGGGCATTTGCCACCGTTACTGTTACGTGCGAACGACACCGTGACGCGGCTGGATCGCGGCGGGTCGGTCGTCGGGTTGCTGGACGAACTGGAGTGGGAACAGGGCACAGTACATCTGGGCATGGGCGACATTCTGATTGCGTACAGCGACGGAGTGACGGAGCCGGAAAATGACTTTGGCGAATTCGGCGAAGGACAGCTGCTGGAAGTGGTGCGGGCGCATCGTCACCTGAGTCTGGAGGCAATTTCCGAGCAGGTGATCAAGACGCTGAAGAACTGGATCGGCGATCAGGAGCAGCCGGACGATGTGACGCTGGTGCTGGCGAGGCAGAGGTGAGAAGAGCAGCCGGTAGCCGGTAGCGAATTAACACGCAGGGAATAGGGAATAGGAAATAGGAACTACGGCACGGGGACTTCGGCGCCGGAGCGTTCGGCGGAAACGTACGCCGCGTAGATGGTGGCCATGGTGTCGCGAGCCAGTTCGGAGTTGGCCTGCGGCTCGCGGCCGAATGCGATGCTCTCGATGAAATCCTGAAACTCCTGCGGGTAGCCGTGCTGCCACGCTTCGTCGGGGGCGGGATGGCTCCAGCCGAGTTTGGTTTCGATTTTCTCGGTGAGGTAGACGTCGCGGAAGCCGTCGGGCGTGGGGTTGAAGGTGGTCAGCGCATCGATGGGATTGAGCTGGCAGCGGGTGCGATGGTTGTTCGCCATAACTTCGAGCCAGTTGGAGACGCCGCCCAGAACGAGTTCCGAGGCGAAGATGTCGGCGACCGAGCCATCGCTGAAGACGATGTGCATCTGGCCGTAGTCCTCGATGTCCTGATAGCCGGTGCGGAGGAAGCCTGCGTCACGATAGCCGGCCATTTTGGTGATCTCGTGGGTGCGAGCGCTTACCGTGGCGGGGCGGATAGGCTTGCCATCGCGGGCAACGCCTTCGGCGCGCTTGAGGAACAGCGCGGCGCTCAGTGGATGGCAGCCCTTGCCGACCAGCGAACCGCCGCCGGAATGGCGCCAGATGCCGTAGTAGCGCGAGTGTGAGCCGGAATGCGACTGGTTGCCGAGAGTCCAGAGGATCTGCGCGCCGGATTTTGTAACAATCTCTGCTTCTTTTTGGAGGGCCGGGGCGTAAATCCAGTTTTCCGCATAGCAGATGGTCTTGCCGGCAGTCTGGGCGGCTTCGATCATACGATTGCAGCTGGCGATGGCGTGCTGCAGCATCGGGTCTTTGGGCGAAGCATTGCCGCGGAACGAATCGGCTCCGTCGCCGAAGTATCCGGTGAATGGCTTTTCGACAATGATGTGTTTGCCGCGGCGCAGCGCATCGACAGCAAGTTGCTCATGGGTCGATGGAGGACTGCACAGGTCGACGACGTCCGAGGCATCGCAGAGGGCTTCGAAGGAGTCGAAGGAGGGGATGGAGGTCTCGCGGGCGAAGGCTTCGCGACTCTCGGGCGAGCGCGAGGTCACGCCGGCGATCTGGACCGGAACGGTATGGACCCGGCGCAGGTTGAGAGCGTGGAAGCGAGCGGCGAAGCCTGCGCCAACGATGCCGATGCGAACGGGGGATGTCATGTTTGGACTGCTGATTACCGTTGTGACTCTCCGCTGACATTATGCACTCGTTGCCGCCGGGCTCCGGCTTTTAGAGAATGGTTCGTGGGATAGGACGACAAGCGACTTTCTGAACCGGCGGTTGGTTGACACGCTACTGGCGGAGAGATAAAGTGTGGCCCGCGTACGAAATCGTCCAGCGCGTTCGAACCTAAGAGATGGAGGCAGAGAAATGTTGGAAAAGAATTTTGCTGAAGGCCTTCGGCGTGTAGCTGCGGTTGCGCGGCGGTCGTGTTGATGATGCTGGGGGGGACCGGTGCGCGCGCGGAGGCAGCCAGAGGCTGGGCTCGCGCTCGACGCTCGGGTGACGATCGTCGTGAGTGCGGACGAGCCGGGGCCGGTGCATCGCGCAGCCCAGGATCTGGTGTCGGACTTCGGGAAAGTCTTCGGGACGAAGCCAAAGATTGCGGACGCGCCTGCTGAGAGCGGCGCGACGGTGCTGATCGGCGAGGCGCAGAAGCTGCCGGATGGCATGCGCCCGGAAAATGTAACCGACGCTGAGTCTTTTTCAATTGCTGTGAAAGGAAAGACGGTGGTTCTTGCGGGCGCGGACATGCGCGGGACGATTTACGCGATCTACCAGTTCTCCCAGGAGTATCTGGGGGTCGATCCGCTGTATTACTGGACCGATCACGAGCCGGAGCGGCGAGCGCGGGTCGAGTTGCCGAGCGGGTTAAGCAAAGCGTATCCGGCGCCGGTGTTCAAATATCGCGGCTTCTTTATTAACGATGAGGACCTGCTGACCGGGTGGGCGCCGGGCGCGAAGGATCACGCAGGGATTTCGCTGGCGGCGTGGGACAAAGTGTACGAGACGATTCTGCGGCTGAAGGGAAACATGGTGGTGCCGGGGACGTGGATTTTCCCTGACGATCCGCAGATCAAGGCGGCGGCGGAGCGCGGCCTGATCGTGACGGAGCATCACGCGATCCCGCTGGGGCTGAATGTGGCGCGTTGGCCGAAGGATGTGCCGTACAACTTTTCCACGCATCCGGAGATCATCGAGCGGGCGTGGAAGGATGCGGTGGCGGAGTATCCGCCGAATATCGAGATGCTGTGGGATGTGGGTTTGCGCGGGCTGTCCGACACGAGCTATGCCTCGATGGATCCGAGCGTGCAGGGCAATGACGAATTGCTGGGAAAACGGATCAGCAGCGCGATCGAGGAGCAGATGAAGATCGTGCGGGCCGCGCATCCGGACGCGAAGTTCGTGACGGACTTGTGGCAGGAAGGCGCGCGGCTGGAACAGGAAGGCTACCTGAAGATTCCGCCGGAGGTGACAACGGTGTGGGCGGATGACGGGTACGGCTACATCCAGGACAAGGGCGAGGTGAAGGCGGGCGAGGGAACCTATTATCACGTTGCAATGATGAACAATCGCACCAACCAGCTGACCGAGATGGTGCCGATCGAGCGCATCGCCGAGGAACTGGGACGGTACGAGAAGGCGGGAGCGACGCAGTATTTTCTGGTGAACACGAGCGACATTCGTCCGTACGCGCTCACCATTCGCGCGGTGATGGATGACGTGTGGCTGGGGAAATTGCCGGGCGTGGAGAAGGATCCTTCGGATTTCTATCGATGTATGCGGGGCAGGAGTTTGGCGCCAAAGCTGCGCCCGCAATCGCGGCTATGTACAAGGACTATTTCGCGGCGCCGGCGCAGCCGGAAACGTTACACGAGGGCGATCCGCGACGCGAGTACGGCGACCAGCTCTACCACACCGAAGGGCGGCAGATGCTGGAGACCTACATGATCGACGCGCCGCTGTACGCGATCCCAGGGCAGTCTCCGAAGTGGACGATGGCGCGCCTGATCGGTGAGGGCTACGGGCGGCCGGGTTTCGGCGGCAAGGAATGGCTAACGGAGGCGGTGCCGCGGGAGATCCAGCAATGTGGTGAGGCGCAGCCGCGTTGGGATGCGGTGTGGAAGAAGGCGGTGGCGGCCCAGGCGCTGGTTCCGGCGTCGCGGCGCGACTTCTATCAATCATCTGTGCTGACGATGGTTACAATTCAACGCGAAAGCAACCGGATGCTGGAGGATATTGCGAAGTCGATTGAGGACGCGCAGAAGAGCGACATGACAGGAGCGCAGCACGAGGCCGCGGATGCGCTCATTGCTGTGGGTGAAGTGCGCAAGGCGCAGGCCGCGGCCGAGTACGGCAAGTGGAAGAACTGGTATCGCGGGGACTGGCTGACGGGTGTGTATCGGACCCAGCAGGTGCTCGAGGACTACGCGGGATTTCTGAAGGATCCGGAATCGCACCTGCCGCCGCCGATTCTGTGGAGTGGGTGGGAAGCCTACTACCACATCATGCAGTACGAGGGAGACCGGCAGGCGGATGTGAAGTAACGTTTAGCCGGGAGCCGGGAGCCGGGAGCCGGGAGCCGGGAGCCGGGCTCCCGGCTTCTCAGCGCGTCATGGCGTAGTCGACGTCTTCCTCGATAGCGGCCATGTGGATAGGCTCGCGATGCGCGGCGGTGAGCGCTTTGTTGAGTGTGGCCTAGATCTGCGGTCTTGAAGTGCTGCCAGGCGGCTGATCCCGTCGGCTGAGGCTTTCTTCATCTGCGTGAAGATCTCGAGAGCCGAGGCAGGAGCTTCGCGGTGGCCGCTTTCGACCACGCGGAGAACGGATCCAAGGCCGGAGGTGGCTTCGGCGAGGCCAGGAGAAGATTCGGTGCCGCTGCGGATTGCGTTGAGTTTCGCTTCGGCAGTCTGGATGGCGCTCTTCACGTCGTCGGGCGTGTCAGACGCAGCCGCCAGTTTCTTCAGCTGATTGTCGACGCCCTCCAGTTCCGCCATGGCTTTGCGGTCCTTCAGGGCCTGGCCGTAAACCGACTCAGCGAGCGTGAACTGCTGCTCGAGTGTCTGTGGAGTCGCAGGCACGCGAGGATCCATGATGACGCGAAGGGGCCGGTCGGAATTCGTTCCATCGACGATGAGCCGCAGCGTGTAGGTGCCAGGCGGAACCTTGGGGCCGCCGCCCGATGGCGCGTCGTCATCGTCAGGAGCTGCGCTGGCCGCGCCTGCGGCGAGGTCCCAGATGAAGCGATGCTCGCCCGGTGTGGTGGCGAGTTCCTGCGGCTTGGGGAACCAGCGCTCGGCGATGGGCATGGGCGGGCGTTTGGGCTGCTTGTCGGCGCTGGAGAAGTGGCGCAGGATTTTGCCCTGCGCGTCGAGGATCTGGAGGGTGACTTTCGCAACGGTGTCGGGCAGGTAGTAGTCAACGATGGCGCCATTGGGCGGATTGTCGGCCTGGGGCTCTTCCGGCGGCAGGGGTGAGCCGAGGAAGCCGTCGTTGTCGACGCGAACCGCGGTGGGCGACGCGTAGAGGTAATGCGGTCGAGGCGTGCTCGGCAGCCGCCGCTGCCTGGCGCAGGGGAGCGATGTCATCGAGGATCCAGAACGAGCGGCCGTGGGTGGCGACGATTAAGTCACTGTCATGGATACAAATGTCGCGAATCGATGTGACCGGCAGGTTGAGCTGGAGCGGTTGCCAGTGCCGGCCGGCGTCGAAGGAGATGTAAATACCGAATTCGGTGCCGGCGTAGAGCAGGTTGCGCTGCTCGGGGTCTTCGCGAACGGCGCGCAGGAAATGATGCGGCGCGATTCCGTCGACCGAGAGCGTCCAGGTCCTGCCGTAGTCGTGCGTGATGTAGAGGTACGGGGCCTGATCGTCGAGGCGATGGCGATCGACGGCGGCGTAGGCGGTGGCGGGATCGAAATGCGATGCCTCGATGAGAGAAATCTTGGACCAGGGCGACAGATTCGGGGGCGTGACGTCGGTCCAGGTTTTGCCGGCGTCCTTCGTAACGTGAATGCGGCCGGTGTCGCTGCCCGCCCAGATAAGGTCGGCGCGCAACGGTGAGGGCGCGATGGTATAGACGACGCCGTAGCCACGCTGCATCGCGTTGTCGGGCGTGGTGGCGCCGTGTCGAAAGCGTCTTTGACCGCGCCGGTGAGGTCGGGAGAAATCCCGGACCAGTGGAGCCCGCCGTCGGTGGTCTTCATCACGTACTGGGTGCCGAGGTAGAGCGAAGTTTTGTCGGCGGGCGAGAAAACGAGGACCGGCGTCCAGGGATCGCGGTAGCGACGTTTATTGATTTCCGTGTCGAATCCGCCGAGCGGCCAGGGCGTGACGTTCTGGCTGAAGGATGTTCGCAGGTCCTCGCGACTCACACCGCCGTAAGTTCGAGGAGAGGTAGACGATGTTCTCGTCGTTGGGATCGATGGCGATGTAGCCGCTCTCGCTGCCGCCGGGCAGGAACCAGTCGCGCGTATCGATGTGGCCGTGATCGGAGCGCGAGTGGACGGCAATCGCGCCGGAGTCCTGCTGCGCGCCGTAGAGGGTGTAGGGGAATTTGTGGTCGGTGGTGACGTGATAGAGCTGCGCGGTTGGCTGATTGAACCAGGTGGTCCAGGTGCGGCCGCGATCGAGCGAAACGCTGGTGCCCTGGTCGACGCCGAGCACGAGGTGATTCGAATCTTTCGGGTCGACCCAGACCTGGTGGTAGTCGTCGCCGCCGGGCGCGCCGCGGACAATGTGGATGGTCTTGCCGCCGTCGTCGGTGCGGTAGAGAGCGACGTTCGGGATGTAGAGAGTGTCGGGGTTTTCAGGATCGATGGTGATGGAGTTGAAGTACCAGGCGCGCGAGGTGAGACGCGCGTCGGAGTTGGCAAGGGTCCAGGAGTCGCCGCCATCATCGGAGCGATAGAGCCCCGCGTGGCCTCTGGCGTCGATCGTGACGTAGACGCGGCGCCCGTCCGCAGAGACGGCGATGCCGGTGCGGCCCCAGGTTTCGCTGGGCAGACCGTGGGCGGAGATTTCCGTCCAGGTATTTCCTGAATCCGTCGAGCGGTAGAGCGCGTTGCCTGGGCCTTCGAGCGGCGCGTAGGTGGACCACGGCGGACGGTGCGCGTTCCAGGTGGTGGCGAAGAGGACGTTGGGGTTGCTCACTGCTATGGCGAGGTCGGCGATGCCGACGTCGGGGCCTTTGTCGAGGACGCGCGTCCAGTGCTCGCCGGCGTCAGTGGATTTATAGATGCCGCGCTCGGGGCTGGGTCCGTACGCGTGGCCGAGTGCGGCGACGTAGACGGTGCGGGGATCGGCAGGCGAGACCAGGATGCGGGAGATTTGGCGTGTGTCGTCGAGGCCGGCGTGGGTCCATGTTTTGCCGGCGTCGTCGCTGCGGTAGACACCGTTGCCGGAGGCGAGATCGGAACGGATGTCAGACTCGCCCGTGCCGGCGTAGATGACGTTGGGGTCGGAGGGAGCGACGGCGATGGAGCCGATAGAAGCGACGGGCTCATGGTCGAAGATGGGCTCCCAGACTGTGCCCGCGTCAGTGGTTTTCCAAACGCCGCCGTCGACGCCGCCGAAGTAATACGTGGTGGCGCTGCCGGGCACGCCGCTGACGGCGACCACGCGGCCGGCACGGAAGGGTCCGACCAGACGCCAGTGCAGGCCGCTGAAGAATTGCGGTCCGACGGTCTGAGCGGCGAGTGGCAGAGCCAGGAAAAGCAGGAGAGCGGAGAAGCGCAGGGAGCGCGAGCGGACGATGTTCATCGGTGACTGAATTGTGAGGGCGAAAGAGGGAATTGCGCAACTCAGGGGCGCGCGTTAGAGGTGCAGGAGCCGCTCGGAGAGGGTGTAGATCCAGGGAGACAGAGCGCATGCGCCGATGGCCGCGGAAACGACGATTGCGGCGAGTGCCAGAATCACGGAGGAACTGGAGGGATGCGCGCCGGGCCGTGGATGGATGAGGCGGTCGACGCGGGCGGCGAGTCCGGCGTCGTCAGCCGTGAGCGCGCTGCAGACGTACGCGCGCGAAGCCTGGATGGAGTTGGCAGCACGGGCCGCCGTCACGAGAGCTTCGGCCAACAGCACGGAGCGGACGCTGTCGCTCTGCACGGCATCGTCGTCGGCGGCCCAGTCGGCGGCTTGTTGCCAGGGTCGGCTCCACGGATCGCCGCCGGGGAGCAGGCGATCGAAGCGAGGAAGAAAACTCAGGGTCAGGAGTTTCCAGTTGTCACGATGGGTCGCGTGAGAGCGCTCGTGGGCGAGAGCGAGATCGAACGTGCCGGGCGCGAATGCGGGGCTGGCAGAGACGAGGATGAGCGGGCGGAAGAAGCCGATGAGACGGACCGGCGGTCCGGAATCGTGGACCGCGAGCACCGGGATGCCGCCGTGATGCGCGATGAGCCGGCCGGAGCGGCGGCAGGCGCGGGTTATCCGAATGGTGCGGAGTGAGATGCGGAGGCCACCGAGAAAGCTGAAGGCGAACCCCACGACGATGACCACAGCGAGGAGCAAACAAAGCGCGCTGACTCGTTCCGACTCGAGATTGGTTTCGCCGCGCAGATAGGCGGGCAGACAAAGGGCTGCGGCAACAAAGGCGGCCAGGAGTGCGGGTCCGATCTGAAGAAGATAAAGGATGCGTTCGCGCCAGCGCGCGGTGATGGCGTCGAGGCGGCGGAGAATCCAGCGGGCCGCGAGGGCCAGCACGATCTGCGAGATCGCAAGAACGATGCCGGCGGCGACGGCGAGAACGCAGAGCAGGCGCAGCGTCCAGTAGAGAGTCATCTCTGCTGCTCCTTGTCCGGGTTGTTGGGAGCAGGTTGACCCGCCTGGGCGCGCGCGGTGCGGATGCTGGATTCGAGCTGATCGAGCAGATCGGTGTCGTAATGGTGGACGGCGTCAACCAGGCAGGAAACGAGAACTTCGGGCTGGACGTCGGATTCAGAGAAGAAGCGACGGATGAAATGAGCGGCGCGCCGGCCTTCGAGGTCCTGCGCGGAAAGCGCCACCGAGTAGAGAAACGCGCGATTCTGTTTGCGGCGCGCGAGCAGACCCTTGCGGAACGAGGCGGTCGAGCGTCGTCATGACGGTGGTATAGGCGAGGCCGGTGTCGAGACGATCGGCGACCTGCTGCACGGTGGCGCTGCCGAGCTGGCGGAGGACGGAAAGCACTTCGCGCTCGCGGCGTCCGAGGATTCCGAGCGCGGGAGAAGGGGAAGTATTTTCGGCGCTGGGTCCCGCTGCTGCGTCAGGTCTGGTCATGCGGAGTATTTCGAAGGTGACTTCGATCATAGACCGAAAGCGAAGGAGCGTGGAGATGCGCGGATCGATCTACTACCTCTGGTAGTAGGCGGAAGAATCCCGTACTTCTGATCATGCAAGCCCTCCCCTAGTTTTCCTGAATCAGCGTTGCGGAGAGATATGCGTAAATTCTGTTGGACCCTGCTGTTTTTTTCCCCAGTATGCGTTCTTGCCCAGAGCCCGGACAGCGCCGCCGTACGCGGGCGGGTCACGGGACCGAACGGCCAGGTGGTGAGCGGAACCCAGGTGGTGATCCAGGATGCGCAGCATCGCCTGATGCGGACCGTAGCGCCAGGACCCGACGGCAATTTTGTCGTGGAAGGGCTGCCGCCGGAAGTTGTGACGGTGCGCGCGGACGCACAGGGCCTCGAAGCGAGTTCGGGAGAATTGACCCTGGCTGCGGGGACCATGGCGAGGGTCGAACTGCAGCTTCATGTGCCCTCGGTGCACGTGCAGGTCGAAGTAACGGGCACGGAAAACGAAGTGCGCACCGACGAGCCGCAACTGGGCGACCGGTTGACTGCGGCACAGGCGCAGGCCATGCCGCTGCCGAACCGGCGCATCACGTTTCTGCCGCTTCTGAATGCCGCGAATCATCCGGCGATCAATCAGGGCGATGTGTTCATGAACCAGGAACTCATCACCGCGAACGGTACCGGCCGGCGGCAAACGTGGTTCGAGGTGAATGGCGCAAACGGCAATGATTTATGGGGGCGCCAGACGATCTTTACCAACGTGCCGCTGAGCGCGATTGGCGAAATGACGGTGCTCGAGAATGCGTTTGCCGCCGATTATGGATTCGGTGAAGGCGCAGTGGTGAACATCGTCACTCGCACCGGGGGAAGCCGTTTTCACGGAGATGTGCTGGGTCTGTGGCGGCCGTCAGGGCCGGAGGCAGCGCTGTCCGGCTTCACCACGAAGAACGCAGCGAGCGGCAACGACATTACGCGAGACACGCTGGCGCAGGGAGCCGCAACTGTATCAGGACCGGTTACAAATTCCGGGCAGACGTACTACACAGGGTCGGCAGAGTACAGCTACCAGGATCGCGCCTCTCCGATCATTTCGCCGCTCGCGCCGGGCAATTACATCGGGCACTATCGCGACTGGATGGGGCTGCTGCGCGTGGACCACATCATCCGCGAGGGGCAGAGGGTCTTTGCGCTGCTGAGCGCGGACGGCTTTTTCGATACGAATCCCAATGGGATTGTGGGCGGCAACACGCTGCCGAGTGTGGCGCGCGTGTTTCATCGCAAGACGTATACCGTCGAGCTGGGCGATACGGCGGTGCTGAGCCCGACGATGGTGAATGAGGCGCGCGTTCAGTTCCAGCTGGCGTCGCCGATCACGCAATTTTCCCCGGTGATCTACGGGACCCAGTATCAGGTGCCGATGTCGTCCGGCGGAACGTTTACCTCGGGGACCTCGCAGTCGGCGCTGCTGATGAACCGGCAGTACGAGGCGGTGGACAACCTGGCAAAGACGCTGCGCAAGAGCGAGCTGCGCGTGGGGTTCGATGTGATTCACGCGCACACCGGCGGCAACAGCAAGGAGTTTGGCGGGCCGATCTATCTCGGGCAGCTGGTGTACAAGGCGTGCCCGCAGCCCGGCCAGAACCTGACCATGGCTCAGTGCGAGAGCTCGACGTATCTCAATGACATCAACAATGTCCAGAGTTACACGCAGAGCTACGGCAACGCGAACTATGTGGTGGGCGATACGCTCGCAGGAATATTCGGGCAGTGGGATGTGCATCCGAGGAGCGATTTGACGCTGAACCTGGGCCTCCGCTACGAACTGCAAAGCTTCACGGATGCGCGCGGAGATTTGGCTCCGCGAGTTGGGTTCGCCTACAACGTGGCGGGACATGGCACCACGACGATCCGCGGCGGGTTCGGCATTTACTACGCGCAGGTAGTGGATAACGAAGAGGCCAACTACGCGCTCACCGGGCCGACGGGTGTGTTCAACTACACGGCGCAGAAGGGCCAGGTGGGATTTCCAACCAGCGTGAGCGCGGTGCCGCTTCCCGCGTTTCCTCCAGGAGCCGTGGCGCCGATCCGGAGTTTGTATCTGCGGCCGGGTCGCGCGAGCTACTACAACCAGTTTCTCCCCACCAACACGCTGCTGAATTATCCCGATGCGCTGCGGAACCCATACAACGAGCAGTGGACGCTGGGCGTGGAGCGTCAACTCGCCTCGACGTGGGTGCTGAGCGCGGACTATGTGGGCTCGCACACGGTGAAGATTGTGCGGCCGCTCGATGTAGATGCGCCGACATCGTTCGTGCGGACGGCCCCGCTGCAGACGAGGACGGCTCAGGCGGCGAATTGCACGCGTCCGTACTGGGTGGCCTGGTATGCGCAGAACGGAGGAACCTGCGGGCAGAGTGGCCCGACGCCGCCGTACGCCGTGATCCAGAGCGACACGAACGACGGAGCAGCGTATTACGAGGCGCTCGATGTGAACCTGAGCCATCACGCGCACAATGGCTCCGCGCTGCTGGCGAGTTATACGTGGTCGCATGCGATCGATACGGTCGATCCCGACATTCCGAGCCAGAATCCGAATGATCCGCGCCAGGTCGGCGAGGCGGAGATGGGCAACGCCATCTTCGATCAGCGGAACCGGCTGGTGCTGAGCGGGGTGTATGCGGCGCCGTGGGGATTCACGACCGGCGGCATCGCGACGATGGCCGGCGGCCTGCCTTACAACTACACGACCGGTGTGACCAACAGCGGGGACACGGGCGCGACGACGGATCGGCCGGTGATCAACGGCGTTGTAGTCGGCCGCAATGCAGGACGCGGGACGGCGATCTACGATCTGGAGCCGTTTGTGGGCAAGCGTTTCACGCTTGTGCCGGAGCGGGTGCATGCGAATCTGCGGGCCGAGGCGTTCAACGTGCTGAACCATCGCAACGTGGTTGGGTTCAGCGGAACGTATGGGAACGGAGCGACGCCGGGAGCCGGGTTCGGTACGCCGCTGGCGGGAGTGACGAATCAGCTTTATCCCAGAGAGCTGCAGTTCTCGGCGCAGATCGAATTCTGAGGACTCGCCGTCCAGGCGGTCGCGCTTCGCGCCGATCCAGGCAGATCAACCGACATTTCGCGGCCAAATCACGGTTTCATCCGTCGGAGAGACTGCGCGGACTCCTTGTCCCTTTACAATGGTCCGCTGGTGCTGGTCTGAAAGGAACTCCGGTTTTCCCATGACAACACGATCGTCTTCACGACTTCTCTGTATGGCCGCCGCGTGTGTGGCTGCCTTTTTCCCTGGTCAGGTTGTTGCGGCTCAAACCACGACGATGCCGGACATGCATTGGCGCATGATTGGGCCATTCCGCGGCGGCAGAACGCGCGCGGTGGCCGGTGTTCCGGACCAGCCGAATGTTTTCTATATCGGACAAGTGAATGGCGGCGTGTGGAAGTCGACCGACTACGGGCGGACATGGGCGCCGATTTTCGATCACGAAGACACGCAGTCGGTGGGCGCGATCGCCGTGGCGCCGTCGAACGACAACATTGTCTACGTGGCGAGCGGAGAAGGACTGCATCGGCCGGACCTGTCGGTGGGCGATGGAATCTATCGTTCCGACGATGCAGGCAAGACCTGGACCCACCTGGGCCTGCGCGCCGGCGAGCAGATTCCGGCGATCGCGATCGATCCGGCGAATCCGAATCGGCTGTTTGCGGCGGTGCTCGGCCATCCGTACGGACCGAATGAGGACCGCGGCATCTTCCGTTCCGACGATGGCGGGAAGACCTGGAAGAAGGTGCTGTACAAGGGCGAGAGGATCGGCGGATCCGATGTGGTGCTCGATCCGAAGAATCCGCGGATTGTTTATGCCGCGATGTGGGAAGACACGCTGGGGCCGTGGGAGGACGCGAATCAGTATTCGGGAACAGGCGGCGGGCTGTTCAAGTCAACAGACGGCGGCAATACCTGGAAGCAGCTGACGAAGGGTCTGCCGGATGGGCTGGAGCAGATCAACGTTGCGTTGGCGGAGAGCAATCCGAATCGCCTGTACGCGACTCTGCAATTCAAGGCCGAGGGTGGCGGTGGCTACGGGTCGGGCGCGGGGTCTGGGTGTTTATCGGTCCGATGACGCGGGCGAGAGCTGGGTGAAGATCACCGACGATCCGCGGCCTGCGATGAAGATCGGCGGTGGCGATTTGTCGGTGCCGGTGGTGGATCCGAAAAATCCGGATACCCTTTATGTAACCAGCATTGTTACGTGTAAGTCGACCGATGGCGGAAGAACCTGGATCACTCTGCGCGGTGCGCCGGGCGGGGACGACTACCAGAACATGTGGGTCAACCCGCGCAACCCGGAGATTCTGGCTCTGGTGGCCGACCAGGGAGCGGTGATCACGGTGAATGGCGGGGAGAGCTGGAGCAGCTGGTATAACCAGCCGACGGCGCAGCTGTATCACGTCGCAGCCACGGATACATTTCCGTATCTGGTGTGCGCCGGACAGCAGGAGAGCGGGTCGGTGTGCATGGCTTCGCGCGGCAACGACGGCTACGTCGATTACAGAAACTGGCATCCGGCCGGGATCATCGAATACGGATACGCTGCGCCCGATCCGCTGCATCCGGAGATTATCTACGGCGCGGGCAGGACGGAAGTCTCCCGCTACAACAGCGTCACCGGCGAAGTGCAGAACGTGACGCCGCTTCCGATGCGGAAGAAGGATTTCCGTGCCGACCGCACGGAGCCGATTCTGTTTTCCCCGGTCGATCCGCACACGATGTATTACGCGGCCAACCATCTCTTCAAAACAACCGACTATGGGCACACGTGGCAGACCATCAGCCCGGACCTGAGCCAGGAAAAGAGCGGGCAACCGGAATCGTTGCCGGCATTGCCCGCCGATCAGCAGAACCAGCGACGTGGCGTGATCTACTCGGTCGCGGCTTCGTTCAAAAATATGCAGACGATCTGGGCGGGAACGGATGACGGTCTGGTCTGGATCACCCGCGACGGCGGAGCGAACTGGTCGAACATTACGCCGCCGGGGTTGACAGCATGGAGCAAAATTGCGCAGATCGACGCATCGCGTTTCGACGATGACACGGCGTATGTTGCGGTCAACCGCATGCGCATCGACGACATGAAGCCGTACGCGTTCCGCACGCACGACGGCGGCAAGTCGTGGCAGTCGATCGGCGCGGGTCTGCCGGATGATGCGCCTGTGGACGCGGTGCGCGCCGACCCTGTGCAGCCGGGGTTGCTGTATGCAGCGACCGAGAAAGCGGTGTGGGTGTCGTTCGACGATGGCGGACACTGGCGGTCGCTCGAGTACAACCTGCCGCACACGTCGATGCGCGATGTGCTGGTGAAGGGCGATGACCTGGTCGTAGCGACGCACGGCCGGTCCTTCTGGATCCTCGACGACGTTGCTCCTCTGCGCGAAATCGCCGCGCAGGCGGGTGAGAAGATGCCGATGCTCTTCAAGCCAGCCGATGCGTGGCGCGTGCGAAGCATGGAGTACACCGATACGCCGGTGCCTCCGGATGAGCCGATGGGTGAGAATCCCCCGGATGGGGCGCTGATCGACTATGATCTGGCGGACCCGGCACAGGACGTCACGCTGGAAGTGCTGGGCTCGGACGGCTCCGTGCTGCGGAAGTATTCGAGCAAGGATCCCGTCACGCCGAAGCCGGAAGAGATGAAGAAAAATCTCATTCCGCCCTACTGGCCACTGGTGCACGGACCGCTGCCCACAAGCTCCGGCATGCATCGTTGGGTGTGGGATCTGCGATCGGCCACGCCGACAGCAACGCGCTACTCGTATCCGATTTCGGCGGTGCCGTACCGGACGCCGCTGAAGCCGCAGGGACCGTTGGTCGTGGCGGGCGAGTATACGGTGCGGCTGACCGTGGACGGCCACAGCGAGACGCAAACCATCATCGTGAAGATGGATCCGCGCGTCCACACTTCGCCATCGGATCTGGAAGCGCTGCACGCGGTGCAGATGACCATGGCGCAGGCGCTGGATTCTGTGGCCAAGGCCGATCTTGCGGCGCATGCTGTGGCGGAACAGATGAACGCATCGCAGAACGCGTCGTTGTCCTCGCAACTGCAGCCGTACAAAGATGCGCTGAAGCTGGTACTGGAGGGCGATCACGCGCAGCATCGCCCCGGCATCGATGAAGTCAACGGCGAAACCGGCCAGCTGTATGGCTCCCTGGAGCAATCCGATAATCCGCCGACCGAGGCGCTGACCCAGGCCGCCGCGCATGTGAGGGACGAGGTGAAGGAAGTTGTGCCGGCATGGAGGCGTTCCGCGATCAGCAACTGCCGGCGCTGAACAAGGTGCTGGACGCGGCGCATCACGCGCGCATCAATCTGGCCAAGCCGCCGGGAGATATGCCGGACGAGGGAGACGAGGACTGAAGGCAGGCGACGGAGTATAAAAGACAAACCTGCCCATGGATCCGACAAACCCCAGCGAAGCCGATCTGCGTAAGCGGTGGAGTCGAGTCCTGCCCGCGGTGTTCATCACCTACAGCCTGGCGTATCTCGACCGCACCAACTATGGCTTCGGCGCGGCGGCGGGGCTGGCAGAGACGCTGCACATCAACGGCTATCAGTCGTCGCTGCTGGGGTCGCTCTTTTTTCTCGGATACTGTCTGCCGCAGATCCCCGGCGTCATCCTGGTACAGCGGCACAGCGCGCGGCTGCTCATCTTTTTCGCGCTGGTGGCGTGGGGAGCCTTCGCAGCGCTGACGGGCGTCATTCGCAGCTTCTGGATGCTGGCCGTGGATCGCATGCTGCTGGGCGTGGCGGAGAGCTTCGTGTTTCCGGCGTTGCTGATCCTGCTGACGCGCTGGTTCACGCGCACGGAACGATCGCGAGCGAACGCGCTGATGATCCTGGCGAATCCGGTGACGGTGCTGTGGATGTCGGCGGCGACCGGATTCCTGATTCGCGCCTGGGGATGGCAAGTGGCCTTCATCATCGAGGGCGTGGCCGCTGTTGGGTGGGGTGTTTTCTGGCTCGCGCTGATGCGCGATCGTCCGGCTCAGGCGTCGTGGCTCAGCGCAGAAGCGCGTGCAACGCTCGAAGGCACGCTCGAACACGAGCAGCGGCAGCTGCCTCATTTTGAGAATTTCTGGCCGGCGTTTCGTGAGCCCAACGTGATCCGGCTGTGTATCAACTATTTCTTCTGGAGCCTTGGCATCTACGGCTTCGTGCTGTGGCTGCCGGTGGTGATCCGCAACGCGACGAAAGCAGGCATGGGCACCACCGGCCTGGTGGCGGCTGGTCCGTATCTGGTCGCCGTGGTGGTCATGATGACGGTTTCGCACGTCTCCGATCGGAGCGGTCAGCGGCGGAAGTATGTGTGGCCGCTGCTGATGCTGGGTGGCGTTGCGCTGGCCGGATCGTTCTTCACCGTGGATAGCTCGTTCGTGGCGGCGTACGCGTGCCTGATCGTGTCGGCGTGCTGCATGTATGCGCCCTACGGGCCCTTCTGGGCGATGGTGCCGGAGCTGCTCCCGCGCAACGTCGCCGGCGAAACGATGGCGCTGATCAACTGCGTCGGCGCGCTGGGCGGTTTTTTCGGGACGTATTTCGTCGGTGTGCTGCAGACCTATACGCACAGCTCGGCAGCAGGATTCCTGCTGATGTCGCTGTCGCTTATCCTGTCGGGAGTGATGTTGCTCGGAGTGCGGCTGCCTGCGCGGCAGCCAGTGGTCATGGCCATAGCCAGTAGCCGCAGCGATCGCAGGTTGCTGTTGGTTTTCAGGTGAGTGATTAAAGATGAAGTCGATTGGTGTCGGTGAGGTGCTCGAGTCGCAGGATCTGGATCTGCGTGCGGTGGCGACGCATGCGCGCGGACCGGCCGGCACATTGCTTCTCACTCCTGAGATGTTGCTGACGCAGCCTTCGGGAAATTTGTTTGGGATGACAATGAATGCGGGCATGGGCTGGGATCCGGCGCGGATGGGCGGGCCGGAGGTTCTCATCCTGAGCACGCATGGCGGACTGCGCGCCGAAGACGGCACGCCCATCGCGCTCGGCTTCCACACCGGCCACTGGGAAGTGGGTCTGCTTGTTGCTGAGGCGGCGCGCGCTCTGAAGGCGCTCGACGCGGTCCCGTTCGCGGGAGCGTGCACCGATCCATGCGACGGCCGAACCCAGGGCACAACGGGCATGCTGGATTCGCTCCCCTACAGGAACGACGCGGCCATCGTGCTGCGCAGGCTGATGCGGTCACTGCCCACACGCGCCGGTGTGCTGGGCATAGCAACGTGCGACAAGGGACTGCCGGCGATGATGATGGCGCTGGCGTCGTCACGCGAGTTGCCGGCGGTGCTGATTCCCGGAGGCGTGACGTTGCTGCCGGAGGACGGCGAGGATGCCGGAAAGATTCAGACCATTGGCGCGCGATTCGCGCAGGGACAGATTAGCCTGGATTACGCCGCGGAGATGGGGTGCCGCGCGTGCGCGTCGCCCGGCGGCGGCTGCCAGTTTCTGGGGACTGCGGCGACTTCGCAGGTTGTGGGCGAAGCGCTGGGCCTCGCGTTGCCGCACACTGCGCTGGCTCCTTCCGGACAGCCGATCTGGCTCGACGCTGCGAAGCGGTCGGCGGCGGCCTTGCTGCGGCTGCGCGAAACGGGCATCGGGACCCAGGACATTCTGACCCAGGCCGCGTTTGAGAACGCGATGGTGGTGTACGCGGCCTTCGGCGGGTCGACGAATCTGCTGCTGCATGTTCCGGCTATCGCACATGCGGCGGGGCGCAAGCGGCCTGAGGTTGCGGATTGGATGCGCGTGAACCGCGAGGTGCCGCGGCTGGTGGATGCGCTGCCGAATGGGCCGCGCGGATTCGCAACGGTGCAGGTGTTTCTGGCCGGAGGAGTGCCGGAGGTGATGCTGCATCTGCGCGCCGCGGGATTGCTGCACACCAAGGCGTTGACGGCGGCAGGTGTGACGCTGGGAGCATGCCTCGACTGGTGGGAGCAGAGCGAACGGCGGCGCCTGCTCAAACAAAATTTGCTCGAACGCGACGGAATCGACGCCGACGAGGTCATCTGCTCGCCGGATCGAGCGCGATCGCGAGGGTTGACATCGACGATTTGCTTCCCGAAGGGAAATCTGGCGCCGGAAGGGTCGGTAGTCAAGAGCACGGCGATCGATCCGGGCCTGATCCGCGAAGACGGAGTCTTCTTCCACCGCGGGCCGGCGCGCGTGTTCACGCTGGAGAGCGACGCGATTGAGGCGATCCGGAAAGGACAGATTGTCGCCGACGATGTGATGGTGCTGGTGTGCTGCGGGCCGCTGGGCGCGGGCATGCAGGAGATCTACCAGATCACGGCGGCTCTGAAAGCGCTGCCGCATTGCCGGCACGTGGCGCTCATCACCGATGGCCGATTCAGCGGCGTGTCGACGGGGGCGTGCATCGGACATATTTCTCCGGAGGCCCTGGCCGGCGGTCCGGTGGGGAAGATCCGCGAAGGCGACACCATCGAAATCCGCATCGACAGCAAGAAGCTAAGCGCGACGGTGGACCTGGTGGGCGAGAACGGCGAGGTCTTCGGTCCGGAGGAAGGGCGAAAGCGGCTGGCTGCGCGCAATCCTCGTCCCGATCTGCGGCCGCATCCGGCGCTGCCCGATGACACGCGGCTGTGGGCGGCGATGGTGGAGGCGAGTGGCGGCATCTGGGGCGGCTGCGTCTATGACGTGGATGCGATCGCGTCACGGCTGGCGTCGGGCGCGACTCAAACAGAGCAGAGACCGAGGAAGTGAGGGAGACAACGTGATCCTGTATCGAACGGCAGAAGGTCTTGTCCTGCAGGAGGGCGACCAGAGGTTTGTCATTGAAAAGACACTCGACGGCTTATTGATGCAGCCCGATCTACACGAGTACCTGGCGCAGAAGACGCAGGGCGCCGGTACGGCCCGGGTCCTCGATGCGACGAAACTGCTGGCGCCGATCGGAAGCCAGGAAGTGTGGGCGGCGGGCGTGACGTATCTGCGAGCCGCGCGGCGCGCATGGCGGAGTCGAAGGACGCCGGCGGTGGCGACTTTTACGATCGCGTGTACTCGGCGGAACGGCCGGAGCTGTTTTTCAAGTCGCTGCCGCACAAGGTTGTCGGGCCGGGTGGCACCGTGGGTTTGCGCAGCGACGCAACCTGGTCGGTGCCGGAGCCGGAGCTGGCGCTGCTGATCGATCCGCGCGGTCAAGATCGTCGGCTACACCATCGGCAACGACATGAGCTCGCGCGATATCGAGGGCCAGAACCCGCTCTATCTGCCGCAGGCCAAGGTCTACAACCGGAGTTGCGCTCTCGGACCCGGGATTCTCATCTCGAAGGAACCCCTGCCGCGCGAGACGCGGATCTCGATTGAGATTGCGCGCGGAGGCAGCGCGGTGTTTGCCGGAGAAACTTCAGTCGCGCAGATCAAGCGGCCGTTCGAGGAACTGGTCATGTACCTGTATCGCGATCAGATTTTCCCCTTCGGCACCTTTCTGCTGACCGGGACGGGCGTTGTGCCGCCCGATTCCTTTACGCTGGAGAGAGGCGATACGGTGCGGATCAGGATCGACGGAATCGGCGAACTGATGAATCCCGTGGGCTGACCAGCTCATCCCACGCGAGGAGGAACCATGCAGACATCAGTGGCGACAGCGAAGGTTTTAATTGGCGGCGAGTGGCGCGAGTCCGACGCAGAAGGCGTCTTCGAGCCGGAGAGTCCGGCGACCGGAGAAAAACTGGGGCGCGAATTTCCAGTGAGCCGGTGGACCGATTGCGATCGCGCGCTGTCTGCCGCAGTGGAAGCGGCGCATGCGCTGGAGAAGACGCCGCCGGAAAAGATTGCTGCGTTTCTTGAAGCGTACGCGACGGAACTGGAGGCAAATGCCGATGCGATTGCGCAGGCTGCGCATGAGGAGACGGCGCTGCCGGTGTCTCCGCGCCTGAAGGATGTGGAGCTGCCGCGCACCACCGATCAGCTGCGCCAGGCAGCGGCAGCGGCGCGGCAGGGCACGTGGCGGCGGCCAGTCATCGATCAGGCGAAGAATCTGCGGTCGTGCTATGCGCCGATCGGCCCGGTAGTGGTCTTCGGGCCCAACAATTTTCCGTTCGCCTTCAACGGGGTGAGCGGCGGCGATTTTGTGGCGGCAATTGCGGCGGGAAATCCGGTGATCGCGAAGGCGCATCCACTGCATGCCTACACATCCCAGTTGATGGCGGAGGCTGCGACGCGAGCGCTGAAGAGTGCGGGATTGCCGCCGGCGACGGTGCAGATGATCTACAAGCTGAACCACGAAAATGGCGCGCGCCTGGTCAGCGATCCGCGCATTGGCGCTGCGGGGTTCACGGGCAGCAAGGGCGCGGGATTGAAGCTGAAGCACGCCGCCGACACTGCGGGCAAGCCGATCTATCTCGAGATGTCGAGTCTCAATCCGGTGCTCTTTTTGCCTGAAGGTCTGAAGGAAAACGCACAGAAGTGGGCGCGCGAGCTGGCGGACAGCTGCACGCTGGGGTCGGGTCAGTTTTGCACACGGCCCAATGTGGCGCTGGCGATCGCCGGCGACGCAACCGAGGTCTTCCTGCAGGAGCTGACGTCGGCGATTGCGAGCCGTGAGCCGCATGCTCTGCTGTCGTCGACGACGCGGGATCAGCTCGACGAGTCCATTCAGGCGTTACAGCACGCGGGCGCGAAGCTTCTGACAGGCGGCAAGAAAGTGCCGGGCCAAGGGTATCGCTATGCGAGCACGCTGCTGCGGGTCTCCGGCCAGGACTTTTTAAAAGCAGCGGAGGAACTGCAGCGCGAGGCCTTCGGCAACGAGGTGATGGCGATCGTGGCTGCGGACGAGGCGGAGTTGCTGCAGGTGCTCGATCATCTGGAAGGGCAGTTGACGGGTACGGTGTATTCGGCCGCATCGGGTGCGGATGACGCACTGTACGCGCGTGTGGAGCCGGTGCTGCGGCGCAAGGTCGGCCGCCTGCTCAACGACAAGATGCCGACGGGCGTGGCGGTGAGTCCCGCGATGAATCATGGCGGGCCGTATCCGGCGACGGGGCATCCGGGATTTACAGCGGTCGGCATTCCAGCGGCGATTGCGCGCTTCACGGTTCTGCAAAGCTACGACAACGTGCGGCCGGAGCGGCTGCCGGAATTCCTGCGCGGCTAACCCTTCACGGAACCATTCGCCCTTCGCCTTCGCTGAGAATCCAGAAGCTCTCGTCCCGGCCCACGAGCGCGCGCTGGAGGCGCTCGACGGGCGCGGTTTCGCCGTCGTCGGCAAGCGCGAACGTTCCGAAGTGAATCCCCATCGCCGTCGATGCGCCGAGGATCTCGCGTGCCTCCACGGCTTGCTCCGGTGCCATGTGAATGGGGCCCATGAACCACTCCGGTTCGTAGGCGCCGATGGGCAGCAGCGCAAGCCTGATCGATGCGAAGCGCTGCCGCACCGCGGAAAAGACGTCGGAAAAGCCAGTGTCGCCGGCGAAGTAGAGGTTGCCGCTTTCGGATTCGAGCACCCACCCGCACCATAGCGTCCGATTGCGATCCCAGGGCGTTCGAGCGGAAAAATGTTGCGCGGGAACGCAGTGGATGCGCATGCCCTGCCAGGATTGCGATTGCCACCAGTCCAGTTCGCGAACATCCGCAAAGCCGAGGCGGCGCAGTGGAGCCGCCAGCCCGAGAGGACAGAAAACAACGGGACGGTGTGCGATGGCCAGGCGCTTCAGCGTAGGCCTGTCGAAGTGGTCGTAGTGATTGTGGCTGATGAGCAGGCAGTGAATCGGAGGCAGATCGTCGAAGCGGATGCCGGGCGCACGGTGACGCTCCGGGCCCATGAACTGCACCGGGCTGACTCGGCGCGACCAAACGGGGTCGGTGAGGATGTTGACTCCGCCGGTCTGCAGCAGGACCGTCGCGTGATTCACGAATGTAGTCCGGAGCGCAGCGCCCTCCACCAGCGCGGGCGGGGGAGGGCCGGGGGTGGATTCAATCCAGGGCCGCCACGGGCCGATTTTGCGGTTGCGCATCCACTTCAGAGCGGTCCGAAAATCGTGGTCCGCGACGCCGGGGTTGAAGAAACGCCCGTCGCGAAAATGTTCGGTGACCGGAGGAACCTGCGTCAGATCCGGCAGTACGTCGGTCGTGTCAGCCATGGCCTATAAGGATGCGGGCGCGGCGCGGAGGGCGCAATTTCCCATAGGCGGGAAAAGAAAAAATAATGGCGCCGCCGGCAGGGCTGTCACGCAACCGGTTTGGGCTATAGTGTTGGGTTCACGCAATCTGCCATTTGTCGCATCCCCTGTAACTTATTCAACGCCCCAGTGAGGAACAACGTATGCGTCTGCCGATCGCCGCTGTCTGTTTGTTTGCTCTAACCGCGTATGCCGTCGATGCAGGACACACCCTGCGCGGCTACACGCCCGAAGATTCGGCCACAGAGATCAGCTGGGAGCAAAAATTCCGCGCGCTGCCCGATCGCGATCACATCCGCGAGAACATGCGGCGGCTTTCCGCGCGGCCGCACCATGTCGGCTCGCCCTACGACAAGGACAACGCCGAGTGGCTGCTGGCACAGCTGAAATCCTACGGGCTGAATGCGCAGATCGAGGAATTCTCCGCGCTCTTCCCCACGCCCAAGTCGCGCAAGCTGGAACTGTTGGGGCCGACCCCCTTCACCGCGAAGCTGCAGGAGCCCGTCATCAGCGTCGATCCCACATCGAACCAGACCAGCGAGCAGCTGCCGACCTACAACGCCTACTCGCGCGACGGCGACGTGACCGCGCCACTCGTTTACGTGAACTACGGGCGTCCGGAAGACTATGACGATCTGGACCGCATGGGCGTTTCCGTGAAGGGCGCCATTGTGATCGCGCGCTACGGTATGAGCTGGCGCGGCATCAAGCCGAAGGTGGCGGCGGAGCACGGCGCTGTCGGATGCATCATCTACTCCGACCCGCGCGACGATGGGTTTTACCGCGACGATCCGTATCCTGAAGGCCCCATGCGTCCGGCCGAAGGTGCGCAGCGCGGCAGCGTGATGGATATGCCGGTCTATCCGGGCGATCCGCAGACGCCAGGTGTAGGCGCAGTCCCGGGCGTGAAGCTCATCCCGCTGGATCAAGTGCAGACCATCACGAAAATTCCGGTGCTGCCCATCTCCTGGGCCGATGCGACGCCCTTCCTGAAGGCGCTCGGCGGGCAGACCGTTCCGGAATCGTGGCGCGGCGCGCTGCCGTTCACGTATCACGTGGGGCCGAGCACGGTGAAGGCGCATCTGGCGCTGGCGTTCAACTGGGATCGCAAGCCGCTGTACGACGTGATCGCAAAAATTCCCGGGAAGAAATATCCGGATCAATGGGTGATCCGCGGCAATCATCATGACGCATGGGTCAATGGCGCGGGCGATCCGCTTTCGGGGACAAGTCCGGAGCTGGAGGAGGCGCGCACGTTCGGCGAGCTGCTGAAGCAGGGGTGGCAGCCGGATCGGACCATCATTTACTGCTTCTGGGATGGCGAAGAGCCGGCGCTGCTGGGCTCGACGGAGTGGGCGGAAACGCACGCGGATGAGCTGAAGCAGCATGCTGTGGCCTACTTCAACTCCGACGGCAATGGGCGCGGCTACTTCCGCGCCGAGGGATCGCATTCGCTGGAAAATTTTGTGAACGACGTTGCGAAGGACATCCAGGATCCCGAGACGGGCATGACGGTATGGAAGCGTGTGCGGCTGGTGGATATCTCGCGCGCGAAGGGCCAGGAGCGCAGCGAAATTCGCTCGCGAGCCGATCTGCGGATTCCGGCGCTTGGTTCCGGGTCCGACTACACCGTCTTCATCGATCACCTCGGCGTCGCCAGCGTCAATATGGGCTACGGCGGCGAGGATCAGGGCGGCGGGCAGTATCACTCCGTCTACGACGACTTCTACTGGTACACGCATTTCTCCGACACCGACTTCAGCTACGGCCGCGCCCTGGCGCAAACCGCCGGCACCATGGTGATGCGCATGGCCGATGCGGATATTCTGCCCTTCCAGTTCGCCGACCTGGCCGATACCGTGCACATGTACGACACGCAGCTGAAGACGCTGCTCAACGAGAAACGCGATGAGGCCAAGGAGCGCGATCAGGAGATCGCGGACGGAGTGTACAAGGCGCTTCAGGATCCGAAGAAGCCCATGGTGCCTCCGCCGTCCGAAGCGATTCCGCCGTATCTGAATTTCGCGCCGCTGGATCAGGCCTCGGACGATCTGACGGACGCCGCCAAGGCCTTCGACCAGGCATTCTCCGCGGCCAACGGCAACGCGCCTGAGGGGCTCAACGCCGATCTGATCCGCAGCGAGCGCGTGCTGACCGATGAGCGCGGATTGCCGAACCGGCCGTGGTTCCAGCATCTGCTCTACGCACCGGGCTTCTACACCGGCTACGGTGTTAAGACCATCCCCGGCGTGCGAGAAGCCATCGAGCAGACGAAGTGGAGCGAGGCGGATGAACAGATTGGGCGCGTCTCCGCGGCGCTGGAGCGCGAGGCGGATTTACTGAAACAGGCAACGAAGCTGCTGCCAGAGAAGAAGGCCGAACCGGCTGGATTCTGATCGAAGCAGGAGCCGGGAGCAAACAGCGAGGAGAAAAGGATGAAAGTCATGAGCACGTTGCGGTGGGTGGTGGCGGTCGTTGTGTGCTTGCCGGTTGCAGTGGCGCTGGGCCAGGATGCGCCCGCGACGGTCACCGTCCTACATTGTCCGAGTCTGTTCGATAGTGCCGCCGGCAAGATGCTCGGACCGACCACCATCGTCATCTCAGGCGACAAGTTCGAGAAGGTCGAGCCGGGCACGCAGAGCGAATCCGGTGCCACCGTGATCGAGCTGACCGGCGCCACGTGTCTGCCGGGGTTGATCGATGACCATGTGCATCTGGACATGGAGTTTGACAGGAACGCATACATGGAAGCGGCCCACCTCAACTTCGCCAACATGGTCCTGCGCTCCACGCTGTACGCGCGCCGCACGCTGCTGGCGGGGTTCACGACCGTGCGCAACGTGGGCGACCACGACTACGACACTGTGTCCCTGCGGGATGAAATAGCGGCCGGGCGGGTGATCGGTCCGCGCATCTTTACCGCCGGACCACCGATCAGCACGACCGGTGGCCATGCCGACTGGTCCAATGGTCTCAGCATGGATCTGCAGGGCGATCCGGGGCCGCTGCAGTCGATCTTCAACGGTCCCGACGAGGCGCGGAAGGTGGTTCGCCTGCACTATAAGGAAGGCGCGGACCTGATCAAGGCCATGCCTTCCGGCGGCGTGATGGACCTGGGCACCAACGGCTCCGGCCCGCAAATGAGCGAGGACGAAATCAAAGCCCTGGTCGACACGGCACATGACTACGGCATGAAGGTGGCGGTGCACGCGCATGGAGCGGAGGCGATTCGCCGCTCGGTGATCGCCGGCGTGGACTCGGTCGAGCACGGTACGTTCATGGACGACGAAGACATCCGCCTGATGAAGGAGCACGGCACCTTCTACTGCCCGACGGTCTACACCGGTCAGTATGTCGCCGAGCAGGCGAAGAAGGGGATGTATCCGCCGGCGGTGACGCGGAAGGCGCTCGAAGTGGGCCCGCAGATCATCAAGACGGTCACGCGCGCGTATCAGGGCGGCGTGAAATTCGCCTATGGCACCGATGCGGGTGTCTATCCTCACGGGCAGAACTGGGAAGACTTCATCTATCTGGTGAAGGCCGGGTTGCCGCCCGCCTATACGCTGCAGATGGCCACCATCAATGCTGCGGAGCTGCTCGGCCATCAGGACGAGCTCGGCACCGTCAGCCCGGGCAAGTATGCGGACGTCGTCGCGGTGCCCGGCAATCCGCTGGAGGACATCAACGTGATGAGCAAAGTCAACTTCGTGATGAAGGCAGGCGTGATCTACAAGCGCGACGGCCAGGAAGTGCTGACGCAATAGCGAGACAGGCGGAACTGGCCGCCTGCTCCGCTTCTCTTTCACTGCGATACGAGCCGCTCGATTTCGCACCAGTGGTATAGTTCTGGCGTTGAACCCGGCCCTGCATATGCGAAAAGCCCTTACCGTTGTCCTGTTCGCGTCACTGGCCTCCGTAACTTTGTTTGCGGTGGCTCCGGAATCGACCCCGCAGCAGGAGTTCAATCGCTATCTCAGCGGCATTGCGCGCGCCGACCTGGCCAAACGCGACGCGACGATGCAGGCGATCCAGACGCGTACCCAGGCGGAACAGCGCAGGGCCGAAGTGCGCGAAACGGTGCTGCGCCTCATCGGCGGCCTGCCGGTGAAACCAGGACCACTGCGCGTCCAGTCAGTTGGGATGCTGCACGAGGATGGATTCCACGTCGAGCGCCTGATCTACGACAGCCTCCCAAACTTCCACGTGACGGCGGACCTCTACATTCCGGACAAGGGCAAGGGGCCGTACCCGGCAATCCTCTACACGCCGGGTCACTATCCGGCGGGCAAGCTCGAGGCCTGGCTCTTCAGCGCGAACATGGCGCGCAACGGCGTTGCGGTGCTCGCGTACGATCCCATCGGCGAGGGCGAGCGGCTGCAGTATTTCGACCCGGCGACGGAGAAGTCGCTCGCCGGAGGTCCGACGGGCGAGCACAGCGAGGCCAGCGCGCAGGCGATGCTCACCGGCAATCACATCGCGCGCTACTTCATTCAGGATGCGATGCGCGGCATCGACCTTTTGCGCAGCCGGCCCGACATCGACGCGACGCGGATCGGCGCCATCGGCTGCTCGGGCGGCGGCACCGTGACCGCGTATCTTGCCGCGCTCGATCCGCGTCTAAAGGTCGCGGGCGTGGCGTGTTACATCACCGGCTTCGACGAGCTGCTCAGCAGCATCGGTCCCCAGGAGGCCGAGCAGACCATTCCCGACTTCCTCCAGGAGGGGCTGAGTTTTCCGGACTGGATCGAGACCGCGGCGCCGATGCCCTACGCTGTGATCTCGACCACCGAAGACATGTTCCCCTTTGCGGGCGCGCGCAAATCGGTCGATGAGGCGCGGCGCATCTATGGGCTCTACGACGCCGGCGATCGTCTGCAGTGGATCACCGGCCCCGGGCGCCATGGCAATCTGCGGCCGATCTATCCGCAGATCATGGGTTTCTTCCTGCACTGGCTTACGGGCAGCAGCGAAAATCCGGCTGTGGAAGCACTGCCCGCGCCGGATCCGAAGGATCTTCTCTGCACGAAGACCGGGCAGGTGGCGAGCTCTCTCGGCGGAGCGACGGTATATAGCCTGAATCGCGCCTACGCGCCGGCGTCCCAACCAAAGCCGCTGCTGGCGACCACAGTGCAGCTGGCGCAGTTCCGCGAGCACATCGCCGGAGAAGTGCGGGCGGATTGCGTCTGGAGGCAGCCGCGGATTCTCCGTGCCGCAGGTAAGAATCGTCTCGGACAAGCAGGAGACCGGATATCGCGTTCAGACCCTCCGCTTCGTCGGCACAACAGGGGTCGAGTGGCCTGCCTCGCTGGCGGTTCCTGACGGCGAGGGCAAGAAGCCCGCCATCCTCGTGCTCGGACCCGAGCCTCCGAGCGATGACGATCTCGGCCGTCTCGCCAAAGCGGGGAACATCGTGTTCGCGCTCCAGCTGCCGCCGGGCGCGAAGGACGCCGAGGGCACGAAGTCTCCTCTGCTGGGACCGTTTTACATGGCGACGTTGCGCGCATTCCTGGTGGGCAAGAACCTGGTGGGGATCCGTGTGGAAGATGTGCTGCGCGCAGTGGAGTGGCTGTGCAAGCAGCCCGACGTCGACCTGACGCAACTGAGCGCGCAGGGAACCGGTCCGATGGGGATCGTGCTGCTGCATGCGGCGGTGCTGAATCCGCGCATCGCGAGCATCACGCTGGACCGCACGCTGGTGAGCTATCGCAATGCGGTTGAAGAGCCACTGCCCAACGACCTGGCGCAGAGCGTGATTCCGGGCGTGCTCGGGCACTACGACCTTGACGATCTGGTGATGGCCATCGCACCGCGGCCGGTGGTGGTGACGGATCCAATCGATGCCGCCGGAAAGACTGTCGATACCGGTGCGTTTCGCCGGCAGTACGCATGGGTGTTTGCAGCGGATCGAAAACTGCGTCAGGCGGATCAGCTGAAAGTGGTCGAGCCATCGCCCGCTGCAACGAAGCCCTAATCGCCGGAGCCGGAGAACCCATGCCTCACGACCTCGATCGCCGCAGGTTCCTTGTGAACGCGACCCGCACCATGGCCGCGCTCCCCGTCCTGGCTCAGCTTGACGGCTTCGCGCTCGCAGAGAAGCCAGCGCCGAGTGGCTCTCAGCCCGCCCTCACGCTCAACGTCCGCGACTTTGGCGCGAAGGCGGATGGCACCACCAAGGACACAGCTTCAATCCAGCGGGCCGTGGATCGGTGTGCTGTGCTCGGCGGCGGCGAGGTCCTCATCCCGGCCGGCGACTACCTGACCGGAGCGATCGCGTTGCGTTCGAACACCACGCTGCGCCTCGACAAAGACTCGGTGCTGCACGGCTCGCCCGACTTCGCCGACTATCCCATCACCCAGGTGCGCTGGGAGGGCAAGTGGATCGACGGGCACACGGCTCTGGTCTACGCGATCGACGCGGCGAACATCGGCATCGTGGGTGCCGGGCAGATCGCCGGCAATCCGGCGCTCGGCGGCCGGCCGAACGCGCAGAATCCACTGCGGCATCCGGCGCTGATCGAGTTCCTTCGTTGCAATGACGTGCGGCTGGAGGGGTTTGCTACCAGCTATGACCACATGTGGTCCGTGCATCCAACTTGCTGTGAGGATGTGACCATTCGCAACCTCACGATTCGCAGCACCGGTGGCAACGGCGACGGCATCGACATCGACTCGTGCCGGCGAGTCTGGATCGACGGCTGCGACATTGCAACGGGCGACGACTGTATTTCTCTCAAATCCGGCCGCGGCGAGGAAGGCTTCAGCCTGCACCGGCCGACCGAAGATGTGCGCATCACCAACTGCACCTTTGCCGACTCGATCTTCGCGTGCATCGGGATCGGCAGCGAGACGTCGGGCGGAATCCGCGGGGTGCGCATCGAGCACTGCAAGTTCACGCATGCGCGAACTTACGCCATCTATATCAAGACGCGAACCGGGCGCGGCGCGTACATCGAGGACATCACGGCGACGGACCTCGATGTGTCCGGTATGACCGGCGGGTTCCTGCGGCTCAACCTGATGCACAGCGGGATTCAGGATCCCGAGCCGGTGCCGGGGATCGAGGGCATTCCGGCGACGGGGAACTATCGCTTCTCCAACGTGCGGGTGAGCGACTGCCCGGTGCTGGTGGATGGCGTGGACGTCTCGCCGGACAAGCCGCTCGATGGACTCACGCTGGCCAACATCAGCGGAACCTGCGGGAAGGGAATCTCGCTGGCCAATGTGAAGGGCGCAGACATCCGCAACGTGACGGTCACGGGATATTCGGGGCCGCTGATCGGGATCCACAATGTCACCGGCAAAGGATTGCGCGGTGCGGTCCCGATCGATGGGCCAAAAGTCCCGGAGCCGATCCCGCCACCGGCGGAGGCATTCAAACTGCGGTGAGGGGGGCTCGACCCTGGGTTCATCGCCCCGCAGAGTCAGGATTGCCTGTTAACACATTGGTAAATAGAGAGGGGTAGACCCCTCCGGAACTCATTGATTCCACGAAGAGCGGAGGGGGGGCAACCCCCCTCCACGCAGGTTTAACCCATGAACCCCAGGTAGGGGCTTGACCCGAAGTTGCCGAAGTTGGGGAAGACCGTCTTGACCTGGCCGTCGGAGAGGCCGAACCAGCGGGCGAGGGTTCCGCCGTACTGATCGACCGAGGTGGTGGGGATGAGGCGGCCGGCGCCGACATCGTTCGCCTGGTTGGCGCCGACGACCGGGTACTGGCCGTACATGTCGCTGCCTTTGACCGCGCCGCCGACCACGAAGTGATGGCTGCCCCAGCCGTGGTCGGTGCCGTCGGTGTTGCAGGTGAGGGTGCGGCCGAAGTCCGACGCCGTGAACGTCGTGACGTTGTTGCCAAGGCCGAAGGTCTGCATCTGCCCGTCGAAGTACTCCAGCGCCTGGCCGAGCTGGGTGAGCAGCTTCGCGTGCGTGGTGGCCTGGCCGTCGTGGGTATCGAAGCTGCCGATCTGCACATAGAAGATCTGGCGATTGACGCCGAGGCTCATGCGGCCTCCGATGATCCGGGCGACAGTCTGCAGCGATGCCGCGAGCGGGTTGTCGGCGAGCATGTTGGTGGTCGGGTCGAGGTACTGCGGCGGATTGGGGACGCCCGTGGGTCCGGCCGGCAGCATCGACGAGGCCAGCAGCGCTTGCGCCTGCATCGAGCGGTTGACGACGACTTCGTACTCCTTCGCGAAGAGGTTCGTCTCTTCTGCGGTGAGGATGGAGTTGAGGGCCTGGGTGCCGGCTTGCGAGCCGAAGAGCGGGTTGGCAAGGCCGGAGATGGGGATAGGCCCGGCGGGCGTGACGTTGAGCTGGAACGAAGCTTCGCCGGCGAGGAAGAGCGCGATGCCGGCGGTGGAGATGCAGGTGAACATCGAGTTGGAGTTGAAGTTCATGCTCTCGATGAGGTCGGCGACGGCGCCGCCCCAGCCAACATGTTCGCCGGAGCCGCCGTTGGAGGCGATGGCCTGCCACGCGGCGGTCTGATCGAAGTGGGAGAACAGCGATGCGGGCAAGGGAACGGAGTTCGCCTGGACCTGGGCTTTGCTCGCCGGAGCGATGAGGGTGCCAACGTTGGCCACCACAGCGGCGCGGCCCGCGCTGAAGAGGTTCTGAACTCCATTGAGATACGGGTTGAGGGCGAAGCTGCGTCCGGACTGCGGCGTGTTGGGCGAGATGGGCAGCAGGTTCGCGAGCGGATAGGCGAGGCCAGGCGCGCCGGAGCGCGCGGTGGTGAAGGCGGAGAAGGAGGCGGCGTCGGTCGCGATCACGGTGCCGTGGCCATCGTTACCGCCCTGCAGAAAGACGCACACCAGCGCCTTGTAGTCGGAAGCGCCATTGCCCTGCGCCATGGCGGCCAGCGAGTTGAGCCCGAGGATGATGGGGCTGGCATACATGCCCGACATAGTGGCGAGCGAGGCGGTACGCAGGAACTGGCGGCGGGACTGCTGATGCTTGTCTTTCAGGCACGTGCACATGGGGGAAGCTCCTAAGTTGGGGGACCTAGAACTGAGCGCAGAATGCGGGTGAGGCCATGGTGAGGTAGATCGCGGTATGGACGCGGGCGGCGAGCGCTGCGTTGATGGCGTTCTGATCGCCGCCGGTGGGGACATCGATGGCGTTGACGGCGCCGAGAATCTCGGTTCGCAGATTGCCGTCCATCTCGCCGGCCATGAGCAGAAGGTTGAGGCGGTCAAGAAGGGCGTCGGGGTCGGAGGCGGCCAGGGCTAGCTCCGCTCCGTAGTTCGAGAAGATGTCGGAGCCGTCCTTCGAGCCGCTGCCGATGGCGTCCTGCAGGGAGTTGAGGTAGCCGACGACGGTGGTCACATTCGTCATCTGCATCTCAGGGCCGACGAGGCCGGCCTGCTCAATGCTGGTGCCAGGCGGCACATAGCCGGGGGCAAACCAGTTGAAGACGGTAGGCGAGCGCAGGGTCATCTGGCCCAGGCCCCAGATGGGGTCTTCGGAGGAGCCGATGCCATAGGAACCGGTGCGCGACTGCGCGGTAAAGGCGCGCGCCCATTCGGTGTAGCGGAGCAGCGCTTCACGGACCTTGCCGTACTGGGGGTTGGCGAAGTCGCCTGCGGAGTCGCGCGCTTCGGGGTCGAGAAGGATGGCGGTGATGACGGCCTTCAGGTTGCCGCGGACACCGGTGCCGTCGTTCTCAAACACGTCGGCGACACGCTGAATGTAGGCAGGGCTGGGATTGCTGGTGACGAGGTGCTGGATGAGCTGCTTCGAGAAGAAGGCCGGCAGGTTGGGGTGGTTGAAGAGAGTGTCGAGGGCGATCTTGAGGTCGCCGCTGGGGTCAGCCGAGCCGGAGGAGCCGATGGTGACGCCGAGGAAGTCCTTCTCGGCGGTGGAGTGGTGGCTGGGGTAGGTGGTCATCGGCAGGATGTCCTCGCCGGCGCCGGGAGCCACGGAAATGCAGCAGTCGGACCACGCGGTGTCGGAGTTGTTGCCGGGGACATTCCAGCTGAAGCCGGTAAAGACTTTGGCGAGGCCCTGCACATCGGTGTTGGAGTAGGTGGGAATGGGATTGCCGGAGCTGTCGAGCTTGCGGCTGCCGTCGTCGTTGAGCTGATAGAGGCCGATGGTGAACAGCTGCATCACTTCGCGGGCGTAGTTCTCGTCCGGGTCGGTGTTGGCGTTGCCCTTGTCGTTGCTCAGCATGGAGAGGTAATTGCCCATCATGGGGCTGAGCGTCACGTCGTTGAGCAGGGTGCGGAAGTTGGCGAAGGCGTCCTGGCCGAGCAGGTCGTAGTAGCCGGCTTCCCCGCGCGGGAAATTCTCGATGGCGGAGTTGTTGGACGAGGTGACGAAGATCTCGGAGAGCGCGTACCGGACTCGCTGGCGGAGCTCGTCGGGCGCGGCCAGGGCGTCATGCCAGAACGCGTCCTGGAAGTAGATCTCACCCTGGTTGTTTCCGGTGAAGAGCGCGGCGTTGCATTTGACGTCGCCGGAGCCGCAGGGCGGGTTGTTGATGAGGATGGACTGCTCGACGAACGGCTCGTCGGGCGTGGGGGGAAGGGCGAACTGCGCATTGAGCCAGGCCTGGTAGCCGTTCATGGAGACGTCATGGATGTCAGCGTCGGTGGCGCCGAAGGTGGCCTGCTCGAGGAAGCGGGAGGCATCCGTGGCGCTGACGACGGGCGGGGGCGGATTGCCGTTGACGATGCCGATGAGGTCGGAGGAGGTCGCCGCGCCGGGGTCCGGGTTGAGGATCTGGATGTCGAAGGTGCCGGCCTCGGTGAGGGTAAAGGTGGCGGTGAGCTGCGTTCCGCTGTTGAAGGTGGTCGGTACGGGCGATCCGTTTTGCAGAACCTGCGCGCCGGTGATGAACTTTTGCCCGGTCACGACTACGGTCGCGGTGCCGGGATTGAAGATGTTGGGGTTGGCGGTGGTCAGGATGGGGATGGGGTTGAGAACGGAGACGTTCTGGTTGACGGAGACCGTGGGGTCGTCAACGCTGGTAACGGTGAGCTGGACGATGTTGTTCGGGGTGGGGACGACGGCGGGGGCGGTGTAGAGGATCGATCCGTTGTTGTAAACGGCGGTGCCGACGGTGGCGTTGCCGCCCGGGACTCCGTTAACAGCGAGGGTGACGCCGGTGTTCAAGGTGCCGGTGACTTCAACGCCGAGGCTGAGGGAATTGGTGACGCGGACGTCGGTGTTGCCGGGATCGATCTTGATGACGACCTTGCCGGGGCCGACCGGGACGTTGAGGGTGGCGGAGTTGGCGGAGCCGGGGTTCGGGTTGCTGACCAGCAGCGGGTAGGTTCCGGGCGTGGGTGCGCTGATGGAGGCGGCGACTTCGGTGGAGGAGACGAAGGTGGTCGCGACGGCAGATCCATTCCAGAGAATCTGCGCGCCATAGACGAACTGGGAACCCTGGACGGTAATGAGGGTAACGCCTTCGGTGGGGTTGGTGGGCGCGACGCCGGTCAGTACCGGGATGGGATTCAGGACGTCCACGGTCACGCTGCCGGGAGCGGCCTCAGGATGGCCATTCGCGGTGGCGGTAACGGTGATGGCGTTGGGCGCGGGCACCTGGGCGGGCGCGGTGTAGAGGCCGGCGGGGTTGATGGTGCCCAGCTGCGCATTGCCGCCCTGGACGCCGTTGATGAAGAAGGTGAGCGGCACTGCGGTCACGGCCATGCGGCTCTGGATCTGGAGCTGCTGATTGACGCGGACCGAGGCGGAGGAGGCGGAGATCGCGGTGAGATCGCCCAGGGGGGCGTGGACGGTGCCACAACCGGTAAAGGAAACCGCGCCGACCAGGCAGCTGAGGAGCAGGGTCAGAGGCCGTGCGAGACGAGGGGCGGCGGGACGTGGAGATCTTGCTTGCACGCATCCTCCTGGGGGAATGAAAGCGGTGCTTCCAGATTGGCTGGCGAGCCTGGTGTGTGAGTTTGTCCGCACAGCGTATCACCGGAAAGTGCGCACGGAAGAGTGAAAAGACTCGCGAGAAGTACCACGAAAGTGGAGTGTGCCGACCGCGTTCAGGGCCGGTAAGATGCTTGGCTTTTGCGCAGCGCAGGCGCGCCTTCTGGAGTGCGTTACTGCTGTCAGGAAAGCTGCCTGGCAGGACCTGACACCTTCCGGGAGAGCCGGGGAACAGCCAGGATCGCTTGCACCGCAACCGGTGCAACAGGATCTTTCGCACAACGAGCGTCATGATGCGCCGGTCTGCGACGTTCCTGCTCGCGCGGGAAGGAGCGAGACAATTGTGAGACATTCGGGAACGGGCTGCCGGACGAACGGGTGAAACTATTTTCAGTTCAGCGAAACGAAATTCGCCACAACTACAAAAGATTTGCGACAATGGTTGGCCACACGAGCGGGGGATCGCAGCACGCAATCCAATGCACGTGGCAGATGGGCGGCGAAACCGCTAAAGCGACGAATTTCCAAATGCAGGCAGAACTTCCGCGCACGTGACCGGTCGGAAGATGGAGAGTCGTCCCAAAAGACCGCACAGGCAACGCCCATGCGGTTCGCGCCCAGCGGCCTGAGTTGTGTTCTCCCCTTGTCTTCGCGAGTCATCGCCTGTCCTGAGTATTGGGGGGTCTTCGGTCATGAGACGTCGTCTTCGCTTTTCAGTTGTTCTTGTGGGCAGCTGCTTTTTCCTGAGCGTTTGCGCATCGGCGAAGGCGGCGGCACCGTCGGCGTCCGCCCCATCGGTGGCCGAGCCGGCAGGGGGCGAGATGATTCCGATCCCTGGGCCGCTGCGCTCGTTCCTGCGCATGGCGGGCATCAGCCAGGAAGCGCAGCCTGAAGATGTGCTGCCGCTACTGGCCCGCAACGTTTCGCTGCACGGCTATCAGAACGGCGGGGAAACCGAGTTTCTGCTTCTGCTGCGCCGCTATGTGGACTTCGCGCGGGAGCTGCGGCAGCTGGCGGGCGCCGAGGGTGTGATCCGGGTGGAGAACTGCGACGACGCCGAACGCCTGGTGGATGTTCTGGGATACCAGTTCGCGGAAGGCTGCGGCGAAAAGAATGCCTACGTGGTGACGGCCAACGCGGAACGCGCGTTTCTGGCCATCGATTCCGGCTTCCCACTCACCGCCCTTGAGGACGCGCTGCAGAAACACAAGACCTTCGAATATGCGTTCCCCGCGACGCCGGTTCCGGTGATTTTTCACGAGCAGGACTGGACCGGGATCACCATCTCGCGCCAGAAGGGCGCAACGAATCTGCTGGACGCGCTGCTGCGGGACCGGCAGCTCGATATCCTCTACTGGGCACTCTCAAAGAACGATGAGGAGACGCGCAACGCGCTGCGCCAGAGGCGCGGGCTGAAGTGGATGCTCGCGATTGCTCCCGCGCTGGACTTCTACGGCAGCCAGCTTTCGATCCGCTCCGGACAAGTGCTGGTTCCCGGCGGACCCCAAGCCGACCACGCGTGGCAGGAGCTGGTCGGGGCGAATCCTTCTTCGCCCGACGATTTCATCGAGCACCTGTACTCGCGGGATCGGGGATGGATGGCGGCGTATTTCGACGCTCTTTGCCGCGTGGGCCGCCCGCAGCAGGTTCATCTGACCGAAGGCTCGCGGCTGAAGCAGCTCTACGAGGTCTACCGCCGGGCGTCGAACAACGTCTATGCAACCCGCGGGGTGTTTGCCCGCAACGCCGACCTGCTGATCCTGTTCAGCCGCCTGCAGTGGCAGCCGGATGGCTCTCCTTATATACCGGGCGGGCTGGCGGTGTGGAAGGACATTTTCAGCCTGGGTTCAACGCCGAAGATGATCCATGAGTGGGTGCACAACGCGCGCACCTGGGATAGTCCGGAGCAACTGCTGATGACGCTGGTCGCCTGCTCGAACTTCCCCACCGAAGCCGGACCGCTGCAGATCTATCTGACCCTCAGCTCGATCGACGGGGCTCGGGCGCCGGATGCGCACATGGATCCGGCCACGGTGCGCCTGATTGCGCAAAAGTTCACCGACTATCACGTCTGGTATCTGGCCTTCTCGGAATTTCCGGAGCTGAACGACACGTCGATCGTGCAGTTCGTGAAAGCTGCGGATTCGGTGGCGGGGATCGGGAACCCGGCCTTGCGCGCGAATGCGCTGGGCGCGCTGCAGGCCAATGTCGGTTTGTGGGAGATTCTGGCGCGGCAGCAGCAGATTCCACCCGCGGCCATGAATCAGTCGTGGCAGGATGCGGTTCATCCTTTCATCGGGGCAGCGTCGTCGGTGCAGCTGTTCGACGCGGCCCGCAGTTCGCTGCGTGCGACCATGACGGTTGCCGCGGGGCAGGGAAATCTCTCTGAGGATCAGCTCATCGAGCTGCTGGCCGGGCCTGCGCAGCGTGACGACACGGGCCGGCGGGTGCATGAGCAGATCGCCGAGCGGATACGGTCGGTGCTCGACGATCAGCGGCTGGTCTCGCTGGATACACTCTTCACGCTCTACGACGGCATGGATCAGCTGGCGCACGGATCGGCGGTGAAGGATCAGCTGATTCCGCTGGCAGGAAGCCTGAAGGAATTCGAGATGCCGCGGGCGATTTTCACCGAGGGCGAGAAGGCAGCGTGGGCGCCGGAGATCTATACCAGCCGCCACGCGGAATTACAGGTGCGGACCGATCTGACCAAGCAGATGCAGGGCACGAGCACGCCGGCGCAGCTGGAATCGGCGCGCGGCGAACTGCTGCCCTTCCTGCGCGACACGCTGGTAGGGCTGAACTACGCCTACTACGAGCCACCCGGTGCTCAGGTACTGCATAACAACCCGCTATTCGTGCGCTCGCACGATTTTTCCGGCAATTCCATCCAGGGGTACAGCCACATCTGGAACGCGCCGGAGCTGGTGGGCATCGGCGTCACTGCCGGCGGAGGCGCTTACCTGATCGGATCGCTGGCGAACCTGCCTTATTCGCTGGCCACGGCGGAAGAGGACTTTATCGCCCCCGAACACGTGCAGGCGCTTATCTGGCAGGCGGCGGGTCCGGCGATTCTGGTGGATGCAGTCGAGCCGCGCTGGTGGGATGTGAGCCCCAGCGAGATGCACGCGGCGGCGCTCTATCAGCGCATGGGCGAGGAACTGCTGCAGGCCGCGCCGGGCAATGCCGATCTGCGCAGCCGATTAGCGAATATTCTCGACGACCTGATGAGCCCGCGCCGCCTGGAGTTGACACAGCACGCGCTGTTGCAGACGGCAGGGGTTGCGATGCTGATGCCCGGCATTACGCCCGCGGAGAAGTTCTATCTGGCGGTCGAGTACAGGAAACAGTATCCGAGCGAGGCGGCCTCATTTGGGCCGGCGAGCCGGGAGCTGGACGAGCTGGCGGCCAGGAGTCCTGCAGACGTGAGCCCGGCCCGGCTGTCGAAGGATTTCGGGGTACCGCATCCTACGCTGGAGCAGACCAACGCCTGCGCCATTCTTACGCTCAAGCCGTTGCCCGCGTATTCCGGCGAGGCCTATGGGTTGATGGGCGAGTCGTGGGAATCGAGCAATCTCTACTGGGCGCGCCTGGCTGACGAAATGGGTTACGCTCCGGAGTCGCTGAACGTGCTGATTCCTGAGCTGAGCCGCCGCATGATTGCGAAGATTTTCGCGACCGACCTTGAGGACTGGCCCGCGATTCTGCGCGCGATGGAGCAGACGGGCGAGGAATTTCGCCAGGGCGGCTTCCGTATTGCCGGGGCGGGTCCAGTTCCGGAAAACACCATCAGCAGCGGGCACGCGCTGCCCATGACTTCTTCTACGGAGCAGTAAGACGATGAAATGGTTCCTGGTTTGCGGATTGTGCGCGCTGCTTGCGGTCACGCTGGCGGTCGTGCCTGGCACGGCGGCGCAGAGCGGTTCCTCTCGTATCTTCGTCAACGTGGTTCTGGTGCAGCTGAATGTAGCCGTCACCGATAAGAAGGGCAACTACGTCACGGGACTGAAGCCGGAGAACTTCCTCGTGACCGAGGACAGGATTCCGGAGAAGATCTCCTCATTTGAGGAGGGCGGGTCGCCGGGCGGGATCGTGGAGGCTGGCGCGGCTCCGCAGGACAGTGGCGGGAGTGCTGCGACTGAGACGGGCGGAGTCGCGCAGCAGCCTGCGCCGGCTGCCACGGAAACCTCGGCGGTGCAGGCCGGGCTGCCCAAAGCCTCGCGCCTTGCCGGCGCCAGCGTGTTTGTCCTGTTCGACACCAGCGACTACATGTACCGCGGGTTCGTGTTTGCACAGGATGCGATCGGCGGCTTCGTGCGCTCGATGGAGGACGCCAACAAGATTGCGTTTTACTCGTACAGCCGCAATTTGTCGCGCGCGACTCCGCTGACCACCGACCGTTCGCTGGTGATGCGGGGCGTGCGCAACACCGTGGCCGGCGATGAAGCCGCTCTGTACAACTCGCTGCTGCTGACCGTGCATGATGCGGCGCAGCTGCACGGCCGCAAGGCGATCGTGGTCTTCTCCAACGGCCCGGACAACGCCAGCACCGTGCCGCCGGAAGACGTGGAGGAGCTGGCGCAATCCACCGGCACCATCATCTACATCATCAGCACGCGTCTGGCGCACGACGAGCCGGTGTCGAGCGCGGTATTCGAGCGCATGAGCCGGGGAACGGGCGGCAAGGCTTACTTCGCCAAGGACTGGCGCGACGAGAGCATGGCCTTTTCTTCCATCAAGGACGATCTGGCCCACCTTTACACCATCAGCTACTATCCGAAGCTGAATCAAAACCGGGGTTGGCGCACGATCTCGGTGCGGCTGGTCGGGCCGGGCATGGAGAAGTATCGCGTCCGCACCCGAGACGGCTATCGGCTGCAGGAGCAGGCGCCGCCGCCTTCGGCGCAGGCAGCGGCCACGACGCCGGCGACGCCCGCTGATTCGAACTAAACCGGTCGCAGCTTGGTGAACAGGGCCGCTTAGCGGAAGCGGCGAATGCGCAGCGTGTGGCGGCCGGATCTGTAGAAACCGGTCACACAGACGGTGGCTCGTCCGGTGCTCGAAAAGATGAGCTGACGGATCCGCAGTAAAGGCGTGCCTTTGGGGAGCATCAGCAGATCGGCCATGCGCTGATCCGCGTCGGTGGCGTCGATTTCTTCGTCGGCGTAGGCCAACTGCACGCCACACTCGCTCTCCAGAACCGAGAACAGCGAGACCCGGTCCAGAGGGGCATGCTGGATCGCCGGATACTCATCCGCGGACCAATAGCAGGTTTCCAGCGCGACGGCTTCCTCGCCCGCCAGCCGCACACGCTCCAGCCTTCCCAGGCGCGCGGTGGGCGGCAGGCCAAGTCGGGCGGCGATTTCATGCTCGCGACTGACCACCGAGGACGACACGACACGCGAACGCGCGGTAAGACCGAGGCTCGCCATCTGCTCGGTGTAGCCGAGCAGCTTGTTGAACTGAACCTTGGGCGGCGCGACAAAGGTTCCAGCGCCGTGGCGGCGCTCCACGATGCCGTCGCGGGCCAGTTCGGTGAGCGCATGGCGCGCGGTCATCAGGCTCACGTTGTGAATCCTCGCCAGCTCGCGCTCCGACGGGACTACGTTGCCGGGTTTCAGCTGTCCGGAGTCGATGCGGCGACGGATCGCGTTCTGGATCTTTCGATAGGCCGGTTCGTCGCTGCGATTTGCCATCGTTGCGGAGTGTCCATTGCGACCGAATCTCTCGGGCGCCTCGGTGCGTGGGGGCGGAGTTTTCCTGGAGGTTTCGCTGAACACCATATCAGAAACGCTTATACGGGCTATGGACGGCTCTCGTGAGCCCGGTGCGGATGCGTTGGCCTGCTATAGCGCGGACGATATCATGGCGGAGGGGTCCTGTAAAATATTCGATGGCGTTCTGCTGGAATGGCTCGATTTTCGAAGTTGAAGGCCGAGCTTGTTAACCAATGGTGATCCGCATTTGCTATATAGCATCTGGCTCCAACCGGCTAAGCGAGGGAACACCGCGCTGGCGCCGGAATCCACCGTCTCGTGCATCCTAGTCCGTGGAGGAGTTTGTGTGAATCGTGTGCGTTCTCGCGTTCGTGGAGGGTGGAGACGAGCCGGTCTGGCCATCCTGCTTCTGGCTGTTTTTCTTCCGGTCCCTTATTTGCGGGGGCAGGAAACGATCAGTATCGATGCGCGCGCGGCGACGACTCCGTTTCCACACTTCTGGGAGCAGATGTTCGGCTCGGGTCACGCGATCCTGTCGTTGCGCGAGGACTATCGCGAGGATCTGCACGCGGTGAAGAGCGTCACGGATTTTCGCTATGTTCGGTTCCACGGCATTCTCGACGATGAAGTGGGCAGCTACAAGGAGGACGAGCATGGTGAGCCGGTCTACAATTTTGCTTACGTCAATGCGATTTACGACGGGCTGCTGAAGAATGGCGTGCGTCCAGTGGTGGAAATCGGCTTCATGCCAACGAAGCTGGCGTTTAATCCGCTGGACCTGCATGTGTTCTGGTACCACCCCAATGTTTCGCCGCCCAGGAGCTGGGAGCGCTGGGACGCCTACATGACGGCCTTTGCGCAGGATCTGGTGAACCGGTATGGTATCGACGAAGTGGCACAGTGGTACTTCGAAGTGTGGAACGAGCCGAACATCGATTTCTGGGGCGGCATTCCGCGGCAGGGCAGCTATTTTGAGCTGTACGCGCACACGGCGCGCGATCTGAAGAAGGTGAGCCTGCGGCTGCGCGTGGGCGGCCCGGCCACCGCGGCGGCTTCATGGATCCCGGAATTCCTGGATTATGTGACGAAGAACAATGTGCCCATCGATTTTGTCTCAACGCACGGGTATGCCGACGACACGGTCGAGAACCTGTTCCACAGCAACGAGAAGATTCCCGAGGACGACCGCGTTTGCCGCGCTGTCGAAAAGGTGCAGCAACAGATCCGTTCGTCGGCCAAACCGGATTTGCCGCTGTTCTGGACGGAGTGGAACGTCGAGGGGCGCGATGAGTCGCGCGACACGACTTTTGTCGGGCCGGGCGTCGCCAACACCATTCGCGAATGCAACGGGCATGTGACCATGATGTCGTTCTGGACTTTCGACGATGTTTTCGAGGAGGGCGGCCCCATCCCCAAACCTTTCGAGGGGCACTTCGGGCTGATTGCGAAGGGCGGCATTCGCAAGCCCAGCTACTACGACTTCGCTCTGCTGCATCAGCTTGGCGACCAGCGGATTCCGGTGCAGGCCACGGATGCGATTGCGACGCGGGCGGCCGACGGTTCGCTGCGGGTGGCGGCCTGGAACATTGTCGATCCCGGGATGCACGGCTCCGCGCGCACTGTTGAGTTGTCTTTTTCCGATGTTGCGCCTGACGCTGCGGTAGCTGTGGAGCGGGTGGACCAGGATCACAGCAACGTGTTGCCGAAGTACGCGGCAATGGGGTCGCCGGTGGATCCGACGCCGGAGCAGGTGGAGAGGCTGAATCGCGAAACAGCACCCGGACCTGCGGAGCAGACGCATCTGAAGGACGGTAAGCTGAAGCTTACGCTGGCGCCGAACGCGCTGGTGCTGGTGAAGGTGAGCGGCGGGCACTGAGCGGCGACGTCAGGGCAAGACCAGCGTCTGTGTTCCGCTGTGCAGCGGACGGGCGGCGTTCTTCCAGAGGAGAGTTCCGGTCAGTCCGGCGGGTAGGGTGATGGTCGCCTTCCAGCGGCCGTTTTCGTCGACATAGACGGTGTGAATCATGCCGCCAGCGTGTGGCATGGAAGCGTCGAGATGGTGAAGGCCGTGCAGATGCGGCTCGATGCGCACGGTGCGGAATCCTGGCGCGGCGGGCCGGATGCCGGCGACCAGCGTGAGCAGATCGTAGTTGGGGCTCGCACTCCAGGCATGGCAATCGGAGCGGGTGGGCTCCGGAGTCTCAGCCCAGGTGCTCAGCCCCAGATGCAGCATGTTGTACCAGGGCGCGAGTTGGTGAACGTACTCGTCGGCCAGGCCCGCGTGATCGAGCGCGCGCGCCAGATAGAAGCGGAAGTAATAGCTAGGCGCTGACAGCGGCGGCACCGAGTGGCCGTCGATCGTCGTGGTCTGGTCCTCTTTCGAAGCGAGCAGCCGGCGCAGAATCGGCGCCTGCTCGGAGGGCGCGGCAACGTTGAGCCAAACGGCGAGGATGTTCGCCTCCTGGCTGTAGCTTTTCTTTGCGGGCGTGTCGGCGTAGAGGCGGTAGCGCGGATCCCAGTTCTCCTGATTGAGCGCCTGCGTGGCTTTGCGAATCATCGCCCGATACTGCCCGGCGCGCTCCTGGCTTCCGTAACGCGATTCCATGTCTGCCGCGTAGCCGAGCGCTTCCATGAACTGCAGCGTCAGAAACGTCGATCCGCCGTCTGCTTGCTGCGGCGGCGAGCCGTCGGGATAGTCGCGGGTCCAGTCGCCAAACTCCCACCAGCCGACTTTGCCGAGCAGTCCGTCGGGGCGAAGGTGCGACGCGAACCAATCGAGCACGGTGCGGGTGTGGGGCAGAGTTTCCTTCACCAGCGCCGGGTCGTTGACATACATCCAGTAGTCGTGCACCATTCCGACCCACAGCAAGGAAAAGGGCGGAATGAACTGCGGTAGCCCGGAAGGATAGCGGCTCTGGGTGATGCCTTCGGGCGTGCGCGAATCGTCGATGTTGGTGATGGCCTGGCGCGCGAGGCGGCTGTCGCCGGTCATGACATAGGAAATGAGCGCCTGGATGCGGGTGTCGCCGACATATTGCAACTGCTCCCAGTACGGCGCATCCATGTAGGTTTCATGCGCACAGAGGCGAGCGGTTCGCCAGCCGGTCTGCCACAGGCGATCGAGTTCCGGGATGTCACCACGGATCGCGGCTTTGGCATCGAAGGGGTACGCGGAGAACCAGGCGCGCAGCGCATCGAGCCGAAGCGGCGCATCCTGGGTGGTGACGTCGATCTGCAGATAGCGCCAGGTGCGCCACCAGAGCGGCTGAAAGGCTTGTCCCTCGCCTGCGCCGGCGATGAACTGATCGGTGATGCCCTCGATGTTCCGTCCAGCGATCTCGTTGCGATTGCCTTTGTCGCCGTGTGCGTCGTAAAGAGCCTCGGAATATGTCAAAGCAATCGCGGCATCGCGTCCGCCGCTCACCGTGAGTTCCGGGTAAGCCGTCTCGAGCACGCGGTGATCGAGCAGCAGAGTCACATGCGCGTGCGCGGGGATCTCCAAAGGCGCGGCAGGGAAGTTGGGCAGCGAAGCTAATCCATCGACGCGTACGGTCTCGCCCGCATCCACCAGGCGATGCTCCATCGGCGGAAGCGGATCCGGGATCAGCTCCCAGTTATTGTCGGCGTCCTGCGCCTCGCGTGTAGCAGCGCGGCCGATGAGGCGCGGCGTTTCCCAACCGGCGTCGTTGCCGGGCTGGTCCCAGCCCCAGTCGAGCACACGTCCGTCGATCATCTCAGCGGGACCGGCGGCGTAGTATTCGCGCGTGCCAGCGTGACCAAGGGCCACGCGCCCTGTCTCCTCGCGAACGCGCCACGCGTCGCCGGTGTTGACGGCGGATTCAGCCTCGGTGTCGCCCTGCATCAGGAAACCGGTGCGGTTACTCATTTGTGCGACCGGAGCACCTTCGCCGAAATTCCACACCTCCGCCGCGAGCACGTTTACGCCGGGTTGCAGCATCGGGGCAAGGTCGATGGTCTCGAAACGCCAGTGGAAGAGGTCGCCGCGGGCCGGGCCCTCGCCAGCGTATTTGCCGTTCACATGCAGCACGAAGCGGTTGTCGGCGCTGACGTGCACCCAGTAGTGCGCGGGGACGGCGGACAGGGTCAGCTCTCGGCGGAAATAGAAAACCCCGGGAGCCTTCGGCGATGCCGATGGGCTGCTGATCCAGGCCGCCGGCCACTTCGAAGCAACGAGGTCAGGGTTGAGTGGGCCCGCAGCCCGTGCATCCACGGAGAACACGCAGCAACTCAGCACCGCCAACAGCAGGAGACGCAGCATGGCCGACAGGTTAACAGACGGGCGTGCGGTCACATCTCCTGACTGAACGGGTTGTTCCGGGACTGGAGGAGCTTCGCGCGTTGGGGCGCAGACGCTGCACGGTCCCTTCGATGGTGGCTCGTTCGCTGTCAGCTTCCTGAAGCGCGGCGTCAGGGGCAAAGCGCTCCTGCAGCGCCTTATTTAAATGAACACCCATCACAACGCGGGTCTCGACCGCGATGACGAACAGCGCGAAGTAGCCGACCCAGACCGCGACGCTGAAGTTTTAGCCGAGAATCCACCGGACATGGCGGTAGAGCGTGGAAAGAGGGGCACGGCGGCTTTGGCGTGTTCTTCCACACAGTGACTCGTTGACAACCAACGGTGGAAATTACTATATTGCCTGCGAGCGTGGTAGCGATTCCATCCGCTGCCTCTGCGCAGCTGTGATTTTTGCGGTTTGGGGGACAGTACACAGACAAACAAAACCCTGCCCAAAAGCCGCGTATCCCCTCTGATGGAAGCTGCGCCTGCACTGCTGTTCACTTTTTCCCCAGATGTTAATTCTTCTCTGCTTCGGTTCGTGGTATCGATTCCATATCTGCTGGCTATGGAGCCGGAATGTTGGTTGTCGAAACGGAGACCCAGAACGAACCATTTCATTTTGAGAAAACCGCATGTCGTTTCGATTGAATCCCCTGATTGTATTGCTCGTGGCATTCACAAGTTCAGCCTCTCCGCTGCACGCGCAATCCGATAACTCCGTCGAATTCGGGCACCATCAACGACACAACCGGCGCAGCGGTATCCTCACGCAACCGCCACGATCATGAACGAGGCCACACGGGAAGCGCGCACGGCAACGTCGAACGATGTCGGCTCAGGAAGCAACAAAGAAACACGTTAAATTAGGAGGCTGTATGTTGAAGCTTCATTGGATGCGAAGGCTGGCGTCGGGCCTTCTCTGTGCGGTATGGATCATCGTCCTGTTCCCGGCAGCGGCTATTGGCCAGTCGGACAAGAGTACGATCGGCGGGTTCGTTACAGACCAATCCGGCGCTGTGGTGCCGAACGCAAAGATTGTTCTGACCAACGAGGCGACGCGCGAGAGCTATACGGCGACCACCGATTTGCAGGGCCGTTACACCGTCACCAATTTGAGCGCCGGCGAGTATGCCCTGACGGCGGAAAAAAATGGTTTCAAGAAATATGTCAGCAGCCATAACACGCTGGCTGCAAACACCACGCTGGCACTCAACGCACCCCTGACCGTCGGCGCAGCAACGGAACAGGTGACGGTGACGGCAACCGCCCAGACTCTGCAGACGCAGTCAGCCGCGGTGCAGGCTGAAATTACGGGCAAGCAGGTCAGCGATCAGGAGCTCAACGGGCGCAATCCGCTCTACATGGGTTCGCTGGTTCCTGGAATGCGCACCGGCTCGACGCTCGGCGACTTTAACTTCGCGGTGGGCGGCGGCAATCCATTCCAGGTCAACGGTGCTCGCACGCAGGACACGATGGTGTTCTTTGACGGAGCTCCCGCCGTTCGTACCCGCGGCAACGGCGCCATCATCGGCGTCGCCAGCGTCGATGCGACCCAGGAGATGCAGGTCATCACCACGGACTATCAGGCGGAGTATGGTGACGCCGCCGGGGGCCAGGTTCGCATGGTGACGAAGAGCGAACCAGGAACTTTCACGGTTCCGCGTATGAATATCTGCGCAACTCGGCCATGAATGCCAACACATGGGTTCGCAACCAATCGCCTTCGACGCGCTTTGCTTCACCCTACCGGTACAACAATTTTGGATTCACGTTTGACGGGCCAGTCTGGATTCCAAAAACAGGGATGGACAGGTTCAGAGACAAGCTCTTTTTCTTTGTGAACGAGGACTGGATTCGTTACCGCTTCACCGACTCGCAGACACAGGCCGTTCCGACTTTAAGAATGCGCTCGGGTGATTTCGGTGAATTCCTTGGTCCCAATCCGTGGCTCTCCGGCGTACATCAGATCTACGATCCGGCCACGTGTCCGGCGCTCGGAAATGCGAGCTGTCAGCCATTTACGGGCAATGTCATTCCCATGGGCCGGCGCAGCGCCAACGGGATGGCAATTTTGAATGCGTACCCCAAGCCAACCCCCGGATATCTTTCAGGGAATCAAAACTGGATTGCCCAGGCTGCCCACCCGATCAACCAGAGGAAGCAGGTCATCCATGTCAATTGGGTCATCAATGATCAACACAAGCTCGAGTACGTCCGTCAAAACGCGACCTACAACGAGTATCAGCCGTTCGATCAGGGTTCCGGTTTGACCGGAAAGTACTTCATCCGCCCAAACCAGACCAACGTGCTGGGATGGACCTGGGCGATCTCGCCCACGATGGTTAATGAGGCTCGGGCGACGCTGAGCCTCGATAACGTCTATATTCCTGTGAATACGGCTCTTGCCGGATTCAACCGAACGAGCCTGGGGATCACCTTTCCCTATATCTTCCCGGCAACACAAAAAGCCCAGCCAGACAAGATACCCACCGCTTCGGTTCAGGACAGCTTCTACAGCCTGGCGGGAGGGCCTTACCCCTCGCACTCGGACGGCCCCATCTTCACCGCGTCGGATAGTTTGACGAAAGTGTGGGGGAATCACACGTTCAAGGGCGGCTACTACCTCAACTTTTCCGGAGAAAATGACAACGACCAGATCAATGTGGCCACCGTTCCCGGAGGCGCAAGCAACCAGAACGGCACATTTACCTTTACAGATACCCGCAATGGATTAGGTGCTACAACCGGCATCAGTCTGGCCAATCTGGCGATGGGTATCGCCGATAACTACAACGAGATCGGACAAAGAGCCCAAACCTACTGGCGCGGCCTGCAGAACGAGTTCTTTGCGCAGGATGCGTGGCAGATCAATCGCAAGCTGCATGTCGATTATGGACTACGCATTGCTATTCTGAGTCCCTACACTCCGGCATGGGGGAATGCAGACTTCTTCGATCCTGCCTCCTACATCCCCGGCAATGCTCCCATGGTGAACGCACAAGGGAACGTGATTCTGGGGACCGGCAATCCTTACGATGGGATCGTAATCCCGGGCTATTCTTCCTTCCCGAGTTCGGCGACCAAGCACGGCGTGCTTGGTGCTGGAAGCAACTCGAATGCCTGCGATGCTTCTTCGTGCGCCTCTCTGTTTGCTCCTAAGCTGAACAAGGGCTATGTCAACACGTCGTATAACTACCAGCCGCGTATCGGCTTCGCTTATCAGATAACGCCGAAGACTGTCATTCGCGCAGGCGTAGGCAACTTTGCCACCCGCATGGGCCTGCTGGACAACATCTTTCCGGGTGGCAACTCGCCGTTTCAGCCGACCGTGACGGTCACCCCGGCGGCTGGCGTAAACGACATGGTCGATAATCCAGGCGGCAACCTGGCCGCCGGTGTTGCTGCTCCTATTCAGGCCACAACCCTGGCTAAAAATTTGAGGTCTCCGCAGCGCTGGAACTGGAATGCCACAGTTGAGGAGGAGACCTTCTGGAAATCGCTGCTGTCGGTTGCCTATGTCGGTGGCCGCGGTCTTTATAACTGGCGGGTCATTGACATCAATCAGCCGGCGCCCGGAGCCTTGTCCCAGAACCCCGGCAAGAGCGCCAACGCCCTGCGTCCGTATCATGGGTTTGCAGCGATTCAACAGGAGCAGAGCAACGGGAGTTCGCGCTACAACGCACTCCAGCTTCAATGGAGGCGGCCGTTCTCCCGTGGCTGGCTGGTCGGCCTGGCGTATACGCTTTCAAAGAGCATGGACGACAGCTCCAACTATCGCGACATTCTCCCTGATGCCTATAACACCACCGGCTTGTGGGGTCCTTCGGAATACGATACCCGCAACATATTCGTGATCAATTACCAGTATGCATTGCCGTTCTTCAGCAACCCGAACACGCTTTCCGGGAAGCTTGTGGGCGGCTGGCAGTTGAGCGGAAACACTGAGTTCCAGAGCGGAACGCCGTGCGGAATCGGAACAGGCAATGATTCAGCCGGCGTTGGAGAGGTTGGAAGCTTTGGCTGCGGCAGCGAGGGCGAGTTCTACGCGATGAACGGAACTCCAAAGCTGGTGAAACAATTTGCCGGATACCCAAGCAGTCCAAAGACCAACAAGTGGTTCACAACAACCAATGCGGATGGCTCAGCGATCTTTACGCCGCCACCGGCAAATACCTTCGTTCACCAGCAAGGTGTTCGCAACTCCGTTTATCAACCGGGATTCCAGAACTGGAATCTCAATTTGAGGAAGACCTTCGCGATTAATGAGAAGAACCGCTTCGAATTCAAGGCGGATGCGTATAACTTTATCAATCACCCCAACTGGTCCATGGCCAGCTCAAGCCTGAACCCGACGTCAGGTACCTTTGGTCAAGTGACCACGAAAGCCACCAGCAACCCTCGTCAATTGCAGGTCGGATTGGCCTACTCGTTCTAGGTGGGCAAGGATGGATAATTTGATTTCATGAGCCATCCGAACCTTTGAATAACCCTCAGGTGACCTGACCAGCAGCACTTTTGGAAAGGTCACGGGCAAGGGCAACAACGTACGCGTCGGACCGTCAGATGCAGTTCAGTCTGCGCAACGAGTTCTGACGGAAGCAGTCTGCAGCTATCCGGTCGCAGGCAGGAAAATTCTGCTTGCGCCCGGAGCTGCGGGTGGCTACGCTCATTTGCAATCGACTCATGCAACTCATCGCGTCTCCGCTCAGTTCGTATCGGGCGATTCGACTGCAGCGGGTTCGGTGCCGAAGGACGAGTCTCGGAACGATTTGTGCACGTCTGTCGTATGTGAGGAGACGGAGAATTTCAGATGTGCGGTGAACATCGAACCGATCTTCACCATGGTCTGCGGGCGGGTCGTTGCCGGCGGCAGTCCATCGTAGCGCTTGACGAATGACAAAAAAGACCAAGGCGCCCACGCTGAGCGAAGTGGCCAGAAAGGCCGGAGTGGGAACCACCACGGTTTCCCGCGTGATCAATGGGGGAAACCGCGTCGATCCCAAAACACTGGCGCGGGTGCGGAGGGCGATCGAAAGCCTTGGCTACATGCCCAACCAGGCGGCACGGATTCTGAAAGGGCATCGCACCAAAACCATCGGCCTGATCATCCCCAGCATTGCCGATTCGTTTTTCGCCAGCTGCGCAGAGGCGGCTCAGGTAATCGCGCGCACGCACGATTCTCTGCTGATTGTTACGACCACGCACAACGAGCCGGACGCCGAAATCGAAAGCGTGAAAGTTCTGATGCAGCATCAGACCGATGGCCTGATCATCGCGCCTGCGGATACGGACAACAGCGCTCTGCGCAATTTGCTGGTTCGCGCCGCCGTGCCGGTAGTGGCGCTCGATCGGCCATTGCTGCATACTTCGATACCGTTTGTGGTGGCGGATAATTTCGCCGGCGCCAATCTGGCCACGCAGCACCTGATCGGCCACGGATACCGCCGCATCGCGTGCCTTACCGGAGAAAACACGCTGTATACGATCCGCGAACGGATCAGCGGATATCGGCAGGCAGTAGAATCCGCGGGTCTGCCCGTCATCCTCGACGCTTCGATTACGGATTATCTGTCCGTCGAACATGCGCTCCGAAAGCTGTTCGCCTCAGCCAAACCTCCAGATGCGCTCTTCACCCTGAAGAACAGTGTCACCATTGGGGCCTTTGAGGCGATGCAGAAGCTGGGCGTTGCGGTTCCGGACATGATCGCGTTGCTTGGGTATGACGACTTTGAACTCGCCGAGACGGTTCGCCCGTCGATCACCGTGGTTCGCCAGCCCATTGAGGAGATCGGGCGCATGGCTGCCGAAATCCTCTTCGAGCAACTGCAGCGGCCGAGCGCTCGGGGTCGAGCGGTCGAGCACCGGCGGCCAAGAGAAGTGCAGCTTGGCACCACACTCGTCCGCCGCCGTTCCTGCGGGTGCGCCGATCCTTAGGGGCGCGATCGCCTTGACAGCGGAAGCAGGCACCCCTTAGGCTGGCCGCTGCGCGTGGAAACGATACCATGCCGCGTACCGACCCCAATTACTCCAGCATTCCACCCTGGGAGCTCAACATGATGCGAACTTTCCCTCTCGCCTTCCTTCTCTCCATTACAGCTCTTGCAGGCGCGCAGACGACGCCAGACGGATAAACCCGATCTGAAAAGTCAGCCGACTCTGTACGTGGTGGGATATGCCCACCTGGACACCGAGTGGCGGTGGGAGTATCCGCAGGTCATCGACGAATATATTCCGAACACGATGCACCGGAATTTCGATCTTTTCGAGAAGTACCCGCACTACATTTTCAATTTCAGCGGCGCGAACCGGTATCGCTTCATGAAGGAGTACTACCCTCAGGACTTCGCCAGGGTGAAGCAATATGTCGCCGAAGGGCGGTGGTTTCCCGCGGGCTCGTCGATGGAGGAAGGAGACGTGAACGCGCCGAGCGCGGAGGCGATCATCCGCCAGATTCTCTACGGCAACGAATGGTTTCGGCGCGAGTTCGGTAAGGCCAGCGCGGAATACATGCTCCCCGATTGCTTCGGATTTCCCGCGTCTCTACCCACCATTCTTGCGCACTCGGGCGTCAAGGGTTTCTCGACGCAAAAGCTCACCTGGGGCTCGTCGGCTCCCGGCGGAGGTCCTGAATCGCGCGAGAAGACGCCGGAGGGAACGCCTTTTAACGTGGGTGTCTGGACCGGTCCGGATGGGGAAAGCGTGGTGGCCGGGCTGAATCCGGGTGCATATTCCGGCGGCATCTATACCGACTTGAGCGCACCGACTCCAGATCTGGCGCCCGATGCCGCGATGAGCGCTGCGCAGGACGAGATGCGGCAGCTCGGCGACAAGTTCAGCGAAGAGGAATCCAAAGGTGAGAAAGTGCAGCCTGCCGATGTGCAGAAATTCACTGCGCTGCGCAATGAAATCACCCGGCTGAAGCTTGACCGGCAGGACGAAGAGCTGAACCACTTCCAGTCCGACTGGGCTGATCGAGTGCAGAATAACGGCAAGGTCACCGGCGTCTTTACCGATTACCACTATTACGGAACCGGCGATATCGGTGGCGCGCCCGATGAGGCGTCGGTGAAACGGCTTGAAGCGATCGTGACGCATGGCGAAGCCAGCATGCCGCCCCCGGGCTATGTGCGTTTTGCGAATGAGGCGCAGGTCAACTGGCCTGAGGCGCAGGTGGGCAACGGTCCGGTCCACGTGGTTTCCGCAGACGCGGATCAGATGTTTCTCGACATCACGCCGGACGAAAGGGCGCATCTGCCGCAGTACACGGGCGAGATGGAGCTAACGAACCATTCCGCGGGATCGCTCACCTCGGAGGCTTATCAGAAGCGCTGGTTGCGCGAGGAGGAGTTGCTGGCCGATGCGGCGGAGAAATCCTCAGTCGCCGCCGCGTGGTTGGGAGGTCGCACTTATCCACTGGATCGCCTTAACGACGCGTGGACGCTGACGATGGGCGGACATTTCCACGATCTTGCGGCCGGCACGGCCACGCCCAAGTCCTACGAGTTTGCGTGGAATGACGATGTGATCGCGATGAATCAATTCGCGACGGTGCTCAAAAGCGCGACGGAAGCCGTATCGGCGGCGTTGAGCACGCAGACGGAAGGCATCCCGATCGTCGTCTACAATCCGCTGAATATCGAACGCGAGGATCTGGTCGAGGCCGATGTTCACTTTCCGGGTGGCATGCCGGCCAGTGTTTCCGTCACGGGGCCGGATGGGCACGCTGTGCCTGCGCAAATCTCGAACGGCAAAGTCATCTTCGCAGCCCGTGTGCCGTCGGTGGGCTACGCGGTTTACAGCGTGCAGCCAGGGCGGGCCCCGGATACTCAGGCAGGAGCGCTGCGGGTTTCGCAGGATTCTTTGGAGAACCAGTACTACCGTGTGCGGGTCGACAGCAATGGCGACATTGCGAGCATCTTTGACAAGCAGCTCGGCAAGGAACTGCTGGCCGCGCCGATGCGGCTCGCCATCTCTTATGACAATCCGGAGCAGTGGCCGGCTTGGAACATGGACTGGGATCAGGAGCAGGCGCCGCCCAAAGAGTACGTTAGCGGCCCGGTAACGGCGCGCATTGTGGAGAACGGTCCGGCGCGAGTTGCCCTTGAAATCACGCGCGAAACGGCGGGGTCGAAATTCTCACAGACGATTCGGCTCTCCGCTGGCGACGCCGGCAAGCGCGTTGAGGTGGCGAACACGATTGACTGGAATACGCGCGAGTCGAATCTGAAGGCGGTCTTCCCGCTGACCGCGCACGATCAGATGGCGACCTACAACCTCGGGATTGGAACCATCCAGCGGCCGAATGCGCGACCGAAGAAGTTCGAGGTGCTGTCGCACCAGTGGATCGACCTCACCGATGCGAGCCGCTCCTTTGGAGCGACTATCCTCACCGACTGCAAGAACGGATCGGACAAGCCGGACGACAATACCATCCGTCTGACGCTGATTCGCACGCCGGGAACGCGCGGCGGATATCACGACCAGGGCACCCAGGATCTCGGGCATCACGAATTTGTCTTCGGGATTGCCGGGCACGCTGGCGACTGGCGGCAGGCGCAGACAGACTGGCAGGGGCAGCGGCTCAACGATCCGCTAATTGCGTTTCAGACGGAGAAGCACGCCGGCAACCTGGGTCGCAGCGTGTCGCTGGTCAAAATAAGCAATCCGCGCATTCGCATCATGGCTCTGAAAAAGGCGGAACAGAGCGACGAACTTGTGCTGCGTCTGGTGGAACTCGACGGCAAGCCGGAGCCCGATGTGCGCATCCGTTTTGCCAGCCCGATCCGTTCGGCGCGCGAGGTCAACGGACAGGAACAGCCGGTTGGTCCCGCAGAAGTGAAGGACGGCAGCCTGGTGGCATCGTTCACGGCGTATCAGCCGCGGACGTTCGCGATCAGGCTCGATGCGCCGGCGGACCATGTTGCGGCGGTGCGTTCGCAGCCAGTGTCGCTGCAGTACGACTTAGCAGCGGCAAGCACCGATGGCAGTCCAGTCTCGGGCGGCTTCGATGGCAAGGGCAATGCGCTTCCTGCGGAGATGCTGCCGCAGACCCTGCATTTCGAGGGAGTCGATTTCCATCTCGCGCCCGCTCAGAACGGCACGCCCGATGCTCTGATCGCCCATGGACAGAGCATCCACCTGCCTCCGGGCCAGTACAACCGAGCTTACATTCTGGCGGCTGCGATCGACGGCGATCAGAAAGCGGATTTCCAGGTGGGTGACCGCACCACCACGCTGAACATTGAGGACTGGGGCGGATTCATCGGGCAGTGGGACGACCGCCAATGGCAAGCTGGAGATGTAATGGCGCCGGCGCGCCCGGGGCGTCCCGCGAGAACGGAGCATGACGATTACGCAGAGATGACCGGGATTCGTCCCGGGTACATCAAACGTGCTTCTCTGGCATGGTACTGCTCGCATCACCACGATGCGTCCGGGAAGAACGTCGCTTACTCGTACTCCTATCTGTTCGGATATTCGATCGACTTGCCCGCCGGAGCGCGGACAATCACCTTGCCGAATAATGAGAAGGTTCGCATCCTGGCGATCTCGGTTGCTCAGGAAAATCCAGCTATACAACCAACGCGGCCGCTGTATGACACGCTGGGCCGCTCCGAACCAGGTGCGGTTTTGCAGCCATAGCGGAAATTCCGGGCTGGCGGTCTATCCGTTATCTTATACCCTGCGCGACCGCTATATTACACGCTGGGCGGTTCCGAGCCGGGTGCGGGTTGTGCAGCTATAACGGAAATTCCGGGTCGCCGGATTATCCGAGCCTTTCTCCCTTAGATGATTTGAGGATCACACCTGCAGGACATCGCCGTCGCGCGCCACCATCTCGTATAAGACCGGGTTGACGAAGAAGCCGAGGAAGAGCCGCGAAACGAGGCCCGCTACGATTACGACGGCAAATGGCTTCTGCGTATCCGAACCGATGCCGGTGGAAAGGGCTGCCGGCAAAAGTCCCAGGCAGGCGACCAATGCGGTCATCATGATAGGCCGCAGACGCAGCAGCGAAGCTTCCCTGGTCGCGGTGCGGATGTCCTTGTTCTCAATGCGGAGCTTATTGATGTAGGAGACGAGGATGACCGCGGTTTCGACCGAGACCCCCATCAGGGCAAGCAGGCCCAGAGCGGACGAAACGCTGAAGGGTATATGAGCTAGTTTGAGGGCAATCAGGGCTCCGACCGGTTCGGTCAGAATCACGCCGAGAGCGATGGTGATAGGGAACTTGAAATTGCCGTAGAGCGCAAACAGGATCATGAAGATGATCAGGAGAGCGAGCGGGCCAATCAGTTCCATCTGGTGCCTGGCTTCAAGCAACTCGCTGTACTCGCCTCCCCACGTAACGCGGTAGCCGGGTGGCAGGGATTTGGTGATGTCGGCGATGGCTCGCTGGCCGGCGAGCACGGCACTTTGCAGGTCTCGCCCTTCCACGCTGTACTGCACGCCGATATAGCGCGAATTGTCTTCGCGATAGATAAAAGAGGCGCCGCCGGCCTCATGAATGTCCGCAAGCTCGCGCAGAGGAATCTGCTGCCCCGTGGGAGCAGGAACCAGTAAATTTCCGATCTGCTGCTGATCCTCGCGGAACTCCGGCTGCATGCGGACCACGAGATCGAACAGCTTCTCCCCCTGAATTACCTGAGTTGCCGCCTGGCCGCCGATGGCCGTCTGCACGATGGCCTCCACGTCGGAAACATTGATTCCATAGCGGGCGATTTTGTCGCGGTCGACGTCGATCAGCAGGCTGGGCTGGCCCAGTTCGCGGACGACAGTCAGCTCGGTGAATCCTGGAACCTGTTCGAGCCGGCGCTTGATGGCCAGCGCCTGGGTCTGGAGAACGTTCAGATCCGGGCCGTAGATCTTGACCGCCAGCGCGCTCTTGAGTCCTGTCAGGGCCTCATCCACCGCGTCTTCGGCGGGCTGCGTGTAGTTGAAGATCACTCCTGGGAAAGCCTGAAGATGCTTTTGGATATCGGCGGTCAGTTCCGCCTTGTTATGAATTGAACCCGGTCTCCAGGACCGATCGCTGTAAGGTTTCAGTCCCACGTAGAACTCGTCATTGAAGAATCCAGTGGGGTCCGTACCGTCGTCCGGGCGGCCTAACTCCGAGGCGACGTCGGTCACCATGGGGTATTTCATCAGGATGTCCCGCACCTGAGGCGAGAAACTGCTCGCTCCCTCGAAGGAGATCGTGTAGGGCATGGTGGCGCGGATCCACAAAGCGCCTTCGTCGAGGTGCGGCATAAACTCCCCGCCGATGAAAGGCACCAGCAGAAGCGTGGCGCAGAAAATCAGCACGCTGCCGATGATCGTGGTCTTCGGATGATTCAGACACCATTCCAGCTGGCCAGCATAGATGCGGCGCACCCACTCGAAAGGCTTATTCACGCGCTCGTGGACGCCGTTCTTAAACCAGTAAGCGCACATGACAGGCACAAAGGTCAGAGTCAGGATCAGCGCCCCGACAAGAGCGATCGACACCGTGTCCGCCATCGGTCGGAACAGCCTGCCCGCGGGTCCGCCCAACGCATAGATGGGTAAGTACCCGGCGATAATCACTGCCACGGAATAAAAGATGGGGCGATCGACGTCCTTAGCCGCGTCCACGAGCACTTCGTGGAAGCTGTAAGTCTGGCCTTCGCGAGCGCCTAACTCGCGGAAGACGTTCTCCACCATCACCAGAGTTCCGTCAATCAGAATTCCGAAATCGATGGCGCCGATCGAAAGCAGATTGGCGGCCACTCCCTGCGCGTGCAGGAAAATAAATGAGAAGAGCAGGGCGAGGGGAATCGTCAGGGCGACGATCACGGCGGCGCGAATGCTGACCAGGAAAAAGATGAGCACGACGAGAACCAGCGCCATGCCCAGCACCAGGTTATGCTCGACCGTGTCGATGGTCAGCTGCACCAGATCGCTGCGGTCGTAATAGGGGCGGATTTTGATATCGGGTGGCAGCACGTGCCGGTTGAGCTGGCTGGTCATCGCTTCCACGCCGGTCAGCACATTTTGCGTCTGCTCGCCGCGCCGCATCATGATGACGCCTTCCACGGCGTCATCCGTGTGGTTGAAGCCAAATTCTCCCAGGCGCGGCGCGTGTCCGATGGTTACATCCCCAATGTCGCGGATGTGCACCGGCACGCCGTTCTGGCTGCCGACGACGATATCTCCGATATCCTGAGTATTCCGGATGAGACCGAGGCCGCGGACGTAGTAGAACTGTCCACCCTGCGAATAGAATCCGCCACCGGCGTTGGAGTTATTGTTAGTAAGTTGCTGCAGTACGGTCGGTACGCTGACGTGGTAGGAGTAGAGCTTTGCCGGGTCAAGCAGCACCTGATACTGCATTACAGTGCCCCCGAACCCTGAGTCGTCGGCGACGCCGGGCACCTGCTTGTAGGCCCGCTCGATAACCCAGTCCTCATAGACCTTCAGTTCCTGAGGTGTACGGTCGGGACTCTGTATAACATAACGATAGACAAGGCCCGACGGGCTAGCCAGCGGTGCAAGACTTGGTGTTACTCCGGTCGGATAAGTTACCTCGCTCAGACGCTGGAAGACTACCTCGCGGGCAAAATAGTCATCGGTATCTTCCCTGAAAGTCAGGATGACGTCCGACAATCCGTAAAGGGAGATGGAACGCATCACCGACATCTGGGGAACGCCGCTCATCTCCACTTCGGTCGGGACCGTCACCAGACGCTCGACCTCTTCGGCGGCGTGGCCGGGCCACTGCGTAATGATCTCCACCATCGGCGGAGCAAGATCCGGATAGGCGTCCACCGGCATGTGGTGGAATGCGATCGCGCCTCCCACAGCGATAAAGGCCACCATCAGCAGGATCAGCAGGCGTTGCTGCAGCGCGAACTGGACGATGCGATTGATCATGCGGAGTTGGCTCCTCAGTGCTGCAGCGAATTGGCAAATTGAAGAAACAGGCTGCCGTCGCCAACCACCCTGTCTCCAGCGGAAAGCCCCTTCAGAACCTGAGTTACGCCGTGTTCGCTCTGGCCGATCTCAATATCGCGGCGGCCGAACTGATTTACGCCGACGGCGACATACACGTAAGGCTGGTTATTGTCGTCGCGTATCACCGATGCATCGGGCACGGTAATCGCATTGGACAGGCTTCCCGCCGTGACCGTGACCGTGCAATACATATCCCTCTTCAGTTTTTCTCCCGGGTTATCGACAACTACGCGCGCCTGGAGAGTTCGGGTATTCGGATCCAGCGCAGGCGCTACATAGGAGATCCTTCCGTGAAAGGCCTGGGGATAGGCGTCGGTTTCGACAGAGACGTCCTGTCCGCTGCGGACAAAAGCCAGGTCCGCCTGATACACATTGGCGAGGACCCAGACCGTGCTCAGATCGGAGATAGTGAAGGCCTGTGTCTGGCCGGCCTGCACCACCTGTCCAGGCGAAACCAGACGCTCCACCACTTCGCCGCCGATGGGAGCCAGCACCGGAATTTGCGCCGAAGCGGGAGACGTGGCCAGGCTGGCCGGATTCCTGATTCCGAGAATCTTCATTCCTTCTTCAGCCGCGTTCAAATCCGCCCGGGCCTGGTTGCGATCCGATTCCGCCTGTTCCAGATCGCGCTGGGCGATGGCGTGGTGCTGATACAAATCCTGGGCGCGGGTGTAATTCTGCTCCGTGAGCCGAGAGGCATCGGCGGCTTTCAGATAGGCGTCCAGTGACTGCGAATAATCTGGACTGCTCACTTCCAGCATCGGCTGGCCGGCAGCGACATGCTCGCCGGGGACCACCAGAATCCGCGTAACCGGGCCGCCTACCTGGGTGATGACGGGCGTGGTTTTGAAGGCGTTATAGGCCACCGCTCCGGTCAGGCGGAGCGTGCGCGTGAGCGTGGCCGGCTGCACCGTAACCACCTGGACGTGCGCCATTTGATCGTCGGGAATAGTAAAGAGCCGCGGCGTCGCGGACCCCGCGGCCTTCGCCGAGAAGGAGGTCATCTGATTTGCGTTTTCGCGATCTTTGGAACTGCATGCGGTAACAGCAAGCAGGCAGGCAAGTCCCATTGCGCTCCAAAGCCCTCGCCGGCGGCGATGATCCGATGCGATCGTCATGGCAAACTCCTGGTTCCTACGGCTTCACGAAGCTGTTCCAGCGCGAGTTGATACGATGCAAGCGACTGGCGGTAGGCGAGCTGGACAGCGCGATAGCTGCGTTCCCCATCGAGAAAGTCCAGCAAGCTCGCCGCGCCCCGCCGATAGGCGTACTCACTGATATCTCGCGACTGCTGTGCCTCGTTCAGATAACCCGAACGGTAGAGGCCCACGATCTGATCGTTGCTGTGTAGATTCTCGAGGGCGTCGTTCACGTCGGTCAGCACCTGCCCATTCGCAGCATCTTCCTGCTGCCGGGCTTGCCCAATCGCGTATCCGGAGCGCGCGATTTCTCCCTGGTTGCGATCGAAAATCGGGAGCTGCATCTGACCGAACAGCGAAATATCGTTGTACTGGATATGCGTGTAGCTGATCTGCCCCGTGATATCGCGTTTGCCAATGGCCTTCTGCAGCTGGTATTGACTGTTGGCCGCCTTCACTCCCTGCCGGGCCGCCAGCAGGTCAGGCCGATTCCGCAAGGCAGCCGCCTCGAAATCGTCCAGGTTCCCATTCACCGGCTGATAACTCAGCGTTCCGTCGATGTCGTAGTTGGCAGATACCGATTCATACCCGATCAGCTGGCGAAGATCGGATAGCCCCTGCACTCTGGCCAGATTTGCGGACGATACGTCGGTTTGAAACTGCAGCAGCTGGAGCTGGATTTTCAGCAGATCGTTTTCGCCGGTGTCGCCGGCCTTGTAGCGCGCCTGAGCGATATCGACCGTGTTCTGGAAGCTCTTCAGATCCTCCTGCGCGAGTGCGAGGGTCGACTCCGCGAGCTCGACAGCGATGAACTGCGAAGCAACGCTGAAGGTGAGAGTCCGCTCCGCGTCGGCAACCTGCGATCGGCTCACCGCAGTCGCATCCTTTGCCGCCTGCAGGCGATGCTGTCTCTTCTTCCCCCGCTCAAACAGATAACTCACTCCCAGGTCGAACTGCGCGGTGTTGTTGATGTAGTCCGAGCTGAACTGGCCTGGCTGGAAGACGGGCAGGAATTGCGTGTCGCCCAAAAGCACCGGGTCCGGCCGCAGGTTGGCCGTGATTTCTTCCGCCTCGTTCTGCTGGATCGTGGAGCGCGCCGCCAGCAAGTTGTGATTGTGCTGGAGGGCCAGCTGAATGGCCTGGTCCAGCGAAATCGTCGGTCCGCCGGGATTGCCCTGCGCGGGCGGGCTCGGCGCAGGGACAGTTTGCGCGCCGGAACCTGCGGTCAGCAGTACCGGGAACAGAAGAAATGGAATGCACAACAACTTTGCAGACATAGGCTGGCAGCCTTTTGGACGGGGCAATCAATGGGATGGACATGCCACCAGGGCGGCACGGAACAAGCGCGAAGGCTAGACGGGCGGGGCTCGTACCGGAAGGTGAGAGACGACAAACCGGGCAGGGAAGGCCGGCCTGGGCGGCTCGGTCCGCCGTCCGGCGGCGATGAGGATCTGCGCGCTGGACGCGGCCACCGGGAGCTCAACGACCTGGTGGCTCAGATGGCAAATGGGGCATGTCTCCGGAGAACAGTCAGCGTGACGGTGCCAGAGTTGCCCTGCCGTCGTCCCGATCGCGACCGCCAGGATTGCGATCAGAGTCACGAGGCGCCAGACCCGTTTCCGGTTGGAGCCGTTGTTCGCGGACGTCATCGACGCTGGAGACACGTGCCGATAGTGTATTGCAGAGTGCCCTTTCGTTACATCTCAGTCCGGATCGGGAGCATTCCGGGAGCGCCGACGATTCTCAAAGCGCTCGCCTCGCCCAACACACTGAACATCCCCGAATCAGGACCGTGCCGACGCGCCGCGACTCGCGCCTGCCCAGAGTTGCAGTACACTGTCCAGCGGTTTCAGCTTCCACGTTCCCATGCGACGAAAGGAAAAACTCCCCGTGTCGAATCGCAGACTTGTTGTAATCGTGTTCATCGCTCTTGTGATGGCGGCGTTGCCGTTCGCTGCTCCAGCCCAGGATCCCACTCTCGCCGCCACCCCTCCGATGGGCTGGAATAGCTGGAATCACTTCGCCGGCCGCGTGAACGATGCGGACGTGCGCGCCGCCGCCGACGCCCTGGTGTCCACCGGCATGCGCGACGCAGGCTACATCTACGTCAACATCGACGACACGTGGCAAGGCGAGCGCGACGCCAATGGATTCATCCAGGCCAACGACAAATTTCCCGACATGAAGGCCCTGGCCGACTACGTCCACTCCAAAGGACTGAAGATCGGCATCTACTCCGGCCCTGGGCCCAAAACCTGCGCTCAGTACGCGGGCAGCTATGGGCATGAGGAGCAGGATGCCGAGACGTATGCCAAGTGGGGCATCGATTACCTGAAGTACGATCTCTGCAGTTTTCGCCAGATCATGCGCCAGCAGGCGCCGGACGACAAAGCGAAGCAGATGCAGCTCATGCACGAGGCCTACGAAAAGATGCATCAGGCGTTGCTGAAATCCGGTCGTCCCATCGTCTACAGCCTGTGCCAATACGGCTGGGACGATGTGTGGAAGTGGGGGCCGAACGTCGGGGGAAATCTGTGGCGCACCACGGGAGACATCAACGATACCTGGGAGCGCATGTCCGAGATCGGTTTCGGCCAGATGGGGTTGGCCAGGTACGCAGGCCCCGGCCACTGGAACGACCCCGACATGCTGGAAGTGGGCAATGGTGGCATGACCGAGGATGAATACCGCACGCACATGAGCCTCTGGGCCATCCTCGCCGCGCCGCTGCTCGCCGGCAACGACCTCGGCAAGATGTCTCCGGAAACGCTGGCGATCCTGACCAACAAGGAAGTCATCGCCGTCGATCAGGATCGGCTCGGGAAGCAGGGCGACCGCGCTTCTGCGCTGGGTCAGACCGAGATCTGGACAAAGCCGCTCAGCAATGGCGCGCTGGCCGCGGGTCTTTTCAACCGGGACGATGTGGAGCACTCGGTCACGCTCAACCTCCGCGATATCGGCTTCCCGGAGCGGGCGAAGCTCCGCGATCTGTGGAAACACGAAGACGTCAGCGCAACCAGAGGCAGCTTTACCGCGACTGTGCCCGCGCACGGTGTGGTCATGCTGAAGGTCAGCCGCTAACCCGGGCCGCAGTTCCTCTCCGCGCTGGAGAAGCAGGAAGTGACGTATACTTTTTCGGGCTCGGGAAGGCGCAAGCGAGTCAGCCACTTTCTATTCTTTTTAACGGTCAGCTGGAGGTCGAATGAAACCGTTTTCACGCCGCACTCTTCTGAAGTCGGGTCTTCTTGCCCCAGGCGCTGTTGCTCTTCAGCAGATGAGTCCGTTGGCCATGGCTCTGCAGACGGGCACGCCGAACGCGTCGCCGACACCGGTCGATCAGGCGCCCCATGCGCCGCTCACCGCGGCCGACCGCGAACGCCTCCTGCTCGACTTCGGCTGGCGCTTTCATCTCGGTAATGCCGATGATCCCTCCAAAGACTTCGGCCTCGGCAGCGGGAGCAGCGGCGACTTCCAGAAGACCGGCAATTTCCTTCCTGCGACCAACCCCGCCTTCGACGACGGCGACTGGACCCCGGTCGACTTACCCCACGACTGGGCGGTCGAACTCCCCTTCACCAACGATCCCGCTCTTGCCAGCAAAGGTTTCTATCCCCTCGGGCGCACTTATCCCGCCACCAGTGTCGGCTGGTATCGCCGCGTCTTCGAATTGCCAGCCTCTGACGCCGGCAAGCGCATCAGCCTTGAATTCGATGGCGCCTATCGCGAAACCCTCGTCGCACTCAACGGCTTCTACCTCGGCCAGCACAGCGGAGGCTACGACCCCTTCAGCTTCGACGTCACCGACTTCGTCAACCCCGGCGCGATCAACGTCCTCCTCGTCCGCGTCGACGCCACTCTGAGCGACGGCTGGTTCTACGAAGGCGCCGGCCTCTATCGCCACGTCTGGCTTGTGAAAACCAGTCCTGTCCACGTGAAAAAGTGGGGGACCTTCGTCTCCTCGCAAGTGCGCTCCGGCGACGCCGCACTCTCCATCCGCACGGAAGTCGAAAACCAAAGCAGTTCGGCGCGCAGCGTCCGCGTTGTCTCCACCGTGGTTGACCCATCCGGCCGAAAGGTCGCCTCCACGAGCAGCGAGCCTGACTCCATTGCCCAGGGCTCCGAACAGATCTACGAACAGAAGCTCACCGTCCCGAGCCCCCAGCTCTGGTCGCTCGAAGATCGCAATCTCTACAAGCTGGTTACCGAACTCCGAGCAGACGGAGCCACCGTCGACCGCTACGAGACCCCTTTCGGCATCCGCACCATCACCATCGACCCACAGCAAGGAGTTTTCCTCAACGGCAAGCACGTCAAGATCAAGGGCACCTGCAATCACCAGGACCACGCCGGCATTGGCGCCGCCGTGCCTGACGCCGTCCAGTACTACCGCATCCGCAAGCTGCAGGAGATGGGCTGTAACTCCCTTCGCACCTCGCATAATCCGCCCACGCCGGAGCTACTCGACGCCTGCGACCGGCTTGGCATGCTGGTCTTCGACGAGACTCGCATGATGTCCTCGAATCCAGAAGGGCTCAGCCAGTTCGAGGACCTCGTCCGTCGCGACCGCAATCGCCCCAGCGTCTTCATGTGGTCGATGGGCAACGAGGAACGCGTCGCCAATACCGAGCGTGGCGTCCTGATCCTCACCGCCATGAAGGACCTGGCCAACCAACTCGACGGCACTCGCCCGGTCTCGATTGCCCCAACGGGAGCGATCGGCACCGGCGGCCTGGCCATCTGCGACGTCGTCGGCTACAACTACATGGATCCCGGTGCACTCGCGTATCACCAGGCCCACCCCGACAAGCCCGTCATTGGGACGGAGACCGTCAGCGCCGTCTGCACTCGCGGCATCTACATCACGGATCCCTCGAAAGGCTACGTTGGCTCCTACGATCCCTATACCACCACCGGCCGCGCATCCGCCGAGGGCTGGTGGCGTTTCTGCGATGCCCAGCCGTGGCTCGCCGGAGGCTTTGTGTGGACAGGCTTCGACTATCGTGGCGAGCCCTCACCCTACCAGTGGCCCAACATCAGCTCCCAGTACGGCATCATCGATACGTGTGGCTTTCCCAAGGACACCTTTTACTACTACCAGTCCTGGTGGACCGACAAGCCCGTGCTGCATCTCTTTCCCCATTGGAACTGGCCCGGCTACGAAGGCAAGGAGATCGCCGTTTGGGTCCATAGCAATCTCGATCGCGTCGAGCTCTTCCTGAATGGCCGCAGCCTCGGCTCGCAGGACGTGAAGAAGAATCAGCACGTCGCCTGGAACGTCCCTTACGCCGCGGGAGCCATCGAGGCGCGTGGATACAAGGCAGACAAGGTGGTGATGACGACTCGGCGCGAGACCACCGGCGCCGCCGCGAAACTCGTCATGACCGCCGACCGCAGCGAAGTGAACGCGGACGGCGAAGACGTTGCCATGTTTGCCGTCGCCGTTCACGACGCCCAGGGGCGCGAAGTTCCCATCGCGGACAACGAAGTCACCTTCCAGATCTCCGGTCCCGGCAGGCTGATCGGAACCGGCAACGGCGACCCAACTGACCACGCATCCGACAAAGGCACCTCCCGCAAGGCCTTTTCCGGCCTCTGCATGGCCATCGTGCAGTCCACCAAAAAGCCCGGCAGCATCACCGTCCAGGCCGCCGCTCCAGGACTTGTGCCTGCCACCGTTACAATTTCCACGCGAGAAGTCTCTCTCCGCCCCCAGCTCGCCGTCTGGCAGCGCGAAGCCCCCGCCGGGTCAGGAGTCACCGGCCTCTGGCGTCCCATTCCAGCAGCCGCCTCCAACGAGATGATTTCGTTCCTGGTCGGTGGCGATTCCACCCTCTTTAGCCTGCGCCAAAGCGGCAATAGCCTCACGGGGACCGTAGAAGGCGGTGGCGGCGGCTTCTTCAGCGGCAACGAACCCGTCCCCATCGAGAACGGCACAGTCGACGGCAGCCGCGTCTCCTTCAAGGCCGGAAACAGCACTTATACGGGCACCATTACCGCAGATCGCATCAGCCTCGATCGCAAGGTCGAGTTCCCATTCCGCAGACCGCAACCCGCCGCGCCAACAGGACCGCAACCGGCAATCGGGCCTCCCCCCGACGGATCGGATCCCTCGTTCAACCGCTCCCGGCGGATGCCGGAGAGCATTCCGGTGGTGCTGCATCGCGTCGAGCGGTAAGAGATCATGCCTGATCTGGCTGCCGCGCTGGTGTTGTTGCGCGCCCATTCGTCAACCGGCGATACTGAGCATCGCCGGTTGCAGTCGATGCTAGTCCGCAATCCGTGACCGGGAGCAACCGGATGGGCAAAGGGGAACGATTCGCCAACAGCACGGAGATCCGCCGCTGCATCCGCGCCGCCGTTGGGGCCTTCCAGCGATATGCCCGCAGGAGTGCCTCTCTGCGTCTTGCTGTTGTGGCCGCGCTCCTCGCGGTTCTGCCCGGGTGGGCGCCCGCCCAGCAGCATGCTTCCTTAGCTGCGATCGCCGGTCACCTCACCGATGCCGATGGCAAGCCTGTACCCAGCGCGTCGATTCTTCTTACCGGGGCCGCCTCTCAACGCGCTACCACCGATTCCACCGGCGCTTTCCAGTTTCGCGCTCTGCCTCCCGGGCGTTATCGCCTGACCGCCGATACATCCGCTGCGCACGCTGCTTCAGACTGGATCGACGTTGAATCCGGCATCACCGCCAACGTGGACCTGCGACTCGAAGGCCAACCCACTGCGGCCCAAGGCAGCGATTCTTCCGTCGCGATTTCCAAGGCCATGCAATTTGCCGACGATCCACATTTCACGATCGCCGGCATGACCGACTGGACGGCGGCCGGCGGTCATGGATCCGACGCGAGCCTCCGCACCAGTGAAGCGCTGACTCGGGATACTCTGGAACTTCAGCCGGACAACAATCCAACCATGTCCGTGACGTGTCGCGAGGATGAAGCTGCTCTTCGCGCCGCAGCTGTCGGCCCGCCTGGTAGTTTCACAGCCAATTACTGCCTGGGCATCTTCGATCTGCGGGCGAATCGCGATTCAGACGCTGTGAAGCATCTGGACGCCGCATACCGCCTTCAGCCCTCGAATGCTATCAATGAATTCGCGCTCGCGAAGGCGTACGAGAAAGCCGGCGATGCGTCGCGAGCACGCGAGCATCTCCACAGGCTCTCTGCCCACAGCGACGCGGGCGATCTTCACCGCCTTGCCGGACTGGTGGATGAGTCTCTCGGTGATCCTGTGGCTGCCGTCCATGAATTGGCGCTGGCGGCCCGCCAAAATCCCAGCGAGCAGAACTATTTCGCGTGGGGCTCGGAACTGCTCTACCATCGTGCCGTGTGGCAGGCGCGCGATGTCTTTGAGGAGGGTGCGCGAGCCTGGCCCAACTCTGCGCGCATGCTCACTGCACTCGGAGCCGCGCTCTTTGCCGGCGCCCTGTACGACGATGCTGCAGCGCGCCTCTGCCAGGCGGCTGCCCTCGAACCGAACAATCCCGAGCCTTATCTTTTTATGGGCCGCATTGAGATTGCTGCGCCTCGTCCACTTAAATGCGTCGAGCAAAAGCTGGCTGATTTCCATCAGCGCGAGCCGGGAAATGCCCTCGCCGACTACTACTTTGCCATGTCGCTGAGAAAGCAGCAGCCACCTTCTTCCGATTTGTCCGGTCCAGCAGCAGATCGCCGGCCTGCTCCATGAGGCCGTCACCGCCGACCCGAGCTGCGGAGAAGCGTGGCTTGAGTTAGGCAATCTGCAGGCCTGGTCCGGCGAATACACGGCCGCGATTCCGCTGTACACAAAGGCTGTCGATGCCAGGCCGCAGCTCACCGACGCCTGGTATCGGCTCGGCATTGCATACGACCGCACCGGCCAGCGCGACAAAGCGCGTGAAGCCTTTGCCCAGCACGAGCGGATTGAGAAGCAGCAGGCCGCCGAAGTCGAAAAGCAGCGCCGCGAAATCAAACAGTTCGTCATTTCTTCCGCGGACAACAACCCGCCCGAAAACCCGCACCGCTGATCAGTTCAGCGAGTCAGCGGAGAATTCACTTCGCAGCCGGCGGAACATAGGTCGCAACGATTCCTTCGCCTTCGCGAATGGTCAGAAAACGATTGGCCTGAACGCTGTTGAAGCGCTCGATCTTCTGTGTCGTGGGCCACTTCACCTCGATCCAGTCCGCGGTTTCTGCTTTGCCCAGGCCAAAGTGCAGCCGCAGGTCGCTCTGCGACATGACGCTGGTTCCGCTGTGTACTTCGTCCATCTGAACGTGCTTGCCCGTCGCCACTCGCACCCGTGCTCCGATGGCGGTGCGATTGCACTTCGTCCCAATCAGCTTCAGTGTGATCCAGTTCTGCCTCGTGCCCACGTTGTGCAGCAACGACGGGAGATCGTTCATGTTCAGGATCAGGATGTCCATCCCGCCGTCATTATCGAAATCCCCAAATGCCGCGCCACGGCTGGAAAAGCGCTCCGTAATCCCCGGCCCCATCTGTGCCGACACATCCTCGAATCGCCCGTTTCCCAGGTTACGGTAGACCAGGCGCGGGTTCCTGAATGTCTCGCCGAAGTTATACTTGTCCACCTCAGGGTAGACATGTCCATTGACCTGAACGATATCTTTCCAGCCGTCATTGTCATAGTCGATGAACCCGCAGCCCCAGGCAACATAGTTGCTGTTGATCGCTGTTCCCGCGCTGAACGATAAGTCGCTGAACGTTCCGTCCCCATTGTTGTGATACAAATCGGACGTGTCATCGGCAAAATTCGTTTTGAAGATATCCAGCCATCCGTCGCAGTTATAGTCCGCCACCCCAATACCCATCCCGGCCTGTTCGTGCCCATCGGCGTTGTAGGCGCACCCCGACATCACGGCTACATCCGTGAAAGTACCGTTGTGATTGTTCTGCAGCATGATGCTTGGCTCGGAGTCCACCGCGATATAGATATCCGGCCAGCCGTCATTGTCAAAATCATAGGAGACGGCGGTGATCGAATACCGTGGTCCGGGCTTCAGAATGCCCGCCTTTTCCGTCACGTCAGTGAAGGTGCCGTCACCATTGTTGTGGTACAGCAGATTGGTGTCGCCGGGCAGTCCGCGCGGCCCGCACATGGTCGGAATTCCTTTCCATTGACACATCGCGGTAACTGCCGGAGAAAATGGGCGATCCGGATCGAGCTTGACAAAGTTGCACACGAATAAGTCGAGGTGGCCGTCGCGGTCGTAGTCCAGAAAGGTGCAACCCGTTCCCCACCGCCCATGTTCCTGATATAAGCCGGCCTTCTTCGTCACGTCGGTGAAGGTGCCGTCGCCGTTGTTATGGAACAAAATGTTATGGCCCCAGAATGTGCAGAACAGATCGTCCCAGCCGTCGTTGTCGTAGTCGCCGACGCACACACCCGTCTGCCAGCCGCTCCGTCCCAGACCCGATTGGGCCGTCACATCGCGAAAGGTTCCGTCGCGGTTGTTCCGGTAGAGATGTGTGGTGGGAGTCTGTCCCGGCGGCCAGTGCGCGTCGAACCGGCTTCCATTGGTCAGATAGATATCGAGCCAGCCATCGTTGTCGTAATCGAAGAAAGCGATGCCGCTGCCCTTCGTCTCAATGATGATTTTCTTGTGATCGACACCGCCCCAGACGTTGGGAGTCGTCAGTCCTGCCTTCTCGGCAATATCGATGAACTGAACCGGCGACTGTGCCGGCGGCTTCACTTCAGCCCCGAGCAGCGTTCCGGATCCCCACCTCCAGATCGGGGTGGTCAGCACATCGAGCAGCGCGCTACTCAGCACAAACGAGGATCCCAGGAAGCGCCGCCGCGGCACGATCATATCGTTGGACAATTATAGAAATCGAGGATAACTCGTGTAAAGGAATGTGTTGATCGCGCCCCTGGCGGCAACCAGGTCCGCCTCTTTAAGGCACAGATTGCAAGCTCTCAAGCGCTTGCCTCGCCGCACTGTTTTGTGGCTGCAGGCGCAGCAGTGCATCCAGGATTTCCCGCGCGCGCGCCTTGTCATTCTGCACCGCATAGAGCCGCGCCAGGTTCAGATACGACTGATCGAATCCAGGCGCGGCCTTGATCGCCGCCGTAAATTCGCTTTCGGCCTCACCCAGCTTCTGCTCGCGAGCAAACAGCACTCCGAGATTGTTCATCGCTTCCGCATAGTCCGGGCGCAATTCCACGGCTCGCCGCAGATACTGTTCTGCGCGAGTTTCTTCCTGCTGTTGCGCATACAACATGCCCAGGCTGAAGTTCGCCTCCGCATCGTCCGGCTCCAGCGCCAACCCCTTTTTCAGATATTGTTCCGCGCGGTCCCAGGCATGCTCGCGCCGGTACACATTGCCCAGATTCACGAGCGCGACGGCATAGCTCGGCCGCAGCTCAATAGCTCGCTCAAAGTCAGCAATGGCCTCCGCCGTCGCGCCCTCCTGCGCGGCGATCATACCCAGGTTGTTCAAGGCTTCCGGATACTCTGGCCGCAGTTTCAGCGTCGTCTCCAGATATTTCCTCGCCTGTACCGGATCATTCCTGCGCAGGCTCAGAGTGCCCAGGTTGTACCACGCGTCGGCATCCTCGGGCCTGGTGGCGACCGCCTGACGAAAACTCTCCGCAGCCTGCTCCAGATAGCCGTGTTGCACCATGGCGACTCCGAAGGTGAACGCGTTGCGCTGAAACGAGTCCTGCACCAGCATTCCTGCAAACGGCAGACGCACGTCGCCTCCGCTCCTCGTCACTCATGGGAATTGCTGCGGCGTTTTTGCCTGCAGCAGCCGTGTCCACCTGCCCAGTCAGGACCATCACAATCATGCCGCGCTCGTCGATCAGAAACGAGGTCGGCAGCGGCAGGTCACGGTGACGGTCGAACAGATGCCGGAAGACGAGGTTATAGATACCCGCCACCTCGTCGGTCGCAAACACTTGCGGAAACGTCGTTGTTCTTGCGGCCTCGCGCGCGTTCTCCGCCGAGTCAGCGCTATCGACGGTCATGCCCAACAGTTCCACGCCACTCGCCGCCAGTTTCCCTGCATGACGCTGCAGGCTTACAAGTTCCTGTATCGATGCTGGTGACTCCGTCGACCAGCACGTCATCAGCACCGGTTTCCCCCTGAACGAGGCGAGCGTGCGCATTTTTCCGTCGAGATCGGGAAGGGAAAACGATGGAGCCTGCAACGGTTCGATCAGCCAGGTTTCTGTACGCGACGGCAACTGCTCCGGCACCGCATAGCTTCGGGCAGAATCCCAGCCTTGCGCAGTGGGGGCAAATGTCTTTGCGGAAAAGGCAGCTGATCCTTCCTCGACTTCAATCCGGTGATTGCGCGGCAGATTCTCGAAGTGCTGCTCGATCCCGTTAGGCCAGCGAATCGTCGCCCGCGCCGCACCCTGGTTTGCGCCCAGGCCGAAGAATATTTCCTTCGCATGTTGCGCCAGGAATCCCGAACCCGATTGCAGAAACTTTGTCTGCAGCAGCGAGCCGCACTCTACTGTTACAGCCGCCCCAATCGCGTCGCGATTGCCCTTCGTGCCCTGCAGCCGAATCGAGATTGCGTCGCCGATCTGGCGCATCGCATTCCGCAGGATCCGGATTTGCGGCGCATTCCGGCTCTTGAGCACGATCTCCAGCCGCCCGTCGTGGTCCAGATCGGCCAGCGCGAAACTGCGGCAATCCTGGGGAAAGTCCAGACCTCGCCGGTCCGGAAATCTCAGCGAACGTCCCGTCTCCGATGTTCGCGAACATCACATTCCGCGCATAGCCGTGCCATGTGCGATCGGAACGAATCAGTTCGTTGATCGCATTCCACGCCCGCTCGTACGCCGTGGACGCCGTAGCATCCTCAGGCGAATTCGCCACCACCTGCCGCCAGAAAAAACTGGCTAGATCGGTCCGGTCTGCCCCGGAGACGTAACCGTTCGCCACGTACAGATCGGCAAATCCGTCGTGATCGAAGTCCCAGAAATCCGACGACCACGACCACCGCCCCATTTCGACGCCGGCGCTGGGCGCCACATTCTCGAAGGTCCCGTCTCCGCGATTTCTGTACAGCGCATTGCCGAGCGCATGTCTGCGATAGAGGCCACGGATTTTCTCCGGCGCGTCGGCATGAAATTGCTTTTGTCCGGCGACCCGCTGTCCCGCCGCCTCCCACATACTCGGCACGTAGATGTCCTGACGCGCGTCGTTGTCGAAGTCGCACCAACAGCAGCTCATGCCCGCGCCTACTTCTTCCACGTGAGCAGTCTCCGACGCATCCGTGAAGGTGCCGTTTCCGTTGTTGCGGTAGAGTTGGCTGCTGCCGAAATCATTCGCTACAAACAGGTCCGGGTTGCCGCTCGCACTCGCTTGTCCCCACGCGGCCGCGAAGCTGTAGCGGTTGTTCTGCACGCCGAGGCCGGCTTTCTCCGTCACGTCCACAAACACATGCCCGCCCTCGTTGTGCAGAAGGCAATTCGGAGGACCGTTGCGCGCGTCGTAGTACGGAACCGGATAGTGATACTGATCCAGCCCCAGGTAGTACTGATACGTGCACAGATACAAATCCAGTCGTCCGTCGCCGTCGTAGTCCGCTGCGGCTGCATGGGTGAACGTGCCTTCGGCCGAACGCGCGAACCGGAACGCATCGCGCTTCAGCTCGAACGTCCCGTCGCCCTGGTTAACGAACAGCAGCGGACCCGTTCCGCACACCACCAGCAAATCCTGAAGCCCACGATTGTCGAAGTCCACGAAGAGCGCACACGCGGTGTTGTCCAGCACGCCCACGCCCGCCTTGGCCGTCACATCCTCAACCCTGCCGTCTCCCCGATTCCGGTACAGCCGGTTCGGCAATCCCGCTGGCTGGCACACGTACAAATCGTCAAAACCGTCCCCGTCAAAGTCCCCCGCGGCCACGCCGTTGTTGCAGTAAACATCCAGACCCACCGCGCCATCGAGCACCGTCCGCCAGTAGTCCGCGCCGAACAGCATCTGCGCTTTCCATGACTCCGTTTCGCCCAGCGCAGAAGCAGTCACATCCAGGAACGCCGGCTGTTCGATTGCGCTGACGGTTTCTTCGCGAGCCAGCCAGCGCTGCGCTATCCAGCCCTGCTCCGCAGAGTGCCACTCTATCTCCCATGAGCCGATGCGTTCCTCACGACGCCCGTCCGCGCGCAGCGCAACCAGGTCATAGCGGATCTCTGTCCTTACCGTGATCGGCGACTCGGCAGTCTCTTCGATCCCGTAGATTTCAAATTCGGCCGTCTCCATGTGCTGCGTATCGCCGAGCCATGCCGCGACGTGGCTCAGAAACGCATCGCGCCCATGGGTCGTTGTTTCCCCAAAGTCCCGCCTGACCACGGTCACGCCAAACGAGGATCGCAGCGTGCGCTGATTCTGCACGACGAAATCCGATGCTTCGATCCCTGCGTCCACCAATCCTGCCAGTCCCGCGCTCGCATCACCGGATGCGCAAAGGCTTCGGCCCCATTGCTGCAATTGGCCTTCAATCTCGGTGGCGTATTTCTCCGTGAGATAGCCGTCCAGGCCCGGCTCAACCAGCCGCATTACGGCCGCCAGTGGCGACTCCTGCGGATAATGCGGCCGCAGTTGCACTTCTCCTGCTGTCAGATCGGTTGCCCACTCCGGCATTTCAACTGGAAACCCCAGCCTGCGGAATCCAATGAGGGGAGCCGGACGAAGAAGAAGCGGTGCCAGACCCATACCCTTCAGCACACTTCTGCGGGAAAGGGGTGGCTGTCTGTTCCTTGGGGAGAGGGTCATACGGCTGGGAATGGCGGCATCATATCACCGGCTTGTTCGTGTCAGTTCGAAGGCGTGATCAACATCGCTGCGAGCCCGATCCAGCGCGGATCCGCGAGCCTTTCCCTCAGAGGTCCCGCAACCGGTTAGACAACGACATCTGCAACTTTAGGTTGACAATTCGAAACAAGATGCTCTAGAGTCAGCGACCGATGGCAAAAGCAGGTTAGGACCTGCACAAATGTAACGGCTTTCATTTTGAATCGCAGTTCAGCCTCTCTGCACGCAGTCTCGCGCGAGGCAATGAGCAGTACAGATCCGAGCAGTCCCCAGGTTTCATCATCTTCTCGGAGGTACAGTATGCGCGGAACCAGGAAAGCTGGGTCCTTCTTCAGGACCCTGAACTGCACCATCATCGCTTGCTGCTGCTTCCTGCTCCTGAGCCGAGCGGCATTCGCGCAGGTGGACGAAGGTTCCATCACCGGAACCGTAACCGACGCCAGCGGAGCCGTGGTTCCCGACGCTCAGGTGACGCTGCTGAATACCGATCAGGGCATCACGGTACAAACGACCACAGGCGCCGGGGGCTCCTTCACATTTTCGCCGGTCCGCGCTGGGCACTACCAGATCACGGTCACAGCCAAGGGTTTTGCGAAAACCACGCAATCGAACCTCACGGTCAATGTCGGCACGCCTCTGACGGTCAATATCCAGCTCAAGGTTGGAGAGGCGACTGAAACCGTGCAGGTCAACGAAGCTCCTCCCTTGCTGCAGACAGAGGAAGCCTCGACCGGCCAGGTGATCGGCCGTGAATCGGTGAACAATCTGCCGCTCAATGGCCGCAACTTCACCTTCCTGGCGCAACTTGGGGCGGGCATGCAGAGCCCGCAGGCGGATACCCGCGGCAACGCCGCCAGCGGCGCATTCTCCGCCAATGGCGAGCGCCCCGCGCAGAATAACTACCTGCTCGACGGCATCGACAATAACTCCGATAACGTGGACTTCCTCAACGGCACCAACTACGTCATCCTGCCCCCGATCGACGCCATTCAGGAATTCAACGTGCAGACCGGAGATTACAGCGCGCAACTGGGCCGGGCTGCGGGCGCGGTGTTGAACGCCACCGTCAAATCCGGCACCAACGCGCTCCATGGCGATGTGTGGGAGTTCTTCCGCAACGATAAGCTCGACGCTGCCGACTGGTTCGAGGACAACTCCCCAACCCCGATCAAGGGCGAATACCGCTTTAACCAGTTCGGCGGAACCGGCGGCGGTCCCATCATCAGAAACAAACTCTTCTTCTTCGGCGACTACCAGGGGACGCGCCGCGTACAGGGCACATCGGCTAATACCACTGTGCCGACCGCTGCCGAACAAAAGAGCAATTTCCAGAATCTTCAGGACATCCTGACCCAGCAGGCGGGTGCCGCCAGAACCGACATCCTCGGCCGCACCATTCAACGCGGCACCATCCTCGATCCGGGCACGACCCGCTTCGTGGCGGCAGGTGCAGTTGACCCGGTTTCAGGACGGACAAACAGTTCGGGATCGGACGGCTATGTGCGCGATCCTTTCAGCACGGTGTGCGGACCGGGCACAGCGAGCTTTACCCTTTCTGCCTGTGCCGACCTCAACATGCTTCCGGCCGGCCGCATCGATGCCAACGCGGTGAAGTTGCTGCAACTCTTTCCTGCGCCGAATGCAGGCCTCGGCAGTTACCAGGTCAGCCCGGCCCTCTTCGAACACTCCAACGAATTCGATACGCGCGAGGACTTTAACCCGACGCATCGAACCAGGTCTTCGCCCGCTTCAGTTATTCCGACGACCCGCAGTTTATTCCTGGACCGTTTAAAGGCATCGCCGATGGCGGAGCTTTCCAGCAGGGTCTTCAGACCGCGAAATCGGCGCAGATGGTGGCGGCGTATACGCACGTATTTAGCCCCAACGTCGTCAATCAGGTGCGCGCGGGCTTTGCCCACCTCCATACCACGCGCTTTGGCCCTGTGGGCAACCAGATGGGGATTCCGGCGCAATACGGAATCCAGGGGATTCCCCAGGTAGCCGAAAACGGCGGTTTGCCCGCCATCGCCATTACCAACCTGCAAACCCTGGGCAGTAACGAATACCTGCCCTCGGATGAAAGCACCGCGACCCTCCAGGTCACAGACGACTTCACCCGGATCTATGGCAAGCACAGCTTCAAGATGGGCGTCGAATTCCAGAATGCGAAGTTCGCGACGCTGCAGCCTGAGGCTTCGCATGGCGACTTTGCGTACAGTGGAACGTACACCGATATTCCGAACCAGGGGAGCACGACCGGGGGCCTGGCCCAGTTCCTGCTGCCTCCGGTTGCCGCGCCCGCGACCATCGCCGGGAATGCGAATCCCAATGGCTTCGGCTATTCCGGCGGCTCGAACAGCGTTACAGCCTCGAACATCAATAAGACCTACGACGCGAAGAAGTATTTCGCCGCCTACTTCCAGGACGACTGGAAGATGACCCCGAAGATGACACTGAATCTCGGCGTGCGCTTCGATTACTTCGGTCCCATCAATGAGACCAACGGAGGTCAGGCAAACTTCGTTCCTATCTCCTTACCGGGACTGGGCCTTGGCAATCCGACCTTCATCGTTCCCGCTAGTGGAAAAGACAACCGCACACTCTCGACGAACTCCACCTGCCTCGGCACCGGCTGCTACGGTCTGGTCAATCTACTGGCGGCAGACGGCATCACGCTGGACGTGACGAACAAATACGGACAAGGACTACTGCAGACCCAAAAAGGCAATTTTGCTCCGCGCCTTGGCCTGGAATACCAGATCACTCGCAAACTGGTCGGACGCGGTGGTTTTGGCATGTTCTACAACTCATTTGAGAACCAGGGATACGGCCCGAATATCGGCGAGAACTATCCCTTTGTGTTCAACTTCGGATACGGCGTAACTGCGGATCCTTCCGATCCCCATGCGTCCATCGTTTCCCAGGTCGCGCCGGTGAGTTACAACACTTCCTTTGCCGGCTGCCCCACCGCCGGCCCAGGCGGCACCGCATCCGTCGAGTCCGGCTTCTCCTGCATCGCCTTTAGACCCAGCCGTGGTCAACGCCAAGGGCCTTGGCCTGCAGGGTCTGCAGTTCAACTACCAGACTCCGCGCACTTATGCCGCCAACCTCACCTTCGAGTACTCCATTCTGCCATCCATGGCTGTGACCGCCTCCTACGTGTATACCCACGACGCCGATCTGCAGCACGGTGTGGGCTACCATAACGTGAGCGCAGATCCTGCCTGCCGGCATCACCACCGGAACCGGATGCCCCGACGGAACCTTCGCTGTCGGAACCTCTCCGGGAAGTTAAGCTGTTATCCATTCGCGGATTTTGGCGGCGGCAGTTACCAGGCGACCGACGGCGTCAGTTCCTATCACGGATTGCAGACCAAGCTGCAGCAGCAGGTCTCTCATGGGCTGACCTTCCTGTTCACCTATACCTGGTCCAAGGCCATGAGCGATGCGGGCGATCTGCTCAACGGCACCGGCGCCGACACGCTTCGCGCCTATGCAATCCCGGGGCTGGGTCCGAAGTTCGACTACTCTCTGTCCGACTTCGATATCAAAAATGTCATTCACTTCAGCGGTATTTACCAGTTGCCCTTCGGGAAGGGCAGAGAGTTCATGAACCACGGGGGCGTTGCCAACGGGGTTCTGGGAGGCTGGTCGACGAACTGGATCATGACCCTGCAGGGCGGCCAGCCGCTCGGGTTTGGCTGCCATACCAGCACAGCGTCAGGTCCGGGCTGCAACGACATTATCACCGGGGATCCACAGCTCGGGGCACACGTCAAGACCGCGGTGGGATTCATGGACCTTTCTGGTTCGGAAACCCGTCCGCCTTTACGCCAGCCGTGCCTCCTGGGCGGAACCAGGAGCGCTGACCCCGATTGCAGGTTCTGCGCCCAATTGCGTTCCATTGAACGGTGCCGCGGCACTGGGCGACAAACGCGATCAGACCTGGGGTCCAGGAATCCATAATTTGGATTTCTCGGTATTCAAGACTTTCCCGTTCCGCGAGCGATACTCGCGTGGAGTTCCGCTCGGAGTTCTTCAACATCGTCAACCATCCCAATTTCAATCAGCCGAACTTTGGCGGAAACGGCGTGGTGGCGATCGGCGGTTCGGGCGACCTACACGAACGCGACCTTCGGAGCCATCGGATCCACCCGCACCAATCCGCGGCAGATCCAGTTTGCACTGAAACTGTACTACTAGTGTTTGTGAACAAAGCCTGAGGAGCGCATACCGGTTCACAGGTGGTTTAAGATGGTCAATACCCCGGCACGGCACGAATCCAAGGTGCCCTGCCGGGGTTGTTCTTCTTTAGAGTGCCTTGCTCAAAAGGAGAACCGGGAGGCAAGGGGTGTGAGCGGGAAGCCTCGGCTCAGGTGGTCGGTATTGCTGGCTGCATCTGGCTGCGCCACGCTTCTCTGTGCTCAGGCAACGCCCGGTCAAAGAGCTCGAGCCTGCTTATAAGGTTGCAATGGCTGACTACAACGCAGGGCGGTACGCCGAGGCGGCTCATCGGCTGGAAACTGTTCTTCCCCAAGCCACCAGTAATTTCGAAGTACACGAGCTTCTTGGCCTGGTCTATGCCTCGATGTCTGAGAGGGAAAAAGCCCTGAGCCAGCTCCAGCTCGCCGTCCAATTGAACCCGGGCTCAGCTGCCGCGCGAACGAATCTGGGCGCGATCCTGCTGGAATCGGACAAGCCAGACCTGGCGAGCGAGCAGTTCCGCCAGGCGCTGCGCCTCGATCCCGCAAACTACGACGCTAACCATAATCTTGGCGAGTTATATGCGAAATCGGGTCAGGTGGCCAAAGCGCAGGCGCTGCTTGCAAGGGCATACCGGGCAAAACCCACCGCGTACGACAACGGCTACGATCTGGCCATGGCCGACTTTCTGCTCGGGCGACTGGATGAAGGGCGGCAGGTTATCGGTGAGCTGGCGAAAGAGAAAGACACCGGCGAGCTGCACAACCTGCTCGCACAAATCGACGAGAAGGATGGAAAGTTTATCGATGCGGCGAACGAATACGAGACGGCCGCCCATCTGGACCCAACCGAGGACAATCTCTTCGACTGGGGCAGCGAGATGCTTCTGCACCGAACCTACGAACCGGCGATCACGATTTTTCAGGATGCAACCCAGCGCTATCCTAACTCCCCGCGCCTCTTCATCGGCCTCGGACTCGCGCTCTATTCCCGCGCTCGCTACAACGAAGCCGTAGACGCTTTTCTTCGTGCCGCGGACCTCGATCCCTCCGACCCGCGCTGCTACCTTTTCCTCTCCAAAGTTCTGGACAGCTCGCCTGCCCAGGCCGCGGCGGTCACCGAACGCTTCCGCAGCTACGCTCAGGAGCAGCCGAACAACGCGCGCGCTCAGTACTACTACGCGATCAGCCTCTGGAAGGCCCAGCGAACGGCGGGCTCCACCGCGGACCTCGGTACCATTGAGTCGTTGCTGAAAAAATCCATCGCGCTCGATGACTCCTTCGCCGGCGCGCATGTTCAGCTCGGCGATTTTTATGCCGACCAGCATCGGTACGACGAGTCCATTACGCAGTACGAGCATGCCCTCGCCCTTGACCCGAGCCTCTCCGACGCTCACTATCGCCTCGGCATGGACTATGTTCACGTCGGCAAGAAGGATCTGGCTCAAAAGGAACTCGCGGTCTATCAGAAGCTGCGTGCCGAACATCTGGCGGAGGTCGACAAAGAGCGCGCCGAGGTTCGCCAGTTTGTCTACTCGGCCAAACTACCCGCTCCATCGGTGCCCTGATCGCACATGAATCGCATGATCCAATCGCTGGAAACGCCTCTGGGCCTCAGCCACAGCCGCCGCGAATTTCTCCGCGATGCCGCCGGTCTCGCCCTCGGTTCGACTCTGATGGGAGCCAGTCCTTTCCTGCGCGGGGAGGCTATCCGCAAAAAGCGCAAGGTCATTGTGATCACCTTTGGTGGCGGCGCGCGCGACCAGGAAACCTTCGCACCCGAAGGCCAGGAGAATATTCCGAATCTTCTCAGGGAACTCATCCCCCAATCCAGCTTCTTCTCGCATGTTACGAACCGCGGAATCCTGGGCCACTATGTCGCGACAGCCAGCCTCGCCACGGGCGTCTATGAGACGCTGAATAACTTCGCTGCCGTCCCGCCCCAACATCCCACGGTCTTTGAATATTTCCGCCGCGATCTGAAGCGCCCGGCCAGCGATGCATGGGTCATTGCTCCCAGCAACGGCTTCAACCGCATCGGCGAGAGCGAATGCCGCTCCTACGGATCCGGCGCCACTGTGATCCTTCCCAAGCACCTGCTGGCCGCCGCAAGGCCGGGCGGCGCCGATCTGGACCATCTCCTGCGGGACAACTACGAGAATCCTCTCTACACGCCGCAACTCGGCGGCGGCGAGTTTGAGCTCCAGCAGCTCGATCGGATCCTCCGCCTCTCCGTTGCGGACTTCACCGCGCATGCGCGCACGCTCTCAAGCCCCGACGAGTTGTCGGTGTACATCGCCACCCGCCTCATGCAGCAGGAGGCCCCCAGCCTGCTGTGGATCACCATGCACGACATCGACGTCGCCCACTCCGGCGCCTATTCCTTATATATAGAGGGCATCCGCCGTACTGACCGTCTCTGCGCCGACATGTGGCGCGCCGTGCAGGATAACGCTGAGTACGCCGGCAACACGACCATGTTCATCCTGCCCGACTTCGGGCGCGATGCCGACTACGACGCCGGCGGCAATGGATTCCAGCACCACCGCACCGGCGACGCGGCGAGCCGTACCACCTGGATGATGGCTCTCGGCGCCGGTGTCCGGCCCGGTGTTATCTACGACGACCCGATGCAGTCCATCGACCTCGTCCCCAGCCTCGGCGCCATCCTGGGCTTCTCGCCCGCGCAGAGCGAAGGCAAACCAGTCCGGGAGCTCGTCTGATCATGCAGCCCCGCGACCTCGCCGCAGGAAACCTCGCTGCATACCCGCCGCAGGGCCGTTCCCTCGCTGTCGCTCACCTCGATACGCTTCGACAGCTTCCCCTCGCTCTCCTGCCCAGCCTGCTTCGCGAAATGATTCAGTACGATTACCTCTTCCCGGTCGAACGCACCACCATCGAGAAGCAGTTATCCGCTCTTGCCACGATGAGTCAGCAGCAGCTTTCCGACTGCGTGCATGGGTTTGCGCAGATCTCCCTGTCGCACGACCTCGAGGCTTTCGACTGGATCAACCAGCCCGCGCAGTTTCTGGAGCAGCAGTCCGCCTGGCTCTGGAGCAGCCACCAACTCGACGCCTTTCGCACTGCCGCCAACGACTACAGTTCCCGCCTGGACCGCCTCATTCGCGTCGAACCCCCTTCGCTCCGTCGGCTTGGAATTGCCGTCATCGGCCAGGGCGTAACCTCGTGGAACGAGCCGGTCTTCCGCAACCTCCGCGCTCAGGGCACCTGGTTCTCCCGGATCAAACCCGACAACGGACTCAGGCTTCTCCTCGACGCAACGGCCCAGCGTGCGCGCGCACACCCCGAGCCCTATGCGCACTGGTATATCGACGGAGGCGTCGCTGCCGATCACGATCCAGCGCTCACCAGCATTTCCTTCAGCGCGCTCGAGCCGCTCCGTTCCGGTCTGCTCAAGAAAATGCAGAAGCAAATCGAGCGGCCCGGCATGGGACCCGAGCAGCTTCGCACCTGGCTTGCTCAGCTCACCCCCGCGGAACTCGGCATCGACGGATCTACAGATCCGGTGCTCGCCCGGTTCCAGGTCAGCCTGTTCACTGAGGGCTCCGGCACCCAGATCTTCAGCACCACCTTCGCGCAGTGGACCACCCGGGAAGTGCTTCGTCGCGCTCAGGCCGCCACCGTCATCGCGCGCTTCGCGCCGCGCCAGCGCCAGCGCCCGATGAACGAATTGCTTTCCGGCAACGCACCGACGCCAGAACTCGATCCTGCCGGCTCGCTCATCGATGCCGATATGGCCGCCTGGTACCACTGGGTGAACCAGCAGCGGCTCCCCGGCTACGAGCAGTCCGCCTTCGTTGCCTGGTTCGAGGATCACAATCAGGCCGTCGCTATCGGCCCCGCGATTCCCCGTGGTGTCGAATCCGATTCCTCTCTGGATGTAACTCAGTTACTCGCTTTCGCGTCAGGATGAACTGACCCTTAGCTCCCAGCGCCGTACCCAACGATGCCGCTGCGATCGAGGAGCTTCTGAAACACTGGGATTGGCGCGCTCACGACTGGAAGGCCGCCGTCTGTAAATAACAAACGGACCGAATCGTGGAAATACACCTGATCGATGGCACCTACGAGCTGTTTCGCCACTTTTACGCGGTGCCGCATGCGCGCGACGCTGAAGGGCGCGAGGTGGGTGCGGTGAGGGGTGTGCTCGCCTCCTTGCTGGGCATGCTGAAAGGAGGCGTCACCCACATCGGCGTGGCGACGGACCACGTCATCGAGTCTTTTCGAAATTCCCTATGGGCGGGCTACAAAACGAGCGAAGGCGTCGATCCCGACCTTTTGGCTCAATTTTCTCTCCTTGAGGATGTTCTCTCCGCAGCCGGAATCGTGGTTTGGCCGATGGTGGAATTTGAGGCCGACGATGCTCTGGCCTCTGCCGCATCGGCGGCCGCCGAAAATCCGCGGGTTGAGCGTGTCATCGTCTGTACTCCGGATAAGGATCTCGCCCAATGCGTACGAGGCACCCGAGTCGTGCAATTGAACCGCCGAACCGGTGCGATCTCCGACGAGAGTGCCGTCGTTCAGAAATTTGGTGTTCGACCTGAATCCATTCCGGACTATCTGGGGCTGGTGGGCGATGCAGCCGACGGCTTTCCCGGCCTGCCGGGATGGGGCGCAAAATCGACAGCAGCCGTGCTGGCCAAATTTGGCCACCTGGAGTCAATTCCTCATGACAGCCGAAATTGGCAGGTCAACGCTGCCAGTGCGAGCAAACTTGCGGCGACCCTCGTGCGCCATTGGGACGACGCACTCCTCTTTCGCACGCTCGCCACTCTTCGAACCGAGATCGTGTTGTTTGACGATGTTGAGCGGTTGCGGTGGAAAGGACCCACGCCGGCATTCGACTTAATCGGAAAGCGCCTGGACGCAGCCATAACAGAAAAGACGTCACCTAAGGATCGGCAGGCGGCCACCCATCGCTAACGCGAAGTCCTGACACTTCTCTCCCTACGGCTCCCTCAGAACCGTTAATGCCGTGATGCGTGATTTGAGCGCCGACAATCCGCGATAAAGCCTCGCCTTCACAGTCGAAAGCGGTGCCCTCGTGATTGCCGCGATCTCGTCGAGCCGCATCTCCTTATGGAAACGCAGCAGAATGACCTCCCGCTGGTCGGACGAAAGCGCTCGAAACGCGCGCTCCAGCAGTTTTACATCGTCGAGAGACGCGCAGTAATCGAACGCGCTGTGCTTCTCGACGAAGTTGAGGCATCTCTCGTCCCCGATTTCCGTGATCTCGTCGAAACTGGTCGAAAGCGGACGCCTCCGATTGCGATCGAGGACGAGGTTGCGCGCAATGCTGAACAGCCACGTAACAAACTGCGAGTTCCCCTTGAAACTGGTCGCCGCGCATCAGAACCCGCATCCACGTCTCCTGAAACAGATCCTCCGCCAGATCACGGCTGCCGGCCTTGTAGAGCAGATACCGCATCAGGCGATGCTGATACTGCAGGATCAGTTCGTCGATCACCAGCGGATCCCGGGCGCGGAGCCTCTCCGCGATGCAGGCGTTTTCCTGCTGTTGTGCCTGCTGTATCTCTGTCGCCCGGGCATTCAGGATGGCGTCGGTGCCGGTATGCAGTGGGTATGTGGCGAGGATGCTGGATGTGAGTGTCATTCCGTTTGCTCCACTCGGATGGACGCCGCCGAACTCCGGAAAGCACCGCGTTCAATGTCGGGAATTGTCACCGAGCGATGAATGGCCTTCTGCAGCCGCGGTCAGAGGTTTCCCTTTGACAAAACTCGACAAAACCAGAGCGACGGACCAAGCCGTCCCCGCGTCTGAGGCAGAGAACACCAATTTCCCCGGAGGCTTTCCATGAAGTTCGTTGAGTCGGTTCCCTTTTTGATCTGTTCGTTGTTGGCAGCAGCCGGCGCCGTTGTGATCGCCAATTCTCTCGTTCCTGCACCGGCTGTATTGGCTGCGAGCTCGCTGGCTCAGGACGCTTCCAAAGACGCCGCAGCGCCGGCAGACTTGTCCGGGAGTTGGCAGATGTCGTGGACCTCGCAGGACGGCACACCGCGTCAGGCCTCGATGCAAATCAAACAGGACGGCAGCAAACTGAGCGGCAGCATTGATGGCCAGCGCGGCACCGCTCCGCTCTCCGGCAAGCCCGACGGCGACCAGGTTTCGCTGAGCATGAAGCTACGCAGACGCCACGTTTCTTTCTCCGGCACTGTAGCCGGAGACAAGATAAGCGGCGCCACGGCTGGCGGTGGATCGTGGACGGCGACGCGGCAGCAGCAGCAGTAGACCTGGCGCTGACCGGCCGCGAGTGGGCGCCTCCAGAGCGACGACTCGCGGTCTCGCCGCTGACTCTTCAGAGCTTGTCAATGAAAAGAAATACCATCGAGGCAATTCTGCGTTGGCTCGAAGCGTTTGACGGCGCCGGGTACACCCTGCTTTTCCCGGCACTGGCCGCCGGGCTGCGGCTGCTTCTCTTCGCCGTCGATCATGCTGTGGCCGATGGTTGACGAGAGAGGCAACAGCGACGCACCCTTGGAAGGTGCCGCTATGTGTCAGCCTTTGGACTTCTAAATTCGGCGCAACGGGAGAGCTCGAGCCTCGCTTTGGTCTAGAGAACCTCTATTGCACCCATTTAGTTTGACCCGTCAACGGCGTAGGTTATGTCGGGTTTTGTCGCGCAGGCGTTTTTCAACCCCGGTCAACGACCCACACGCCCTTTTCTTGAATCAATCCATCAGATTCATTAATAACCTGCTTAGCTGTGTGCCGGGCGATGAGTCAACGTAGGTTGAGCCTCTGCATAACAGGTTTCAATCGGTGGTCATATAACGAAACGCTGTCTTACGGCTCATCACCGAGGGCCGCGTGGGGCCAGCCATTGGTCCAAACCAGCGTTGAGATCTGGAGCGCGGGGAATCCGCTGTGCGCATCGTAGGCGTGGAAGGCAATGATGTCGCGGTCGGAGGGCTGCATCACGACGGACTCGCCGCCCGGACCGAGCCAGCGGCTGTTGCCGCTCAGCAGAGGGGTTCCGCCGCCCTGCATCATCGGGATTCCCTGATCGTCGACGTAGGGACCGGTGATGTGCGTGGAGCGGCCGACCATGGTGCGATAGGTACTATGGATGCCGCGGCAGCAAAGATCCCAGGAGACAAACAGATAGTAGTAGTGGCCATGGTGGACGATGAAGGGCGCTTCGATGGCTTCCCAGTTCGGAGGCAGTCCTGGCGGGGCCGAGGGCGCGTTATCGGGTTGCCGCCGCGTGGCGAGCGAGTAGATTTGCGGATTCCCCGCCATGCCTGTCCGGTCGTCGAGACGCCGTAACTTGATGCCGCTCCAGAAACTCCCAAAGACGAGCCAAGCACGATGGCTCTCGTCGAGCACGAAATTCGGATCGATGGCGTTGTAGTCGTCCGTGGCAATAGAGCGAAGAACCAGGCCCCGATCGACCCAGTTATAGTCGGGATGGGATGGGTCGAGTGTCTTGTTCGTTGCCAGGGCGATGCCGGAAGTATTCTTGCCGAAGAGCGAGTACGCATAGTAGAGGCGGTACTCGCCGTTTTCAAATGAGATGTCAGGAGCCCACAGATCCTTCGTGCCGGGGCTGTCCTTTTGGATCCAGTCCGGGATCCGATCGAAGACGTGACCGCACAATTTCCAGGTATGCAGATCGGAAGAGCAGCGGATTTGAAATTGTCCGCCGTCGTGCGCTTTTCCGGTAGCAAAGACGTACCAGGTGTCGCCCGCCTTGATGATGGAAGGATCGTGCGTTCCCCGATAATCGCCGGTGAGGGAGAGGGCCTCCTGAGCCTGCAGCGAGCCGCCGATCAGGACGCAGGCAGCGAGCACGACGCATGCGATCCAGGGTCGAAATGCCATCTTTCCTCCGTACTGCTTCTTCGTGATGCTGGTTTGCATGAGCGGCATAGCGGCCGGGAGTAACGCCGATCGGGGTGGACCGGGCTCACTCCACATAGGGCCACCCGTCGGAGGTCCAGGCGAGGCGGTTGATGCCGAAAGCCGGATACCCGTTGTTGCCGCCGTCGTAGTAGTGGTAGACCAGCGTCGGCCCCGTCGTATCGGTAAAGATGGATTCGCCGCCGGGCCCGTTGATGTTGCCATGCGCGCTCAACAGGATGGTTCCGCCGCCATTCGTCAGCGCAAGGCCACCGCGGTCGGTAAACGGACCCGTGACCATTGTCGACCGTCCGACGACGATGCGGTAGGTACTGTTGACGCCGTTGCAGCAAGTGTCGATCGAGGCGAACAGATAGTAGTAGCCGCCGTAGGAATAGAGGTAGGCGCCTTCGATTCCGGTTCCCGAAGGATGGTATGCCAGTCTGAGTGCAGGCTGTGCCTGTAGGCACACCGGTGTTGTTATTCACCGGCACAATCTGAATTCCGCTGGACCATGAGCCGAACACCAGCCAGGCATTGCCTGCCGCATCCACGACGGATGCTGGATCGATGGCATTGGAACCAGGACAATTGGCGGAGGTATAGACGGGCGCTCCGGAATCGATGAAGCTGGCGGGCTGGCCCGTGGAACTGGTGGCGAGGCCGATGGCGGAGTTGGTGCTTCCGAAACCTGACGCGGCGTAATAGAGCCAGTACTCGCCGTTGTGCTGGGAAACATCCGGTGCCCACAGATCGCCACTTCCGCCGGTATACACATTCGCCCATGACGGAAGAGCCGACAATGCATAGCCACCATCGGAGAAGGTGGCTAAGTCAGTGGATTGATGCTCGTGGATGATCCCGTGGGTGGAGAACAAATCGTAGGTGGCGCCGATCGGAACGATGGAAGGATCGTGAATGCCGATGATGGAAGAGTCTGGCGCTGAGTAAGACACATTGACCGTGAGAGGCGCTGGATACGGTGAGTTGCCGGTGGACGCTACCTTCCACTCCTGGCAGGTGCAGCCGGTTCCTGTGGTAGCGCGAGAGCCTTGATCGATGGTGGCCGAGGAAGTAGTCGCGGAGTTGGCATCTTCGAGATACAGACCGCTGTTCACGTTTTTGACGAGATAGCTTCCGTCGGTAAGAAGATAAAACTGCCATAGGTGGTCATTCGTGCCGTTGTCGGCCCACTGCAGGATCTGAGCACCGGCCGATGTGGAAGCATTCGTCACGCCCATCACCTGGTGAGTGAGCATATTCTCCAGGTTGTACTGGTTGTTGTTCATGGGAATGAAGTGCCAGTCAATGTCAGGCGTGGTTGTGCCGGCAGATGCCTGCACTACATTGGTACCGGCGTTTTGGCTTTGTCCGGAAATCCCCAGAACCATGCCGCTGGCGCCATTGGTCAGAGTGCAGGTGAAGCTGTTGTTCATCGCGGTCAGCGTTCCCATATCCGGCGTTGGGTTGCTGCCGGTACCTCCGCCACCTCCGGAGGCTCCGCCCCCACCGCTGCAACCCGAAGCCAGGCAGGTTACAAGCAGCACACCGGTACACACACCAAACCTCATCCGTGATCTCCTGAAGCGCAAAGGCAGAGCCGCGCTACGACGAGACAAAGCCGTCTGCTGTGCGGCGGCGATGGCTCGAGTGGTGCAGGACGTGCCGCGAAGACACGCCCTGCATTGGTTGGGTTAGTAGGTGAACCTCAGCACGAACTGGACGTTTCTCGGGCCAAGCAAGGTACCGCCCACCTGGCCAAAGTTTGTATCCTGAACGCCTGAGTCGGGTTTGTTAAAGACGTGGCGGTTGAAGGCGTTGAACATCTCGCCGCGAAACTCGGCGTGGATCCCTTCTGTAATTGGAATCGTCTTGTTGATGCCGAAGTCTTCGTCGTAGAAGCCAAAGCTTCGGATATCGGCCGAGTTACGCGGCATATTGCCGAATTTGTACGGGACATTCAGTCCTGGATTCGGATTTGGATCCGTCATGAATGCGCAGTTCCAGTAGCCGGTGGAGCAGGCGCCCGACGAGTGGTCATATCCTGTGTTGCCATCGTTGACGAAGCTGAATGGGCTGAAGGTTCCGGAGCGGTGGACCGGCTGACCTGCCACACGATTCGGCCGGATGCCGTTATCGAAGCCAGGAATGCCATTGGCGCCGAAGAAGCTGATGGGTTGTCCGTCCATGTACCGGTGCACCGCGCTCACACGCCAGCCGCCAAGGACCGCGTTCACCGGCTTTGGCGTGTTACCCAGCAGTGCCTTGCCACGGCCCACCGGTAGCTCGTAGACATAACTCAGCACCAGATTCTGCGGAATGTCTTCGTTGCTCACGGCTTTCTCAGCTTTGTGATCGTAGGGATTCTGCGTACCTCCCTGGTTCTGCAGCGTGCTGTAGTAGGGCTGGATGGCGTCGGCATCGGTGAGCGTCTTGGAGAAGGTGTAAGACGCCAGAACATTCAGGCCGTTGTGGAAACGCCGCTCCAGCTTTGCCTCGAGGCCGTTGTAAGTGGCCTGGCCGACATTCTGGAGATAGCTGTCCTGGTTGATGTAACCGTATTGCGGGAAGGGGCGAAGCGCCTGTTCCACCCAGACCTGCCCTCCCCATTCGTTGAAGAAGTTAGCGTAAGGCTGGATCGGCGGCGAACTGAAGCCGTTGGGGCAGGGAGCTGCGGCCCACCAGGTGAGGCAGGTGCCCATCGACAGGTCGTTCAGCGGAATGTCGTTGGGATAGTCGATCAGGCCGTGGAGACGCGTCGAGTGCATTCCCAGATACCCAACCGTGACGAGCAGGTCAGGAGCAATGGCGTACTGATTTTCCAGCGTCCAGTTCTCCACCATCGCTGGACGGCCGAAGGTCGGCTCGATGCTGTCGACCGCCTGGGTGTTGGACTGCGTGGGGTCGAGGTCTGGTGTGCCGGGCAGGAGCGGTAATCCGGCGTCCACTTGCGGGCCGGACATGGGATCCGCGGTGAACAGGGTCTGATTGACCGTGAAGCCCTGCAGAGTTCCCTGGCCGAAGTCGGCGTAGACCAGCGGGCCATAGTAGATGCCGCCGCTGCCGCGCAGAACATCTTTCGCCATGGGCTGCCATGCGAAGCCGACGCGTGGAGCAAAGTCCTTGTACCAGGTCTTCGCCCAGGTCTCGTTCACAACACCGTTTCGGCCGGTGCCCTTGCCGGCAAAGACCAGCGCACCGGGCAATCCGTCGGCCGCACTGTTGGGCGCGGTCAGGTCCGCGATCGCGGTATCCCCTGCACCTTCGTGGCGCGGCGTGTCGTAATCCCAGCGGAAGCCAAGATTGACGGTCAGGTTCGGCCGAAGTTTCCAGTCATCCTGGGCAAACAAGGCTCCGTAATGCGTAATCCAGCGAGGAGCATGCAACTGGGAAAGGGCATTGGCTGTGCCCGACTGGCCGATCAGGAACGCGGCGAACGAATTGCCATCCTGACCCCAGTAGGTCGTGTCCGAGGCGGTCTGGTTGTCCCAGAAAGTGAAACAGCCTGCATTGCCGCTGCAGGTGCCACCGATTTTGCTGACGAACGAGTACTGGTGATACTGCCCTTCTCCGCCAAAGGTGAAGCTATGCGCACCATGCTGCCAGTGCACTTCGTCGTGCAGCGCCACCACGTTGTCAACATCCTGGGCGTCGATGTTCTCGCCGAAGCCGGGATAGGGGCTTCCGACAAATACACGATCTGGGCTTCGGCGTCCGGGTAGCGCTCCACCCAGCGGCCAATGCGCTTGCGCACCGACTCTTCGTAGACGAACGTGGCGGTGCGGAAGGCCGCGTAGTCCCGATCGTTCACGGCCGCATCGACGGCCGCCCGGGTCGGGAAGCAACCGTCGTCCTGCACCGTCTGCCGGGTGGCCTTTTCCGTCTTCTGTCGCTCGGCGTCCTGGCCCAGTCGACGCCTTGTGGCTTCCAACCTCCGACGACCAGGCCCTGGATGGCAGCAGTCGTAGGCCGTGTACGGCCAGGGCGTCGTGTTCGCTGCACACGAGCGTCTCGCTAGTTCAAAAAGAGGTCCGCTTTGACAGTGTAATCGTTGCTCCGGGGGTTGTGTTCGATCAGGACGTGGAGGCCGGCGACGGGAAAATGCTCCGACCTGCCGGGCGAAGGAAATCAAAGGCGACCCGCATACTTGTCGCTCTCGGCCTTTGAGACCGTACAATAGGTGGGCGTCGATCTGGATGGGGAAATCGTTGCGACGATCGGTTGGTTTCATGGATCACCCTTTCTCCTGGCTGACGGGGCGTCCGCGGATTCAAGAGAAAGTGCAATTCCCATACCGACTGTCAAGGCCCGCGGCGGACGGTCGCTCGGCGGCAAGAGGTCGGGCTTCCGCGAAATGGAGAAGAAGATACGAAGTACTCAGGACCGGACCTCTTGCGGTCCTGCGCCGCCTCATCTAGACTGGCGAGACATCGGGGAGAGAGTCCCGATGGCGTCCTCACCGAACGCCTCGGAGGGGGCACTGCTGCTGGAGTCGGCAGACCCTTTCGCCGCCGCCTGTGAACCGGCAGGCGTGTTTCCGGCTCTTCCCTTTTTGGAACTTGAGGGCGTCGGGGTCTGGGTCGTTGGTCCTGACAATGGCATGGAGCGACGGGAACGACCCCTTGGTCTGTAATGGTGGGCGGCTCCGCCTTGTCGAGAATGCAGGAGCCTACCAAGTCCCGCAGGACATCGGAGGGGTGGCAGAGCGGCCGATTGCATCGGCTTGAAAACCGACAACTCGAAAGATGTTCGCGGGTTCAAATCCCGCCCCCTCCGCTCTCCAGTCGTCTCAGGCAGTCTCAAAGGCAACAGCTATGCGGACTTGCGGCGGCGTCTCTTGCCGCCCTCGTCCCGCGCAACCGTCCCCGGCCGTCCCTCGCCGTCCCCGTCAAACTCTGCGGCAGGTGCAACCGGGCGTGCAACCGGGGCAACCGGCGCGGCAACCACGGTCCCGGGGTTGGTCTGGCCGAGCAGTCGCCCGGACGGTGCGGAACAAGATACAGGCCGGCGGCCAGCTGGGCTGCCGTCGGCCACCTTTCGGCCGGGGCGTCAAGGCGCGAAACGGCCTCGGCCAGCACGGCCTTGTCGGCGTGGGTGTACCGATCCATCGTCAGTCCGATGGTGCTGTGGCGGGCCAGGGCCTGCGCCTGCCTTCGGGTGGACGCCCCAGCGCCGGGCCAGCATGGTGATGAACGTGTGCCGCAGACTGTGGAAGTCGGCGAACAGCGGGCCGGACGGTCCCTTGACCTGATACGGCACGCCGGCCGCGTCGAGGTCTTGACGGAACATCCGGGCCGACTGGTTGCGCCAGACAACGCCCAGCCAGAGCGGTTCGCCGCAGCGGCTTGCCGGCGAGCCAGGACGCCAACTCCGCGACCAGGCCCGCCGGGGATCGGCTGCACGGCCGTCTTGCGGTTCTTGGCGTAGGCGCCCGCCACGACGACGGCCGAGGCGTCCAGGTCCGAACGACTCCGGCGTCCAGGCTCGCCCAGTTCCGACCAGGCGGAACCCGGTCCCCGCCGCCACGCGGTATAGCCAGTGGCGATCGAGCGGCGAGAGCGTGCAGGCGGTGCGACCCGACGCCAGCGCGGCGGCGAACAGCCGTTGCAGGGCTCGTCGACTGGCGGGTCGCGCCGGTCGTGGCGGCGGTCGAGCTTCAACGTTCCCCACGGTTCTTCATCCCCTCCATCGGGTTGCCGGCCATCCGCCGCCGCCGCGGCGCGTTCGTCCCGCGGCCGAGGGTGCTTCGCTCAAATGACGTATAGGTCCCTGGGATGGGCCCATCGACCGCCCTCGCTGCGCGGCAGGGCGCAGCCGCTGCGCCAGGTCTTCGGCCACGTCGTCGGCGTCGATGTCGCCGGGATGCGTGAAGCCGCAGCCGTCGAACACGGAGCGGATGCGGTGCAGCGTCTGCTTCACCTGCTTGTCCGTCACGTCGTCGGAGCGGGAATGCATCCACGCCGCGAAGTCGTCGAGGTGCACCGCCAGCGGCTTTTTCGCTCCCCCTCCGTCGCCTTGTCCTCGAAATGGGCCTCACCGCGCTCCGCTTTCAGCACCAGTTCGGCGAGCATTTGCCGGGCCACGTTCTTGTCGGACGCGAGCGGCACACGCCGCTTGCCGTAGGGTTTGCCGTCGGACGCCAGGCCGGATCCGGCGCCGGTGCCCCACTTCCCCGGCGCACTCCTTTACGCGCTTCGCCCCCGGCGTCTCCTTCGGAACGCGCTTGCCCTCTTTGTCGATGTAACGGACCTGCCACGGGCGGATAAGATCAGCCCATCGGAGGTATGTACCTTTCTGAGAAGTCGCCGCGGCGGCCGGCCCGCTTTCAGGTCGGGGACGCGGCCGCGCGGCAAAGGACGGGGAATTATCGCGCAGGCAGTTGACGAAAGGCAGGTCGAGGGGAAGGCGGCGAACTGCTGGCTGCGGCAGAGTTCAGTGAAGGCTACACTTGCATCGGCGGCTGATGGTGCGTTTGTCTTCCAACCCGTGGAGCGAGTTGTATGAATGCTTGGTTGCAGAACTGCGTGAAAGGCGTGCTGGTCGGCGGCGCCGCCATTGGATTGGTGATCGAGATCGTGGGAAGCTGCAGGTGGTGCGTCGCGGCGCCCATTGTCAGCGAAGAGCGAAACGGAGGCTCGCCGCAATGCGCCGGAAGGGAACGCTGATCCGCTCCCGACCTACATGGCAGTCAGCGCGATGAACACGGCGAGTGGGCAGCCTCTACAGAACTCGCTCACGGCCGGCCCTGACCGATCAGCGAGTTGACGGTGGAGACGACGCTGCGGGTGGTCCACCATCCGCGGCATGTGGTGGTGGTGGACGTGAAGGCGTTCGTGGAATATCGGTTGGTGGATGGGGTGGGGCGGTGATCGGGTGAGAACCAGTCGCGGACGTGAAGGTTCGTGCAACGACCTACGGGAACGCGGCGTGGCCGAGACGTGGGGCCGGTGGTATACCAGTCGGCGGCAGGTTCGCGGCAGGCGAGCTACAATCGTCGGCGTCGCCGCCCCGGCCCCCACCGGAGGCTTCATGGCACGTCGCACGTCGTCCCCGCACTCGGCCGCCTTCACGCTGATCGAGTTGCTGGTGGTGATCGCCATCATCGCCATCCTCATCGGCCTGCTGCTGCCCGCCGTCCAGAAAGTCCGCGAGGCCGCCGCCGCATGCAGTGCGCCAACAACCTCAAGCAGCTCGGCCTGGCCGTCCACAACTACGCACGACGCTCTGCCCGTCGGTTCCCGCCGGCGGCCTACTACCCGTGGGACGACCTCCTCCCACTGGTCCGCACAGGAGTCTGGCTGGCCCACATGCCTGCCGTCGAACAGACCAACCTGCAAAACCTCATGCCAACTTCAGCGGCCTCCTCCGACGACGTCCACCAGTCGCCTGCCACCAGATCGACCCAGCGGGTGCCCACTTTTCTCTGCCCCAGCGACCCCAACGACCACCTCGACGCGGCCGGCGCCGCGCTTCCTCAACTACGTGGTCTGTGTGGGGACATAGCTCGTTCTGGACCCTGTCTCCGGCCAGGGCGGCGATGGGGCATTCACGGCCAGCCCCGCGTCGCCCCTCGGCTGCATCCGGCCGACGGACATCACAGACGGCCTGAGCAGCACGCTGGCGATGGCCGAGGTCAAGTCGTTCACCCCATACCTGGCCGACGGCGACAACCCAGGGACGCTGACCACCCCGCCAACCTCCCCGGCGGCTGTGGCAGCTTACGGCGGCACGTTCAAGGTCAGCGGCGACCACGTCGAGTGGGTGGATAGCCGCACCGTCCACACCGGCTTCACGACGACGTTCGCGCCGAACACGGTCGTGCCCTACGCAAGCGGCGGGGCCAACTACGACATCGACTTTACGACGCAGCGGGAGGGCATCTCGGCCACGGCGCCGACCTATTCGGCCGTGACGGTTCGGAGTTGGCACACGGGCTCGGCCAACGTGCTGCTGATGGACGGGTCGGCCCGGCCCGTTCAGAACGGCATCGGATTGGGCGTCTGGCGGGCACTGGGCACGCGGGCTGGCGGCGAGATCGTCGGCGACTCTTCGGCACCACCGGAGCAGTCGGCGAATCGCGCCAGCGGCTTCATCCTGACTACATGATCGCGGAAAAAGCCATGACCATTCAGCAGATCGTGCGGGACATCCTGGAACGGGCCATCGAGGACGGCCTCGTGGCGTATGCGTCGCCCGAACTGCGTTTCGGGGAGGAACGCGCGGGAGGCCGTCGGGGACGACGACGAAAAGGCGTGGGCCGCGGTGGACCCACAGCAGTTCACGGCGGAGGAGCTGGCCGGCTGCGTGGGTCTACTCGCCGAGTACGTCCGCCGGAAGGTCGGCGAGGCGCCCAAGGGGACGACGGCTCGGAACTGGCGGTGCGGCCGTAAGGAAGCCGGCGGCCTACAATCGCCATCGGCGGAGGCCGAACGAAGTGCCGCGCTTGACCGGGGCCGCGGGTCGGCCGCCCGCGGCGACGTTCTCAGCGGCGGAACTCTCCACGCCTTCACCGCGTCGGCCGGCGCCGCAAGCGCATCCCCAGCGCGCCACGCACGTCCGCCGCCGGACGCCGTTGTCCGCTCCGGCTCGCGTTGCAAGGGGGCTGAGGCGGCGAGTGATAGCGTGAAGGCGGCAGGAATGCAAGACGCATCGGCGGCTCAGCCCGCCGGCGTCCCGCCCTGCTCCCCAGCGATTGCCGATACATCCGTCCCGGCCCCGCGAAGCTGGAACACCCCCGACGCCGCGGCGGCGAACATTCGGGCGCCCCCCGCGGCGGCCGGGTCGGGTACGGTCAGCGTCCCGGACCATTGCCCCTTTTCCGCGTCCCAGACCGCCCCATCGAAGTGGCCCCATGCGGGCGACGGTCCCGGACTTGGGCGTCGCCCCTCGCCTTGTCCCCCCGGCGCTGGCGGGCCGCCTCATCTCCGCCGCCGTCCGCGCCTGGTGCGCCTTCTGGCGCTTCGGGGCAATCGCGGTCGGCGACGTGTTTGCGGCGCATCTCGCGGAACTTGTCCTTGGCGTCGGGGTACAGCGTGAACGGGACGGCGTGGCCGCACCGGGCCTGCACCGGCTCCGCAGGGGGGCGGCGTTTCGGCGGCCGGGGCCGGGGTGGGCGTCGCCGAGGTCGTCCCCTCCAGGATCACCCGGGCCTGCGCTCCCGGCGGTTGGCTTCGGCGCCGCGGCGGGCGGCCTCGCGGAGAGAGGGGCGGTTGGGTACGTCGGACATGATTGGCCTCCGGGTAGTGGTTCCTTGACAGGGTTGCGGCGGCGGGGAGGAAAGGGAGAGGAGAAGGCTGCATCCTTGCGGGCCGGGGCGTCTGCTCACTCCCCGTCCGACCGAGAATTGGGTCACGCGGACGAGTTCCGGCCCCTCTTCTGTTTGCGCCAACTGCTCGCCCCAGGCCAGCCGTCTTCACCCGCCCCGATCGTTCGTCGCTTTCAATCGGTCCCCCCAAAAAATCCGATCATCCGCTGTCACATTCGCCGCTCCCGCCGAACAGGACTGTGGCGGGGGCAAGACAGGCCGGTCAGCCCCCAGCCGAACCAAAATCCTGACCGGCCTTGTTGCTGAATCCTGCCCTGAGCAGGAAGGAGTTTCCGATGAATCGTTTCCTCATGACCGTCGCGGTCGCCGCCGTGGGACTGATCACGCTGGGCGCCGCAGAAACCCGAGCCGAGGGCCGCTCCGGCCGTGGGTCGGGCCACCCGTACAGCGGCGAAAGCCGCCACGAATCGATGAGCGGCCGCCAGTTCCACGCCAGCCGGCGGTTCGACTACGACAAGCACGGCTACCGGTCGTTCTCCTGGACCCACTCCTACTGGAGCAGCTACTATGGCTGCTACTGCTACTGGGCCCCGTCCTACGGCTGGTGCTTCTATGAGTCGAGCAACTCCTGCTACGTGCCGGTGTCGTGCTACTTCGAGGTGTATCCGGAATTCGTCTCGGCGGGGCCCGCGCCGGTGATTCCTCCCCCCACGGTGATCCAGCAGACCACGGTGGTCGTGGCCCGCGTCTCCGACAGGCGCCCTTCCCCCCCGGCTCCCGCTCCGACGGCGGTCCAGCAAACCAAGGTGGTGGTGGCTAGCCCGCCGACGGACTTGCCCCCCGCTCCGCCAGTGGTTCCCGTCCCGACGGCGGTCCAGCAAACCAAGGTCGGCGCCGGCGGGCCGTGACGATTGGGGGTCCGCGATAATCGAAGCCCACGGACGCCGGACGGACCAGAGGCCGGGGACTCTTGCGGTCCCCGCCTCGGTCGGCCCGGCGTCCGGGGCGTTGCGGTGGGGAAGCCGCACTGCTTCTTATCGGCGGGCGGCGGGGCGGCAAGGGAGGGAAAGCCCCCGGCCGTGGGCGTGCGTCCGGGGCCTGCGTCCTTGCTGCGGGTCAGTCGGCCGCGACCCGTCGGCCGTCCAGAGCGATTGCGACGCTCTGCGCAAGAGGCAGCCAGCGGGAACCGTTCCCGCTGGCCTTGCGTTGGTGGTCAGACGGTGCAGAGCGCCACGGCGTCGGACGCCAGCGTGGTCTGCTGGAGCAAGCCGTCGAGGTACGCTTGCAGGGCGGCCGAATGCCACCTTACCAGCTTCCTTGTGTAGCGAATGGGCTGCGGAAGCTTGTTCTGCTCGACCATGCGCCACAGCGTTCGGACGCCGATTCCCAGGCGAGCCGCGACCTGTGGCGCTGTGAGCAGGCAGTCGCCGGGCGTCGGCGCGGCGTCGCGCGGATGCTTCGGGCGATAGGGTTTGGACGGCGGACGCTTCGGCTTCACGGGAGCGGCGGCGGTTGCGGGTTGGCCCGCGCATTCTCGCATCGCCGCCCGGCAATGGCCGCAGGTGTCGTACTGGTTCAGGCAGGTGCAACAGGACGCGGTCCCGTTCATGGTCGTGTCGTGGACATGGTGAATCTCCTTCATGGTTGGGCCGGGCGGAACGTTCCGCCCGGCGTTTGTGGATCGGTCCTACGCTACTTCTCCCGCGCCGCACGCCTTGCACGCCAGCACCAGCCGGTATCCCTCCGCGTTCGGACGGTGGAACGGCCGGACAGACATGCGGGACGCGCACGCCGGGCATTTCGAGCGTCGGAAGGCCGTGAGGTCGGCGTACCGGGCGAGCCGGGACAAGCCGGGCGGAAAGCCAGGGATGTAGCCGTGCCGTCGGGCGTCGGCCACGAGGGCGGCGGCGGTCGGGACGGCGGGCGCCGGAGCGGACGTTGGACCTGCTGCAGCATGGCAGCCTCCATAGCGGGCGAGAGGTTGGCCGCGGCCGACGTGACCGCGGCGCGGGTAACGGTGAATCCGAACCATCGGGCAGGGCGGAACGGCTGTCAATCACCAAAACGGCAGAAGCCTTTGGCGACTCGGAACGCCTCTTGGCGACTTCACAAAGCCGTCAACGCCGGTTGCGTGAGGCGGCTTGCGTCATCCGGGAACGCGTGTGGGCGTAAGCGACAGGGTCCAGCCACATCCACCGGATCGTCCGCTTGCCGAACACGACGCCGGGTGGGAACTCGCCGGAGCGCAGAAGGCTCTTGAACGTCGTCGGCGAGATTCCCAGCCAGGCCGCGCATTCGGCGGCGGTCAAGAACTCCCGGTCAGGTCCGTGGATGGTGCGGTGCATCGGCGTTGCTCAGCTGGCCTTCTCGCGCTTGCCGTTGCGGGCCGGGCGGGCGTCCGCCTCGGCGTCGTGGTGTTCGATGACGCGCGGCGAGTCGACCGGCGCCTCCAGGGCCAGCCGCTCGCGCAGCCGGCCGTTCACGGCGTCGGTGGTGTCCGCCAGGGCGTTGACGGAATCGGCCAGACGGCCGAAGCTGCTGAACAGGCGAGACAGGAACGTGAACACGGGTTGCTCTCCTATCGGGCGATGGTCGGGAATAGGGCCGCCAGTCGCGTAGGACGGCCCGCCAGGATGCGAAAGACGGTCCAGCCGACCCGGAAGGCGTCCGCGGCCTGCTTGGGCGAACTGGCGGGCCGTCTCGGCGTCGGGAAAGGTACGTGCCGTGGCGCCGCAGCAGGGCATGGCCGGCGTGGCGTAGAAGGTCGGATTCACTTCGCTGCCCTGCCCTTCTCCCGGTGGGCGTCCAGTCGCTTCTCCAGCCGCCGGACGATCCGGTCGGCCTTCTCCATCGCGTGCATGGCTCGCTTCATCCGGCGCCAGCCCCGTCCCCACGCGGAACGGGCCTTGGTCATGGCGTCCAGCAGCTTGATCTCCACGGGGTCGGCGGTCTTTCGCGGCATGGTTCATCCCTCCTCCGTCGGCACGATGGGGGCCGCGTCGATCCACGCCAGCAGGCGGGACCAGCCGTCGAGTATTTCCCGCACGTCGGCGGCGCTGAAGTCGTGTTGCACTCGCGGCAGGTGAAGGCGTCGTCGGCCGACAGGTCGCTCAGGCCCCGAGGCTGATGCAGTCCGTCTCGCCGCACTTGAAGCAGGTCAGGCCGGGGAAGCCCCGTTTGACGGGCTGGCCAGGAATCGGGGTCGTGCAAGTCATGGATCAATCCTCCTGGTCGTCCAGCATCCAGGTTCCCACCGTACCGCCGCAGCACACGGCGATGATCGCCAGGGTGATGCGGACCACCGCGGCCCAGAATCGCGTGGTCTTGTTCATGGTCAGGTCCTCCGTTCATTCGCAATCGTGTCGTTCCGCGTACCAGACTTGGCCCGTCCTGTTGCAGTAAGTCTGGATTGCAACCCGATCGGAACCGGGAAGCACCTTGGTCGCCGTGCCGTTGGGCGATGTCGGCAATGCGGTTGTAGAGAGCCTGGTAGTGCGACTTGCGGTACACGCTCAGCAGACTCACGTCGCCGTCGCCGTGTCGCGTGAAGAGGATGTAAACCACCATCGTTCTTCCCTCTTGTTTGGCCTCAAATCCAAGGGCGGCCGTGGGCGTCGGCCGCCGTGGTCTGTTCACCGCTGGCCCGGTCCGCCAGGCCTTGAGGCCGGCGACGTGCTTGCATTCGCCGCTGCGGGCTGTGGAAGCCCTTGCAGTCGCACAGCGAACCCTCTTCGCTGAGGCAGACGTGATAGCCCTCATGCTCGCCAAGGACTTGGTGAGGCGGAACGCACGGCCGAAGTCGGACGGGACGGGCAGGATGACGTAATCCTTCGCGTCCGTCCCGACGGTGATCCGACCACGCCGCAGCAGTCGTGGGCGGGACGGGCCAGCAGGCGGATGGACCGGGCGGGTTTTGCGGCGGGGCTTGCGTTGACGGGCGGGCGTCGAGGCGGTAGACGTAACCATGCGACTCACTCCTCTAAGTGGGTTGCCAGGGCCGGGACGTTGGCGCGTCGCCGGCCCACTTTGCCACACTGACGGTTGTCGTCAGTGTCAACAACCGTATTCTAGGGTCGGTTGTCGCCGTTGTCAACAACAAACTGATTTTTTCTTAGGGCCGGTCGGCGGCGGTGGTATACTGCTAACAGTGTCGGCAACGTGGGCGAACGAGAGACCGCTATGGCGAGAGAATGGACCAGCCGGCCGCCGGGCACAAAGGCGGTTCGGGTAGACGTGTCAGAGAAGGTACACGCCAAACTGCGGATTCTGGCCGCCGAGGCGGGACAGCCCATGTCCGTCTACGTTCGCAGTTTAGCGGAAGCCGCCGTCCGGTCTCGTTTCCCCGAAGTGTTCCAGGACCCGGACTCGCCCAGCTTGGCAGAATCGCCTGCCGCGAGGCGGCCCCGAAGCCGAAGAGGCCACGGCGGAAGAAGGGGACCTACGCCGCCGGGACGAAAAAGGCGTCCCGGCGAACCTGCAACCCGCCCAACATCAACATCCGAGGTAAGAGCTATAGCGAAGGGCAACAACGCTCAGGGCAAGGACAAGAAGAAGGCCAAGGCGGCGCCGAAGAAGGGCGCCAAGGGACGCCTGCGAAGCCCGCGACGACGGGGCGAAAGTAGGGGGAGGGGCGATTCTCCCGCCGGCGGGAGAACCCCCGGCGGTCCATGATCGCGGCGGAGATCGCCAACATGAGGGATGGGCAAAGGAAGGATGGCACGAATGCCACGCATGGCCGAGGCGGATTTCCCTTCCGATCAGTCGGTGAGCGCACGGTTGGAGCGAAGAAGGTAATCCGAGACGCCGCGCGAATCGTCGAGATGGCTGTCCCCTTGCAACACCCCCGCCTTGGCCGACATGGCGGGGCGCTGTTTCCTATCCCTGTCGCCGGGTGCCCGATGATTCAGTTCCGTTGCCCGAAGTGCCGCACAATCCTCTCGGCTCAGCAGGCCGGCCAAAAAGTCGCCTGCCCCAAGTGCAGCAGCGGTTTCGTGCCCGGCCCGCCCGCGAACCGCACCATCCTGGGTGAGTCGCTGGCGGCATCCATCCCGACTCCGGCACCCGTTCCTACTCCGCCGCCCGTAGCAGTCCTTCTGCCCGACTCGCCAACGGTCACTAATCCGGTTGCGGCCCTACTTTTTCCTCTCCCGCCCATCACCCCGAATATGTCGGAAAGCCGGCGTGACACGCCCTGGCGGATCGCCTCTCCGTCACTTCTGGTGGCTGCGCTGATCCTGTTCCCACTGCCGTGGGTGGACATCCGATGTTCGGGTGGGCCGGCAGGCGGCAAGTCCCTCGTCACGCAGTCCGGGCTGGAGGCGGCGTATGGCGGTTGCACGCCGAACCCCGAACTGGCGGCCGCGGCGGCGAGCGACTCGTCCAGGGGCTTCGATCGGTTGTCGGATGGCGTGAACTATCCATCGCTGCTGATCTGCCTGTAGCCAGGCGGCCGCGCTCTGGAATCGGCTTCGCCGCCGCCGTGCGGGCGCCGGCCGTACGCCACATCCTTGTGGGGTCGTGCTGCCTCGGCGCCTTCGGGCTGCTGGCCGCGCAGTTCGTCGTCGGCTTTCCGCTGGAGGGTTGGTTGCACCGCACGATCACGCACATGGCCGAGGAGGACGCGGCAAGGGGAAATAAGGACGTGAAGGCTGCTAGCATGGCGGCGGCCATGTTCGGCGTCGAACGAACTCCTTGGGCGTGGCTGTCATTTGCAGTGGACCTGGCGGCGGTCGGAGTCGTGGCGGCTGAATGGGCCGTGCGACGCGGCGAGGCGGGCCCAGGTCCGCCGCCGGGATCGTCCACGCGATTCGGCCGGCCGTCGCAGTCGCCGCCGCTGCCGTGGTGTTTCTGGCGATCGCGTCATGGGGCGTTGCGGGCACGATTGCCCTGCTACGGCCCCCCGCCGCCGGCGACGGCTTGCGCCGTCGAAGGACTTCCGCAATCGTCCCTGACGGGCAGAGGGCTGTCGGCTTCGCCAGTCGCGCCGCTTCCCTGCCGCGCATACCGTTTCCGGCCTATCAGGGCACTCAAAGCACCCGGACGGCCCGCGAGCCGTTTTCGGCGTTCGGACGCACCGGCAGGGCGGTAATGCGATCTGTGGGCACGGCGAAGATCAGTGCGGCGGGACACCGTACAATACCGACGCTTTCGGAACAAATCAACCTATGGAGGTCGCGCCATGCGTCGGATACTGCTGTTTGTGGTGGTGCTGGCAGGGTGGCCGTCGCGGGCGGCGAAGGCCGCAAGCGGACGATCCGCGAGGGGCGTACCGGCTGGCCGCCGACGGCGGACCAGAGAGCGGCATGGGAGAAACTGAGGCGCGATGGCCTGAAGCACCAGCGCGATGGTCGGCACGTCGCCGGCTTCTTGACGGACAAGAGCGGCTGGCGGATGCGAAGCTACGATCACTTCACGGGTGATTACGGTTGGGCGAACGACGGCATGGGTCAAATCTTCACAGCCGACACGGCGGTTGAGAGGGCCGAAGAGGCGACGGCGGCGCCGAACATCAAGGTCGCTGTAATTCTGGACGTGTTCGACGACGCTGACCCCAAGATTCTGGCGTGGTTCGCCGACGACGGCAAGGGAGCGAAGCAGTTGGCGGGCGCACCGACGCCCGCGCTCGAACGCATCCCTTAAAGCGTACTTGCTCGATCTGCAACAGCACGCCGACCGTCTCTAACCTACCGCGGCGCCATGTTGCCGGGTGGCGGCGTTTTCAGCCCCGTCAGCGGCGTCCCCTTCGCCGCCAACTTGCCCATGAGTGGGTTAGGGAGCGGGTGAACGCCGCGACGACGGCGGGGAAGCCAGCCGGTACTGCATAACCACTGCGCCGCCACGATGGGTACACCGAAGTTGGCGACGATAGCGGTATGGTACCGCTCGCGCACCGGAGCGACCACGGACCCGCCGTAGGTCAAGAGCCGCGGCGGCGTGACGGCGTAACCGTGGCGCCTCGCCGGCCACGCAAGACGATCGTCATGGTCGGGGCCGCCCGCAACTGCAACACCGACGTGGGGACGTTAGGGTACGGCACGATGTAGCCGCCCTGATCGTTGGTGTTCACCGTCCCGGTGGATAAAGACAGGCCGCCAGTGGGCAGTGGCTTCAACTCCGCCATGCCATGCCGCACGTCGGACAGGATGTCGGCGTGATAGTCCAGCCAGGACGCATCCGCCTTGGGCCAGAGGAGCCCGAGATCGTTGCGATTGCGGTCGCTCCCGGCGGCGCTGACCTCCAGATTCGTCTTTTTCTCGATCGCCGGAGGTTTGGACGGCAAGCACAGGTCGATCAGGCTGTCGGACGCCGTGTGCAGCGCCAGGTTGGCGATGCCCGCGGTCGAACACCTTGTCGTCCTTCATCGACTGGCCCCACGCGGCGAACGAGGCTGCGTGTTCCCTGACGTTATCGACCCATTCGCCCGGAACTAGCCGCCAAAGCGCCGACGCCGCCAGGGCGGTCTTGAGTTTACTCAGGTCCACGAGTTTCCGTCGGCGGCCTTGTCGATGTCCAGCGTATAGGTGTAACGCAACTGAACTCGCCTGATTTTTTACCCGTAATGTCTTCCATCAGCGTAAGGCTCAGCGGGACGATGACGCCGACGCCAGCATCGTTCTTGCCGGCGAGTTCCTGCACCGCCCCCAGCCGGTCTTTGAGCAGGGTGGTGAACATGGCGAACGAGTCGCTTCGCGAGCCGAGCCGCGACACTTCGTAGCTGCCTCGGATCGTCCCCTGCCAATGAAAGAAGCCGCGATCCAGCGATTCGACCGTGTGGCTGGCCGTGGCGTCGGTCGCGTGGATCGGCAGTGGATTGGGCGGCATTTCCTCGTCAATGAGCGTGAAGTCGGCCCGACGACGATCAAGGCTGACTTTCCAATCATCCGTCGTGCGGCGAATGCCGTTCGGCACAGGGGGATAAACCGTCTCTTTCAGACGGTCCACGCAGTCGGGCACCGTGCGATCCTTGACCGAGTTGCGCATGATAGGGATCTCAATATAACCGGACAGAGTTCGCCGGCTATAACCGCTGCGGTCCTTGCTCACCGCATAGCCGTAGTTGTACGCCATGATGGCGTTCTTGTAGGCCGGGTCGGCACACTGCTTCCGGGATCATGCACGACACCTGCCAGGTCAGCTTGCCCGCCTTGCCATTGCCGTAGTCCTCCCACCCAAGCTCCACCGGAATCGGCCCCCACATGGCATCGTTGGGCAGCCCCGCGCCAGCGTTGACCGTGAAACTGCCAACACCGACGCCCGCCACGGTGAGTTGACCACCGGCACCAGAAGTTGACGCCGAATGCTGGTGGTGTCCACCTTGGTGCCGTCCTGCTGATCGGTCGCCTGGATGATGTCCTGGAAAGTGAAGCTGTGCTGAGTGGCGATGACGGTACGTTTGGCGTCGTCCAGTTGAGGGCGGTGCCGAGACGCCAGCAACAGACGGCGGGCGCTGAAGACGTAGCCGTTGTAGCTGACGTTGGCGTTCGGGAAGTCGGTGCGGATAGTCATAGCAGTGGTTCCTGGTCGGGGGTCGGGGGGAAAGGTGTCAGGCGGATCGAGCCGGGCGTAGAGTACGTCGGTAAGGCCGGGCGGGAGCGCAACTCCCCAACCACAGCTTCCACGATTTCCGGCCAAGGCGCCGGCCGCACAGGCCGACCACCTCGATGAAGGTCTGGCACGCCTCGGGGGTGGGCAGGCCGCCGGCGCCCAACCCACACAGGTAGGCCCGCACGGCCACGAGGCGTGGCCAGCCCTTCCAAATTACGAACGGGATGTCGGGGTCGGGCGGCCAGGTTTCCCAGGGCTTGTCGCGGGCCGCAATGAGGACGGCGCGAACGGCGGCCCACGCCTGGCCGGGGTCGTCGATCACGACGGAGCGGCGACTCGGGGTGGTCCGGCCAACCCTCGCCGAGGTCGATCGTCAGAGACGCTGTCGGATTTGCCATATCGTCCCCTTCTCCTGCCCATCACTTAGCCGACGCGACGGTCGCGTCGGACGCCCTCCAACTCCCGCTGCACCTCCGCGACCTGCTCCGGCGTCAAGGCCGCCTCCGCAGCCGCAATCGCTTGGTCAAGCCCAGCATCGCTAAGCCGCCGAATCCAGCCGGGCACGCCGCCCACGGTTCCGGCGTCGGGGACCGCGGCACGCTCAAGCCGTGTCAGCCGACCATGCAACGAAGTCATGGCGTCCCTCCCCGCCGTCTCAACGGCCTCTTCGTGCGTCTCAACGATGATTTCCTCGATTTCGACCAGCAACTCCGACAGCGAGCAGCACACCTCGCACGGCGGAGCAGATGGCCAGGCAGCGGGCTGCCCGTCCCTTCCCGCGGCGTGACTAACGCGACGACTCCGCGCCTGTCGCGGCAAGCGGGACAGCCGTCGTGGGGGCCGTCGTGACGCTCAAGCCTATCCAACCGACTGCGCAACGTTCATGCCACGCCTCCCTCGACCACAACGATGGTCTGCTTCGCAGCCGCCGCAGACCGGGCATGGCGACGGGGCGGTCTGCTTTGGTACGCGGAAGCCGGCCGCCAGATGAACCCGGATCGTGGCGATGTCTCGCGGACCAAAGCCGCAGCCAGGACACCGGCCGTCCGCTGGAGCCGCTGTCCGTTCCAGTCTGCCAACGCGACTGCTGATGCTTATGACAATTCCTTCCCCGCATCTGTGGTACTCAGCAGTTCGGCGATTCACCACGCTCCTCCGGCGTGAGCAGCCAAGTCGTCGTCGGCCTGCCGCATCGACTGCAAGGAACGCTCTCAGGTGAGCCGGTGCCCAGTCTCGCCGAACGGCATATCGCCTGCAACTCGAACAACTCCGGCGTGGTCATGGCCGAGTACCGGGCGAGCCGGTCGGCGCTGGCACACTGGCGACAGGGGCCGGGCGGCAACGCATTCTCCAGCCGGGTAAGTCTGGCTCTGCGGATGGTCACGACGCTATCCTCCCGCCGGCGGCCCGCTGCTCTGGCGCGGCAATCCGCGTCTCCAGGTCGCCGTCCTGAAGCACCGCAGCAGTACGGAACTCAGGTAGCCGATGGCGTTCCCAATCTTGGGATCGACCTTTCCCTGTCTCACGTCGTTCAACGCCCGGCCCAGTAAGATCGTCACGTCGGCGATCGTCGCGGTGGGCATGTCATCGGCGTCCGCCAATACCGCAGCAGGTCGGCTGCGTCCCCCTGCCTCCTTCGCGGGTGCGAGTTCCCGACGACGCTCCGCCAGGGCGGGGTCGTGGAAAGCACAATAGGCAGAGCCTGGACCGCAGCAGCGCCAGGCGCGGGGCGCCCGACCGTGTGAGCTGCGAACACGCTGCTCGTCCTGCTCGTCCCGAAGTCGTCATGGAACCAGCCCCCTACCGGGGTCGTGCTAGGTCGTCAGGTTGCCGCCGGCGGCATGAGGCCGGCGGCGCCTGCCGATCCGCCCTGCCAACTCGATCGAGCGCTCACGGCGGCGGAGCGTAGCGGGGTCGTCGCCGGCGTATGCCGCCAGGGCCTGCAACGAACGCCGCTGCGCGTCCGTCAGCCTCACCGTGGTCCAGGGCGACCGCGTAGTTCCAGCTGACCGATGCGATGAAGCAGGCTCATGAATCCTCCTCGCCGATGCTCACGGCCCTACGTCCCGTCCTCACCGCTCATCGCCAGTCGCGCACAACTCGTCGCCGGCGGCCTCTTCAGCCTCTCGCCGGCACCGTCCCCGCCTCGGCCCCAGGAACTCGCGTGCCGAGGGTTCGCGTCGCCGACGCCCGGCCCATTTGGGTGCGTACCGTGACCGGCCCCAGATGCCGGGCCGTGGCCAGCGATGACGCCGGCGCACGGCCCGGCGCCGGGTCCGTGTGCATCAGGGCGTGGTGCAAGTCCCCCATGAACCGCGACGGCGACGTGGAGTACAGCAGCAGGACGCCGTGTTGCCGCAGGAAACTTTAGGCAGGACCGGACGTAGCCGGCGCCGGGCATCATGTCGCCGCTGGACGACGGCGGGTTGACGGTCGGGACTTCGCCGATGTCGTCGTCGTCGTCGTCGTCCAGATCAGGTCCGTCCCAAGCCGCTCGCATGGTCGTAGCTCCCCCAAAGGTGCTGGAATCGTCGAATGGATCGTCGGCCGCCATCTCGACCGGCGACTCCTCCTCGTCGTGGGTCGGGTCGAATGGAAGTTCCGGCATACGCCCCTGCACCCTGCACGACGCCACGTCCCGCTCGCACCGCCGACGCCAATCCCGCGCGGCCGGGGACTCGTAGGTCGGCGCCGGGATGCCCAGGATGACCTGCTTCAGCACGCCCTCCAACTCGCGGTAGGTCGGTCCGGGCCGTCGTCGGTCGCAAGCTCAGTCTCGCCCTCGTTCGCCTTGCCCAGGAAGGCCTGCCATCAGCTCGGGATGGTGGATGGTCATCTGCTTCCCCCGGGGCGCTCATGACCAACGTGGGCTTGCCGTCGGTGTGGTGTTCCGTGTCCCAGAGTCAGGGGCATATCAAATAGCCCTTTCTCGACGGCCGCCGGCAGCACCTGGGAGACTCCCGCCAATGCCACGGCTCTCGGCGTACCGGACTCGGGCGGCAGCTCGCCGGTCTTCCTGGCACGTTCCAGGTTCCGGCGCAGGGCTTCCTTGGTGGAACACGTCGTGTACTCGGCGTTCACTTTGTAGCCGGCCTTGCCCCACTAGCTGGATCTTCTTTTCGACGGATTCCGAGGCTGTTGTCGCCCGTGCCGTCGAGGACTACGTCCTGGCCGTTCTGTAAAGCCCCGCGTTTGCACGCTCTTGGCTAAATGGGACGACTCCTCATGGGTGTGGGCAGCCGCCCGGTCGTCGCCGGCGGCGATCATGGCCCCGTACTCCGGCAGTTCGCCCTTGATGGAGTCGCTGTCGATCAGGACATGATGCAATCCGGCAACTGGACCACGCCGGAGTCTTTGACGGAGGATTTACCACTCGCCGGGCCGCCTCCCATCATCAGGTAGGTTTTGTCCCGCGACCGGGGGACGTTCCCCGAGCAGCTTCTCGATGGACTCTTTCGTGCAGCGCCTGCCGATGGGGCGTGAAGTCCCCGGCAGAGCTGCGGTGACGTTCAAAGGTATCCATCCCGGCCTGATTGGCGGGCGGGTAATCCTGCTCAACGCGCTGGACCGCGGGCGTCTCGTGGACGCGCAGGCAGCGGGGCGTGCGGAGCCGCCTGGGGCTTCGGGGTCTTCGCCGGCTGGCGGGTCTTTTGGGGCGACGGGACGTTGCCCGCAAGGGGGCTGGTCGTCGCCAATTCGGGGGATCGACTCGCGACGCCCGCCAGGGCGGCGAGTTCGGCCCCCGCCGCGAGCTGGCGGCCGTACCGTACTCCGCATCGAGGCGCCGAGTCGCCAGCGTCCGCACCCCCACGCGGGACAGCGACGCCGCCGGGGCGGTGGGCGGCGGCTGCACCGTGGCCAAGGGTTCGTCGAGGTCGTCGTCCTCGGCGTCGGGGCCCGAGTGTCCAGGATCGAGTATTGCATGGGTCATGCCCTCCCAATCGGGGTCAGGGGTAATCACGCTGTCAGTCCGAGAGCAATGGATGCGAGGGGTGCAACATGCCGTCCGGCTCGCTGATCCCGGCGGGCGAAATCCCAGGCTTGCTGCCCGCGGCCGCTGGGACGATCCGCACGCCGGACTCCGGGGAGATGGAGGCGGCCAGCGGCGACTCTGGAACTGCCGTGCCTGTGGTAGTGACGCCTGCCCGGGGCCGATGCGCGACGGTCGGCTTGGCCGGGGGTTGCACGTCGCCGTCGGCCAGCCGCGACACCATAGCCTCCAGGGCAAGTTCGCGGACAGAGGAGAAGTACCGGCCGATGGTGAGATCGAGTACGGCGAACTTGGTCGACGGCCCGGCCGCCTGGCACAGCGCCTCAATCGCCTCCTGGGCGGCGGCATTGCGGCGAGCCGCGAGGATGTCTCGCTCCTGCTGCGCCGCGGACGCCGCCTGGGCTTGCAGCGCGGCGCCAACCGCCTCCGCCGAGGCCGCCCGCAACGGCACGATCGCATCCAACTCCTGCGCAACCTCGGCCAGATCCTTCTTGGCCCCGGCGGTATCCGACCATCCAACCTCACCAAAGTCTTGCCGAGGCCCGCCCCCGCCTTTGCGACGGCTGCGGCCCGGCTCGCAGTCAGCTTTACCAGCCGCTCGTTCGCCGCGTGCTTGCGGCGACTGGAGTCGGCCTCCTGGCTTCGCAGAGAACTCGTGAGCCGCTCGAACTCTTCCGAGCCGGCCAGAACGCCTCTCAGGGCGTCTTTGATTGGTTCATAAACCTCCTCGAGGGGCGGACCTTCAGCGTGCCTGCCAGCTCGAAACCAATCATCGCCAGCCTCGTCTCGGAACCGCGGCCCATCGTCAAGGTCAGCGGGCCCCGATGGGGCGAGAAGTGGTTTGCCCGCGACGGCCTCCACGTCGTCGCGGGTTTAGCCGCCTCGGGGGCGTGGCCTCGGCGGGTCCCTCGGAGGGCGGGCTTCGCGGTCGTGGTCGGAATCAGGCCTGCTGCGTCTGACATTGGAATCTCCATCTGTAGTGTACAGGATTCGGGGTAGTCGCCTATAATCGCTCAGGAACGCCCCTCAGCGGCCTCCGGCTCAAGGAATCGGCTGAGACCCCTTGGGGTACACCAGCCCGTCCTGCGGCAAGTCGGAGGCCGCCGGGGGGTCTCGTTCCGGCGGGACCGCCCCCGCCGTCATCGTGCCATCGGTCCAGGTCGTGGTCCGGCCATCTCCGCCGGGGGCGTCTCCGTCGTTCGCATTCTTGCTCCTCGTGGTCCGTTCCCGCAGGGCGTTGGCCGCGCAGAAACCTCACATCAGCGTCAAGTGCCAAACGGGCGGTCATCGTCTTCGGCCTCCAAAGACACAAGCAACTCAACGGCCGCCGCCAGCGGCGCGACGGCGAGAAGCGTCCTCGGCGTCGCTTGGCAGGCACAACGCAGCCAGAGCGTCGCGGGCGGCGTCGAGGGCAGCCGCCGCGCCTGCTGCTGGGCCTCCATCTGCCGGTGCACTCGAGAAGCGTGGCGACGGGCCGCCTCCAGGATCGGGGCCGGCGTTCGGGCGGCTGCGGCTGCCCAGGCTGCTGCGTCAATCCGCATGGTCCTGCCCTTTCGGTTCCGGGTTCGCCGCATGTCACTCGGCTCGCTCACCGGGTCGTCCTCTTGGCCCCGACGGGGCGGCCGGGAATGTTCGGCGATTCGCGCCAGTCATGATGCAATCTGTATCGCGTATCTTCATGTTCTTGGTGGCCGCGTTCAGGCGGCGGGCGCACTCATCCAAGGTGTCGCCCTGACAGGCCCGCCTTCCAAGGCAAGCCCTCCCGCAACCGATACCATCCGATCCATTGCATCGCCGATCCTCCGTCAGAAACGTCGTCGCCCCGTGGGGCGACGGTTCGGGTCTGCGTCCGCTCGCGTCACCAAGCTGTCGCCGCCTCGCACGCTGGCGATGGCGTCCAGCAATTTCGCCCAACAGATGTCGTAACTGTCGCCCCGCGTAAGCAAGCTCCAGCGGGTCCGGCTGTTCGGCCTCCACCAGCCAGTGAAAGCAGGCGGGGCGGGGGTAACTATCTGCGTCATCGGTACACCTCTATCAGCCCACGCTTCCCAGCACAACGGCCAGCTTCCCGGCCCGCATCCACTTCAGGCGGCAGCTGTTCCCCAGGTAGACCAGCCACGCTGAAAGCGGCATCGAGTCCAGTGCGTCGGACCCCCTCCTCCAGCACCCGGCAACACTCCCCGACGTGCGCGAATAGCGGTGCGGTGTCCTGCGCTGCTCCATTCCACAAGACGACGCCCGCGCGGGCGTCGGCGATACTGCTCTACCGCAGCCGCCGCATACCAAAACCGGGCCGACCACGCCGTTGCGGCGACAGTGCATTACCACGCCAGAGGACTGCTGATTCTGCTTGCCCATGTCCACTCCTCTTTGGTTCAACCGCCCCACCCGTCGTTTTCATCTACCACTCAGGGTGGATGTATTCTTTTTACACACGTGCGCACGCATCACTGAATTCCTCTTCTCTTGATGCATCTGGCACGTGTGTAAAAAGAATACATGCGGCGAATCCACTCTTTTAATCTTCTGTCTTTACCTCTCAGTGACGCGGAGGCCTGTCACTAAGCCCCTGTCAAGGCTCTCAGTGACGGGGTCAGGCGTCACTGGATCAGAATCCGTGTTCTCCTGGTCCTCGTCCTGGGGCGTTTCCAGCAGCTCGCTGGTCAAACTCAGTGACAGCACCGCCAGTCGCGTTGCGCCCCCCGAAAGGATTCCAGTGACGGCCGGATTGGGGTCGATGCAACCGAAACGGACGCCGAGAGCCGTCAACGAGGCCTGGTCAGTGACGCCCGGCAGCTCGACGCCTACCTGTCCGGTGAGCCTCCATCGCATAGCAGCAGAACGCCGATCTCGCCATCGCCCGGCGTCGTGTAAGGTCTCCACCAGCCGTCGAACGCCTGCTGGATGGGCCGCCACGCCTCCCTCGCGCGGGGGCTTGTGCTCCCGGCGAGTAGTCCTTCGCCTGCGATCGTACCCGGCTCGTCGAGCTTCGCCCCGGGCGGCTGTCGTCTCGCCAGCCGTACCGGCGACGGCTTTGGCGACCTCAAAGGTCCGTGTAGCAGTCCACAGTCGTACCATCGCCTCCCAGAAGACTCGGCCGGCCGCACTGTCCCGCCCCATGTCCGCATCAGCCAGTGGCGGCAGAGAGGCATCAGCGTGGACCACTCGACTTGCAGCTCGGCTTGGATCATGCGCAGCAGGTCGAGGCGGCAGGCGCGGCCCGTAATGTCCTTCGGCACAGTCTCCCGCATTGCCGCACGCAGTCATCAGCTCAGCATCGACGCTGGCGATGGATTCTTCCCGGCCGACCTCGCCGCCGCGGACCTCACTCCACGCATTTCCTTTGGCGGTGCACGCCGTGAGTCCCGGCGTGG
>CAVPCB010000101.1:0-84670 GCA_963702285.1 uncultured Acidobacteriaceae bacterium | reverse complement strand
CCCCAGCCCCCACAAATATTCCCGATCCGCCGCGCTCAGTTCCGCCCCCTCCAGCAAATCCGGCCGATTCCTCCACGTCTTCTCCAGCGCCCTCTCCCGCCGCCACCGCCGGATCGCCGCATGATCTCCCTGGGTCAGCACCTCCGGAACCACCATCCCCCGAAACTCCGCCGGCCGGGTGTAGTGCGGATAATCCAGCAGCCCCCCCGACCCATGCACAGCCAGCGGCGGACCACCCGCGGCTCCCACCGGCCCCGCATCCACCGCCCCAAAGCTTTCATACTCGCTCGACGCCTCATTCCCCAACACCCCCGGCAGCAGCCGCGCCGTCGCGTCCACCACAATCGCCGCCGCCAGCTCTCCCCCGCTCAGCACATAATCCCCAACGCTCAGCTCCGCATCGCACAGCAACGAGTGCACCCGCTCATCCACGCCCTCATACCGCCCGCAGATCAGCACCAGCCGCTCTACCCCCGCCAGTTCCCGCGCCATCGCCTGCGTAAACCGCCGCCCCTGCGCCGACAGCAACACCACCCGCTCCCGGCTCGGATCCCGCCCCCCCTTCCCCTGCACCCCCAGCGATTCCACCGCCTCGGCCAGCGGCTCCGGCTTCAGAACCATCCCCTCGCCCCCGCCAAACGGCCGGTCGTCCACCGTCCGGTGCCGGTCATGGGTAAAATTCCGCAGGTCGTGGACCTCCACCCCCACCCGTCCCCCGGCAATCGCCCGCCGCAGCACCCCATGCCCTAGGATGCTCGCGAAGAACTCCGGAAAAATCGTGATCAGTTCGAACCGCATCGTCCCATACCGCGTGTCTTCCCTCGCTGAACGCTGAACGCCGACAACTGAACGCTGTGGTCCTTCATTCTTTCACGCGAACACGCACACGTTCTGTTCCGCGTTGGCAACCGACGACGCTGTTGCTATAATCCGCCGCGCGGGAGTTTTGCTGTTTTTCTGGCATACTCATACAGCGGTGCAAACTGAAGCGGAGCCCGGAGGGTACATCGGATGCAGGACGAATATAAGCTTTACGCAAACGCGGACGGCGAATTCGAGCCGGAAGCGGAAGACGATCTCGAGGAACTGGAGAATGGCTTCGGTGACGACGAGGAGGAAGAAGAAGTCGTAGTCTCCACCACCACCACCTCCGACGACGACGAGATGGACGACGAGGACGAAGGCATGGGTGAGCCTGCGCCTCCGCCGCCACCGGCGCCACCGGCGAAGAAGCCCGCGGCGAAGAAAGCCGCAGCGAAGAAGGCTCCGGCCAAAAAAGCCGCAGCCAAACCAGCGCCGGCGAAGAAGGCAGCCAAAAAGGCCCCTGCCAAAAAGGCAGCAAAGAAAACGGCGAAGAAAGCCGCCAAGAAGAGCGCAAAAAAGGCTGCGAAAAAAGCGCCCGCGAAGAAAGCTGCCAAAAAGGCAGCAAAGAAAACCGCGAAGAAAGCCGCAAAGAAAGTCGCAAAGAAAGCTGCAAAGAAGAGCGCAAAGAAGCCCGCGAAGAAATCTTCAAAGAAGAAGTCTCGCCGCTAGCTTTCGCCACGCCACCAACCCAAAGGGCCGCCCGGCGCCAGCCGCGTGGCCCTTTCTATTCCCTACTCCCAGCTCCCAGCTCCCAGCGCTTAAGGCAACACCCACCCCTGCGTCAGCCCTGAGTTCTTCAGAATATTGAAGTCGTACGTCTCGTTGTCCACCTCGCTGCCCAGCTCGAACAGCCCGCACGGCGTCGGAATCGGCGGCGTCACCACCGGCAGCGCGGGTGGCGTGTAAACAGGATTCTTGAAGTTCATCGCATGCGCCAGGTTCGCAATCTCGTTCGACGCATCGCGCGCCGTCAGCGCCGGCAGATTGTAGCGCCACTCGATCAGCTTCAGCACACTGGTGTGATCGTAGAGACCCGAATCGATCCGCGGCGTCGCAGGCTTCCCCTGCGTCCACGGCGATAGCACCAGCGTCGGCACCCGGCATCCCAGCAGCGCCTTACCATCCACCAGATCCGTGTCCAGATCGTTGCCCGCAATCACGCGCGGCGGCGCAATCGTGTCGTAAAACCCGCCCCACTCGTCGCGATTGATGATCAGCACCGTGTTCTTCCACCCGGGCCCGCTCGTCAGCGCCTTGTACACCTGGCTCAGGAACGCCTCGCCGGCCCGCACGTCCGCGTGCGGATGATCGTCGTTCCCCTCTCCATCGTCCAGAATTGTGTACTTCGGATCCACAAACGATACCGCCGGCAAATTCCCCACCGCCGCATCCAGCAGGAACTGCCCGTACAGATCCGAAATCCCCAGATACTTCGTCCCCCACAGCGCCAGAAACGGCACGTTCGAGTAGTAGTACCTGCAGCTCACCCCCGCCGCCTGCAGACTGTCGAAGATCGTTGGCAGCGTGGAAATATCGAACGTGTTCGACAACCGGTCGGTCTGCGCCGCCAGCGAAAACATCCGGTTCGGAAACGTCGACGACAGAATCGACGCGAAGTAGTTGTCGCACGTCGTGAAATTCCGCGCCGCCGCGCTGAAAAACGGCAGATCGGTCTCCTCGTAATAGCCAACGCAGAACACATCGTTCGTGCTCGTCTGCAGCCAGCCGTTCATATGCCCGTTGTTCACCTCGCTCCGCCCGCCCGCGTACGAGTGGTCCGGATCCGGATGCGCGCACCCGATGTAGTCCGTTAAATGCCATGTCGCGTGCGCCTCCGCCTGGCTGTCCAGATACGTCAGCCCTGCCTGCTTCCCTCGCGATCCCGGCAGCCAGCCGAGGAAATGATCGAAGCTCCGGTTCTCCATCATCACCACCACAATGTGGTCGATCTGCGACGCGCCCGGCGACGGCAACACCTGCGCGTCTCCCTCGTTTGCCTGCACGCCCACCAGCGCTGCAGCCGATGCCGCCCCAGCGGCACTGCGCAGAAAATCTCTGCGGTTGATGCTCACCTCATCCTCCTCGCACCCGAAAGCGCAGAAGACGTAGATGCCCCCGCCCATTAATGTCCGGTAAACACCACGTGAATTCGAGATGGTTGCCAAAAGGCGCGGGTAGAACTACGCTGAGCGACAACGGTTCTTTTGCTCGCTTTCGCGCTCGCTTTTCTACTCGACTGTTCACTCGTGTTTCGCCCCGCCTTTTCGCTGTCCGCTAACCGCTATCCGCTGTTTCTCCCACATCCTTTTCCCCGCCGCCGAATCTTACCCTTGTCACCCGCAATACGAGGAGAGAGAACCATGCCCACCATCACCACCAAAGACGGAACCGAGATTTACTACAAGGACTGGGGCTCCGGCCAACCCATCACCTTCTCCCACGGCTGGCCCCTCACCGCCGACGCCTGGGACGCCCAGATGCTCTTCCTCGGCGCAGCAAGGCTATCGCGTCATCGCCCACGATCGCCGCTCCCACGGCCGCTCCACACAAACCTGGGACGGCAACGACATGGACACCTACGCCGACGATCTCGCCACCCTCTTCGACCACCTCGACCTGAAGAAAGCCATCATGATCGGCCACTCCACCGGCGGCGGAGAAGTCGCCCGCTACATCGGCCGCCACGGCTCCAAACGCGTCGCCAAAGCCGTCCTCATGAGCGCCGTCCCACCCATCATGCTCAAGTCGGACAAAAATCCGGGCGGCCTGCCCATGGACGTCTTCGATGGCATCCGCGCCAGCACCGCCGGTGACCGCTCCCAGTTCTGGAAGGACCTCTCGCTGCCCTTCTTCGGCTACAACCGCCCCGGCGCCAAAATCTCCGAAGGCGTTCGCGAAAGCTTCTGGCTCCAGAGCATGATGGGCGGCATCAAGGGCGAGTACGACTGCATCAAGGCCTTCTCGGAAACCGACTTCAATGAAGACCTGAAGAAAATCGACGTCCCCACCCTCGTCATGCACGGCGACGACGACCAGATCGTCCCCTTCCACGACGCCGGCGAGCTCACCGCGAAGATCGTGAAAGGCGCGCAGCTCAAGGTCTACAAAGGCTACCCGCACGGCATGCCGATCATCCACGCCGACGAGATCAACAAGGACCTCCTCGCCTTCATCAAGAGCTGAGCAACTCCGAGCGGAGAATGGCGTGCCCCGGAGCCTGCCCTGAGCGCGTCCGACCCGCGGGACGCACGCGTCGACCGGGTCTCGATTCTGAGACCCGGTTCATCTTCCCGTCAACAAGCCCGCGTCACGCCAGTACCCCCACAAAAAACTCAGTAGTAACGCGGCCTTGCGCGCGCCGCGGGAAAGTGCCACCATCGACTCTGACCGGGCGCCACCGGCGTTCTCGCATCGCCTCTCGGCGCATCCTTCGAAAAGATCCGGGTTCGCATTTGTCCCGTTGTCACCGACGGCCTTGTTTCAATTTTCTGCTTTGGAGTTGGTTCCATGACTGCCATCAAAGTCCTTGTGCTCCGGCTCGAGCCGGACGGCACTCCCACTCCCATCTCCATCCGGCGGCCAGCGTCCGTCGGCTCTCCTGATCCCTCGCATCCCCAGGAGGAACCAACCCTGGCCGAACGCGTCTTCCAGTTCCTCGACCAACGCAGCGCCTAAGGATTCCCAGGCTCTTAGCTCCAGGCTCCGCTCCCTACTCCCTACTCCCCAGCTCCCTGCCCCTCGCCACCGCCGCAAACTCCAACCCCCGCCTCACCCGAAACCCCAGGTCCTCATACACCCGGATCGCTCCCGCATTGCTGGCCAGCGCATGCAGAAACGGCGTCCTTCCCGCCGCCATAATCTCCTCCATCACGCACGACATCAGCAGCCGCGCATACCCCCGCCCCCGCGCCTCCGGATGCGTGCACACCCCGCTCACTTCGATGAACCCCGGCATGTGCATCCGCTTCCCCGCCATCGCCAGCAGCCGCCCGCCATCGAGGATCCCGAAGAACGTTCCCAGCTCCAGCGTCCCCAGCCGAAACGGCCCCGGCTCCGTCAGCTCCGCCAGCTCCACCATTGCCGGAGCGTCCTCTTTCGTCAGCACGCGCAGCGTCATACCCGCCGGCTCCGCAATCGCCACCGGCGCCGGCCGCTCCGCCACCATCTGCACCAGCTCGCCCCTGCGCACCACCGTCCAGGATGCCGGAATCCGCGGCGTCTCGCGAAAAAACAGTCCGACCACGCCGCCCGGCTCCGCCAGTTCCCCCAGCGCCGCCCAGCCCGCCTCGGAGTCCATCGGCATCCCGCTCAACGGCCCTATCTCTGACGGATACCGCCGAGCGTCCGCCCCGCCCACCGCCAGCGCCGCATGATCGGTCGTCAGCGCATTCCAGATTGGATTGTCCAGCAGTTGCGCACCCCGCCCTTCCATCGCCAGATCCACCATCGTCTCCGAAGTCATACCAACTTCAGATTCCCAGGCTACACGCCACGACGCAGGAAAACACTCCGCTTTCCCACTCCAAATTGATTCTTCTATTTCTGGAGAGGATCAGACGTCACAAATCGAAAAGCACAAACGATCACGACCCTCAGGCAGAACCGCTCGACGCCAACCCGCGGCCGAAACTTCCCAATTCCCGGCTAATCCTCCAGGTTCGGGCGGGCGCTTGGAATCCCACGCAATGTCGATGATTGCGTCAGGTTCGTCAGTGTCCCAGGCCCGGCACATCGCCGCGCGCACCATTGAGTCGAACCTCGCGCAGCGAAGCCCGGCAAAAGAGCGGCCCTTCAGGCCCGCGTGCCAAGCCACCCACTCCGGGCTTCTAAGCCCTCACGCACCAGGCCCCGCAATAAACCCACCCCCCCGCCCCAAAAAAACATGCTCGCAGGCCAGGTTCACCCCACAGCAAGAAGCTCGAGCTCTCGCCAGCCTTTTTTCAAGCCAATTCCCACTGAACTCCACCCGAAAGTACCGCGCCCCGGGCTCTGATTCCCGATGTGGGAATGCACGCTTCTCCGCCGCCTGCATTGCGCCTACCCCTCTTCTCCCCAACGGAAACGTGTCAGGGCACGCCTTTCGATAGCCTGCCCCGAGCAAGATCCGAGCGCAGAACCGGGTCACCATGCGCCCGCTTTTGGGGCGATGGGATGGAAGCGAAGTGCGCGTCGAATGGGTGCCGCAAGGCATTCCTTGAATCCTGATAGGCTCGGGAACGGAGCGCCGCCAACCGCGCGCCGGTGGACTAATGTTGTTCCCAGGGAAACCAGGGCCCTCTGAGAAACATAAAACAGTGACACGTGGCGAGCCGCCGCGGGATCGGAACTCTGCCGCATGAGTCGAACCTTCTACAACCGCTTTCTCCTGTTCATTGCCGGACTCGGCGGACTCCTCTACGGAATCGACGTTGGCATCATCGCCGCTGCCTTGCTCTATCTCGGCAAAACGGTCGACCTCTCCCTCAGTCAGACCTCGCTGATCGTCGCCGCCGTCCTCGGCGGCAGCATGATCGCGTCTCCCGTCGCCGGTTTTCTTGCCGAATGGTTCGGCCGCAAACGCATGATGATTGTCAGCGGCCTCATGTTTGTCGTCAGCGTCGGCATCATCGTCCTTTCTCAGGGATTCGCGTCGCTCCTCGTCGGCCGCCTGCTCCAGGGAATGAGCGGCGGCGTCATTGCCGTGGTCGTCCCCCTCTATCTTGCCGAGTGCCTCGCGCCGGCCACGCGCGGCCGCGGCACCGCCATCTTTCAGTTGATGCTCACCTTCGGCATCGTCGTGGCTGCAGTCGTGGGCTGGTATTTTGCGCGCCAGGCGGAATTCACCATCGCGCACGCGGCCGGCAACGCGGTCATGATCCGAGCAGCGGAGAGCCACGCATGGCGCAGTATGTTTCTTGCTGTCATCTATCCCGGCGCCCTCTTTTTCCTCGGCGTCTTTCTGCTCAGCGAATCGCCGCGCTGGCTGAGCCGTCGCGGAAAAACCGACGCCGCCATGAAAGCCCTGCTTCGCTCGCTGCCTCCCGAAGAAGCCAGGCGCGAGCTGGACGAGATGAACGCGGTGCTGGCATCGACCGCAAGCGCGAACGCCGTCCGGCGCGATTCTCTCCTGCAGCGAAAATATGTTCTGCCCTTCATCCTGGCCTGCATCGTGCTTGCCGCCAACCAGACCACCGGCATCAATTCTGTTCTGCAGTTCCTGGTCGTCATTCTCAAGCAGGCCGGCCTCTCCGTATCCCACGCCACCCAGGGAGACGTTGCCGTCAAGGTCCTCAATTTCGCCATGACACTCGTTGCTGTGCCCCTCATCGACCGCAAAGGCCGGCGTTTTCTTCTCCGCCTCGGAACCGCCGGCGTGGTCCTGGCCCTGATTGCCGCCGCAGGTTTGTTTTGGCGAGTCGAGCATCGGCGTGTCGACGTCCGAGCCCAGATCGTCGCCGCTGAAGAAGGAAACACCATCGCGGTTCCGGTCGCCCGCCTCTCACCCTCGCCGCGCCCCATGTCGCTCTTTGTCCTCTACTCCTATGGAAAAGGAAGCCGCGTCGCGACCGTCTCCTCCACCGACGTCGATCCTGTGCTCGTGATCAAGCCCGATCCCGCCGAGGCCGCTGCGCCGCTTGCGATCCAGCGGGCGCTGCTCGGTCCCGTTCCCGGCGCCGCAAGCAGCGGGCTCATCACCCTGTGCATGGGCTTGTTCATCGCAGCCTATGCTGTGGGTCCCGGGGTCGTGGTCTGGCTCGTGCTCTCCGAACTCATGCCCTCGCGCATTCGCTCCGCCGGCATGGGAATCGCGCTGTTGCTCAACCAGGGCGTCTCCACATTGATTGCGGCCATGTTTCTGCCCGTCGTCGGAAACTTCGGCTACGCCGCCATGTTTGTCTTCTGGGCTGTTTGCACCTTGCTTTACTTCCTCATCGCGACGTTCCTCATTCCGGAGACGAAGGGCAAGACTCTCGAGGAGATCGAGATGCATTTCTCCAACCGCGCGAAAGGACCCTCCACCGCCATCGCCGACTGAGGCATACTCCGAATCAATGACAAACACCGCTCCAACAGAGGCGACCAGGCTCATCCGGCCACTCAAAAGCCGGCTGCGCCGTCTTCTTCAGGAACTCGTCAGGACCAGCAGCGTCGCGATTCTCACCGGTGGGAATGAAACTCCCGCGCAGCAGGTGCTCGCGCGTTTTTTCCGGGAACAGGCCATTCGTCCCGAGCTGTATGACACCGCCTTTATTCTCAAATCCACATTCCCGCAGGTTCGCCGCTACAAGTCCTACGCCGGCCGCAAAAACCTCAGCGTGCGGATTTCCGGAACAGGACGCGGCAAAAGTCTGCTGCTCAATGGCCACATGGATACGGTTCCCGCCGATCATGGTCGATGGTCGCGTTCGCCCTGGTCGGGCCGGCTTTCCGGCCCACACGTCGAGGGCCTCGGTTCCTTCGACATGAAAGGCGGCCTGGTGGCCTGTGTCGCCGTGGTCTGCGCGCTCCAGCGAGCCAATCTCCGCCCCGGAGGCGATGTTTTGTTTGAGTCGGTCGTCGACGAGGAGTGGGGCGGCGGCGGCGGAACCATCGCCGCCCGGCTTCGCGGTGACACTGCCGATGCCTGTCTCATTCCTGAAGGCACCCAGCTCGAGATTTATCGTGCGACCCGCGGCGGATTCGTCGTCGACCTCATCGTCGAAGCCGGAGATCCTTCCGCCTATTTCTCCAGCGGCGAAGTCGTCAGTCCTGCCATCCCGCTCGGTCGCCTGCTCGGATGGGTCGAAAAGCTCTCGCGCGCTCGATCCAGAACGCGCCCGCTCGGTGCTTACCGCGGCTTTTCCGACCCGGTCCCCGTCCAGGTCCTCGCCGTCGAGGCCAATCGTTGCGATGCGCACGTCCCTCTCAGCGTCCCTCGGCAGGCAACCGTGCGCCTCTACATGCAGTTTCTCCCTGCTGAAGATGTCGATCGCGTCATCGTCGAAACCAAAACGAGCCTCGAAACTTTTTGCGCGCGCGATTCGTTCTTTCGAACCTGGCCGGTGCGCTGGACGCCGCTCATCGGAGGCCCCCTCTACGGGCACGAGGTCGCGGCCGATCATCCCTGGCTCCGCTGCATGGAACACAGTGCCGCCAGTGTGCTGCGGAAGCGCCCCGTCACCACGGCCGCGCCTTACCCCTGCGACGCAGGTCTGATCCATCGCGACTTCGGCATCCCCACCCTGCTCTTCGGCCCTCGCGGTGCCGGCGCTCACAACCCCGATGAATATGTCGACTTCGATTCGGTCATACAAACCGCCGAAGTGCTCCTCACCGCGACCCTCGCCTGGACCGGCGCCTAGCGGCTCGGGTGCAGCGATTTCGTAAGTGCGACCACGAATGGGTGCGCCACGTCTCGATTTTGAAACGTGGGTAAGTCGAACTCCAATCGCGAACGAATTCACTGCGACAGGCTACTCGCTTCTTGCTGTGGGGTGAACCTGGCTTTTCCAGCGGCCGGGGCTGTTCGACTGCGAAGAGCGGGCCGAAGCGGTCGCGCCGGCTCGAATTCCCACTACCCAATCGCAGGGAAGCGGGGCATCCGGTTCTGCCGATAGGGCTTTTTCCCATATTGGGGCAAGGGATTCTCGGGGACGTTACTTGCGGATGAGAGCGGAACAAAATTCTTTGACGAACCTGGCCGCGAAGGCTCTAGCTTCTTGCTGTGGGGTGAACCTGGCTTTTCCAGCGGCCGGGGCTCGTATTTCACGGTGAGGGGCTGGGTTCCAGGGGCAGGGGGTCTATTCGCTGCGGGCGAAGGCGGGGAGCGAGCGGAGGAGGTCTTCGGGTTCGGGGCGGACGCGGAAGTCGGCATGGGCCTCGGCGTAGAGGACTCTGCCTTCGGGAGAGATCACATAAGTTGCGGGCAGGGGAGCTTCCAGCTCTCGTCGCCGTTGACGAAGGGGATGTTGAGCAGGATGCTGCGGTAGTAGCGCTGGAGGTATTCGGGGGCGGTCCAGACGAGGCCGAATTTGTTGGTGACGGCGCAGCCCAGGTCGGTCAGGAGCGGGAAGGGGATGGCGTGCTGGGTGGCGGTGAAGTCGGACTGGCGCTGGGTCTGGGGGGAGATGCCGATCACCATCGCACCGCGCTCGCGGAGGCCGGGATAGAGGTCGCGCCAGGCTTCGAGCTCGGTGACGCAATAGGGGCACCAGCGGCCGCGGAAGAAGTTGATGACGAGGGGGCCGAGGGCGAGCAGGTCGGCGGAGCGAACGATTTTGCCGGAGAAGTCGGGGAGAGCGAAGGCGGGCGCCTGGGCTCCGATGGGGAGGATGCGGTCCTCAATGCCGGTAGTGAAGAGCTCCTCGATGGAGCGTTCGCCGACGGCGAGGCGCTCGGGCTGGACCAGGGTTCGGGTCTGGGCGGTGATTTCGTCGAGCTGGTCTGGAGGTGCGCCATGACCCCAGTGTAGATGCGCCGAGGCGAAGTGAAGCAGAGGAATTGTGGCGGCTGGGGTTACGATGGAGGTCGAAACGGTGATCCCGACGTGCAGGGTGGAGTGAGTTGGGGCGGCCGGAAAGAGGGTACGACGATGCGGGTTCAGGGACTGAGGAGTGGAGTGTGGGTGGGGCTGGCGGTGTTGGTGTGCGGGCTGGCGGCGTGGGCGCAGGGATACACGCCGGTGACGGTGGTGGTGACGGGTCCTGATGGGGCGGCGGTGGCGGGGGCGGAGATTCGGGTGACGCCGGGGAGTCCTGCGGGCGATAAGTTGATCACCGATGAGCAGGGGCGGGCGCAGCTGGGGATGCCGGCGGGCGAGTACAAGCTGCACGTGACGGCAGAGGGATTCGCGGGTGTCGATAAGGCGCTGGTGGTGGCCGATAAGCCGCAGACGGTGGCGGTGGCGCTGGCGGCGGCTCCGGCGTCGAGCGGCGGGACCGAGGTGACGGGACCGGCGCCGATGTCGCCGGGGGCGGTGCCGCTGGAGACGACGGGCGGGGATCATGCCGGGAGTGCGGGTACGCAGCCCTCCGCGGCGACGACGCTGACGATTGTGGGCGCGAATGGGGCGCGCGGAGTGTTCACGCCGCAGACGCTGCGGGAGTATCCGCAGAAGACGGTGACGGTTTTCGATCCTCATACCAGGAAGCAAATGACGTATGGTGGCGTGCCGCTGATGGAGCTGCTGGCGAAGCTGGGCGTGGCGCATGGGAAGGATCTGATGGGCAAGGCGCTGGGACAGTATGTGGTGGCGACGGGGTCGGATGGATATGTGAGCGTGGTGGCGCTGGGCGAGGTGGATCCGGAGTTTCATCCGGGGACGGTGCTGGTGGCGGACACGATGGATGGCAAACCGCTGGATGCGAAGGCGGGGCCGTTCCGGCTGGTGGTGACGGAGGATAAGCGGCCGGCGCGGAGCGTGCGGAATCTGGTGCGGATTGAGGTGAGGGCGGCGGAGTGACGTCAGCGTTCAGTTGTCGGCGTTCAGCGTTCAGAAGGACGGCGTTCGGCGCAGGGCGCTCAGCGTTTCGAGCGATCGCGCTGCGTGCGATGCCCACCCTGATTGCCAAAAGCGGGCAATCAGAATGGGGCACCCGAGGTTTGGGCTTCGGTTTCGCAGCTTTGGTTGCGATTCTGGGATTCACTGGGACAGGTGGAGCGCAGAGTGCGAATCCCGCAAGGCAGAGCGCGGCGGTGCCGAGGGCGCTGGTTGCGTATACGAGCTGCGAGTTTCACGATGGGTTGCGGGTTGTGGGGATCGATCCGCTGACGCCGGGGGTGAAGTCGCGGAGCGTGCAGACGGCGACAGGGATGCAGTCGATCGATCTGGTGGCGGGGGAGCGGGTGATGTTCGCGTATCCGATGACGGATTTTTTCGCGAACGTGAAGGCGGAGTTGCTGCCGGCGGATGAGTATGCGGCGCTGAAGCAGACGCTGCTTGCGAATTTGAAATTCCTGGAGTCGCAGAAGGGCGGGCCTTCACCAGCGGAGGCGCTGCCGGCGGGGCTGCACGGATTCGAGGTACACGGGGATGACCGGCGGAAGCTGGAAGGCGATGTGCTGGGGATGTATCTGCTGTTCGACGATTCGGCGCATGTGGCGACGACGATCTACTTTTTGAACCAGCATGCGTGGGAGCGGAAGTTCCAGACGATGGATGCGTACGGGCGGCTGCGGGACAATTTTCTGCGGGTGTACACGGGGTGTGTGCGGCAGAATCAGGCGCTGGAGCGGTAGCGGGATCAGGGGCTGACGATACGGTCGCGAAGGTCCGGGGCGATGCGGCGAAAGTGATCGAGATTGAAGGTAAAAATCCGGTTGCAATTTGCTTTTCGGGCAGCATGCACGTGGATCGCGTCAAATACCTGGCCGCCGCTGAAGCCCTGAGCGGCGCAATTCCGCAGGATTTCGGTGTAGTCGGTGCGGCTCAGGGACTGAATTTCGCAAAATTGGAGCACGTTTTCCTGGACTATCCGCCATGCTTCGGATGGCGAGATGCGGCGAGGAAAAGGGGTTCCAGTAAGCACGCCATACACTTCTGCGAGCCCATGAGCGGAAATGACAGGAGTCCAGCGGCGGCGCAGAATGTTTTCCACGCAGGTGGTGGCTGCCTCGTGACGAGGGTGGGTTAGTACCGCATCGGCGACGAGCACGTTGCTGTCAAGGTAGACATTCACCAGCCGCCTATCTCTCTGATTCTTTCCTCGTACATGTCCTGGACGAGATGATCCCAGGCAATGTGCGCAGGTCCGGTGCCCGTGAAGAGGAGACGGCCATTCGGGAGGCGCACCAGCCGGGCGGTTTCTTCAAGGGGCTTTAGCTGGAAGCCCTCGTCGTTCTCGACCAGTTCGAGCTTTGAATCGGGCCGCAGGCCGAATCGGTCACGAACAGGCTTGGGAACGACAATGCGTCCGGCTTTGTCGATTGAAATCCGCATTGTTTTATTATGCCATCGCTCAATGGTATTTGCCATACCCAAATGGCATCGATTCATGGATCCGACTATTCGAAGTTGTTGAGGTCGGTGTCGGGGGCGGGGTGGCCGAGCAATCGGCACATGGCGGCAATTTGACCTTTGTGATGGAAGGCGTGGGTGAGCATGTGATGGAGAATCAGGGCGGGGGTGCGGACGGCGGTGTCTCCGTCGGGGAAGTGGAGAGTGGTGGGGGTGTTGAGTTGCTGGTCGGAGAGGGTTGAGAGATAAGCCAGCGTTTGCGCGGTGACTTTGCTCTCGAGGGCGCGGGCGTCGGCGACGGTGGGGAAGCGGGCGGGGTCTTCGTCGGTGAAGGGAGCGGCCTGGAGGGTGTGGATCCAGAAGGCTTCGCAATTGAGGTTGTGGATGACCTGGGCGCGGAGGTTGGGGGAGCCGAAGCCGGGGACGTCTCTGGTGTAATCGGCGGCGGGGATGGTGGCGAGGTGGTCGAGGGCGCGGTCGAAGCAGAGGTGGGTCCAGGTGTGGAACTGGCGGATGCCGTCGAGGGTGAAGCGGATCATGATGTTGATCGTCGCACAGGTGTGAAGGCGTTGCTTCGCGTTATTCGCAGCGGAGCGCCACCATGGGATCGACGCGGGCGGCGCGACGCGAGGGGAAGAACGCGGCGAGAAGGGCCACGGTGATGAGCAGGGCAGAGACGCCGCCGAAGGACAGCGGATCGGTAAGGTAGATGCCGTAGAGGACGTGGCGGAGGAGCCAGGCCGCTCCGGAAGCCAGGATGAGGCCGACGGCGAGGCCGAAGAGGACGGGGCGGGAGGAGTCGCGCAGGATGAGCGCGATCACATTGCCTCTGCGGGCACCGAGCGCCATGCGGATGCCGACTTCGCGCGTGCGCTGAATGACGATGTAGCTGACTGTGCCATAGATGCCGATGGTGACCAGCAGGAGACCGAGCAGTCCGGTGATGGAGGCGATGGCGGCGGAGAGGGTGGAGGCGATAAAGGGTGCGGAACTGCGCAGCATGTCCTCAAGCGTGAGCGCCCGCATCATGATGTTGGGATCGACGGTGGCGAGCACTGGCTCGATCCGGGGAATCAGTGTGGCGGGGTTGGTGCGCGTGCGGACGAGAATTGGATATTGCGCGACTGCGGCGGCCGGCATAGGCAGATAGATCTGGGCTGAGTCGCTGCCGTCGAGGAGAACGCCGCGCGTGTCGCGGGCGACACCGATGACGCGCCACGCAGGGCCATCGGGAAGGGGATCGTTGACTTCGTGGAACTGGTGTTCGGTGCTCAGGCGGAGGGTCTTGCCGACTGGATTCTCGCCCGGCCACAGGGCTTTGGCGGCGGATTCGCTGAGGATAGCGGAAACCGCTCCCGGGGCGGTAAAGGGGTGACCGAAGAGAAGAGGAATGCGGAGGGTTTGAAAGTAGTTTGGCTCAACGAAGGTGTAGAAGAGAAACGCTTTGGTGTTGGTGCGCGAGGGCGCATCGCTGTCGATGGAGACGGCGGCGTCACGGAAGTCAGGGTCATCGGGAGCGCGGGCACTGGTGACGGCGGCGACATCGGGCAGGGCAGCGAGCCGGGCGGTGAGCTCGTGCACCAGAGTCGTTTTTCGATCGGCGATGTAGCTGGCGTTCTCAGGGAACTGAAGATTGAGATCGACGACATGGGCGTCGTCGTAGCCGGTTTCCATGTTCAGGGCGCGGATCGCGCTGTGGATGAGCATGCTGCCTGCGATGAGGAGCACGGCGGAAAACGCTACCTGAGAGGCGATGAGCAGACTGCGCAGCCGATGGCGTCCGGGGGAGACGAAATTGTTCGCCCTGAGCGATGCGGCGACGGCGGAGCGCGAGCTGTCAAGGGCCGGAGCGAAGCCGAAGAGAACGCCGGCGGCGAGCGAGATGCCGAGGACGAAAGCAAAGACCGACAGGTCGGGGGTGACGTGGAAGACGAGGGTTCCGTATTCATCGGGAAAGGCGTTGGCGGCGGCGGTGACGGTCCATTGCAGGAAGGCCCAGCTGAAGAGAAACGCGAGGGCGCCGGCGATGACGGCCAGCAGCGCACTTTCGGTGAGCAGCTGGCGCATGAGGCGGAGGCGGCTGGCGCCGAGCGAGAGGCGCATGGAGAGCTCGTTGTGGCGCGCGGAGGCGCGCGCCAGTTGCAGGCCTGCGACATTGGCGCAGGCGACGATCAGCACGAGGGCGACCGCCAGCGCCACCAGCAGCAGCGCGAGTACGACGTTGCGATTCTGGCTTGGCGGAATTGGAAACGGTGAGCCGGGCCACACCACGGCGTGCAGAGGTTGTGCCCAGTCAGACTGCGTATGGTGGAGCGCGCGGAGACGATCGGCGAGGAGCGACATCTCGGACTGCGCCTGGTGCAGGGTGACGCCGGGGGCGAGGCGGGCGTGCAGGTGGCAACGGATCTTGTCGCGATCGGTGAGCCAGTTTTCCTGCGGATGAACGAGAGGCTCGAGACGGAGCGGGACCCAGAAATCCGGAGCGGCGACATAGGTTCCAACGAAATTGACGGGGGTGACGCCGATGATGGTGAACGGTGCGCCATTGAGAAATACTTTGGTGCCGACGATGGACGGATCGCTGTTGAATTTCCTCTGCCAGTAATTGCCGCTGATGAGGACGGTGGGCGATGCGGCGAGATGGGATGAATCTTGTTGCCGAAAGACACGACCGCGTATGGCCTGGGCGCCGAGGACGGAGAAGAAATTCTCGGAGACGAACAGGGTGAGGGCGCGCTCGTCATTGCTGGTGCCGGCAAGCAGGCCGAGCCGGCCAACCAGCGAGCCTTCTCCCTGATTGTGCTGCACGGTTACGCCGCCTGGGGTGCGGATGGGGAGAAACTGCGGGAGACTGGTGGCGATGACGCCGGTGAAGGAGTGCGCATGATCGCGATAGGAGAGGTAGTCCGGGTAGCTGAAGACGGGTTCGGTGACGCCGGTGTGCAGGATGACCGCGAGGTTGGTCATGGTCTCGGGATGGCGCGCGTCGAGGCGCCGAGCAAAGAGAGCTTTGTATGCGCTGAAGGCCGCGGTGCTGATGCCAATCCCGAGCGCGAGAGCCAAGATGGCGGTGAGCGTGAGGCCCCATTGGCGGAGGAGAATGCGGGTTCCGAAGCGGAGGTCCTGCCAGACGGTCTGCGGCAACAGGATGAGATCCAACTCGGTGATGCGTTCGCGCCACAGCGTGGGGTTGCCGAAGCGCAGGCGAGCCTGGCGGCGCGCTTCGTCGTCAGGGAGGCCTAGTGCGCGGTTGTGCTGCTCGCGCATCGAGAGGTGGAAGTTCAGTTCCTCGTCGAGTTCCCGCTGGTGCGCTTCGCGGCGGAACAGCGACCGTATTCGGCGTGACCATCCCATGGGGGCTCCGTCAGCTTCTGGCGCCGTCGAAGGCCAGGACCTGGGCAACGGCTCCGGTGATTCGCACCCAGTTCGCGCGCTCGGCCTGGAGTTGTTTTCGGCCGAGACGCGTGATCTGGTAGTAGCGCGCGCGGCGGTTGTTGTCGCTGAGCCCCCAGGAGGCGGTGATCCAGCCATCCTGCTCCATACGGTGGAGGGCGGGGTAGAGGGAGCCTTCTTCGACGCGCAGCATGGCGGCAGAGACGCGCTCGATGTGGAGGGTGATGCCCCAGCCGTGGAGGGGTCCGTGCTCGAGCGTGGTTAAGACGAGGAGGTCGAGGGTTCCCTGGAGGGTGTCGACTTTTTTCTGCTTCACGCCGGGGTTACCTCTAGACAGCTATGGGAGCATAGCGCCGACTGGAGTGCTGCTGTCAAGAGGCGGGCGAATGTTTGCAGGAAGGATCGCTCTTGTGCGCGGTACCCGCCCCGATCGCCCGAAGGCGGCGATCAGAATGGGGCACCCGGGGTTACTGGGTACCGGGTGGATCGGGATTGCGCGCGATGCCCACCCTGATCGCCCAAAAGCGGCGATCAGAATGGGGCACCCGGAGTTACTGGGTACCGGGTGGATCGGGATTGCGCGCGATGCCCGCCCCGATCGCCCGAAGGCGGCGATCAGAATGAGCGCCCGGGGTTACTGGGTACCGGGTGGATCGGGATTGCGCGCGATGCCCACCCTGATCGCCCAAAAGCGGCGATCAGAATGGGCGCCCGGAGTTACTGGGTACCGGGTGGATCGGGATTGCGCGCGATGCCCACCCTGATCGCCCAAAAGCGGCGATCAGAATGGGGCACCCGGGGTTACTGGGTACCGGGTGGTTCGGGATTGCGCGCGGTACCCGCCCTGATCGCCCAAAGGCGGCGATCAGAATGGGCGCCCGGGGGTTATTCCAGGCCGAGGGATTTCCAGATCTGGTCGATGCGGGATTTTGTCACAGTGTCCATGACGATTTCTTTAGGCCAGGGGCGGGTGAAGCCTTCGGCGGACCACTTGCGAGTGGCATCGATGCCCATCTTGCTGCCGTAGTTGGGCAGGCGGGAGGCGTGGTCGAGGGAATCGATAGGCCCGAGGGTGAACTGGATGTCGCGCTCGGGGTCGATGTTGTTGGCGACGCGGAGGGTGACTTCGGCAAGGTCCTGGACGTCGCAATCCTCGTCGACGACGATGATGCACTTGGTGAACATGGCCTGACCCATGGCCCAGATGCCGTTCATGACCTTACGCGCCTGGCCGGCGTAGCTTTTGCGGATCGACACGATCATGAGGTTGTGGAAGACGGCCTCGATGGGGAGATTGATGTCGACGATCTCCGGCAGCGTGAGGCGGAAGAGCGGGAGAAAGATGCGTTCGACGGCTTTACCCATCCATGCGTCTTCCTGGGCGGCTTGCCGACGATGGTGGCGGAGTAGATCGGGTCCCTGCGGTGGGTGATGCAGGTGAGGTGGAAGACGGGGTAGTCCTCGGCGGGGGTGTAGAAGCCGGTGTGGTCGCCGAATGGGCCTTCGGGGCGGAGCTCGTCGAGGGCGACGTAGCCTTCGAGGACGATTTCGGCGTGGGCGGGGACTTCGAGGTCGACGGTCTCGCAGCGGACGAGCTCGACGGGCTGCTGGCGGAGAAAGCCGGCGATGAGGAACTCTTCGACTTCAGGCGGCGCGGGGACGATGGCGGAGAAGGTGGTAGCGGGGTCGGTACCGATGGCGACGGCGACTTCTAATTTGCTGTCAGTGAGGTTGCCGAGGGCGATGTTGGTCGTGCCGCCGGCGGTTTCAGCCATGGCGGCGACGCGCGCAGATGCATCGTTCGCCGAAGCGCGAAGCTTCTCGCGAAGGTGCTCGGCGGCATTTTTCTGGCGCTGCCAGTGCATGCCGGTGGTTTGACCGTCGTAGACCTGCATGCGGTACATGCCCATGTTGCGCTTGCCGCTGCGCGGGTCGCGGGTGATGACGCAGGGCAGGGTGATGAAGCGGCCGCCATCGAGGGGCCAGCACTGGAGGATGGGAAAGGCGTCGAGAGAGAAGTTGTCACGCAGGATGAGTTCTTTGCAGGGGGCATCTTTGGCGGCGACGGTTTTGGGGAAGATGTTGCCGATAGCGGCGAGCTGCGGGAGCATTTTGAGTTTTTCGAGGAGGCCTTCGGGGGATTTCATTTCGAGGAGCGCGCGGATGCGGCCGGCGATTTCATCGAGGGAGCCCTTGTCGGGATCGAGGCCGAGGGCGAGCTTCATGCGGCGTTCGGAGCCGAACTGATTGATAAGGATGCGGGCGCCGGGGAAGCCTTTGACGTTTTCGAAGAGGAGGGCGGGGCCGCCTGCTTTGGGGGTGGCTCGACTGGACTTTGAAACGCGGTCGGTGATTTCGGGAATTTCGAGGAGGGGAGAGCTTCCTGGCGGATGCGGCGGAGCTCGCCGGATTTGTCGAGGAGCTGGATCCAGTCTCTGAGGTCGTTGCTGGGCAGGGGGGCTTCTCCGTGGAGTTCGATTCCACTATAGACGAGGGGTAGGGGTCGGACCGCGACCGGAGTTTGGCGATCGGCGTTTTGGGTCGGGGTCGCGCTCGGGTGCAATTGCCCACAACTTGACTCCTGCAACGCCGATGCTGGGCGTTGCGGGAGTGCGGCGGCATCATTGGGGCAATGCGGGTCGGCTGGATGTTCGGCGCGCATTGGGTGCTGGGTTGCTTTCGATGCGATTTGGGGGACGCCGGGATTGCGGAAGAGTGCTTTCCCAGAATGGGCCAACGGACCTGGGGAGACAGTACTTTCGACTGGAGTGTGGACTCAAATCCATTTGACCAATCGGACGGGAGAGACGAAGCTTCTTGCTGTGGGGTGAACCTGGCCGCCGCTTGATGTTTTGGCTTTTGCGCCAACTTCTGGATCTGTGCGCAGCCGAATCATGCGCCGCCGAACCATACTGTGTGGGGTGAACCTGGATGTGGTCTGAGGTTTTGGGTCTCCGGTGATTTCTGCTGTATCCGGGCGTGCGAGACCCCCCAGTACCAGGAAGTTGTTGGGCGCTGGGATTACGGGAAGAGTGCTTTCCCAAAATGGACCAGCAGACCTCCGGAGACATTACTTCCGGCTGGAGCGTGGACTTAAATCCCTTCACCAATCGGATGGGAGAAGCGAAGCTTCTTGCTGTGGGGTGAACCTGGCTGTGCGGCTGAGGTTTTGGAGTTGGAATTGTGGGGCTGCGGGTGAACCTGGATGTGGTCTGAGGTTTTGGGTCTCCGGTGATTTCTGCTGTATCCGGGCGTGCGAGACCCCCCAGTACCAGGAAGTTGTTGGGCGCTGGGATTACGGGAAGAGTGCTTTCCCAAAATGGACCAGCAGACCTCCGGAGACATTACTTCCGGCTGGAGCGTGGACCTAAATCCCTTGACCAATCGGATGGGAGAGGCGAAGCTTCTTGCTGTGGGGTGAACCTGGCCGCGGGGCTGAGGTTTTGGATTGGAATTGCGGGGCTGTGAGTGAACCTGGCTGCGCGGCTGAGGTTTTGGGTTGGAATTGCGGGGCTGTGGGTAAGCCTGGCTGCGGGCTGAGGTTGCGGAATTCTGGTGATTCAAGCCGAGTGCTCCGAGACGTCCAGTAGTATCAAGACGTTTGGGGGCGCGAAAGAGTGAATTCCCAAAATGGGAGACGGATCTCCGGGGACATTACTTCCGGATGGAGCGTGGACTTAAATCCTTTGACCAATCGGATGGGAGTAGACGAAGCTTCTTGCTGTGGGGTGAACCTGGCCGCGCGGCGGAGGTTTTGGGGTTGGAATTGTGGGGCTGCGGGTGAACCTGGCTGCGGGCTGAGGGCGCGGGATCCCGGTGATTCTGCGGTATTCGGGCGCAAGGAGACATCCAGTACCAGAAAGCTGCGTGGCGCGGGATCGCGAAAGGGTGCTTTCCCAGAATGGGCCAACGGACCAGCGGAGACAGTACTTTCGACTGGAGTGTGAACTCAAATCCATTGACCAATCGGACTGACGGGACGAAGCTTCTTGCTGTGGGGTGAACCTGGCCGCGCGGCTGAGGTCTTGGGTTGGAATTGCGGGGCTGTGAGTGAACCTGGCTGCGGGCTGAGGTTGCGGAATTCTGGTGATTCAAGCCGAGTGCTACGAGACGTCCAGTACCAAGACGTTTGGGGCGCGGAAGAGTGCATTCCCAAAATGGGAAACGGATCTCCGGGGACATTACTTCCGGATGGAGCGCGGACTTAAATCCTTTGACCAATCGGATGGGAGAGACGAAGCTTCTTGCTGTGGGGTGAACCTGGCCGCGGAATGGCAGCCTGGCGGGCTGCGTTCCAAACGCGGCGAGTGAAAAGTAGTAGAGCATGTCCCGGTATTCTCGAAACCATCCCCAGCGGCTAAAGGCGAATGACTGCGCAGATATTTACGGTTCGGCTGACGCCAGACCTTTCAAAGAATCCCGGTCTTTCCAGGCCTCTAGGAACTTGTTGAAATTCACTGCGAGGCAGCGGATTTACGGAAGGATTTGCTTTTCTGCCAGGTTGAAATCTGTCCGGGTTGTGCGCTTAACCAGTGTTCATCTGGGTTTGCGGGCATCGGAGAGAGGCTTCCAACCGCGCGGCCACAGGTCAGGCACACTGCTCCCGGAGCCTTCCCGGTGGCTGGGCCATCAGTTTTGGCAGGCGCAGCAGGTTGTGCGCGGCGCAGCTGAAGACGAACAGCCAGTCCACCTTCTCCAGTCCGCGCAGCTTCACCTGGCGCAGCGGCCCGGTTTGTTTCAGCCACCCGAAGCTTTTTTCGATCAGCCAGCGACGGCTCAGACTAATCGTATAACCGGGCTGTCGCGTCGTTCTCCGATCGAGGTTGCTGCTGCGGCCCTTGTCGTTCTTTGTCACATGCGGAGTTACATGCAGCTCCCGCACCGTGCGCACAAAATCCTCCGTGTCATAGGCCTTGTCGGCGCCCACTGTAATCCGGCGCGTGCGCCCCTGCTGCTGCTTTTCGATCATCAGCAGCGCGGCATCGCGTTCCGCGTATCCATCGGCGTGCGTCACCATGGCAGCGGCGATCAGCCCGTTGCGGTTCTCCACCAGCGCATGGCCCAGATAACTCAGCTTCGACTCCTTGCCATAGCTCTTCTTATAGAGCCGGGCATCGGGATCGGTCGTGGACTCATGCGTCCTGTTACTCCGTTTCTGGCCATGGAAGTTAGTCCCGTCGCCGGGGCCGTCGCCGTCCTTCGCACGAAAACTCTTCTGCGAGGCTCAGGCCTGAATCAGCGTGCCGTCCACGGTGAAGTGCTCGTCGGACATAAACTTCTTCGCCTGCCTGTTCACCTCGGCGAAAAATTGCTGCGCCACCTCGGAGTTCAGCAGCCGGTCGCGGTTCTTCGAAAATACCGCGTGGTTCCACACCCCGTCGTCCATGCCCAGGCCCACGAACCAGCGAAACAACAGGTTGTAATCGATCTGCTCCACCAGCAGCCGCTCGGATCGGACCGAGTAGAACACCTGCAGCAGCAGCGCTCGCAGGATGTACTCCGGCGCAATCGACGGACGACCCGAGTCCGCGTACAGCGCATCCAGTTCGCCGCTCAGCGACCGCAGCACCGTGTCGGTCAGCTTCCGTACTTCGCGCAACGGATGATCCAATGGCACCCGCTGCTCCAGCGATACATAGCTGAACATCCCCTCCTGAACCCGCTCGTCTCCGCGCATGCCTGTAAGACGAGCGGCCCTTGTGCAATGTCGCTCAGGTGGTACCTATTTCAACAAGTTCCTAAGGAAACTCTGCACAACCCGTCGCCGTGAAGCTGTTTTAGGCAGAGCGGAGCTGAAGCGTCGGTGCAATCGACCGGTGGGATGCTTTTCGGTATTGTGCTTGCTCGAAACCCGCTGCTTTCGCGGTTTCTGAAGACACTACGCCCCGAGCCGGGCCAGCCGTCTGCGGTGCAGATACAGATTCGCCAGGGCGAAGTTCACGCACCGGCGCTGGTGGTTCTTGCTCCGCTCGCGGTAGCGGGTCTTCTCGAATCCGAAGATGCGCTCCACGATCCGGAAAGGATGCTGCACCTTCGCTCTTACTCGGGCCTTGACCCGGTTCTTCGCCCGTTATAACTGGTCCACATAGTCCTTGTATCTTGTCCTGCGGCTGGTCATATCCTGAGCGTGCGGCGCGGCCTGGCGGATCGTCTCGCTCTGTCCCTGATACCCGCCATCGCCCCACACCTTGCGCTCGTCTCCATGCAGCAGGTCGGGTAACATATGCACGTCGGACACCGAGGCCGCCGTGGTGCACACCGAGTGCACGATGCCGGCCTTCGAGTCCACACCGACGTGCGCCTTCATGCCGAAGTACCCTTGCGCGTCTGATGCATCTCCGGATCGCGCTCCCCCTGCGCATTCTTCGTCAACGAAGGCGCATGAATAATGGTCCCGTCCACAATGGTGCCGCTCGCGATGCGGATGCCCCGGCTGTCCAGATAACGGTTCACCGCGTCGAGCATGGCTCCGCCCAGATCGTGCTTCTCCAGCAGGTGACGGAACTGCAGAATGGTCGTCTCGTCCGGTGCTGGAGCCTGTCCCAGATCCACGCCCGCAAACCGCCGCAGCACAGCCGAGTCGTACCGCGCCTCCTCGGCGGCAGGATCGCTCAGGTTGAACCACTGCTGCAGAAAGTGGATGCGCAGCATGATGCCGAGGCCCATCGGCGGACGCCCGTTCTCTCCCTTCGGATAGTGCGGCCGAATCAGCGCTTCTAAGTCGGCCCACGGCACCACCCGCTCCATCTCTTCCAGAAACTGTTCCCGCCGCGTCTTCTAAGTACAGCTCTCTCCGTAGGCTTAGGTACAGCTCTTTCCGCAGGCCAGGTACAGCTTTTCCCAGTCTTGCGTATCCATGCGTTATCGAAAAATTACGGCGGAAAGTGAACGGAAACAGGCATGGTCCTGAGGACCATGCCCGGGTTGGGAACTGGCGTTGATTTACTTCAGTCCGTAGACGTCGATTTCGCCTTTGGGATTGGCGACGGTGGTGAGGTCGTGGCCGGTGGAGATGTAGACCTTGCCGTTCGCCACGATGGGCGATGTGAACTTGATGCCGTAGCCGGGGACGTCGGCGGAGTTCTGCGAGCTGTCGTAGAGTTCGTTAGGGTAGCTGGCCGCGTCGAAGGCACGGAGGGTTGCGCTGGTGGGAGTCTCGGTTGCGCCGGGGTTGGCCGGGTCGCTCTGCGTGTTCTGCAGAGGGAAGCCCTCATCGATCATCCAGACGATGCCGTTGCTGGTTCCATTGGCAGAGATGAAGGGGCTGGTGCCGCGGGTTCCCTGATTGATGGAAGGCATGGTATCGGCGAATGGGGTGAGGGTGCCTGCGTACTCGAAGGCGCGGACGCCGCCCGGCGCCGTGGAGGAGGTAGGCGTGACGCCGAGGTAGACGTAGTTGTTGAAGTAGGCGGAGGTTCCGAAGATTTCGTACGACGTGACGCTGGCGTTGTTGGTGCCGGTGGAGTCAGTGCAGGTGCTGGGATAGGTGTTGCCGGCGGCGAGGCCCGCGCCCCAGACCTGTTCCTGGATGGCGCCGGCGTCGTTGGCGGATTCGTGGCCGAGATTGCTGCTGTTTACCAGGAACAAGGTGCCGGTTTTGCCGCCCGCGATGAGGGTGGTGCTGCCGGGGATCAGCATGAGACCACCGGCGGCGAGGTCGGCGTCGTCGCAATCCATGTATTGATAAATGCTGGGAGTGAAGTAGTCGCTGGGTTGCATGGTGCCGTTAGCGCCCGCGGTTGGAGTGGGCGGGAACTTGAGCACGGAGTCAGACCAGGCGTTGGTGCCGTTCCAGGGACCGTTGCCGGTGGTGACGTAGACATTGCCGGAACTGTCGGCGACGGGGCCACCGGAGCCCATCCATATACCTCCGGCGCTGGCGTAGGCGCCTTCGCCGTTGAGGACGGTGCTGGAGTTGAAGACACCGGTTTGCTGGAGAGTCGATGCGCTGTAGGCGACGAGCCAGCCGGAGTGGCAGCTGCCGAAGCCCATGTAGACGTTGCCGTTGGCGAGCAGGAGGGCGGCGCGCTGGATGCATGAGGTGGTGAGGGTCTCGATGCCGCCGATCGAATTGCTGTTGGAGGCAGGGACGGTGACGTGGAGGGTGACAGGGCCGCCAAGTTTTTCGGCGCCAGTGGTGATGTCGAGCGCGTGGAGGCGGAAGCTGCTGCCGGCAGCCGTGGAGGTCAGCACGGAAACGACGTAGAGGGTGCCGGTGCTGGGATCGATGACGGGGGTGGAGGTGATGCCCTCGACGGGTTTGATGGGCGCGTTGGTGAGCGGCGTTTCGCCGGACTGGAGGAGAGAGACCTGCCAGAGGGGAGCGCCGGTGCCGTAGGTGTCGGCGTCGAAAGCGTAGACGCTGTCGTTCTCCGTGGCGACGTAGAGGACGTTATGTTTCGCGCCATTCACGGTGACGTTGGACATCAGGAGGGGCTCGGCGTAAGCGTAGCCGTCCAGCTGATAAGAGAAGAGCTTGCCGAAGGTGGTGGAGTTGACGTTGGTGGGGGTGAGGGTGGTTTCGGTGGGATTGAGGCCGCCGCGGTCGTTGTCGAAGTGCCAGGTGGTGACATTCGTGGTGCCGGGATTGGCGGCGGTGACGGTGGCCGCAGAAGAGCCGGTGACGGAGTTGAGCGTGGCGTTGATGGTGGTGGATCCGGCAGTGACACCGGTGGCGAGGCCGGAGGCATTGATGGTGGCGACGGGGGTGTTCGTTGAAGCCCAGGTCGCGGTGGAGGTGACGTTCGCGGTGGAGCTGTCGCTATAGGTGGCGGTGGCGGTGAACTGCTGCGTGGTTCCGGTAGCGAAGCTGGCCGGGTTGGGCGCGACGGCGATGGAGGTGACGGTCTTCGAGGATGCCGTGACGGTGAGTGCGGCCGATCCGGAGACTCCGTTCAACGTGGCGGACATGGAAGCCGTTCCCGCGGACACGGCAGTGGCCAGGCCGGATGCGTTGACGGTGGCGACAGCCGTGTTCGTAGAAGCCCAGGTTGCGGTAGAGGTGACATTGGAGGTGGAGCCGTCGCTGTAGGTCGCGGTGGCGGTGAACTGCTGCGTCGATCCGGCGGCGATGGACGCGGATGCGGGTGCGACGGCGATGGAGGTGAGCGTGGGGGGCGGCGGCGCGGTGACGGTGAGGCTGGCGGTTCCTGTAACGCTGTTGTCGGCGGCGGTGATGGTGGTGGATCCTGCGGAGCCAGCGGTGGCGAGTCCGGCTGCATTGATGGTGGCGACCGCGGTGGAGGAACTGGACCAGGTGACGGAGGAGGTGAGGTTCTGCGTGGAGCCGTCGGAATAAACGCCGGTGGCGGTGAACTGTTGCGTGGCGCCGGCGGCGAGGGAAGCGGACGCGGGCGTGATGGCGATGGACGAGAGAGTGGGCGCGGCCGGAGTAACGGTGAGGGTGGCGGTACCGCTGACGCCGCTGATGGTGGCGCTGAGGGTCGTGATGCCCGCGGCGGCGCCGGTGGCGAGGCCCGCTTTGGCGGAAGCAACGCTGGTGGAGGAACTGGTCCAGTTGGCGGTGGCGGTGACGTCGCCGGTGGATCCGTCAGACCAGGTGCCGGTGGCGGTGAACTGCTGGGTGGCGCCGGGAGCGATGGTGGCCACGGAGGGAGAGACAGCGATGCTGGCGAGGGCGGGAGGTGGCGAGGATCCTTTGCCGGAACCGGGGCCACCGGAGCCGGCCTTGCCATTGGAGCCGCATCCGGCGGCAGCGAAAAGGATCAGGGCAGCAGGCAGGGCGAAGAGCGCGAGTCGCGCGCGAGCAGACAAATGAGGGACCACGGGGAAGGACTCCGAAGAGGCAATGCCAGGATTGGTCGTACGAGAGGCGCACCACGGCGTCTCCGTCGAGCAGAGGCTTACGGCGAAAATGCGCAAAGGATGCAGGCCACTGGTGCGATCCGGAAGGGATGCTGGTGCGGACCTACATGAGGAACCAAAGCAAAAAACGCTGAGCGGTCTGTCGGCTCACTGGTGCCGGCGGCTCAATCCGTGCGAGGACGCCTTGTGCTGATTTAGGTGACGCGAATGGTTCCGGGAGTTGTATACCCATTGGTAACCTGGACAGTGTACACGAAAAGGATAGCGGGGCAGATTGGGAAATCGCTTCGATGCGAAATAGCTGTGGATTATGGCTGCGCGAGCATGAAGCGATGGAAATGGCGGAGTAATGATTCCGCCAACTGGTAGATCTCATTGAGACGAGGAGCAGGCCGCGGACGTTGGTGTCAGGGGCCGAGCGAGAAGCGAGCTAAAAACGAGCGAAGATCAGAGCAGAAAAGCGAGCGAGGCGGCGAGTCCGACGTGGGTGCGGCGAGGTGGTCGGGCAGGTTCAGGCGGGGAGCAGGGCGTTGAGGACGTCGGCGGCGCTGTAGGTTGCGGCGGAATCGGGGAGGAAGCGGGCGATTTCGGTGAGGTCGTCGCCGGCAGTGACGAGGGGCGGCTCCACGTGAGAGCCACAGCGCACTTGTTGATGGCCGATGTTGGCCATGAGAGCGTTGCAGAGACACTTGCGGCCGGCGGCGTCTTCGGCCTTGCCGCCTTTGGAGAGATAGAGAGAGAGCGGCTCGGCTGGGCAGCGGTGGATGAGGGTGCCGTCTTCGGCGCGGACGACTTCGGACAGGAAGCCGAGGTCGCAGATGCGGGGGCGGGCGGCGCAGACGGCGTCGTCGGAAGCGGTGCCCTCGAGTTTTGCGACTTTGAAGGGAAAACCGGCGGGGGAGGCGAGGGGATCGGTGAAGACCTGGGCTTCGCCTGAGCGAGCTTTGTCGAGCAGAGCTTGTTTGAGGTCGTCGCGGAGGCCAGATTCGCGGGTGAAGGCGAAGGCGGTGCCGACCTGAACGCCGGTGGCGCCGAGGGCGAGGGCTTCCTGGAGTTTGGAGGCGGAACCATAGCCTCCGGCCAGCCAGAAGGGTGCGCCGAGGTCGCGAATTTTCGCGAAGTCGATGGCGTCGCGTTCGCCGTAAACGGGCTCGCCCGCCGAAGTGAGCTGAAGCTTGCCGCGAGGCGGGGCGTTGTGGCCGCCGGCGGTACGGGTTTCGATGACGAAGCCATCAACACGGCCGTTGGCGCGGCGAAGGATGGTGGTGGCGAGGGTGCTGGAGGAGACGATGGCGAGGAAGGCGGGTCGGTGGAGAGGGCTGGGCGCGGTGTCGCTTTCCCAGTAGTCGCGGGGATTGAAGTGCATCACGGTATTTTCGCCTTCGCGCGCGCCGGTGATGTGCAGGGGATAGTCGGCGGGCTGGTGTTCGGCGAGGCGATCGAGGACGCCGGGCACCTGAAGAGGGATGCCGGCGCCCATGAGCACGTAGCCGACGCCGGCGAGCATGGCTCCATAGAGGGAGGGCAGGTGGGGGATCTGCACTTTTTCGAGGTAATTGATGCCGACGGGATGGTCGTGGCCTTGGCGGGCGAGAAAGACTTCGACAAAGTTGGCGGCGATGCAGAGCTCGGTTAGTTCGCGGGGCTCGTTTTGGGAATGCGATGGTGTGGTCCGGTAGGGCGCGGTGGCGGCTTTTCCGCCGGGGATGAAGTACGCGCGCAGGATGCGCTGGGCCATGTCGGGAAAAGGAAATGCGGCGAGGCCGCGGCGCATGTCGCCGTCAGGGTCGCCATCCTGGAGACGGCGGATAAGGATCTGATCGAGTGCGGTGCCGGAGACGACGCCGAGCTGTCCGAGGGAGGAGACGGCCTGAGCGAGACGCCAGCTGGAGACGCCGGCGCCCATGCCTCCCTGAATAATGACGGGGTGGTGGAGCATGGCTGCGGTGATGATTTCACTTCTGGCAGAAAGCGCTGTGTCGCAGAAATGTAATACCGCGTTTTTGGGGCGGGAGGGGTAAACCTTAGTACCGTGCGGGTCAGCGAGTCGGGATGAAAGTATTGGGTTTCTTTTGTTGCGCCAGGGAGGGTCCTGGGGTAATGAGGTGTTTTTCCGAAAACAGGACGTGGATTTGTGGGGACGGTACTTTCGGCTGACGCAGGGAATCAAATCCTTTAATTCATCCGATGGAAAGGAGTCCGCTACTGGCCGCCGGCTGGGGGGTTGGGTTTTGAGAGGTGATGTCCCAAAACGGGAGGGCTAATTTGCCGGGTACAGTACTTTCGGCTGACGCGCGGGATGAAGTCGCTTGATTCATGCCAAAGAAAGGAGTTCGCTACTTGCTGTGGGGTGAACCTGGCCGTGGGGCCTGGGGGGGTCGGTTTTTGAGAGGTGATGTCCCAAAACGGGAGGGCTGACCTGTGGGGACGGCACTTTCGGCTGACGCACGGAATCAAATCCCTTGATCTATCCGCATGGAAGGGAGTCCTCTACTTGCTGTGGGGTGAACCTGGCCGTCGGGCTGAGAGTCGAGGCTGGGGTTTTGGGGCTGGCGTTTGAGGCTGGCGTTTGAGGCTGGGGTTTGGTTGCCGAGCGCATCGGAGGGGTTGGGATGTCGGCGGGCCGATTGGCTGGGCTTGTCGAAAGGAGGTCTATCTACTTGATGGTGACGCTGCTGTTGCCGCCAGCTTTGGAAAAGTCCAGAGTCAGGTTGACGGTTGCCGTGAGCTGGTTCTTCTTCCGGCTGAAGCTGAACTCGTAGCCGGCGAGGAGAGGATCCAGCGGGATCTTATGAAACAGAGCGTTTATTGCCATTTCGTCGTAGATATCGCCGGACTTCATAGCGAGCAGGGCTCGGGCCCTGTCTTCCTGATCGGCGTTGAGATGCTGAATGGTGAGGGTGGCGAGGCGATACATGGGGCCCGGACTCACGGCCAGGTGGTAGGAGACGAGCGCGTGTTGTTTGTCGAGGATCGGTGGAGCGGCGATCGCCACGTCGGCAAAGCCGTGCTGCCAGTAGTACGCTCGCAGATTGCCGGCGAGCCTGCCGAAGGGACCAGAATTGGCGATGTCGCCGGGATGCTGCATGAAGAATCCGGACAGGTCGCGTCCGGGAAGCAGCGGTCCGCCGTCCGCCGTAATTTCTGCGATGTGATATTGAGGGCCCGATGCGATTGCTACCAGGAGACCGACGACGTAGGCTGTGGCCTGCCCGCGAGGTGTGCTGTGAGAGATGTCAACGTGGGAGTCGAGAAAGCCGCTGGATTCCAGGGTGTCAGTGACCAGGGATCGGACCAGCCAATCCTGTCCTTTGTTGTAGGCAGTTCCTTCGCGGCTCTGAAGCTGTTTTTGCAAAGAACTCTGCAACTCGTCGGGCGCCCCGGAAATCAGGACCTTACCGATGAGAATGTGGGGAGAGGCGATGCTGAAGGCGACTGCGGGCGAGGGCGATCCCGCCGCTCGTTCTGCAGTGAGCGCGAAAGATGACGGCTCTTCGCTCTGCACTTCGGCCGTGATGCCTTTTTCTTTCAGTAGAAACTTGAGTGCTGTGCGAACTTGGCCTTCCGCAACTGAGGTTGTTGGGATCTCGTCCGAGAGGGTCGGGATTTGCTTCTTGAGGAGCGAGCGCAGCTCATCGTCACTCCACCACACGCAATTACTACAGCTATACGGCAGACTTGGTGGGAGCTGAGCGGTAGCTTCCTGCGCGTGTCCTGTGCGAACGAAGGGCGGGCCAAAGAGTGACGCGATCACGACCAGAGAGCAGACAAACGGGCGGATTCTGGATCGCATGGTGCTTTGGATTGTAGTGCGCTACTCGCGGGCGAGGAAGTAGTAGACGGCGGGGGTGACGATTAACGACAGGGCCATGGAGATGGTGAGGCCGCCGATCACCGCTATCGCGAGGGGCTGAAGCATCTGGGAGCCGGAGCCTAACGCGAAAGCAAGGGGCAACATGCCGGTCATAGCAGCGAGCGCGGTCATGACGATGGGGCGGAGGCGGCGTCGGGCGGCCTGGATCATGGCGTCACGGGGAGTCATGCCGCCGGCACGGAAGCGCTGATCGGCGTCGAGGAGGAGGATGCCGTTTTTCGCGACGATTCCGATCACCATAATCAGTCCCATGAACGACGCGACATTAAAGGTGGTGCCGGTGATGAGGAGGGCGAAGATGACGCCGGCGGTGGAGAGGATCGAGGAGACGAGGATGGAGGCGGGGGCGGAGAAGCTGCGGAATTCGGCGAGGAGGACGCCGAAGACCAGCACCAGAGCAAGGAGGAGAACCTGGACCAGCTCGTGGAAGGATTGCTGCTGGGTCTGATACGTGCCGCCGTAGTTGACGCGGACGCTGGAGGGCAGGTGGAGATTGGCCACGGCTTTCTGCACGCGGGCGACAGCGGTGCCGAGGTCGGAGCCTTCGAGGCGGCCGGTGACGGCGACCATGAGCTGCAGGTTTTCGCGGATGATTTCGTTCTGCGGCGGGAGCTGCTGGATGTGGGCGAGCGAGCCCAGGGTCGCGAGCTTGCCGGTGGAGCTGACGAAGACGGTGTTCTGGATGGCGTCGAGCGAGGTGCGGTTGGCGTCGTCGAGGCGGACTCGGATGGTGTAGGGGCGGCCGTTCTGAATGAGGGGCTGCGGGGTGGTGATGCCGTCGAGGATGGAGGTGGCGTCGGTGGCGACCTCGGAGGTGGTGAAGCCGTAGTGCGCGGCGAGGCCGGGGTCGACCTGGAAGACGGTGGCGGGACCGCTGATGGTGTTGTCGATGCCGTTCTCGACGTCGGTGACGCCGGGAACTTTGCCGATGGCGTCGCCAACGCGGGGACCGAGCTGGTTGAGCAGGTCCTGATTGGTGGAGAAGAGCTTGATCTGGATGGGCTCGGGGGCGTTGGAGAGGTCGCCGATCATGTCCTGCAGGACCTGGGTGAACTCGACGTCGAGCTCGGGCTCGGCGGCTTTGATCTGCTGGCGCGCGTCGTCCATGACTTCGTCGATGCCGCGGCTGCGGTGGTCCTTGAGCATGACGGTGAAGTCGCCGGTGTTGGCTTCCGTGACGGCGGCGAGGCCCATCTGGAGGCCGGTGCGGCGTGAGGTGGTGGTGACTTCGGGGATGGAGTGGAGGATCTTGTCGATGTGGAGGAGGACGCGGTTGGTCTCCTGGAGGGAGGAACCGGCGGGCATGATGTAGTCGAGGACGAAGCCGCCTTCATCCATTTCGGGGAGGAGGTCGGAGCCGAGGCCTTTGTAAGCGAAGAAGACGCCGATGACGAGAATGCCGCAGGCAGCGGCGAGCCAGAGAGGATTGGCGAGAGCGAGGCGGAGGACGCGCTCGTGGAAGCGGAGGACGGGCGCCATGATGCCGTGGTGGTGCTCGGATTCTTCGGGTGGTGCATCGATGGGGACGATTTTGGCGCGGCGGTGGTTGCCACGCAGGAAGGTGAGCGAGAGAGCGGGCGTCCAGGTGAGGGCGAGGGCGAGCGAGGTCAGCAGCGCGACGGTCATGGTGAGGGCGAGCGCGCGGAAGAAGGTTCCGGTAACGCCGGTGACCGAGATGAGGGGCAGGAAGACAACGATGGGGGTGATGGTGGATCCGATGAGGGGGTGGGTGATTTCGGCGAGGGCTTTGCGGACGGCTTCGATGCGGTCTTCGCCGGCTTCACGATGGAGGGCGATGTTTTCGACGACGACGATGGCGTCATCGATGACGAGACCGACTGCCGCGGCGAGACCGCCGAGGGTCATGAGGTTGAAGCTTTCGCCCAACGCCCAGAGCGCAATAAATGTAACAAGGATGGTTACAGGAATGACGAGGCCGGCGACGAGGGAGGCGGACCAGTCGCGCAGAAAGAGGACGAGGATGAGGGCGGCGAGGATGAGTCCGATGAGGATGGCGTCGCGAACGCTGGCGATGGAGTCGCGCACGAGGTGGGACTGGTCGTAGAACGGGGCGATGGTGACGCCGGGGGGGAGGTCGGCGCGGAGCCGGGTCATCTCGGAAGCGACTTCGTCGGCGACGGCGACGGTATTGGAGGTGGGCTGGCGGGCGATGTTGATGAGGACGGCGGGCTCACCGTTCGACGTGACGATGGTGTAGACGGGCTGGGTGGCGGGCGCGACCTGGGCGATGTCGGAGAGATGGATAGGGACGCCGGAGGTCGTGGATTTTACGGTGATCTGCGCGAGTTGGGCGAGGTTCGAGGCCTGGTCGCCGACGAGGCCGAGGATGAGTTGGTGATTGGCTTCGTAGAGGCCAGGGGACTGGAGCAGGTTGGTCTGCTGGATGGCGCTGACGATGTCGGGGATGGCGATTTGCGCGGCGATGAGCTTGGCGGTGTTGGGAACGATGTGGTATTCGGGGACCTGGCCGCCCTGGACGGTGACGGTGCTGACGCCGTCAAGACGATTGAGGGGCGGTTTCAGTTCGTAGGTGGCGAGTTCCCAGAGGCGGGTCTGCGAGACGGTTTTTGAGGTGAGGGCGTAGCCGAGGATGGGGAAGGTTGCGAAGGTGAGGCGGTTGGTGGTGATGACGGCGGTCGACGGGAGTCCCTGCTGAACGCGGGAGAGCGCGGCGTTGACGAGCTGCAGGGTCTGGAACATGTCGACGTTCCAGTTGAAGAAGAGGCTGACTTCGGCTGAGCCACGGCTGGTGATGGAGCGGACGGTGACGAGGCCGGGGACGGAGTTGACAGCGTCTTCGATGGGGCGGGTGATGGTGACTTCCATCTGCTCGACGGGCATGACGCCGTTGTCGACGCCGATGACGACGCGGGGAAAGTTGGTTTGCGGGAAGACGGAGATGGGGATGCGGAAGGCGAGGAAGATGCCGGCGACGCCGAGGACGATGGTGAAGAAGAAGATGCTGCGCGCCCAGCGGGGGAGCCAGAACTTTGCGGACGGCGGAGTGGGATCGCTCACTTGTCGTCGTCCCCTTTGGCCGCTGAGGGTTTGTCATCGGAATCTTCGCCTGCAGCTTTGACTTCGACTTTGGTGCCGTCGTCGAGGGAGGCGGCGCCGGTGGTGACAACCTGCTGGCCGGCGGCGATGCCGGAGAGGATCTGAGTCATGCCGGCGTCGGCGATGCCGGTGGTGACGGGCGTGAGGTGGGCGACGCCGTCGGGGCCGATGAGCATGACGGAAGTTTTGCCGGAGGCGGGGACGATGATGGCCTCAGAGGGCACGACGGTGGCTTGGGGTGCGGTGCGTCCGGCGATGGAGACGTGGACGGCGGTGCCGGGGCGGAGAGTGCCTTTGGGATTTTCGAGGCGAATCCAGACTTCGACGGTGGTGCTGCCGGGATCGAGGGCGGGGCTGACGAGGGTGATCTTGCCAGGGACAGGATCGGTGAGGCCGGGGACGGAAACCTGGGCGGGGTCGCCGGTCTTCAGTAATTGTGCCTGTGGCTGTGACAAATGGATCTTCGCGAGGAGGGCGGAGGTATCCATGACGGTGATGAAGGGCGCGCCGGGTGCGGGCGTTTCACCGGCGTAGAGGGGACGGTCGGTGACGACGCCGGCGATGGGGCTGCGAATTTCGGAGTAGCTGAGCTGGGCTTCGGCTCCCTGGTATTTGCCTTTGCGCGGATTCGTAATTGCCCTGAGCGGCTTTGAGGGCGGCGGCGTGGCTGACTTCGTTCATGCCGGCGAGATGTTTGGCGGCGGCTGTCATAGGCGGCCTGGGCCTGAACGAGCGCGGCCTGGGAAGTGTCGAGGTCGCGGCCGGCGATGGCTCCCTGGGCGAAGAGCTGCTTGCGGTTGTCGACGATGCGCTGGTTCAGGTCGAGATTGGCTTTGGCCTGGGCGAGGTCGAGCTGAGCTTTCTGGTAATCCTCGGGAACCTGGGCTTTGACGGCGGTTTGGTAGGTGGCGTCGGCAGCGTCGAAGGAGCCCTGGTTGTCGGTGACGGCGGCGGCGAGGTCGCTGTTTTCAAGGGTGGCGAGGAGCTGGCCGGCTTTCACATGCGCGCCGCGCTGGACGTAAAACTTTTTAACCGGGGCGGTGATTTTGGGCGAGATGGCGGCCTGGGCGATGGGGGCGAGGACCGCGTCGGTGAGGGTGTGCTCGGTGATGGACTGGACCTGGGCGGTGGCGGCCTGGACGGGGACTGCGGTGGGTTGGGTGGATTCTTTTTTGGAGCAGCCTACGAGGAGGAGAAGTGCGAGCGGGAAGACGAGCGAAAGGCGAGCGGAGAAAGGAGCGAAGGGCGAGCGGGAGACGAGAGGCGAGAAGGATCGCGCTGCGCGCGATGCCCACCCTGACCGCCAAAAACGGGCGATCAGAATGGGGCACCCGGGATCGAAGTGAAGCCGTGGCTTCCCACATCTGTCAAAACCGGGCAGATATGAGGCATCCAGCAGCTGAATGTAAGCCTCAGGGGCTAAAGCCCGAGTCCCTTCGCGATCGTATCGGCACGAGTAAACTCGTGCCCTGTTACAAAAACTTGTCCGTTGCGGATTCGAGTCACATGCGAGGTGGCGTGTCATCTAGAGGGTTCCGGTGAGGGTCTGGAGGTTGGCGCGGGCGACGTGGTTGCGCAGAATGCCGTCGTCGAGCGCGGCTTCGGCCAGGGCGAGAGCGGACTGCGCGTCGACCACTTCGAGGGCGGTGGCTTCGCCGGCAGAGTAGCGGAGGCGAGTGAGGCGCAGGCTTTCACGCGCGGTGTCGACGCTGGTACGGAGCGAGGCGACCTGGGCGGCGGCGATGCGGGCTTCGTTGTAGAACTCGTCGAGCTGCGCGATGAGGGTGCGCTGGGTATTGGTCAGAGTCGCCTGCGCGGCTTTCTCGCGGAGTTCCGCCTGGCGGACGCGGTCCTGGGTGGCGAACCAGTCCCAGAGGGGGAAGTCGACTGAGATGGAGGCGGAGTAGCCGAGGTTGCGGACGCCCTCCGGACCGCGGACCGCGAACTGGGGCGCATCGATGCCATAGGCGTAGTTGAAACTGAGCGCGGGGAGGTAGCCGGCGCGGGCGGCGAAGACTTCGTTGTTCGCGGCGTGGAGGGCTTCCAGAGCGCTGCGGAGGTCGGGGTTGTTGTTGGCGGCTGCGGCTTCGATGGCGGGCCGATCGGGAAGCGGAGTGGGCGTGTCGGGTGGGGCGAGGGTGTAGGGAGTGCGTGGGTCGGGGAAGAGGAGGACACCGAGGTCGAGGCGGGCTCTATCGGCGGCGAGGGTGGCGTCGTCGAATTCGCGCTGGCGCTGCTGGTCCTGGAGGTCGGCTTTGACGACGTCGGCGTGGGCGACCTCGCGGCCGTTCTCGAGCTTTTGGGTGAGGTCGACGAAGGCATGCGACTCATCGAGCGCGCGGCGGGCGACGTCGACTTTGTCGGTTGCGGAAAGCAGACCGAAGTAGGCGGCGACGACGCGGAGAACCAGATCGCGGCGCGCGCTTTCCAGATCGGCGGCAGACTGAGCGGCGAGGGCACGGGAGCGGCGGTAGTCGGCGAGGGCGGCGAAGCTGAGGTTCTCATTGACGAGGACCTGGGCGGCGTACTCGCGAATGGCGTTGTTGGCGATGAAGCGAGGCGCGGCCTGGGAGCCGATTTGACCGGCCTGGTTGAGGACGCCGTTGGGCTGCGTGTAGAGATATTGGCCGTGGGCGGTGGCGTTGGGCAAGAGGGCGCTGCGGCTGAGGGCAGCGTCGAGTCGAGCGGAGCCGCCGGCGGCAAGGGCTACGCGGTAAGTGGGATCGTTGGCGAGCGCGGCGGCGATGGCCTGGTCGAGCGTGAACGCTGGCGTTGCGGAAGCGGAGGCTGCTGGGACGGGCTGCGGAGCGGACGGCTGCGGTGCTGAGGGCAGGGCCTGGGCGAGGGAAATTCGGGCGCAAAACAGCGCAGCACAAGCGAGCAAAGCTGTGCGCCCCCCGGCGGGGCCGGATCTTGCCATGGGTGGAGGATAGCAATGTCAGCTTAAGGGAGGCTGAAGGGATAAGGCAGCCGGGAGCCTGGAGCCTGGAGCTGGGAGCCTGGAGCTGGGAGCCGGGAGCCGGGAGGCGGGAGCCTGGAGTTGGGAGCCGGGAGCCGGGAGCCGGGAGCCTGGAGCTGGGAGCCTGGAGCTGGGAGCCGGGAGCCGGGAGGCGGGAGCCTGGAGTTGGGAGCCGGGAGCCGGGAGCCGGGAGGCAATTCCTTTAGTGGGGTTTTTGCTGCTCGGTCATGAGCCGGGCGAATTGGGGGGTGGCGCGGAGAGAGGCGAAGGTCTGGTCGGCGAGAATCTTTTTGCGGTCGGTGAAGCCTTCGTCGAGGGCCTTGCGGAGAAAGTCGATGGCTTCTTCGTTTCTGCCGGAGGCGGCGAAGAGCTTTGCGAGGCAAAAGTCCTGCAGAGCGCGCTCGTGCGAGTCCAGACCCTCGTTGACCAGGAGGGCGGAGTCGGATGCGAAGACCGTGGGGTCAAGGGCGAAGGCGGTGCGGTAGGCCTCGATACCGTCAGTACTTTTGCCGCGAGCAAACCAGGCGGTGCCCAGGTTGCTGTAAATGGTCGCGGACTGCGGATCGATCGCAATGGCTTTGCGGTAATAGCGAATGGCCTTCTTGTAGTTCTTTCTGGCGTAGTAGATGGCGCCGAGGTTGTTGAGGGCTTCAGCGTAATCGGGGTGGAGGTGGAGGGCGCGCTGGTAGTCGCGGCGGGCCTCGTCCATGGCGAAGAGGTGGTGGTAGGCCATGCCGAGCTTGTTCCAGGTGATGGCGGTTTTGTCGGGGACCTGGCTGTAGGCGTCGATGGCACGGAGATACTCCTGGTGGGCCATGGCCAGATCGCCGCGGAGTTCCGGGGGCAGGTCGACAGGGGCGACAGCGGAGACAGGGGCCGTCCTGGCAACAGTGAGCTGGGGAGCGGACTGCTGTGGCTGCGAAGTTTCGGCACAGGCGGAGGATGCCGCGGGAAGGGCGAGGATCGCGGTGAGGGTGATCTGCGCCGCGAGGGCGAAACAGCGCTGCATAAGCGCCTCCCTCCACCCCACCGCACCAAAAGCGGGTGCGTCGGGGACCCCGGCTCCTGACCGTTCTGGTCAAACGGCAACCGCCGTTTGCGCCGCTTCGGTGCTGAGGTTCGACCGGAGCGTCTGGGGGAACGGCCCAGCCTGAGGCTGGAATGACATTCATGATGACGCTAAAAGCGGGAAAAGGGAAGTCTGGAGTGGGGGAAAAGCCGGGAGCCTGGAGCCGGGAGCTGGGAGCCTGGAGCCTGGAGCCTGGAGCGGGGAGCAAGCTGATGTTAACTGGAGGGCGCAGGTGTGGGGGTGAGCGGCGGGTTGGGGGCCGGAGGGTTCAGGAGATCGCCGAGGGGAGGGTAGTACGAGCCGTAAAAGAGATCGGCGTACGACTGTTTGACGATGGCAATGTAGCCGTAGAGGACGATGGTGAGGAAGGTGTAGACGGCGAAAAACACCAGGCCCGCGAGGATGCAGAAGAGGATGAAGACGGCGGTTCCGCCGGGTCCGGAGTGCCAAAGGGCGTGGTAGAGGACGAAACCGATGGCAGCGCCGCCTCCGCCAAGGATGGCGATGACGATGAACAGGGCGATGCCGCCGACCATCGCCATGCCCAGTTCAAGCAGGTAGCGGAAGAGCATGTAAAGCGCGACATACCAGAAGCGGGTGCGAAGGAGCTGGAAGAAGTGGGAGAAAGAAACTCCGAGAGGAGCGTTTTCAAGGGCGATTGGGGGGAGGATGAAGTCCTGCGCGACGGCGTTGACTAGCCCGGCGAGGATCATAAAAAGGAAAAAGATGCCGTAGAGGGGAAGGATGTGAGCGAAGAAGAGCGTGGGGTCGCTGTTGATCTGCTGCTGGCTGAGGTGGCGGAACATGCCGATGAGGTGGAGGACGATGGGCCCGGCGGTGAGGGCGAGGAGCAGCAGCAGGCCGAGGGAGATGAGCATCACGAGGCCGAGAAATCTCCACGTCTGCGAGCGGTAAGGGGACCAGGCACGCGCGACGCGTCCGTGGCGGTAGAGAACGAGATCAAAGAGGGTGAAGCGAAGACGGCACCAGATCCAGGCGAAGAGAAGGCCGAGGAGGAAGGCGAGAACGAGGGCAATAACGATGACGGTGATGAAGAACGGGCTGAGACCGCCAGCCGCGAATTGGGAGCCGGGGTGGTGCGCGGCGGCGCCCCAGACTCCGCTGGCGACCGCGACGATGACGGCGATGATTTCGGCGCTGATTCCGAAGACGAAGCCGTAGATATTACCCTGGGTGAGCGCGGCGATCACGACGATCTTGAGGAAGAACCAGAAGCGGAAGGGGTCATAGAGGCCCGGGGCCGAGCCGGGAGGATAGAGGAGGGTGCGAGTCCGGCGGAAGGCCGGAGAAATGACGTCGACTGGCGACATCGGCTGCATGGCGTTTCTCCGGAAACAGGTTACAGACAGAGGGCGTGGCACGGCGCTTTTTATAATGGAAGCTCATGACGACGATTCGGGAGGCGGGCAGGGACGATGTTGCGCTGATTCTGGAGTTCATTCGGGATCTGGCGGACGTATGAGCGGGCTCCGGGTGCGGTGCAGGTGACGGAGGCGGAGTTGCTGCGGGATGGGTTTCCGGAGGCGGGCGGGGAGCGGTATTTCGAGACGGTGATTGCGGAGGAGGACGGCGAGCCAGCGGGGCTTCGCGCTGTTCTTTCCGGTGTACTCGACGTGGCGAGGGCGGGCGATGCATCTGGAGGATTTGTTTGTGCGGCCGCGGTTTCGCGGGCGGGGGATGGGGCGGGCGTTGCTGGAGAAGGTGGCGGCGATTGCGGTAGAGCGGGGGTGCGTGATCCTGTTCTGGCATGTGCTGGACTGGAATACGCCGGCGATTGAGTTCTATAAGACGCTGGGCGCCGATTGGATGGACGACTGGACGCGGATGCGGGTGAAGGATGATGCGCTGCGGGATCTGGCGGGTGGTGAGCGAAGCGGAGCGCGATCCGCGTGAAGGAAAACCACTCAGCGGCCAGGCCGGACGGATTGGCAAGACTTCAGGGCACGGCTAAAGCCTGCCGAATAAGGGCTCCATTTTCCCAAAACGGGCGGCGGGGTGGTACTTAGGGTTCGAGGGTGCGATGAAATCCTTTGAAGATTCAGTGGCGAGGGTCCACGCTTCTTGCTATGGGGTGAACCTGGCCGTCCCTATGGGGCGGCTTTTCGGTGCGACTCATGCGACTGAATGTTTTTCGGCTCGACTAAGGTTCTTGGCGCGACAAAAGTTTCCCAAAACGGGCTGCAGGGTGGTACTTACGTTCGAGGATGCGATGAAATCCTTTGAAGATTCAGTGGCGAGGGTCCAGCGCTTCTTGCTATGGGGTGAACCTGGCCGTCCCTATTGGGGGTGGCTTTTTGGGGTACGACCGGTGCGACTCAAGTTTTTGGTGCGACTGAAGTTTCCCAAAACGGGCTGGCGGTGGTACTTAGGGTTTGAGGGTGCGACGAAATCCTTTGAAGATTCAGTGGCGAAGGTCCAAGCTTCTTGCTATGGGGTGAACCTGGCTGTCCCCTATGGGGGGGCTTTTGGGGCGTTGGCTTTTTTCGGTACGACCTCGCGCGACTGAAGTTTTTCGGTTGGCTGAAGTTTCTCGGCGCGACTGAAGTTTTTTGGTGCGGTTCAAAAACTTGTGCCTCGCTAAAGACTGGGTTTCCATGATGGCCGGGGGCGGCGGTAGAAACCACCCTCAGCGGCTAAAGCCGGACGGATTGGCCAGCCTTCACGGCACGGCTGAATGGCGTGCCCCTTCAAATCGGGAAGATGTTGCGGGGAACGATGAGGATTCGGGTCATTGGCGGGGGGCTGGCGGGGCCTGAGGCGGCATTGACTGCGGCGCGGCATGGGTGCGGAGGTGGATCTGTACGAGATGCGGCCGGTGCGGACGACGCCGGCACACCAGACGGCGGATTTTGGCGAGCTGGTGTGCAGCAATTCTCTGAAAAGCGAGAGCGAGAATACCGCACCGTGGCTGCTGAAGCAGGAGATGCGGCGGGCGGGATCGGCTTTGCTGGCGTGTGCGGATGCGAGCGCGGTTCCGGCCGGGCATGCGCTGGCGGTGGATCGGGTGGAGTTCTCGCGGCTGATCGGGGAGAAGATGGCGGCCGAACCGCGGATCACGGTGCATCGCGAGGAGGTGACGCGGCTCGATGCGGATAGACGGGATCACGATTGTGGCGTCGGGGCCGCTGACTTCGCCCGCGCTGTCGGAGGAGATTGCGCGGCTGACGGGGACGCGAGCACCTGGCGTTCTACGACTCGATCAGCCCGATCGTGGAGGCGGACTCGATCGATCGGGAGAAGGTGTACCTGGCGGCGCGGTACGACAAGGGAACGGCGGACTACATTAATTGTCCGATGACGCAGGCGGAGTACGAGGCGTTTCACGATGCGCTGTTGGCGGCGGAGAGCGTGGAGGCGAAGGAGTGGGAGAAGCTGGAGTATTTCGAGGGCTGTTTGCCGATTGAGGAGCTGGCGCGGCGGGGGCGGGACACGCTGCGATTTGGGCCGATGAAGCCGGTGGGGCTGATCGATCCGCGAACGGGGAAGATGCCGTGGGCGGTGGTGCAGCTGCGGGTGGAGAATCTGCGGGCGGACTCGTACAACCTGGTGGGTTTTCAAAACCATATGAAGTTTGGGGAGCAGGCGCGGATTTTTCGGATGATTCCGGGGCTGGAGAGTGCGAAGTTTTTGCGGTATGGGCAGATTCATCGCAACACGTATATCAACGCGCCGAAGGTGCTGACGCGAACGCTGCATCTGCGGGAGTATCCGCGAATTTTCTTTGCGGGGCAGATTTCGGGAGTCGAGGGGTACACGGAATCGATTGCGACGGGGATGCTGGCGGGGATGTATGCGGCGGAGATGGCGAGGGGCGAGAGGCCGGAGCCGGTTCCACGCGGGACGGCGCTGGGATCGCTGGTGCGGTACATCACGGAAGCCGATGCGAAGCGATTTCAGCCGGCGAACATCACGTTCGATTTGCTGGAGCCTCTGGATGAGGCTACGCGGAAGAAGGTGCGGGATAAGCGGGAGCGACACCGGATGGTGTGCGAGCGGGCGCTGGAGGCGATGGAAGCATGGCTGCACAGGAGCAGGGTTCGGGAGGCAGGAGGATCGCGCTAATGCGCGATGCCCACCCTGATTGCGCTAACATCGGGCGCAATCAGAATGGGGCACCCGGGGTACCAGGAATCGGGTGCGGTGTGACCTGCTAACCTTAATATAGATATGAAATTTGGCGTGCTGGTGTTTCCGGGATCGAATTGCGACCACGACACTTACAACGTGGTGGAGAAGATTGCGCATCAGCCGGTAACGTTTTTGTGGCACGATTCGCCGAGCCTGGAGAATTGCGATGCGATCCTGGTGCCGGGCGGATTTGCCTACGGGGACTATCTGCGGACGGGGGCGATTGCGCGCTTCTCGCCGGTGATGCAGTCGGTGAAGAAATTTGCCGACGATGGCGGGCTGGTGCTGGGAATTTGCAACGGATTCCAGATCCTGTGCGAGGCGGGGCTGCTGCCGGGTGCGCTGATGCGGAATGCGGGACTGCAGTACGTCTGCAAACAGGTGTATCTGCGGACGGAGACGACGGACACGCCGTTTACGCAGACGCTGACGAAGGGGCAGGTGCTGAAGATTCCCATCGGGCACATGGAGGGAAATTATTTCTGCGATGAGGCGACGCTGGCGGAGCTGAAGAGCCAGGATCGGATCGTGTTCCGGTATGCGACGCCGGAGGGCGCGATCACGCGGGAGGCGAATCCGAACGGGTCGCTGGAGAACATTGCGGGAATCCTGAACGAGGGGCGGAATGTGCTGGGGATGATGCCGCATCCGGACCGTTCGAGCGAATCCATTCTGGGATCATCGGACGGGTTTAAGATTTTCGAATCGCTGGTGGGGGCGTTGGCACGGCTGGCATGATCGACATTCATCATCATCTGTTGTTCGGAACGGACGACGGACCCAAAGACATCGAGAGCTCGGTGGCGCAGGCGAAGGCGGCGGCAGCGGACGGGATCACGCATATTGCGTGCACGCCCCATGCGAACGACACGTGGGAATTCAACCCGGAGCGAAACCGCGAGAAGATGGAGGCGATCCGCGAGCGGGTCGGGGACGCGGTGACGCTGGGGCTGGGCTGCGATTTTCATCTTTCCTACGAAAACATCGAAGACGCGCTGAAGCATCCGACGAAGTTCACCATCAACAATGGGAAGTATCTGCTGGTGGAGTTTGCGGAGTTCATGATTCCGCAGAGCATCGGCGATACGTTCTACGAGTTCGAGGTGAAGGGGATGCGGCCGATCATTACGCATCCGGAGCGGAACCCGATTCTGCAGAAGGAACACGCGCGGATGGCGGAATGGATACGGACGGGATGCCTGGTGCAGATCACGGCGTCGTCGCTGAACGGGCGGTTCGGCAAGCGGGCCCAGCACCTGGCATGGGAGCTACTGGAGAAGAACTGGGTACACTTCATCGCGACCGATGCGCACAACCTGGAGGGGCGGCCTCCGGCAATGCGGCCGGCGTATGAGGCGATTGCGAAGAAGTACGGTGAGGGAACGGCGGAGCGGCTGTGCGTGAAAAATCCGCGGGCGGCGTTCGAGAATCAGCCGCTGGGACAGCAACCGGAGCCGGAGGGCGTTTACGTCTACGAGGACGAAGTGAAGCGGCCGGGGCTGATGGGGCGGCTGTTCGGCAGGTAGACGGGGGCGCGCGATTTGCTTCCTTCGTTAACTTCAAATTTTTTCGGAGAATCTGTCGTAACGCCGCGAGGACGTGAAGCGAGCGAAGGACCACTCCTGTGGTCATCGTTGGTGAATTTTTGCGGCTGCGAGCGGCGAAATTACCAAAGATGCGATTGACTTCGCAGCTTTGGTGACGCACATTGAGGTTCGCTTCTCAAAAAAATAAGTCAGCAAAGAAAGTCGAGAACCTCTCCCATGAGGAAGCTGTCTGCTTTTTTCTGCCTTGCTGCTGTGACTCTTTTCGTTCAACTGGCCGCCGCTCAGAGTTTGGGCGGAACAACGCGTCTGCCCGCAGCCGTTCCCGGCGGTTATTTTGCGTCGCTGAACTCGACGCCGCAGCACCGAGCCCAGAACCGCTTGTCCCCGCCACGAACCTGGCAACGCTGGCGCAGAGCCAGAACATCGTTTCGATCCCAACGTTCAGCGGCTCGTTTACCAGCGATGGTTACAGCTATGGCTACACGATGGTGGGACAGAATCCGTCCTTGCGGCGGACGACAGCGTGCCGACGGACTATGTTCCGCTGTCGTTCTATTTTGACGAGTTTGTGGACCAGAACGGCAACAACATCACGATTGACGCGACGACGATCACGCGCGAGGTCAAAAACTCGCCGCTGTTCGACGATGCGGAGTATGCCAGCGGCGACACGCAGTTTGTGGATGCGCAGATGCGCGCGCAGTTCTGGCCGCTGATCAACGCGCGGAGAGGCGACAACTACCACGTGCTGCTGGGCACGCCGCAGACGCTGACGCCGGTGACGATCGAAGTGCCGGTGGGCGCGTCGGAAGTGTTTGTGGATCCGACGGGGACGTACTTTGCACTGATCGACGTGAATTTCATCGCGTCGCAGCTGAACACGATGCTGCAGCTGGAGCCGGTGGACGTGCGGTCCATCCCGATCTTCCTGACGCGCAATGCGGTGTACGGGGATTTCTCGATGGGACAGCCGGTGGACTGCTGCGTCGGCGGATTCCACACGGCGTACGAGGCGCGGCAGACAGCGAACCGGACGTTTGTGCAGACGGTGGTGTTTGCGACGTCGCTCGATTCCGATGTGGCGAATACGGTGTTTGGGGATCCGGGCGAGTTTGCCGACATCAACGCGTTGTCGCACGAGCTGGCGGAGACGGTGAACGATCCGTTCGTGAACAATGTCACGCCGAGCTATCAGGTTCCGGGGGCTCCGGACGGGGTTTGCCAGAACACGCTGGAGGTGGGAGACATCACGGAGAGCTTCATTCCCGACTACACGGATGTGACGCTGCATGGGTTCACGTATCATCCGCAGACGCTGGGGGTGCTGCAGTGGTTTAAGGACGCGGCGCCGTCGACGGCGATCAACGGAGATTTCAGCTTTCCGGATTCGTCGCTGCTGACGACGCAGTTCACGCCTTGTACGGATGTGCCGCTGGGGTGAGGGACGGCAGCTGAAGAGCGGTCGGCGGTTGGCGGTCAGCGGTCAGAAAAAGGAAGGCGCTCCTTTGTTGGAGCGCCTTTTGTTTTGGCGGAGGCATGTCAGCGGAATCAGCGGAGGCCGTGAGCGTTGAGGTGGTCGGAGTATTTCTTGTCGGATTTCTGGATGTGCTGGACGAGCCAGTTCTGGACAAAGTTGAGAACGGCAACCAGGTTGGGCTTGCGACCTTCGAGGAGGTCGGATTTGTATTTCTCGACGTCGGCGAGGAGCTTGTTGTGCTGGACCTGATGGGAGGCGAGATCGGGGTAGCCGGTCTGGCGCATGGCGACTTCCTCCTGGAGGAAGTGGGTGCGAGTGTAGACGGCGAGCTGGCCGACGACTTCGCGGATGACGTCTTCGCCTTTGCCAACGCGCATGGCGTCAGCGAGAGAGTTGATGATCTGAAACAGTTTTTGGTGCTGGGCGTCGAACTGGTGGACGCCGACGCTGTAGGAATCGTCCCAGGCGAAGGTGGACATCGTGTGTTCTCCAGATGGCCTTATCGGCATGCGCGGGGAGAACATGAGCGAGGAGCCGGGAGCCGGGAGCCGGGAGCTTGGAGCGATCAGAGGCCGAGGCCGCCGTCGACCGAGAGGATCTGGCCGGTGATGAAGTGGGGGGCGGTGGCAAAGAAAAGGACGGCGGCGGCCACGTCGGCGGCGGTGCCGTTGCGCTGCATGGGGGTGCGGCGGGCGAAGTGCTCGAACTCGGGGTCGACCTCGCCGTTGACGATCATGCCGGGGGCGACGCAGTTGACGCTGATCTCCGGCGCCCAGGCTTTGGACATGGTGCGGGTGAGCATGTGGAGCGCGGCCTTGGAGGTGCAGTAGTGGGCGTGGGTGGGCCAGGGATGGAGACCGCCGAGCGATCCAATATTAATGATGCGGCCGTGAGCGGCTTTGAGGTGGGGATAGGCGGCCTGGGCAGCGAGGAAGGGGGCACGGGTGTTGGTTTCGAACATGGCGTCCCACTGCTCGACGGTGAGGTATTCAAGCGCGGCGGTTTCGTAGCGGCCGGCGTTGTTGACGAGGATGTCGAGACGGGAGAAGCGGGCGATAGCAGCATCGACGGCGGAGCGAATCTGAGCAGGATCGCGGAGCTCGACGTGAAAGGCGGCGGCCTGGACGCCCAGTTTTTCGATGTCGGCAAGGGTTTCATGGGCTTCGGTTTCGGAGTCGCGAAAGGTGATGGCGACGGAGGCGCCTGCGTCGGCCAGAGCGAGAGCGAGGGCGCGACCGATGCGCTTGGCCGCGCCGGTGACGAGGGCGACCTGACCTTCGAGAGGGCGCGGAGCGGGGACCGAAACCATGGCCCGATTCTAAATCCTTGCGAGCAGGCAACCTTCTTTCGGGAAGGTGCAACCGGCACGCGCGGCGGGAACATCCTACAATGAGAGCAAAGGACTCCCTCCCATGTTCAGGCGTTGGCTGTATCCGGCGGTTGCCGCGGGCTGCGTTGCGGTGGTGTGTCTTGGATGTGCGGGCACGCGAGGCGGCAGGGTGAAACTGGCGGCGCAGGGTGGGGCGCCGGACGATGTGGCGCTGCACCCGAATCCCAATGCGCCGTACATGATGACGAGCGGCGAGATGCCGCACCTGATAGCGCGGGCGACGGCGCAGGACGCGCAGAATGCGGGGCTGTGCGACCCGGACGTTCTTTCAGTGGAGGAGATCGCGGGGGATGCCAACGGGATCTTCCGGTCGGTAAAGCTGGCGTTCATGAATCGCGGGGCCATGCCGTGCCGGCTGGGCGGCTATCCGGTGGTGGCGCTGGTGGACGCGCAAGGTGAGAACGTCGGAAGCATCGCGATGGAGAAAGTAAGCTCGACCCAGGTGATGGCGGAGTTATCGAGCACCAAGCCTGGGCCTGCGAGTGGACCGGCGCCGAGCGTGACGCTGATGCCGCATGCGGTGGCAGCGTTCCAGGTGGTGTGGTCGACCGGGCCCGACTGCTCGCGGGTGTCGCGCATTCTGGTGACAGCGCCGGGGACGCGGCGGGCGTTCTCGATCATGCAGCCGCTGCGGATCTGCACGGGGCGGATTCAGGTGACGGAGTTGCGGCTGGATGAGGGGAATGTGTAGCAGTTCGGCATACGCCGAACTGCAGCCTGTAGGCGGTAGCTGGTAGCGAGTTGAACTCGCTAACGCAGCGTTCGGCGTTCGGCGTTCGGCGTTCGGCGTTCGGCGTTCGGCGTTCGGCGTTCGGCGTATCGATGCCGATTTCCGGTGAATTGTTGCGTCCGTTCCTCCTACTTCGGCTGAAGGCCACGCCGGCGAGGGCGATCAGGGGTGGGAAGAACTCGAGGGTGTAGCGCTGCTCGGGGGCTTCGAGGGTGAGGAGCAGGGCGCAGCGCAGCAGGATGAAGGCGAGGAAGACGCCGGCGAGGCGCGGGCGCTTGAGGAATCCGATGAGCGCGGCGATGAGATAGGCCAGGTTGGGCGCCGCGTAACCAAAGGCAAATACAGTTTCGGCGGGATGGCGGCGGTATTGCCACCAGCGCAACTCGATCCAGAGCATCTCGGTGCGGGGACGGAGAACCATGTCGGCGAGGCGCGCGATGGGGAGTTTTACGTAGTAGCGGAAGGGGTGGTCGTGGATGCGCTGGGCGGCGAAGGCGGCGAAGCGGGCATCGATCTGTGGCGTGATGGTGGTGTGGCGGTTGTAGTCGTCGATGAGGGCGCGAGTTTCGAGGTGTTGCCGGTGGGAGTCGAAGGCGCGTGAGGGGAAATTGCCGATGTCGATGATGTCGTTGTCGGCATTCCAGTAGATTTCCCAGGTGCAGGCGAAGTCGACGCAGATGGTTCGTGTCCAGCGCTGGAAGCCGGGGTCGGTGTCTTCGCCGGGGTCAACGGCGTAGCGCGGGGCGAGGGGCTCGAAGATGTGGAAGGTGCGGGCGTTGCGGAGGGTCCAGGGGATGAAGGGGAGGACGGAGAGGACACCGCAGACGAAGAGCCCAGCGGATCATGCGCGGGGTGCCCCAGCGCTTCGATCCGCAGAAGACGAGGGCGGGGCAGAGGGCGACGGCGAGCAGGGCGCCATCGGGGCGAAGGATGGCGGCGTAGCTCCAGGCAAAGGCGAGGGTGAGAGCCCAGGGCCAGCGGGGCGCGGCGAGAACACGGTCGAAGGCGTAGAAGGCGAGAGCGATGGTGAAGAGTTCGAGGGTCTCGGTGAGCGGCGTGGCGGTGTAGTTGGCGGTAAAGGGGCAGAGGACGGCGAGCCAGAGAGCCCACCAGCCGGCGCGCGGGACTCCAGATGCGGCAGGCGAGGGCGGCGATGAGGAGACAGGTGGCGAGGTCGATAGCAACCTGCGTATACATGACGGCGTTGTAGTGCTCGAGGCCGAAGAGGCGGAAGCAAAGGACGAGGAAGAGGGGATAGCCGGGCAGGCGGATGAGGGTGGGGACGATGTGGCCGGCGATGGTTCTGCCGTAGATGCTGTGGAGCATCCAGTTTTTGGCGATGTCGCCGTAGACGAGGGGATCGCCATCGACTTCGGGGTACGCGTGGATGAACCAGAGGCGCAGGGCGGCTCCGGCGGCGAGGGCGAGCGCGATGAGCCACCATTTTCGGAGAGCCGGGCGGGGCATTAGGGGTATTAGAACAGCCGGTAGGCGGTAGGCGGTAGCTCGGAGCTGGGAGCCGGGAGCTGGGAGCCGGGAGCCGGGAGCCTGTAGCCGGTAGCGGAAGGCGCACGTCTTCCTACAGTAGGATTGAGACAGGCCACGATGAAGCAGGTTTTCTACGATCCGAAGCAGCGGCGGCGGAAGATTCTCCGGCGGCTGAGCGACTTATCGATCATCCTGCTGACCATCGTGGGAGCGGTTTTTGTCTTCAGCGTTCTTTCGAAGCAGACGCTTCCGGAACTGCTGTTGCCGGCGCAGAGGCGCAACGTGAAAGCGCTGAAGGAGCGGCAGCCGGAACTGGCGAGGCGGGCGGCGGCCAGGCCGCCGCGGCGCAAGGGCAGACGCCATGCGACCGATATCGTGCCCAACCAGGATGAAGGGCTGCGGGCCGCGTTCTATGAGAACGACGAGGCCAGCTATTCGGCGCTGAAGGCGCACATCCACCAGATCGACATTCTGTTTCCGGACTGGCTGCACGTGGTGTCGACGGACGGCGACCTGGTGGCGGCGACACCGCTGTTCCCGGTGCATTTCTACGATGTAGTGGACGCGGCGGGGGTACACGGCATCGATCCGGAAAACCGGGTGAAGACGACAATCGAGGCGGCGAAAGAAGAGACCGATGTCGTGCCGATGCTGAACGACTACAACACGCTGACCCAGCAATGGAACGGCGATGTGATCGGGAAGATGCTGCACAGCGCGACGGCGCGGAAGCGGCTGCACATCCAGCTGGACAAGTTTTTGTTTGCGAATCCGGGATACCGGGGCATTTGCCTGGATTTCGAGATGATTCCGGACGAGGACCAGAAGCTGTACGCGGAGTGGATCGCGGAGCTGCACAACGATCTGCGCGCGAAGAACCTGCGGATCTACGTGAACGTGCAGGCAGGCGCCGATGACGCAACGATACGGCGGCTGGCCCAGGCCAGCGACGGCATCATCCTGATGAACTACGACGAGCACGAGGAGACATCCGATCCGGGACCGGTGGCAAGCGAACCGTGGTTCGAGGCGAATCTGCAGCGCGTGCTGAAGCTGGTGCCGAAGGACAAGATCATCTGCGGGATGGGCAATTACGGCTTCGACTGGGCGCAGCCGTTGCCGGAGAAGGGCAAGAAGCCCGATACGCATGTGGTGGACGTGACCGACCTGTCGGTGCAGGATGCGTGGCAGCGCGCAGAGGACGCGGGTGCGGATGTGCATCTGGAAGGCGACGAGCTGAATCCGCACTTTGCTTACGACGACGAGGACGAGCACCTGCGGCACCAGGTGTGGTTTCTGGATGGGGTAACGGCGCTGAACGAGCTGCGTGCCGGGCGGCAGATGGGCTTGCGAACGTTTGCGCTGTGGCGGCTGGGCGAAGAGGATCCGTCGCTGTGGCAGGTGTGGGACCGGCCGGGAGCGGCGAATGCACCGGATCTGCTGAAGACGGTGCCGCCAGGCCAGGACGTGGACACCGAAGGCGAGGGAGACATTCTGCGGATTGTGGCGACACCGCAAACGGGCGAGCGCTCGATTCTGATGGACGCGGACAATTTCACGGCGATCGACGAAAACATGGTGCGGCTGCCGCGGTCGTACACGATCGAGCAGTACGGATACGATCCGCACAAGCTGGCGCTGAGCTTTGACGACGGGCCCGATGCGGTATGGACGCCGCGGATCCTCGACATCCTGAAGAAGTATCACGTGAAGGGCACGTTTCTGGTGATCGGGGAAGAAGCGCAGAAGAACATCGGATTGCTGCAGCGCTACGTGCGCGACGGAAATGAGATCGGGAACCACACCTTCACGCATCCGGACATCAGCGAAATATCGCCGCGGCAGCTGGAACTGGAGCTGAACTGGACGGAGCGGTTATTCGCGGCGGAGACGGGGATTCAGCCGCTGTATTTTCGGCCGCCGTACTCGATCGATCAGGAGCCGGACACGAACGATGAAGCAGGGCCGGCGTATCGCATCCAGCAGATGGGGTACACGATCATCGGGGACAAGATCGACACGGATGACTGGAACGAGCATCCGCGCAAATCGCCACAGGAGATCACGGACAGCGTTCTGCAGCAGATCGACGAGATGAAGACGCATCCGTGGATGCGGGGCAGCATCATCCTGATGCACGACGGGGGCGGGAACCGGTCGGCGACGGTGGCGGCGCTGCCGGTACTGATCACCACGCTGCGGGCGAAGGGCTACGAATTTGTTCCGGTGTCCGAACTGATGGGCAAGACGACGGCGGAGGTGATGCCGCCGATTGCGCCACAGATGCGCTGGCAGGCGCGTATCGACTGGGTCGCGTTCTTTCTGTTCTCGTTCTTCGCGAATTTTGTGGTGGACATTTTCTTTATCGGCGACGTGCTGATGAGCGCGCGACTGGTGCTGGTGGGCATTTTCGCGACCATCGACCGGTTCTGGAGGAGGAAGATTCCAGGCGGAGCCTACGAGCCGCGGGTGGCGGTGCTGATTCCGGCTTACAACGAGGAGATGGTGATCGTGCGGACGATCCGGTCGGTGCTGAAATCGGATTATCCGAATCTGCGCGCGATTGTGATCGACGATGGATCGCTGGACCGGACCTTCGATGTGGCGCGCGAGGCGTATGCGAAGGAGATCGAGGACGGCCGGCTCCTGGTGCTGACCAAGGTGAACGGCGGCAAGGCAGAGGCGCTGAACTACGGGCTCGATCACATCGAGGAAGAGATCTATGTGGGCATCGACGCGGATACGGTGATCGCTCACGATGCGGTTTCGAAGCTGGTGCGGCACTTTGCGGACGAGCGGGTGGGGGCGGTGGCAGGGAACGCGAAGGTAGGCAACCGGATCAACACATGGACGCGCTGGCAGGCTCTGGAATACATCACGAGCCAGAATTTCGAGCGGCGCGCGATGGATCTGTTCAATGTGGTGGCGGTGGTGCCGGGGGCGATTGGAGCGTGGCGGACGGGGGCGGTGAAGAAGGCGGGCTGTTATCCGGTGAACACGGTGGCCGAGGATGCAGACCTGACGATGAGCCTGCTGGAGGCGCGCTACAAGGTGATCTACGACGACGGCGCGCTGGCGTTCACTGAGGCTCCGGCCAACGCGCGGAGTTTGATGCGGCAGAGATTTCGCTGGTCGTTTGGGATTCTGCAGGCGGTATTCAAACATCGCGCGGCGGCGAGGACGAATCGGGCAATGGGATTCTTCGCGCTGCCGAATATCTTGATTTTTCAGATCCTGTTGCCGCTGGTGTCGCCGTTCATCGACATCATGTTCGCGTGGGGCGTGGTGCAGTATCTGGTAGACCGGCACTTCCACCCGGAGACGGCGAGCGCGGGCACGGTGGACAAGCTGCTGGTGTATTTTCTGGCGTTCATGCTGATCGATTTCATGACTTCGTTGCTGGCGTTTTCGCTGGAGCCGCGGCATCCGGCGAACAAGGGCGACGGGTGGCTGCTGTTCCACGTGTGGCTGCAGCGGTTCAGTTATCGGCAGCTGTTCTCGATTGTGCTGTTCCGGACGCTGAAGCGGGCGGTGGAGGGGCGGCCCTTCAACTGGGAGAAGATCGAGCGCACGGCGCGGATGTCGCGGCAGACGGAGAAGATTGCTGCGGGGGACTGAGAGGAGCAGCCTGTAGGCTGTAGCCGGTAGCCTGTAGCCTGTAGCCCGTAGGCTGTAGCCGGTAGCCTGTAGCCGGGAGTCAGGCGGAGAGCTGGCGGTCGACGGGCTCGATGAGGGTGCGTACTTTCATCGGCGATGCCTATGCAGGCTTGCGAGGAGCGCTTGAAATCCCAGAGAGGCGCGGGTGGCTGCGTGCCGGTGCGCAAATCCTTCCTGATGCGCTGAAGGCGCGCTGCCGATAGAATCGTTAGAGCTAACCCTCGAACTTTCCAGGTGCCCATGTTGACGCCGTTATCCACTCCGCCTGCTGTTGCGCTGAAGGCGCTGACGTTTCAGGAACTTCTGCTCCGGCTGCAGAGCTTTTGGGCGGAGCGCGGCTGCGTGATTGCGCAGCCCTATGACCTGGAGGTGGGGGCGGGGACGATGTCGCCGGACACCTTTCTGCGGGTGTTGGGGCCGGACCCAGTCGCGATCGCGTACACGCAGCCATCGCGGCGGCCGGCGGATGGGCGGTACGGAGAGAACCCGAACCGGCTCTACAAGCACACGCAGCTGCAGGTGATCCTGAAACCGCCGCCGGCGGATATCCAGGAGGTTTATCTGCAGTCGCTGGAGGCGATCGGAATTCGCCTGCGCGAGCATGACATTAAATTTGAGGAAGACAACTGGGAGTGGCCGGTGGGCGGCGCGTGGGGCGTGGGCTGGCAGGTGATGCTGGATGGGCTGGAGATTACGCAGTTCACGTATTTCCAGCAGTGCGGGGGAATGGATCTTGACCCGATTTCGGGCGAGATCACGTATGGCCTCGAACGCATTGCGGCGTTTCTGCAGGATGTGGACTCGCTGTACGACGTGGTATGGGCCGTCGATCCGCGGACGGGGAAGCAGGTGACGTACGGCGATATTCGTCTCGAAGCGGAACTGCAGTTATCGGTGTACAACTTCGAGGCGGCGGATGTGGGGAAGCTGTGGGAGCATCTGCGGCTGTACGAAGCGGAATGCCAGGCGCTGCTGGACGCGTTTCATGAGCAGTTCAAAGTGGAGAAGGCGGCCGAGCGCAGGGAGAAGATTCACGACCGGCTGGTACACGATGGGGCGGCTCCTGCGGACGAGGATATGCGTGCGGCGCTGCGGCGGTTTCCGGTGCTGGGCGCCTATGAGCTATGCCTGAAGTGCTCGCACCTGTTCAATCTGCTGGATGCGCGGGGAGCGATTTCGGTGACGGAACGGGTGGCGGTGATGGCGCGGATTCGCAACATGGTGGTGGGTGTGGCGAAAGCGTATGCGATGCAGCGACAAAGAGCGGGGGCGCGATAGAGATGCCGGATCTTTTATTTGAAGCGGGGATGGAGGAGATTCCGGCGCGGATGATCGCAGCGGCGGAGGCGGAGCTGACCGAGCGGGTGGTGGAGTTGTTGCGGCGGGAGCGGCTGCTGGAGGAGGATCACGAGATCCACAGCTATTCAACACCGCGACGGCTGGCGGTGCAGGTGAATGGGGTGCGGGCGCGGCAACAGGATGCGACGCGGGAGATGACCGGCCCGTCGTGGAATGTGGCGTTCAAAAACGGCGAGCCGACCGCGGCAGCGCTGGCTTTTGCGCGCAAGGCGGGGATGAGCGAGGAGCAGCTGCGCAAGGCGACCTTTGAAGAGGAGCACCTGCGGGGAACGGATTTGAACTCCGAGCTGCTGCATCGGGCCGAGATGCAGGGGAAGCTGGAAGAAAAGCAAAGCAGCGACACGCGGCTCTTCAAGGTGACGAGCGCGAAGGGCGAGTACCTGGCGGCGATGGTGAAGGACAAGGGCCGGCCGGCGGCCGAGGTGCTGCCGGATCGGCTGGCCGGGGAGCTGGCGGCGGTGTACTGGCCGAAGAATATGTACTGGCGGCCACTGAAGGAGGAGACGTTTGTGCGTCCGGTGCGGTGGATGGTGGCGCTGCTGGATCACGCGATCCTGCCGGTGGAGTTTGCCGGCGTGCATGCGGCGAACCTGACCTGGGGCCATCGCATTCTGCACGGCGACGCCGCCGGTGACGGTCGATCACCCGGACGATTATGTGGGAGTGCTGGAGGCGGCGAGGGTGACTGCCGATGTGAAGCTGCGGGAGCATCGGATTCGCAAAGCGCTGGATCTGGAGACACGAGCGGTCGCGGATGCGCGCTGGCGGGAGGATGCGCCGCTGCTGGAGACGGTGACCCATCTGACGGAGTGGCCGTCGGTGGTGCTGGGGAACTTCGACCGCGAATATCTGCAGCTGCCGGAAGAAGTGCTGGTGACGGTGATGCGGGATCACCAGAAGTATTTTGCTGTGGAGAACGCAGAGGGCAGGCTGCTGCCGTATTTTCTTGCGGTGCTGAACACGCATCCGGAGGAAAACGGGATTGAGACGATCCGGCACGGGCACGAGCGGGTGCTGCGAGCGCGCTTCAAGGATGCGCAGTTCTTCTGGACGATGGACCAGAAGGCGCCGCTGGAAGAGCGCGTGGAGAAGCTGCAGTCGGTGACGTTCCACAAAGAGCTGGGCAGCTACTGGGACAAGACGCAGGCGAATCTGCGCATTGCGAAGAACCTGGCGGGCCTGCTGACCGAACGTGGAGCGGCGATCGATGAAAGCGCGCTGCTGAAAGCGGTGGAGCTGGCGAAGACGGACCTGACGACTGAGCTGGTGAAGGAGTTCACCGAGCTGCAGGGCATCGTGGGCGGGTTGTACGCACGCGCGCAGGGTTTGGGCGAGACGGTGGCGCAGGCCATTTATTGGCAGTATTCGCCGGCGGCGGTGGAGGATCCGATTCCGCCCACGGTGGAAGGCCAGGTGCTGGGCATCGCGGACCGGGTGCAGACGATTGTGGCGATGTTCTCGATCGGGCTGGAGCCGACGGGCTCGAAGGATCCGTATGCGCTGCGGCGCGCGGCGAATGCGATCGTGAAGATTCTGGCCGAGACAGGATTGCCGCTGGTGCGTGCGGATTTGTTTCGCGCGGTGCCGGCGGAGGTGAGCGAAGAGACGCAGAAGGCGCTGGCTGCCTTCTTTGAGGAACGTTTTATCTTCTGGCTGCGCGAGATGCGGGGTTTCGGCTACGACGTGGTGAACGCCGTGGTGGCGGTGCGGTCCGACAACATGCGCGATGCGATTGCGCGAGCCGAGGCGCTGACGGCGGTGCGCGGGTCGGAGGATCTGGCGGCGATTGCGGCGGCGTTCAAGCGGATCAAGAATATTCTCCGCCAGGCGCAGGAGAAGGGAATTGTGCAGGCGGGCCAGGGAACCGGCGCAGTGAATCCGCAATTGCTGACGGATCCCGCGGAACGGGCGCTGCGTGACGCGGCGACACGTCTGGCGCCGGTGGTGGAGGATCTGAGCGGGCGTGGAGAATACCGGCAGGCGATGGAGAAGATCGCCACGCTGCGGCCGCATGTCGACTTATTCTTCGACAAGGCGATGGTGATGGTGGAGGACACCGCGGTGCGCAGCAATCGTCTGGCGCTGATCGGGGAAGTGCTGGGAGCGTTTTCGCGGATCGCGGACTTCTCGGAGCTGGTGGCATCTTAACGAGACGGGCAGATTGAAGTGAAGTACGCGGGAAACACAAAACGAAAACCGGAAGAGACGTGGGTGGCGGTCGAGAGCTATCTGGACGGACTGCTGATCCCGGCCGATGCAGCGCTGAATGCCGCTTTGGCGGAGAGCGCAAAGGCGGGTCTGCCGGAGATTGCGGTGTCGGCGAGCCAGGGAAAGCTGCTGTATCTGCTGGCGAAGATGCAGGGAGCGCGGAAGATTCTTGAGATTGGAACGCTGGGCGGATACAGCACGATCTGGCTGGGGCGCGCTTTGCCGGCGCGGGGGCGGCTGGTGACGCTGGAGGCGGAGAAGAGGCACGCGGAAGTGGCGCGCAGGAACATCGCTCGCGCCGGCCTGAGCGGCAGGATTGAAGTTCGGCAGGGGCCAGCGCTTGCGACGCTGTCGCAGATGGCGGGAGAGCGAAAGGCGGCGTTCGATTTTGTTTTTATCGACGCCGACAAAGAACACACCACGGAGTATTTCGAGTGGGCGGTGCGACTGTCACGGTCCGGATCGGTGATTGTGGTGGACAACGTGATTCGCGATGGGGAAGTGGCGGATGCTGCGACCAGCGATGCGCGGGTGCAGGGGATCCGGCGGTTCAACGAAGCCCTGGCGCGGGAGAAGCGGGTGAGCGCGACGACGATCCAGACCGTGGGGAGCAAGGGCTATGACGGATTCACGCTGGCTGTTGTGCTGCGCTAGGAGACTCCGCTTCAGCTGTTAAGACCATCCCTCAGGGGCTAAAGCCCGAATCGTTTCACAGATTGTCACGGCACGGCTGAAGCCGTGCCCCTTCAAAGCGGCGAGTTTCTTCCGCAAGCTGGTTCAGAGTCGTTCCCAGATATGAGATTTGGATAAGCCGGGATCTCACTTCGTGTGTCGGGCGATCGGGTTGGGGCACGGCTGCTCCCAAAATGGAACACGGCAGTACTTTGGGGTGGGGCCGCTGACGATTTGCGTTGATGTTGGGCCGGAGGTGGAGCACGCTTCTTGCTATGGGGTGAACCTGGCCTGCCCGGTATTTTGGGGTGTGTCGTTTTTTCCGCAAGGTGGTGCATCCAGGCCTGCGGGGCCCCGTCGGTCATCTCCCGAATCGCCCTCCTCCCAAAATGAAACACGGCAGTACTTTGGGGTGGGGCCGCTGACGATTTGCGTTGATGCTGGGCCGGAGGTGGAGCATGCTTCTTGCTGTGGGGTGAACCTGGCCTGCCCGGTATTTTGGGGTGTGTCGTTTTTTCCGCAAGGTGGTGCATCCAGGCCTGCGGGGCCCCGTCGGTCATCTCCCGAATCGCCCTCCTCCCAAAATGAAACACGGCAGTACTTTGGGGTGGGGCCGCTGACGATTTGCGTTGATGCTGGGCCGGAGGTGGAGCATACCTCTTGCTGTGGGGTGAACCTGGCCTGGCCTGTATTTTGGGGTGGTGTGGTTTTTTCCGCGAGGTGGTGAATCCAGGCCTGCGGGGCCGCGTCGGTCATCTCCCGAATCGCCCTTCTCCCAAAATGGAACACGGCAGTACTTTGGGGTGGGGCCGCTGACGATTTGCGTTGATGTTGGGCCGGAGGTGGAGCAAGCTTCTTGCTATGGGGTGAACCTGGCCTGCCCTGTATTTGGGGTTTGTTGTTTTTCCGCAAGCTGTGAAAGCCGTGCCCCTTTACAACTGCGCGTTTTTCCGCAGGCTGCGAAGCCGTGCCCCTTCTCACAACTGCGCGTTTTTCCGTAAGCGTGAAGCCGTGCCCCCTCAAAACAGGAACTCGATCAGATATTCCGGGGAATGACGACGGCGGCGCCGTCGATGGCATCATTCGCGACGGCGGCCAGGGCGTCGTTGACCCGATCGAGAGGAAAGACGGTTGTGCGCGGGCGGATGCCGATCGTTGTTGCGAGTGCGACGAAGTCGCGGGCATCCTGACGGGTCATGTTGGCGACGCTGCGCATTTGCCGCTCGCCCCAGAGAAGCGAATCGTAGTCGAACTGGGGAATGCGGTCGAGGTGGATGGCGTTGATGGCGACGATTCCACCTTTGCGCAGGGAAGCGAGCGCGGCGAGGACGACGTCTCCGCTAGGCGCGAAGGTGACAGCGGAGTCGAGCGGGACGGGCGGGCGCTCGGTAGCGTCGCCAACCCAGGTGGCGCCGAGCTCGCGGGCCAGCTTCTGGTGTGAGGCGCCGCGGGTGGAGACGTAGACTTCGCAGTTCCAGGATTTGAGGACGTCGATGGCGAGGTGCGCAGAGGCGCCAAAGCCGAAGAGGCCGACACGATCGCCGGGGGCGACTTCGGCCACGCGCAGGCTGCGGAAGCCGATAATGCCGGCGCAGAGCAGCGGTGCGAGGTCGGTGGCGGGCTTATCTTCAGGGAGCGGGATGAGGAAGTCGGCGCGAGCGGTGGCGTATTCGGCATAGCCGCCGTTGACGGAATAGCCGGTGTAGGTGGGATGGTCGCAGAGATTTTCGCGGTTCTTGCGGCAGAGGAAGCAGGTGCCATCGACGCCACCGAGCCAGGAGACTCCGGCGCGGTCGCCGATGCGGATCGAGTCAACGCCAGGGCCGAGCTTTTCGACCCGCGCGACAATCTGGTGGCCGGGTGTGACGACTTCGCGCAGGGGCTTGAGTTCGCCCGCGGTGATGTGGAGATCGGTACGGCAGACGCCGCAGGCTTCGACCTTGAGCAGAACCTGGCCGGGGCCGGGCTCGGGGATGGGCAGGTCCTCGAGGGCCAGCGGATGAGAAGCGATGGGGGCGGGTTGGTGGAGGACAGCGGCGCGCATCATTTCCAAGATTAGCGCGGAGCGAGCTTTGCGACTCAGAGTGCGCGGAGTTCAGCCCAGAGTTCTTCTCGCACCGGCAGGCCGAGGGCGAGATTCTCGGCGCGGGTGGCGAGGATCTGCTGGCCCGGATAACGTACGGCGCCGGGATTGCTCGCGAGGACGGATTCGACGATGGCGTTGGCGGTGCGGGCGGAGTCTTCGGGGGTTTGCAGACGCGCGAGGTTGAGCGCGAGGAAGACCTGGGAGAGACCGGATTCGCGCAAAGGGTCGGCGGGAATCTGATGGGTGGCGAGGCCGCCGGAGAGCAGCGATGCGATCATGTCGAGCATCATGGCGAGGCCGGAGCCTTTCCAGTAGCCGATGGGGAGCGGGCGCTGCGAGGCCTCAATGGCAGCGGGATCGCGGGTGAGATTGCCGCTGGAGTCAAAGCCGCCGTTGACGGGGAGCAGTTGGCCTTTCAACTGATAGCTGGTGAGCGCGCCATAGGAGAACTGCGACATGGCCATATCGAGAATGACGTGGCCGGCGGGGCGCGGCACGGCGAGGATGAGGGGATTGTTGCCGACGGCGGGAAGAGAAGCGCCCCATGGCGGCAGGTTGGCGAGCGTGTTGGTCCAGCAGATGCCGATGACACCGGCATCGGCGGCCTGCCAGCCGTAGGTTCCACCGCGCATCCAGTGATTGGTGTTGGCGAGCGCGACGCAACCGATGCCGTGCTGATTGCAGAGTTCGATAGCGCGGGCCATGGAGGTCCACGCATTGAGATTGCCGGGTCCTCGGCGACCATCCCAGCGCTCCAGTGCGCCGAACTGCTGGATGCGTTGCGGGGTGGCGTGCACGTCGACGGAGCCGTTGCGGATCATGGCAAGCAAGCGCGGGAAGCGCTCGAGGCCGTGCGAGTAGACGCCATCGCGGGTGGTTTCGGCAAAAAGGCGGGCACTGAGTTCGGCGCGGTGCGGCTCAAAGTCAGCATGGACGAGGATGGCGGCTAACGTGGATGTAACTTCGTCGAAGGGAATGCGCAGCATCATTGGAGAGGCTTCAGGTCTTCGAGCGTTGTGGGAATGAGCTCGGCGACGGTGGGATGGATGTGGACGGAATGCGTGAGCAGCGAGGCCGGCTGGCGGGCATACATGGCCGTGAGGATGCAGTGGATGGCCTCGTCGCCACCGGTGCCGAAGAGAGTCGCGCCGAGGATGTGCTGCGACTCAGCATCGACAAGGATCTTGATGTAGCCGAAGGTCTCACCCTTCTCGATGGCGCGACTGACGCGGGTCATGGCGCGGAAGCCGACGAGGGCGGGTTTGCCGGTGGCCCGGACTTCAGCTTCAGACATGCCGATACCGGCGAGGGGTGGATCGATATAAAGGGCGTGTGCAGGAATGCGGTCGCTGACGCGACGCGAGGCGTGGTTGAGCAGATTGTCGGCGACGATCTCGTAGTCGTTATAGGAAGTGTGGGTGAAGGCGCCGCGGCCGTTGCAGTCGCCGAGAGCGAAGACGCTGGGGACGCTGGTCTGGAGAGAGTCGTCGACAGGAATGTAGCCGCGTGAGCCTGCGGTGATGCCGGCCGCGGCGAGATTCAGGTCGTGCGTATTCGGCGTGCGGCCCACGGCAAGGAGGATGTGAGAGCCGACGACGCGCGGCTCGCCCTCGTGGCAATCGAGTCCGACGGCCACGTTGGAGCCGTCGCGTTCAAGATGAATGCAGTTGGCGTTGATGCGGACGGCGATGCCTTCGGAGTCGAAAATCTCGCGGATCACCCTGGAGGCGTCATCGTCCTCGTGGGGAGCGAGGCGGGAGCCTTTGTCGACGACCGTGACCTGGGAACCGAAGCGGCGGAACATCTGCGCGAATTCGAGACCGACGTAGCCGGCGCCGACGACGATGAGGTGCTCCGGCAGCTGTTCCAGATCGAGGATGGTGGTGCTGGTGAGGAAGGGAACGGAATCGACGCCGGGCATTTGGGGAATGGTGGGACGGGCGCCGACGTTGAGGAAGATTTTCGGTGCTTCGAGGCGGTCGTCTCCAACGCGCATGGCGGTGGGCGACTCGAAGCTGGCGGTTCCGGTAAAGACGGTACAGTTTTTCGTTGAGCGAAGCCCTTTTTCGACACTGTTTCGCGCGTTTGAGACGATGGCGTCCTTGCGGGCCTTGACCGCGCGCAGGTCGACGGCGACGGGACCGGCGTGGAATCCGAAGTCGGCGCCGCGACGTGCGAGGTGAGCGGCGTGTGCGTTGGCGACCATAGCCTTGGTGGGCGTGCAGCCGGAGTTGACGCAGGTTCCACCAAAGAGATGGCGCTCAACCATGGCGACTTTTTGGCCGGCACCGGCGAGGCGCGTGGCGAGGGAGGGGCCAGCCTGGCCGGCGCCGACGACGATTGCATCAAAGGAATTCTTCATGCAACTTTTAGGATGGCAAACAGGGCGATTCCGATTCCAACCAGGTCTTCGAGAATCGCGGCGCGGTAGTCACGGCCGAACAGTGCAGCCAGCCTGCCACGAGCGGCGGCGCCGCCAAGGGTACCGACCACGGCACCGACGGCTCCGCAGACGATGCCGAGGACAATTTTGTCTCCGGTGGCTCCGACGGTAGCACCGACGAGCGACCCGGTGAGGATGCGAATGGCGAAGGGCAGTGGCTGTTTGCGGCTGGGAGTCTTCGGCAGCTTGTCGACGACGAGTTCGCAGGCGGCGAGCAGGGTGAAGCCCACCGCAGTGATGGTGTAGCCCATGAGCGCGAGGTAGGTATTTCCGACGGCGAGCAGGTTTGCACGGGCAAACCAGCTGACGATGGCCGGGGCGAGCATGGAGCGGAGACCGGCGACGATGCCAACGAGAAAGGCGCAAAGCAGAATCATGGAAATCTCCTGAAATACAACAGTGGAACGGTGGGGGCCCCGGTTATGGGTTGGATTGGGGAACGCTGCGAATCGTGGTGAGCCCGATGCTCCAGTTTGTAGGTACCTGACCGGGATCGCCGCGCGTGCCGGCGCTGGTGTTGCTCAACAATTGTTCGAGCGGCGACTCTGCACTGCGGGTTTTGGCGACGCCCTCGAAGTTCAAAACGTATTGATCGGAGAGGGGCTGGGCCGTACTGAGCAAGATCAGAGTGTCGACCCCGAATGGCGGACTGACGCCGATCTCCGGCTCTCCTGGCAAAACGAACAGACGGCCGGTGTCGGACTCGTTAGGAAACTGATTGTCGGAGTTTCCTCCGGGGTAAACGACGGCGCCCTGACCCTGGCAGTTGATGTCGAGAATGTACACCCAGCGCTTGTCTCTCACGCGACCGTTGGCCTGCAGGCCGATTTTGAGAACCTCTTTCTCGCGAAGAAGCGTGTTGCTGACGATGGGCGGGCCTCCAGCCGCTGGAATCAGTGCCAGAGAATAATACGCTGCGTTCGAAGCATCGGCAGGGCTGTTGGCGAGCTGGAGCCAGCCGTGCACCTTGGCCAGCAGCGATGCGTAGCGATTGAGGGTAGCAGCGGCTTGCTGGGTTGAATCGGCGTCGGAGATGGCAACCCAGTCGGTGCGAACGGGATATTGCGAGGCAGGCGAACAGCCGGGTGTGTGCGGAGGCAGGTTGGGAGAAGGCGGTCCAGCGACGAGCTCGTTTTTGTGGAACCAAGCCCAGGCAGGACCGTCGGGAGTGAGGACGCCGGTTAATGCGTAGTGTGCGCCGGCGAGGTCGGCGGAGGACTGCACGGCGCTGGAGGAATCGGGAGGCAGGAGCTGCGCTGCGAGTTCGCGGGACGGGGGAAGATTGGCCCAGAGCTTTGCGCCGGCGGGTAGTTTCTTTTTGAGGATGCCGGGATCGATTGCAGCGCCGATCGGGACAGGCGAATTCGCGCCAGCCTGTTGCAGGGTCCAGTTAGTGCCATCCCAGCTCAGCATGTGGGTCCATTGTTCTTCGGCGGGATCGGAAACGATGGCGACGCCGGCGGCGCGGATTTGCGCGACAGCGGCGAGGATTTCCTGCTGAGATAAGGTGGCGGGCCAGTGCCACACGCGCAGGGGGGCCGATTGTGCAGGCGCCCATTTGGCGAGCTCGAAAATGTCGCCGGTCTTCACGGCAGCGCCGGAGGGAGCGACCACGGTGGCGATGGAACGCGCGAGGCCATCGGAGGCGATGACGCGGAGCTGGACGGTTGGACTGCCGCCGGCTTCGGAGGTGAACTCGCTGCCGACGCCGATGCCGGTGACGCGGCCCACATCGAGCCAGATGTTGCCGCTGGCGGCGGTCCCGAGCACGGCGGCGCGGATGTTGCTCGAGTCCGAGGCGGCTCCGCCGAACAGGGGCTGTTCGCGGCGTGCGACTGTGGCGTCGAGATCCGGATCTTCGTCCGGGACGTCTTCATTGCCGAGCACGGCGCGCACGCGCTGATAAACGACCTCGGCGGGCGCATCGGCGGGCAGCACCTGCAACGCCTCAACCAGGGCGGCGGTGAAGGCGCCGTGCGATTCGGTCGGCGGCACGGTGTCGGGCATTTCCTTGGAGGTTTGGTCCTGCTGCACGGCAGAGAAGACGAGCGCGGGATTATCGGTTCGCTGGGTGGGTCCAGGGCGTGGCTGGCCGTTGGGGAGCGGCTCGGGAGCCTCGGCGATGTCGCGCGAGTCGTAGGGCAGATCGCGCTCGCGATACTTCGCGGGGATGCCACGGGTAACGCCGCCGCTGTGGCAATTGTCGAAGACGATGGTGAGGTGAACGCCTTTGTCGAGTGCGGCATTAAAGATGCGGGTCATTTCGCGATCGCGCACATCGTAGCCGCCTTTCCAGGCGTCGGAGGGGACCAGGGTGCTGTCGGCGTGTTCGTACTGGCCGTTGACCAGAACCGTGAGCTTGGTTCCCTTGCTGTTGACGCGCAGCGATCCATGACTGGCGGCGTAAAAGACGACGGTGTCGCCGGGCTGGGGGACATCGACCAGATACTTCTGCATGGCAGCGAGGATGCCGTCGCGGGTGGTTTGGTCCGGGGGAAGAAGAATGAGGCCGGGCGCAGGGTGCGAGGGACGGGGATTGGCGAGCAGGACGACCTGGTTCGCAGGGAATCCAAACTTTGGACTGGTGAGCAGATCGGCCATGGACTGGGCATCGTTGACAGACCCTTCGAGATTCTCGAAGTAGCCGAGTTCGCATCGACCATAGGTGCAGCCGGGGGGATGGATCGCGCTGGTGCCGGCGGGCTCGTAGGCATTGATGCCGATGAGCAGGGCGCGCCGGGTCTGGGCGGAAACCGGAGCGATGCAAAGGAGGCAGCAAAGCCAGCCAAGAACGACGGCACAACGAAGTTCCATGCCAGATCCTCGATCCGACTGCCCGGGGGAAAACTTCCATCGAGTATAGCCCGTTATGGAAAGGGCTGCGGAAGCGTGGAATCGGATGGAGGAACTTGGAACCTGTGGAGCAGGTTGCGCCCCGGTCATTTTGCCGGGCGAGAACTTTTCGCGGCGCTCAGCAAGGCCTCCATTTTGAGATAAGCGGCGTTGGTCCAGCCGAAGCCGACCACATTTTGGCGATAACCGGTCGCGACCTGGACATCGGACGAGCCAGTGACGACGTTGTACTTTTCGCGGATGGTGTGGTCGCGGACGTAGTTGTTGCGTACGGTGGTCATGAATTCGCGCGAAACGCGCGCCGCGTCGGAAAGGTCACCCTGCTGCTGCAGGCCGGCTACCGCGATCCAGATCGCCGGAGCCCAACCATAGGGAAGATCCCATTGCACACCGGTGTCACGGGTGCTCATTGCGAGTCCGCCAGGTTTTTCGAAAAGATTCAGATGCGATTCAACCTGGCGCGCCTGTTGTGGTGTAACTGCTCCCGCCCAGAGGGGGTAGAAGGTGGTCACGTACTCATAGGTGGATTGTTTCGCAGTAACAAAGTCGTAGTCGAAGTAGCGTCCTTTTTCCTGGTTCCAGAGATAGCGATCCATCGCCGCGCGACGCGCCACGGCAATGGCATCCCACTTTTTTGCCTCGTCGGGCTTGCCAAGCTGCTCCGCCATCCACGCCAGGTCGCGCTCGTATTTATAGAGGAGCGAATTCAGGCACACCGGTGCGTAGTGATGCGTGGATCCGTCGAAGACGCCGAAGCGAAAGCTGGGATCGAATCCGGACTCGCGCATGGCGCGGTCACCCTTGTAGAAATCCTTCGTGAGCCAGTGCGGACCGATGTGCGCACGCGCGCAAACGCCCGAGGCTTCCGGGTCGCAACTGATCGCGGCGATTTTGTCGTGATCGCGGGGAGTGGGATTTGCGGGGCCGTCGACCAGATAGTCGGTGTGCACGGCGGGATGCGCGAGCAGCCAGCGAATTACATTTTGATAGTAGGCATCGTCGTCGGCCATCTCGGCGACAGGACCACTACCGTAGTCGAAATAGCGGGCAAGGCCGGTATCGCCTGCAAGATGCGCCTCGCTGGTCCACAACGCGTGATCGCGGACCGCAAATGCATAGCCGCGCTCCAGCCAGGCGTCCGCCTCCTGTTTCTTGCCGGCTGCTATGTCAGCCTGCCAGATATCGCGAATTTCCGAGGAGAGGAACGGCGGCTGCGATCGGGTGAGATAGTAAGTGCGGTTCGCGTTGAGCAGGCCACCGTAGTGCTCGATTTCGAAAAAGAAGTTCTCCACCATATCGTGCGCGAGTTCTGCGTGCCCGCTTTGGAGGAGTCCAAGAATAATGAAGTAACTGTCCCAGCCATACATTTCGTTAAATCGACCGCCGGGGACGACGTAGGGATGGGGCAGATACAGCAGTCCCTGCGAAGGCAGAGTGACGTTTTCGCCGAGATGTTCGATTTTGGCGGGTAGGCGCTGGACACTAACACCGCACTTTTGTTTCAGGGCAGCGACTCCGGGCGGCTCGGCGAAACCCTGCGGCAAATACAGAACGGGCTTCGTCGTAACTTTGGTATCCACCAACGTTGTGCAGTCGAGCATGGAACGGCGCAAGGTGGTCCACGCCTCGCCGATGTACGAGTCGATGGGGAGATTCGGAGCGGCATGTGGGGAAAGGGAGGGTTGGCCGGGTTGCGCCGGCGACGGAGCCTGAGCGCTGGCGAGATTCTGACCGAGCGCGAATGCCGCAATCAGTGCCAGCAGGGTGCTGAGAAGTCCGGCCCTGGTCTTCCAGGGGAGTAGATAGATTCCAGTCATCGCGTTACCATCCGCGTCAGCATGATATACGGGAAGGTTCTGCTCGTGACGGCCAGCACCTGGCGGGCCGAGAAAAGGCGGAGAAGTGCAGGGCATGAATGATTGGTTGCGCATGAACGACCGCAGGATGACTGCGGCGACCGCGAGGTGCGTTTTCTGGCTTACTCTGCTCGCAATCGCTGGCTGGACTGCGTCGGCGCAGGGGCCGGACGCGTCTCAGCCCGGTATCCGGAGCCTGGAGATCCGGGGGCAGGCCATCCCGGAGAGGCCGTTTTCAGTGGTGGGACCGCGGGGCGCGATCCTTGGGCGTCAGGATGGCACGTACGAATTGTGGCTCTTCCCATGGAAGATTCTCAGCGGCATGCGCCTGTCGGTGCAAATGCAGGATTATCCGGTGCCGATTGAAGTCAATCCCCTCGCGGCGGACATCGACGTGAGACCGGATGAGACCACCATCACCTATTCGCACGCGAATTTCACTATTCGCCAGATCATGCTGGCTCCGAAGAACCTGAGTGCGGGCACGGGTGCGATGGTGATCTACGAAATGCAGGCGATCCGGCCGATGACGGTCACGTTTAGTTTCGAGCCTGTGATGCAGCGGATGTGGCCGGCCGACTCGCCCGCGGCTCCATCACCGGAGTGGGTGAAGAACAGCGATGGGTCGGGCTTCTACATCCTGCATCTGGCGCTTCCAGGGGATTCCGCGGCGATGACGATTCCGGGGAGCGAGCCCGGCATTCTGCCGCCTTACCAGGAGCGTGCGGCGACGTGGCCTCTGCAGTTCGTGGTGCACTTCGATCCCAAACAGGATGGCGCCAGGAGCTATCCGCTGCTGATGAGTTTTGCCGATACGTCTGCAGCGGGGACAGGAGAAGCGCAACGCCATAGGCTGGACGAGTTACAAAGCCAGGTAGGCGCGATTTGCGATGCGAACCGTGCTTATTATGCAAATCTCGAGGAGCGACGGACAGCGCTTGATACCCCGGATAGAAAACTGAACGAGGCGTTCTCCTGGGCGGAAACGGCGATCGATCAGCTGCGGGTGCAGACCACGTCCGGTGGGAAGGAGGAGGCGCTGACCGCTGGGTTCATCGGGTCCGGGGAGGTTGACCGTCCGGGGTTCGGTTGGTATTTCGGTCGCGATGCGCTGTGGTCGCTCTACGCGGTGAACAGCTACGGCGACTTCGAGACGACGAAGCAGGAAATCGATTTCCTGCTGCAACACCAGCGCGACGACGGAAAAATCATGCACGAACGTTCGCAGACCGCCGATTTGGTGCCATGGGAGTCATTGCCGTATGAATATGCGGCGGCGGATTCGACTCCGTTGCTTCCGATGGCAGTGGACGACTACCTGAAGATCAGCGGCGACCGGGAATTTGTCGCAGCGAACTGGCAGGGGCTGGAGCGCGCCTGGAATTTCGAAGTTGCACATGACTCGGATGGCGATGGGATCTACGATAACTCGCAGGGAACAGGTTGGGTCGAGTCGTGGGTGCCGAAAATGCCGCACCAGGAAATTTATCTGGCGGCGCTGGACGAGCAGGCGAGCCTGGCATTTGCGGACCTGGCGGGTACGACCGGACATGGCGACCTGGCCAATCAGGCGCGGCAGCGCGCGGCGCGGATCGCAAGGACGATCGAGGCCGAGTACTACCTGGCAGACGCGGGATACGCATTCAGCTGGAACGGCACCGAGGGTGTCGATAAGACCGAGAGCATTTTCCCGTCGGTAGCGTGGTGGGATGGGACTTACCGCCTGGAGCATCCGGAGCCGATGATGGAGCAATGGTCGGGCAGTAATATTTCGACCGACTGGGGGACACGCATCATCAGTGATCGAACGAGCTTCTACGACCCCATTAGTTATCACCAGGGAACGGTGTGGCCGCTGTACACAGGATGGGTTTCGGTCGCAGAGTATCGCGCGGGGCAGGATATCGACGGGTATGCGCACATGATGCAGAATGCAAATCTGACATGGGCGCAGGATCCGGGCGATGTGACGGAGTTACTCTCAGGGCGGTTCTATCAGGTTCTGGGGCGGAGCACCGCGCATCAGCTGTGGTCGTCGGCGATGGTGATCTCACCGGTTTTGCGTGGATTGTTTGGGCTGGAGTGGAGCGCGGCCAGGAATACACTGACAGTCACTCCGCATTTGCCGGCTCAATGGGATCAGGCTGCGATTCAGCGACTGCCATTCGGCAACAGGACTGTCGATCTCAGTTTTCGACGGGATGGACGCGAGCTTGTGGTGCAGTCGAGCGATCCCGAACTGCACCTGGATTCGCGTTTACCGGGAGCGGCGGAGCAGAAGGGAATGCTGCGTATTCCGCTGAGCGCCGTGGAGGCGGGTATCGAAGAGCATTTGCCGGCGTTCGGAGCGGAAACGCATCAGATGAAGGTGCTCGATCAGAGCTACACCGAGCACGCACTCGTGTTGAAACTCTCCGCACCAGGCGGCAGCAGCCAGATACTCAGCATCCGGGAAAACGGACCGGTTAAAAGTCTCGCCACCAGCGATGGCGATCTGGGTATCGCTCAGAATCTGATTCGGCCGCTGACGATTCACTTTCCCCACGGGGCAGGTTACGTGGACAAGACTGTAACTCTGCGCTGGTAGGGGCGTCAGCTTTCGAGCAAATTAAGCATTTGTTCTGGATGCTTACTGAATCCGCCCTATATATACTCCGTAAGGTCCGAGCTGCACGGAATGCAACGAAGCCGGGTCACTTGCGCCAGGCGTTTTCAGCAAAGTTGTTACACCACTGCCATTGACGGCCTGAGGGGATAGATCGAAGCTCACCGTTTGTGGCTGATCGGTGAGGTTACAAGCCACGATCACGGCTTCGCCGTTGTCCGATTTGCGCAACCAGGAGAGAACGTGTTCATCGCTGGTATTGAGCATGGTTTCCGCGCCGTCATGCAGTGCCGGATCCTGTTTCTTAAGCCCGATGATCTGTTGATACCAGTGCAGCATGGAATCGGGGTTGTGTTCCTCCGCAGTTACGTTGATTTGTTCGTAACTCGGAGGAATGGGTAGCCAGGTCTTCACTCCGGGCGGCGAGAAGCCGGCATTCGGACCGTCGTTCCACTGCATCGGAGTGCGTTCGCCGTCACGGCCCTTTTCTTTGGGCCAGCCGGTGATGCCGATGGGGTCCTTGACGTCTTCTTTGTGTGTGGGCGGCGTGGTGACCATGCCGATCTCGTCGCCGTAATACATCATTGCCGTGTCGCGAGAAGCGAAGAGCAGGGTAGCGATCACGCGACCGACGTCGTCTTTGTGGTCAGCGCTGACATAGCGATCCCAGCGAGGATTGTCGTGGTTGTCGAAGACGAAGAGCGGCTGGTTGCCGCCGATGCCGGTTTCGGCTTCGTCGATACGTTTGCGAAACAGGCTGACATCGAAGTGGTTGATGAAGCCGACCTGCATGTCCATCGGCAGATCGAGCTCGTCATTGTGGGAGCCGTACATTTTGCGAAGGTCGTCGATGGTGCGGAGATAGGTCTCACCGATGAGAATGACCTTTCGGTCGTGCGTCTCGTTCTCAACCTGGCGGAGCTCGCGCAGCACGTTATTGACTTCCGGCAGGTCGTCGGTCTTGTCGGTGTTTACCTCTTTGTCGCCATAGGCATTGATGCGCGGTTTGCCATCCGGGCCGAGCACGTAGTCTTCATCGCTGAAGGAAGGGTCCTCGAAAAGGGAAGTAATGGCATCGAGCCGGAACCCGGCGACGCCGCGCTGAATCCAGAAGCGCTCGACGTCGTACATGGCTTTGCGCACTTCGGGATTGTTCCAGTTGAGGTCGGGCTGCTGGATGTAGAAGCGGTGGTAGTAATACTGCTTTCGCGCGGGATCCCATTGCCAGGCGGAGTGGCCGAAGACGGAAATCCAGTTATTGGGTGGTTCGCGATGGCCGTTGACCATCTTCGGCTCGCGCCATACATACCAGTCGGCTTTTGGATTGGTGCGTGAGCTGGCGGATTCTTCAAACCACGGATGCTTGTCGGAGGTGTGATTGAGGACGAGGTCCATGATGACGCCGATGTTATGTTTGCGCGCTTCGGCGACGAGGCGATCGAAATCATTCAGCGTCCCGTACTTCGGGTCAATTGCGGTGTAGTCGGAGATGTCGTAGCCGAAGTCGACTTGTGGCGAAGGATAGATGGGCGTCAGCCAGATAGCATTGACGCCGAGCGCCTGCAGGTAGTCGAGGCGCGATGTGATGCCGTTGAGATCGCCGATGCCGTCGCCGTTGGAATCCTGAAGCTGCGCGGATAAATCTCGTAGATGACGGAGTTCTTCCACCAGTCAGGATTCGTTTGAAATGAAATTGTGTTTTGTTGGGCGATGAGGGAGGAGCTGAAGGCAATCAGCAGAAGGAACAAGCAAAATGCACGGGGCGTGGTGTTCATCCGAGGGGGCTCCGATCGCCGAGAGAATGGCATCCCATCCGCTTGCCGCGAAATTGGACGGCCGCGATCCAGTGCCGAATGCTACCACGTCGGTCCAATGAATTCCCCTTGCTCAGCGTGTTTCAAGATTTGTTCGCAGCGTGACGGGTCCGGACCGTTTCGTCACTGCGCATCTGGAGACACGCGCCTTAGTGGCGGTCCGACCACTTCAAGGCGATGGGCAGAGAGGTTCAGCACGCAAGCAACTTGACAACGATCACCGCGCTTGCCTACAGTCTGTGCTGCAGTGAGAATCTTTTCTAAAGTCGTGCGGGTTCCCCCCAGTTCGCGAGCAGAAGCAGTCCGTTCAGGGACCGCGAGCTAAACACCAACGCACGTTCAACTGTTTCGCGCAATTCGGAAATTCAGACGCGGCCTATCTCCAGATAGAGAGGCCGCAAATGGTTTTTGACAAAAAAAATCTTTAATAAAAAGATCGGGCTGGAAAGCCATTTAACAGAAGGTTGAGCAGGAACGTGACGTTCCTGTGAAGTCTTGTGGAGGCAATTATGAGGAAGCTTTTAGGGCTCGCTGCAGGGTGCGCTCTGCTGGCGGCGCTGTGTTTCTCCACCGCGTTGCAGGGACAAGCGGTCTACGGCTCGATTAACGGAACAGTTACCGATAACACGGGCGCCGTGGTTCCCAACGCCACGATTACAATTACCGATGTTTCGAAGGGAACGTCTGTCACCGTTCAGTCGAACGGCTCGGGCGAATATGTCGTCGAGCACCTGATCCCCGATACCTACAACGTGAAGGTAGAAGCGAAGGGTTTTCAGACCTTCAGCGCCACAGGCGTTCTGGTTCAGGCGGATACTTCGCCGAAGATCGACGCGGCCCTGCAGGTGGGCGCAGAATCGCAGACGGTGAACGTGAGTGCCGACAGCATTCCGGAGCTGAAGACGGATCGGGCCGACGTGGCCACGATTTTCACGACGAGCGAAGTGCAGAACCTGCCGATTCCGGATCGAAATTTCTCTAACCTGCAGCTGCTGCTGCCGGGCGCGCAGTCTTTGAACTGGAACCATGCCGCGGATGAGAATCCGCAGGCCAGCAAACAGATTCAGGTGGACGGGCAGGCCTTTGGCGGCGTGGCGTACCAGCTGGATGGCACGGACAATCAGGATCCGATTCTTGGCATCATCGTGATTAATCCACCGCTGGATGCGCTTTCGGAGACGAAGATCACCACGCAGAACTTCGACGCGGAGTTTGGCAAGGCGGTGTCATCGTTCATTTCCGCGCAGACGAAGTCAGGGTCGAATAACTTCCATGGCAGCGCATTTGACTATCGTAAGAGCACCGCCAACCTGGGCACCGATCCTTACACGCAGTTCCCCGGTACTACGTTTGCTCCTGGACTGTGGAACCAGTTCGGCGGGTCGGTGGGCGGCCCAATCTGGAAAGACCACCTGTTTTTCTTTGGCGACTATCAGGGTGTGCGACAAAAGGTTGGAACTTCGGCACAGGCAACGGTTCCGACGGCGAACCTGATCTCAACGTGCCTGGGCCAGACGACGTCGAGCAGTGGCATCGCGGGCTGCGACTTCAGTGAGTATGCGGCAGGAATTCTGGGGAGCCCGACAGCACCGCTGATCTACGAGAACGGCAGTTCCACTCCGTATCCGAGCAACGTCATTCCCGCAGGTCAGGTTTCCACACAGGCGCTGAATTTGCTGAAGCTGCTGCAACCCTATAAGCCCAATAGCGGCGGTTCAGTAAATGGGTTGAAGAATAACTACTCGGCAGGCGGCACGGGCTTGTTCAACAACAACCAGTGGGATGTGCGCGTTGACGATCAGTTATCGGCCGAGATGCACGCTTTCACAAGGTTCAGCCGGTTCACCGATGTACTTTCGGGAACGACGATGTTCGGTCCCGCGGGCGGTGCCGGGTTCGGGATCGGCGGGTATGGTGGCACATCGAATGGCGCAGACGACAGCCTGGCAGCCGGGATGGATATCGCAGTCAATCCGAAGCTGCTGGCGGACTGGCGAATCGGCTACTACCGCTACAACGTGATCGATTCCAAATATGACGGATCGACTGCCTTCGGAACGCAGTTGGGAATACCCGGTCTGAATATTCCTGGTAATTCCTTCACCAGCGGTGCGCCTGGGTTCAACATTGCCGACGCGGATCGGTCCGGGAATCAAGGGGCCAACAATGGGCAGGGCGCGGGACCACAGTACGGTTCGGGCCTGAACATCACGCGTTGTAACTGTCCACTGACGGAGCGCGAGGACCAGATGCAGTTCGTGACCAACTGGACGCGGATTTCCGGGAACCACGCTTACAAATTCGGTGTGGACCTTCGCTACGCGCGGAATTTGCGCGTACCGAGCGATACGGATCGTGCGGGTCTTCTTACCTTCAACCCGGGACCCACTTCCAATGGCGGCCTGTCGAATACAGGCCTTGGGATGGCGAGCTTTGTGCTGGGCGACGTGAGTAACTTCGGCCGCTATGTGAGCTCCTCCATCAATGCGAAGGAATTCCAGAAGCGAGATTTCTTCTACTTCCAGGATACCTGGAGGCCGCGGCCCTCGCTTTCGATCAACTATGGAATGCGCTATGAGCTGTACTTCCCCGAGTCGGTGAATGGAAAGGGGCAGGGTGCTCTGGCGGAACTCAACGGCGGCTCGGGAGGCTATCAGACCGATGGATACCTGAGGGTCGCGGGCTACGGAAACGTGCCAACCAACATGGGATGGAACCCGGCGACCAACGGCTGGAATCCGCGTATCGGCGTCGCATGGTCTCCGGATTCGAAGACCGTGGTTCGCAGTGGGTACGGACGGAGCTTCGATCTGGGCGTATTCGGATCGGTCTTCGGACACGTGGTGACCCAGAACCTACCGGTTCTGGCGAACCAGTCGCTGAGCGCGGCAACCATCACGGGCTCCGCCTTTACCCTGTCTCAGGGGCCGGCGGCGTTTGTCTTCCCGACGGTCCCGGCTAATGGGTTGCTGCCGGCGCCAGGCTACAACGTGAGTCCGAAGTTTCGACCTAACAGCCTGCGGCTGCCGACGCTGGATGCGTGGAACCTGAGCGTGCAGCGCGCGATCACTCCCACCTTCTCAGTGACTGTGGCCTATGTGGCGAACAAGGGGACGCATACGCTGAGCTCCGGGGATGGCAACAATACGAACCCCAACGAGGCAGGAATCTTTCTGCCTGCGGTGTACAGCGTGAAGGGTGCACCCCTGCACTATGACCCGAGCGTTGCGGGCGGTGCGATTGCGGCAGATGGCGGGACCTCGACATCGAACTTCCTCTCCCGGTTCTATGGCGGAGGCCTTTCCGCCTGCACTAATCCGGCGTACGAAGCGCAGCTGGCAGCGCAGAATGAGGCCTTCATCTCGCCGGGTATGTGCGGCTGGACGCAAGGTCTTTCCTACTACGGGGACGATCAGGATACTGAGTTCAACGCTCTGGATGTGACGGCGGCCAAGCAGTACACGCATGGCCTCTCGTTCAACGTGCAATATGCCTGGCAGCATTCCACCAATTTCAACTCGCAATATGCCACCTGGAATAAGAGTGTCGGCAGGGGACCGGATGACTGGCTGCGTACGCAGCAGCTGGTGATCTACGGCATTTACGACTTGCCGTTTGGCAAGGGAAAGATGTACGCCAGTGGCGTTCCGCGATGGGAGGATGAAGTGATTGGCGGCTGGGAATTCAGCCCGGTGATGAACTGGTCTAATGGCCTGCCCTTCACGCTCAATGTGGGTGGCGGATGCGGTAACTCGGTCCCTGGGAGCGCGCCTTGCTATCCAGTGGGCGACAAAGGAAGTTTCCACACCCATCTGGGCAGCTTCAACCCGGTCAGCCACACGCGCTCCTTCTTCAAGGCTTCGGACACCGCCAACTTCCACCAGGCGAGCCTCGATCAGATCGGCACAGTGGGCAGAAATGCCTTTACCGGGCCGGGTTATTTCAATACAGACATGTCGCTGCAGAAGAACTTCCCGATCCGTGAAAGCATCTTTGCGCAATTCCGCGTGGATGCGTTCAACGCGTTCAACCACATCAATCCAGCGAACCCGGGGTCGACCAACACGGGTTCCGACGGCAACATCAACAGCGAGCCGGCCCTGGGCATTTATACCAACCCGCGGCAGATGCAGTTCTCGCTGCGAGTGCAGTTCTAGCCGGCAGTGTCCGCGAATCCTGGAGGGGGAGAAGCCTCCCCTCCCCCCTCCTGGACGCTTTTGAGGAGTAAACTTCCCGCATCATGTTTCGGGCTCCCCTGATGTGTGCGCTCGCGCTGTCGGCCCTGACGGCGAGCGCAGCCGCCCAAAACGATGCTGCAGCGAGGCCGCGGTCGGTCGCCGACGTGCGCACGCTGATGGCTCAGGGGAAACTCGACGAGGCGATCCGCGAGCTGGACGCCCTGGCCAGTGTGAAGCCGGAACCTGCCGGCGTAGAGCGGCTGCGTGGCATTGTGGAGTATGAGAACAATCGCCTCACGGAGGCGGATGCTGCGTTTACGCAGGCGCTTGTGCAGGACCCCTCCGATCTGGAGGCTATGCAGATGCGCGGCGTGACGCTGTATCGGATGGGAAAGCCGGCAGAGGCAATTCCGCTGCTGGAGAAGGCGCACGCGGGGGGCGCGATCGCGAACGCCGATCCTAACTACGTTCTGGGACTCTGCTATATCGCTGCCAAACGTTACGACGATGCTCGCGGCGCGTTCGCTGTGCAGTACGACTTTGCGCCGGATTCGGCGGCGGCGTGGCTGGTGACGGCGCGCATGCTGTTTCGCCAGGAACTGACAGATCCGGCGAAGGGCGCGGCACAGAACGCGGTGCGACTGGATCCGCGGCTCCCGCTGGCGCATCGACTGCTGGGCGAGATCGATCTGGCCAATGGTGACGCGTCAGGGGCGCTGCAGGAACTACAGCAGGAAGTGAGGTTGAATCCGCTGGACGGAGAAACGTACGACCGGATGGGGGATGCGTACGTTCGCAGCGGCCGGTATGCGCAGGCGCAGCAGGTACTGGACCGCGCGGTGCTGCTGGAGCCGAACGCCAGCGGCCCTTATATTTTGCTGGGTAAGGCACTGCTTGAAGAGCATGATCCGATGACTGCGGCGATGTATCTCGAGCGCGCGGAGAAGATCGATCCGTCGAATTCGATGATTCACATGCTCCTGGGGCGAGCGTTTTCCGCAGTGGGGCGGAAGGCAGACGCGAGTCGCGAATTCGAGCTTCTGCAGAAGCTGCAGGGAACAACGGCTGCTGCGTCGCCGAACGCTCCGCAGGAGCCGCAATAGATGAGCTGGAGGTCAGTGCGCCTTCTGGCGCTGTGGGTCTGTGTGCCTGGAGGATTGCTACAGTGCCAGGCGAAGAAGCCGGCGCTGGAACAGGCCAGCCAGGCTTTTCGCGCCGGAACCGAGGCGTACGCAAAGGGGGACCTTGGGGAAGCGCGCAAGCAGTTTAGTGTGGCCGTACGACTGGCGCCTGGGATTGAGGAGGGGCACAGCGCGCTCGGCGTGGTGCTGTGTGCGCAGGGCGATTATCCGCAGGCGATCGCGGAACTGCAGGCCGCGCTCGCGCTGAAGCCCGGAGATCGCAACGCAGAGGAGAACCTGGCGCAGGCGTACAGCCAGACGGGCTCCGCGGACAAGGCCGTAGATCTGTTCCGGAAGATGGACCAGGAAGCGCCGCTGAGTGCCGAGCTGCTCGCCATGTGGGCTCGTGATCTGGCGGCGGTTCAGAAAGTGACTGCGGCGCTCGGCGTGATGGGGCGTGCCGTCGCGGCGGCCCCGAACAATGCTTCGCTGGAAGATCAGTTAGGATCTCTTGACGCGCAGGCGGGCCGCTGGCAGGACGCCGAGGAGGCGTTTAACCGCGCAATCGCGATTGAATCCAACCTTGCCTCGGCGCACACGCATCTTGCTGTGGTCCTGAGTCATCAGCGACAAACGGGCCGTGCTGAGACGGAATTCGCGCGCGCATCGCAGCTCGATCCGAAGAGCGCCACGGTGCAGCTGGAGTGGGGGAAGGCGCTGGTGGCCGCAAATGAAGACGATCAGGCGATGCCGCATTTCCGCCAGGCGATGGATCTGGATCCGAACCAACTCGATGCGGAGTATCAGCTGGCGCTGGCGCTGCAACGTGGAGGCAAAGAAGCGGATGCGATTCCGCTGTTTCAGAGAGTAGTGGCGGCGCGCCCCGGGCAGGCCGAGCCGCTCACGAACCTTGGACTAGCGATGGTACAGACGGGCGACGCGAAAGAAGCGATTCCCCTGTACCAGAGAGCCGCCGCGCTGACTCCGCAAAACCCGACCATCTACGAGGACATCGGCGCCGCATATCTTCAGGAAAACAATATCGACGATGCAATTCGCGAATTGAAAACGGGCCTCGGGCTGGCTCCGCAGGATGCTCACCTGCACTACGATCTGGGGCTGGCATTCAAGCTCAAAGACGATTTGCCACACGCGATCGGAGAACTGGAACGGGCCCTGCAGCTCGATCCGGAGTCGCCCGATGCGCCGTATACGCTGGGCATCCTTTATATGCAGGATGGCCGCTTCGACGATGCGGCGCGGAATCTTCGGGCTGCGCTGAACCTTCGTCCGCAGAACGGCGATGGCTGGTCGATTTTGGGCAGCATCTATCGGCAGCAGGGCAAATACGACGAAGCGGCAACCGCTCTGAGAAAAGCGATCGAGCTGGTTCCAGAGCAGCCGGGTCCGCATATCACGCTGGCCAGCGTTCTGCAGGAGGAGGGGAAGCAGGAGGAAGCGGCCGCAGAGCGGAAGACAGCGGCGAGTCTGACACGTGTGGCGGTAAATCGACAACGCGCGATGTTTGCCACCAATGCCGGCAATGCGCTGCTCAGCAAGGGGGCGATTGCCGATGCGATCGCGCGCTACCAGGAGGCGATTGGCAGCGATCCGAACTATGTGGAGGCCCATCGGCAACTCGCTGCGGCGCTGGTCCAGCAAGGGCGCGTCGTTGAAGCGGCGGCGGAACGGCAGAAGGCCGAAGAACTGACAGCAAAGAATCCATAGGAGTGCCGTGGTATTTTTCTTTCGATGAATCGCAGGCAGTTTCTGTCTTCTCTCAGCCGCAGCGCTCTGGTGCTTCCTTTGGCGGATGTCCTGTGGCTGGCGACGCCACCATGGAAGCGAGGTGCACCGCCAGCAGGACAGCAGATGCCGTCGGCCAGGCCGGGCGCGCAGCAAACCTACGATGCAAAGCCGATGCCGCCGCCACCAGGGCCGGCGTCGCCGATCGCGGGAACTCCGCTGGGAGTTCAGTTTGTCGACGTTGCGACACAGAGCGGTCTGCACGCGAAGACAATTTTTGGGGGCGAAGGCAAGAATAAGTATCTGCTGGAAACCACCGGCTGCGGAGTCGCCTTCTACGACTACGACCAGGATGGATGGCTGGATATATTTCTGGTCAATGGCTGGCGGTTGGAGGGATTTTCAAGAGGCAATGAGCCAACTTGCCACTTATTCAGGAACAATCGCGATGGAACCTTTACAGATGTGACGGCAAAGGCCGGGGTCGGGCACAGCGGATGGGGTCAGGCTTGTTGCGTAGGGGATTACAACAACGATGGCTGGGACGATCTGTTTGTCACTTATTACGGACAGAATGTGCTGTTCCACAATAATGGCGACGGGACGTTTACCGATGTGACGGCGAAGGCGGGATTGGTACAGCCGAAAACTCGCTGGAATTCCGGATGTGCTTTTCTCGACTACGATCGCGATGGGATACCTGGATCTGTTCGTTGGCAACTATATCGATTTCGATCTGAAGACCGCGCCGTTGCCGGAATCGGGTCCGTGCCTGTACAAAGGGATTCTGGTTGCCTGTGGACCGCCGGGACTGGCGCCGGGGAAGAACATTCTTTACCACAACAATGGCGACGGCACGTTCCGCGATGTATCGGAGAAAGCGGGGATGTGGACGACGCTGGGCAACTACGCCCTTAGTGCGGCGGTCGCCGATTTCGATAACGATGGCTGGCCGGATATTTACGTTGCCAACGATTCCACAGCGGCGACGCTCTACCAGAACCAGAAGGACGGGACGTTTCGCGACGCCGCCATCGAGGACGGGGTGGCGTTTTCGCCCGATGGAAGACCGCAGGCGGGAATGGGTGTGACGGTAGGCGACTACAATCGCGACGGCTGGCTCGATATCGCCAAGACGAATTTCGCCGGTGACACGGATTCTCTCTATGCGGGGCTGGGTGGTGGTAACTTCGAAGACCGCACTTATCAGGCGGGCCTGGGTGTCAATACGCGTTATCTGGGCTGGGGAATAGGATTCATCGACATGGACAACGATGGATGGCTCGACTTATTTGTTGCCAACGGCCATGTCTATCCGGAAGTAAGCACGGTGAAGACGGAAGCACCGTACGCGGAACATAAGTATCTTTATCGCAATTTGCGCAATGGCCGTTTTGAAGATGTGAGTGCTGTGGCGGGTCCGGGCGTCACTGCCGCCGTCCCGGCGCGAGGTTGCGCCTTCGGCGATTACGATAACGATGGCGACGTCGATGTGGTTGTGAATTGCGTGAACAGCCTGCCGCAACTGCTGCGCTGCGATGCGCAGGGTCAGCGTCACTGGATCAAGGTGAAGTTGATCGGGACAAAGTCGAACCGCACAGGGATCGGCGCGCGAGTACAGATAACAGCGCGCGTGCAGGGAGATAAGCCGCTGGTGATGATCGACGAAGTGCGGAGCGGCGGCAGCTATTTTTCACAGAGTGACCTGCGGCTGCACTTTGGGCTCGATCGAGCAACAAACGTCGACCTGCTCGAGGTTCGCTGGCCCTCCGGGCAACTGGACACATTTAAGGATCTGCCTGTGGACCGGTTGTACGTGGTGAAAGAGGGTGCGAAAGAACCGCAGGCCTTTCTGCTGCCTGGAATGAAGAAGGTGTGACTATGAGCCGAAGATTGTGTGCCGCGACTTTGACCGCACTTTTCTGCGTATGTGTGGCTGCAGGCGCTGGCTCGTCGAGTCTTATTCCTACATGGCAGATTGGCCCCTTCATGCGTCCTGCCACGGGCAATCCTGTGATCAGACCGAATCCGGCCGCGGTGTTTGCCGATCCCATTCGCAAGGCTCCGGTGCACTGGGAGGCGCTGCACACGTTCAATCCTGCGGCGATCGTGCGGAACGGCATAATCAACGTGATCTATCGTGCTGAAGATGATACCGGCGAGATGCAGATTGGAATGCACACCTCGCGTCTCGGGCTGGCGGAAAGCTCCGACGGTATCCACTTCACCCGCCGCGCAACGCCTGTCTTTTATCCCGAGACAGACGGTCAGGAGTCGCGGGAGTGGCCAGGCGGTGTGGAGGATCCACGCATCGTAGAGGCCGAGGACGGCACCTACGTGATGACTTACACGCAGTGGAACCGTGTTACTTACTCCATAGGAATCGCGACGTCACCGGATCTGGAACACTGGACTAAGCACGGCCCTGCGTTTTTCGATGCGGCAGGAGGAAAGTACGCGAATCTGAAGTATAAATCGGCAGGGATCGTGACAGAACTGCGCGGCGGAAGGCTGATTGCCGGGCGTATTCAGGGCAAATACTGGATGTACTGGGGGGAGGGGGCCATTCATCTGGCTACTTCGCTGGACCTTATTCACTGGACGCCGGTAGAAGGTGCAGACGGCGAGCCCATCGAAGTGCTCAGGCCACGGCCAGGCCGCTTTGACAGCTCCTTTCCGGAGACGGGTCCGCCGCCGGTGCTTACGCGGCGAGGGATTGTTGTGATCTATAACGGCAAGAACGCTGGATCGGGTGGAGATCCAGGGCTAGCCGCAAATACTTATGCTGCGGGAGAGGCGTTATTCGATGCGCGGAATCCAGCGAAGTTAATCGCACGGACCGATAATCCTGTGTTACAGCCGACTTTGCCGTACGAGCGGACCGGGCAATATTCGGCCGGCACTACTTTTGCCGAAGGGCTAGTGTACTTTCACAAGCAGTGGTTTCTCTACTACGGCTGCGCCGATTCCCTGGTTGCCGTTGCGACGGCCACGGAATCGGCGGGGGAGCGCATGCGTTAGAAGTTGATGTGGCCGGCGAACTGGAAGTCGCGCGGCGAGTTGGCTATACCACCGACCGTGCCGAAGGAAGTCGAGCCCTGCGACCAGCTGACGTTCGGTCCGGAAAACGTGACATGGTTGGTGGTGTTCAGGCAGTCGGCCTCAAAGACAAAGTTCAGGCGTTCGTGAATGGGGAATGTACGCCGCACGCCGCTGTCAATATCCCATGTGCCGGGATTGCTAAGACTAAGAGCCTTCGTTCTGGGCGCATTGCCGATCAGATATTGTGGTGTGGTGACCGACGACACGTTCTGCGGAGTTGCGAACGCCGTTGGGTCAATATACTGCACGTGACCCAGATTGGCGGCCTGGACGCCGTTGGGACCCTTTCCGAAGCTGCCGTTGATGCGGGCGTTATGGTGTGTGTAGGCCGCTGAGGAGGCGTTAAGGTCGGGCATGCACTGGCCAACGGCACCGTTACAACCGGATCCAATGACTGCCATCGGTGTACCCGCTGAATAGGTGTAAATCCCGGATAGCTGCCATCCACCGGCCAGCCAGCGCACCAGACGGGAATCGTTCCCGATGTGGCCTTTACCGAAGGGAAGTTCGTAGACGCCGAAGGCATGCAGAGACTGGGGAATGGAAATGACCGTCCAGGAACGGTCCATCCGATCCATTTTCCAGGATTGCGTGCCGCCGGAGATCGCAGCTGAGGGGATAGCGAAGCCGCTGCGGAAGGTGCCATCGTCGCCGATATTCTTCGCATACGTGTAATTCACGTTGAATGTAAGTCCCTGACTGAGACGCTGCTGCAACGTGATCTGAAGCGAGTTGTAGCTGAAGTTGCCTACGTTTCCCCAGGTATCGCTGACGCCGCTGTATTGCGGGAAATGAGCGAGCATCTGCTGAATGGTTGCCGCGCTGCTGACCCCCGCTGCGGCCACAAAGAATGCCGGCGCGGGAGCTCCTGGTATCTTTGACTGCAGAATAGCAACATTGTCGGGTGTGGCTTTGGCCGAGAGTAGAGGGCTCTTCCCGGTGCTGTCTGCGACCGGTGCCAGTGCCGCAAGATAGGCGGGGTTCAGCTCATTGGTCCAGTAGCCACGGGCATTGGCATTGGCGCCAGATGGGAGCGCACCGGCGTCGACCATGAAATGGCTCTCGTTGCCGACGTAATTGACGGCGAGCGTCATATTTTGGGTGATTCCGCGTTCGATGCCGAAGTTATACATGCTGAGTTCGGGAGCGCGGCCGGAAAGATACGGGTCGGCGTACGACACGCTGCTGGCGGTGACGAACTTTCCCGTGTTTGGATTTACGTAGAACCCGGTGTTGAGGGTCTGTGCCGCTGCGCTCGGAGTCGGTGCAGAGGGATAAGTGAACCCCGGGCCAAACAGGGAGGTATTGGCAAGGCCGAGAGAGGTGAAGGATGTGCTGTTGTTCAGGTAGAAGGAAGGTCCTGCTGCGGCGCCGGTCGTGACTTCAGCAGGGCCAATGGCGCTCACATTGAAACCGGTTTGGCCGGTGCCGTTAAATGCGCCGCCGCGGCCGCCGACGCCTCCGGCCTGAGTAAACACCAGCGCGTATCCGGCGCGTACCACCGTTTTGTCGTTGATGGAGTAGGCGAGCCCGACACGAGGGCCCCAGTTCTTCCACCAGGTTTGGACGGGCGTGGTGCAGCCGCAGCTGACACCGGGTCCGCCGTAGTTGCCGGCGAACTGCAACTCGCCAGGAGTTCCGGTAGTGGGTTGGTGAGGTTCGGGTTCAGGAAGGTCCAGCGGTTTTTCACTTCATGATAGGGAGGCAGGTAATCCCAGCGCAGGCCCAAATCCAGGGTGAGGTTCTTCGTAATCCGATAGCTGTCCTCGAAATACGGAGAGATGGTGTGATAGCGGCCGCCGACCTCGCTGACGGGTTGCAGGCCGATCGATGGCGTTCCACCGACAGCGCCGAGCAGGTAGCTGGCATAGGAATAACCGGTGGTTGCCGTATTGAGCGAATTGCCCGAATAATTAGCCGTGGAATTCGCGTTGAAGGGCAGTTGCAGAACGCCGGTGTAGGTCGCCGGGTTGGCATTGTTGATTTCTTCCCACTGCCAGGTGAGGCCGAAGGTCATCGAATGCTTGCCCTTCACCCATTGGACATTGTCTGTAACCGCGTAGTTGTTGGGAGTGGTCACCTGGGTGGCGACTGAGTTGCCGTAGCTTGTCCAGTTGTTCTGAACATTGCCAAACTTCGTAGTGGTCCCGAATTGTTCTTCAGGGAACTCCTCTGCGGACTGGGCGCCATTGGGCGGCAGGTTAGTGATGCCCATGGTTCCCGCTGCCCAGGTCTGCACACCCTGGGTCGAGTTGTGAATGTTCTGGTAAAAGCGGGTGAAGGAGAACTTGATCTGGTTGATGAGATTCGGGGTGATGGTGTAGGTGTCACCCGCGACGTAATCCTTGGGATAGATATTGGCCAGATCGCCACCGGTGTAGGGCAGAGGGAGGTAGGGAGTCGAGAAGTTGTTGAGGTAGTTCACGGAACCCATGGCTCCGACGCTGGAGAGGCGATTCTTTGCGTTCAGATCGTAATCGACGCGCCAGTTCACGACGTGATTGTCGAAGCCGCTGGGAACGCCACCAAGATAGTTGTTCACAGTCACGCTGCTGTCAGTCGGTGCAGGCAGGAAGGACTGCATCTTCTGCGTGATGGGAGAAATCTCGCTCGATGGAATCACGTTGTTGGTGGCTACGCCGTTCTTGATGCCCTGAAAGGCAGAGCGCGTGCAGGTGCTGCCGACGCATGTGTTGGTCGTTGGATCGTAGATGATCGCGGGATTGCCTGTTCCGGAGATCTCGGTGAAGTCACCCGTTCTCATCAGGGTCGTCGGGATGGTGAAGAGCTGGTAGTTTGCGCCCTTGCGCTCATCAAATTTGTCGTAGGCAACAAAGAAGAACAGCTTGTTGCCGGTGTAAGGAATTTTTCCTCCCAGTGTGGCCGACAGTTCATTCTGGTGTTCCACCGGCTTGGGAGCGGGAATTGTCTGCCCCTGAGCATTCTTTGTTGTGGCGGCTTTGGCCGTAAACGACCAGGCGTCGAATGCGGTATTACGGAAGAAGTCCGATACCTGCCCGTGATACTGCAGGCCGCCGGATTTCAGCGTGAAATTCTCGGCGCCGGCGCCCATGTATTCGGCGGGAGGCGCGCTGGTAAGCACCTGGAACTGATCCACTGCGTCCAGGTCGACGTCCTGCGAAACGAGGCGATTATCGCCCTGCTGGCTGACCGTTTCGGCAGGCATTCCGTCCAGATACAACTGGCCAAGATAGTTGCCCGTTCCGCCAATCACAGGCAGGCGCGTGCCTCCCTGGGCGCCGGGCGTGAGTACGGCAAACGCAGTAGGATCGCGCTGCGCGTTATTCATCTGCAGCGGCAGGTTGGTGTAAGTCTCGTTTTCGACGGTCATGCCCAGGGTTGCATCGGCCGTATCCAGCACCGGCGGCGCGGCAGTGACCGTGACGGTTTGACTGGCGGTGCCCACCTGCAGGACCGGATTGAAAGACCGGATCTGCAAGGCATCGACGACAACGTTATCCTGGACCAGTGTCTGGAAGCCGGAAGAGGCAACCTTCAGGGAATAATTGCCGGGCGGCAGCGGTGAGATGCTGAAGAAGCCCGCGGAGGAAGATACACGCACGGTGGTGACACCGGTAGCGGTGTTGGTGGCGGTTACGGTGGCATTGGGGACGACGGCCCCGGTCGCATCCGTGACTGTGCCCTGGATCGATCCGTCGCCGGCGGTTTGCGCCGACAGTTCAGGAGCAAGGAAAAGCGCGAGAGCGACGCTCAGGGCGAACACAGCACGGGTGAGACACTCCCGCCGGGCCCGGTGGGTACGCATCTTCATAAAGCCTCCAAAGGACAACAGGGGTTGGGGAATGCAAGCGATTACTACAACGCCCGGACATTAATGGAGCAAAACAACGTTTGTCAATAGAGGATGTGTTTCAATGTAGAAAAAGTGGACAGACCTTTCGGCGCCTCTCGGCCCCGGACGGTCGCTCCTCCCCAAGGCCGGATTTCTGCCGCTCCACTTGCGGCCATGCGCTGGGGGCCACTGCCACTTCACCCCAGGAGTTTCAGAAATGGAAATCGTTCAGCCAAGCAAGAGCATCCTGTGCGCAGTTCTCCTTGCGTGCCTTCCGTCCATGCTGCCGGCGCAGAGGCCCGCGTCGACCGTGGCGCCGAATGCGGTCGGGTCCGACCCTTCGTGGCAGCCGGGGCAGGAGCCACCAACGTCGTGGGTGGATCCATCTACGGGGCATCGCGTGGTGCGACTGACGCGCGAGCCGGATTCGGCCAGCTTCTACTTCAACGTGAATGCCTATACGCCGGACGGCAAGCAGATGGTGTACACGACGCCGGACGGCATCTCCGTCATGGACCTTACAACGTGGAAGACGCGGCCGGTCGTGCAGGGGCACGTGCGCACGATCGTGGTGGGACATAAAACGCCGAGCGTGTTCTACATCAAGCCTGAGGACCGCGGGCTGTATGTCACCAACGTCGACACGGGCGAAACGCGGAAGCTGGCCACGATGCCAGCTCGCGGCTCGGTGGCGACGGTGAATGCGGATGAGACGCTGGCGGCCGGCACCTACATCGAAGGAACTGCCGGACAGGACTACAACCAGCCTCCGGCGGGGGACGCGCATCGCCAGGATCAGCGCGGAGGATCGCAGCAGGCGATGAACATGCTGCAGCCGCTGGACAAGGGACAGATGATGGAGCAGCGGCTGGCCGCGCGCCTGCCGCTGGTGCTGTTTGTCATCGACCTGCGCACCGGGAAGATGCGGCCACTGCTGCACAGCACCGACTGGATCAATCACCTGCTGTTCTCGCCGACCGATCCGAATCTGCTGATGTACTGCCACGAAGGACCATGGCAAAAGGTGGATCGCATCTGGACGATTCATACCGACGGCACGCATAACACGCTCATCCATAAGCGAACGATGTTCATGGAAATTTTCGGGCACGAGTTCTGGGCTCCCGACGGCAAGACCATCTGGTACGACTGGCAGACGCCCAAGGGAGAGGATTTCTGGCTGGCGGGCTACGACGTGGAGACCGGCAAACGGACCGCCTGGCACATGCAGCGCAACGAGTGGTCCATCCACTTTAACGTCACGCGCGACGGCACGCTGTTCTGCGGCGACGGTGGCGATCCCGGCCAGGTGGCGAAGGCGCCGGATGGCGAGTGGATCGAGCTGTTTCATCCGGAATTGATCAAAGGCCAGGGAATCAACAAGCCGGACTTTTGGCAG
>CAVPCB010000100.1:0-26560 GCA_963702285.1 uncultured Acidobacteriaceae bacterium | reverse complement strand
CAGCAACACCCGCCAGGCCTCCTGCTCCTGGCAAGTCTTGTTTCCCAGATTCCTCCTGCGGCTCATGGGGAAGCGCACTGCCCGGGGAATGCAGCCAGTTTAACCCTGCGCCGAGTCCAGAACGCACTTATTGTTGTGCCCATTGAGATCAACCACTCGGGTCCATACGACTTTGTCGTTGACACAGGGGCGCAGATAACCACGATTGAGCCCGCGCTGGCTTCAGAATTGAACCTGAGGAATCAGGGCACCACCGGTGTTGCCGGGGTGGCGACCTTTGCCCGAGTCGCTTATACGAACCTTGACCTCATTCAGGCCGGAACACATTCGGTTGCGAACTCCGTCGTTCTCATTCAGGAAATGGCGCAACTGAAGGCGGCGGATTCTCGCATTCGTGGTGTCCTTGGCTCGAACTTTCTGGAACACTTCGATGTCCTCATCGACAACGGTCGGGGAATCATGTGCCAGGACGAATCGGGCATCTTGTCCTCTGCGGTCAGGGGGGAACACATCGCGCTGGCAGACCCGCATGGATCAGCAGGAGACCTGCCGTTCACGCGCCCTCTCCTTGTGTCGGCCCGTGTCTCCCCCGGCGCGGACGCTCCCCTCCTTCTGCGCATTGACTCGGGGAGCAATGTGCCGCTGCTCTACGCTGAGGACTCGCGGCTTCGTAAAGAGGTTCGGGACCGCAAACCCGCTCTGACTCGCCACGTCAATGGGGTCGAACAGTCCTTCGCCATTCTGCCACCCCGGGATATTCGCATAGGGAAGCGCTCGATGAAGCAAGTTTCAATTGCCGTGCCGCTGAACACGGCTGACAGCGGCCCGCTTCCTCGCGAAGACGGTCTGCTGCCGACGATCGTTTTTCAGCGGGTGTTCATCAGTTGTTCCGGCGGTTACGTATCTCTTGACCCACCGCTACGCCAGGTGAAAGCGGACCGCATCCCCCGAGACCCGATGGAACGTCGCCGATCAGGCAGTCACGAAACATCAGACAGGTAACGCCAAACGCAGATGGGTGCCCCATCCTTGTCCACAGCTTCCAGTGGACAGCGTGGGCGTACCCCGACCCTGCTCTTCTCTCAAAACCTGTCATCCCGAGCGGAGCGCTGTGGGGCACCGTTGCGCCGCCAGGCGCAGATGGGCAGGCGAAGCGAGGGACCTGCTTCTTCTCTATGTCCAGCCGCGAATCTTCTATCTGGCCGGTCGTCCGCAATAACCCGGCTCGGTGAGTGCATAGGCGATTTCGCGTAAATCAAAGAACCCTGGCCGAGATTACAGCTTCCTGATCATTTATCGTTCGCTAATCGTTGCCGGTCTGGTACGCCAGTAGCGGTTGTCTTTAGGAACTTGTTGAAATTCACTGCGAGGCAGCGGATTTACGGAAGGATTTGCTTTTCTGCCAGGTTGAAATCTGTCCGGATTGTGCGCTTAACCAGTGTTCATCGGGTTTCACGGGCATCGGAGAGAGGCTTCCAACCGCGCAGCTGCGGTTCAGGCACACTGCTCCCGGAGCGTCCCCGGTGGCTGGGCCATCAGCCTCGGCAGGCGCAGCAGGTTGTGCGCCGCGCAGCTGAAGACGAACAGCCAGTCCACCTTTTCCAGCCCGCGCAGCTTCACCTGGCGCAGCGGCCCGGTTTGTTTCAGCCACCCGAAGCTTTTTTCGATCAGCCAGCGACGGCTCAGACTAATCGTATAACCGGGCTGTCGCGTAGTTCTCCGATCGAGGTTGCTGCTGCGGCCCTTGTCGTTCTTTGTCACATGCGGAGTTACATGCAGCTCCCGCACCGTGCGCACAAAATCCTCCGTGTCATAGGCCTTGTCGGCGCCCACTGTAATCCGGCGCGTGCGCCCCTGCTGCTGCTTTTCGATCATCAGCAGCGCGGCATCGCGTTCCGCGTATCCATCGGCGTGCGTCACCATGGCAGCGGCGATCAGCCCGTTGCGGTTCTCCACCAGCGCATGGCCCAGATAACTCAGCTTCGACTCCTTGCCATAGCTCTTCTTATAGAGCCGGGCATCGGGATCGGTCGTGGACTCATGCGTCCTGTTACTCCGCTTCTGGCCATGGAAGTTAGTCCCGTCGCCCGGGCCGTCGCCGTCCTTCGCACGAAAACTCTTCTGCGAAGCCCACGCCTGAATCAGCGTGCCATCCACGGTGAAGTGCTCGTCGGACATAAACTTCTTCGCCTGCCTGTTCACCTCGGCGAAAAACTGCTGCGCCACCTCGGAGTTCAGCAGTCGGTCGCGGTTCTTCGAAAATACCGCGTGATTCCACACCCCGTCGTCCATGCCCAGGCCCACGAACCAGCGAAACAACAGGTTGTAATCGATCTGCTCCACCAGCAGCCGCTCGGATCGGACCGAGTAGAACACCTGCAGCAGCAGCGCTCGCAGAATGTACTCCGGCGCAATCGACGGACGGCCCGAGTCCGCGTACAGCGCATCCAGTTCGCCGCTCAGCGACCGCAGCACCGTGTCGGTCAGCTTCCGTACTTCCCGCAACGGATGATCCACTGGCACCCGCTGCTCCAGCGACACATAGCTGAACATCCCCTCCTGAACCCGCTCGTCTCCGCGCATGCCTGTAAGACGAGCGGCCCTTGTGCAATGTCGCTCAGGTGGTACCTATTTCAACAAGTTCCTAGACAGCGCACAGGCTGGCGATCTCTATTCACGCGAGTGATCGCCGAAATCATGAGGGTGTCAGCCTCTCTCGTTGCGGAGTTCAGTAACTGTCGAGCATCGTGCCGAACGGTTAGACCAGTCGGAGGGATGCGTCAGATGGGATGAAAGGGAGGCGTGGCTCCTGGGAGATTCTTTAGCTGTCGAAGGTCGTACCGTCGATGGTGATGCGGTCACACCAGCGTCAGAATCGCACTTTTCTACCTGGGGCGTGGGCGGTGAGATCAAGTTGCGCCCAGCGATGCAGCCCGAGACGGCAGAGAAGGTTCTTCCAGACGCTGGATTCGTGCAGGCGGTGGGGCCAGAGCCTGGCCAGGGAGCGGGCGAGTTCGGCGTCGGAACCAGCTGTTCGATCAGAGGTGTTCTGGGCCGCAGTAACCGGTGAATCGGTCTCAAGCAACTGGTCAGCCCGCGACGCTGGTCGGTCTTTGTCCCTGGTACTCGAAGTACTTCTTGAGCCGAAGAAACCGTGATTCATAGAAGTTGTAGCTGAGCCACGCCAGGGCGAGAGTGATAAGGAGGGCGGGAACAGCGCCCAGCACCACGCCAAGGGCTTTGGAGTGAAACCGATCGTCCAGCCAGTGCCTTGGCCCGAGCCCGATCATGCCAAAGATTATCAGGTGAAGTACATAGATGCCATAGCTGTATTTGCCGAACCATCGAAGCACGCGAATTCTGAACACGGCATTCAAAAAAGAATGAGGTCGCTGTACCGTAGCAATTAGTGCTGCGAAACCGATCGCCAAAAGTGAATAGCCCACGGAGTCGAGGAACCCGTTTGTTTCTTCCGATAGATCCCAGGAATGAAGGAAAAAACTGATCAGCAACGTTCCGCCGAGAAAAATACAAAGGGAGATGGGCGCCCACCTAAGCAGAAGTTTCCGCACGGGGCCACGCATGGCAACGGACAGTGCGGCACCAATCAGCAGACTGTCCATCCTGCATAACGTGAAGGTATAGATCAGCCAATGACCGAATCCGCTCAGCAAAAAAAAGGTTCGGAGAGCGGGCGCAATTGCCGCAACCAGAAGTGCAGCCGCTATGATTCGGCGGCGGGTTCTGAGGAGAAAGATGGCGAGCGGCCATACAAGGTAGAATTGCTCCTCAACAGCCAATGACCAGAAGTGGCCCGTATAAGCGGAAACGTGCCCAGCACCGAGATAGCTCAACGGCGGAATGTTCTGAAGGTAGACAAACAGCACGTACTGGAAGCCGTTCCAGTGGATTTGGAGAGGATATGTAAATATAAGGAGAAGAAACAGCACGCCGTAATATAAGGGGAAGATTCGCAGGAAGCGTCGAGCATAAAACGGTCTGAAATATTCAGGCCCGCCAAGCGAATCATAGAGAATGCCCGTGATAAGGAAACCGGAGAGCACAAAGAACAGATCCACTCCCATCCAACCGGCGCTTCGAACGGCCAACGTCACATTCAGGAACAGAGATCGAGTGATGGCGTCATTGGCTGCTAACAGGTGATGCGCAAGCACCAGCAGAATTGCAAGGCCACGCACTCTGTCTAACGCAGGCAGGTGCTGCTTCGAAGTAAGGGCCGCGTTCTCCGGTTCAAGCGATAGCGGGTGTGATTTCGATCTCATCGTCACTTTTTTACTGCCAATGCTTCGGGAAATCTACGGGAGCAAGGGAGCCCCTGGTATTGCCAGGAAGGTCCAGGCCTCAGAACGATGATTCTACTTCTCCACCGTATAGGCGCTGTTGGGGGCTTTTGCGCCTGCCTGGGTGGGGGTTGGCAACTGGGAATGATCCCATCCGCCGCCCAGCGCCTGGACCAGCTGCACAGTTGCGATCATTTGCGAGACGTGCAGGGCGTTCAGGGTCTGCTGATCGCTTAACAGTGTGGTTTGGGCAGTCACCACGTCGACGTAGGGATCGACGCCGAGGGTGTAGCGCTGGGTCTCGAGATCGAGGAACTCCTGGGCGGCTTTTTCCGCATCCTCTTCGTGGAGAATCTGCTGGGAGTAGACGCGGGTAGCGGCCAGAGCATCTTCGACCTGCTGAAAAGCTACCAGTGAGGTCTGGCGATAGGTGGCGACGTCGGCGTTGTATTGTGCTTCGTACTGATGGAGCGCTGCACGGTAGAGACCGGCATCGAAGAGGACCTGGGCGGCGCTGGCGCCGATGGACCAGAAGCGGCTGGGCCAGTCGGCGATGCGGACGATGTTCGAGGCCTCGGTGCCTCCGGCAGCGGAGAGATTGATCTGCGGGAAGAAGGCGCCGTAGCCGATGCCGATGGTGGCGTTGGCCTCGGCGAGAGTCCGCTCCGCAGCCGCAACATCGGGGCGGCGCTCGAGCAGTTGCGAGGGAACGCCGGTGGGAATGGGCGGCGGCGCATAGGTCATGGGCCGGACGGGGATCGAGAAGTCGGTGGCGACCTTGCCCAGCAGCATGGCGATGGCGTGTTGATACTGGGCGCGCAGCAGTCCGACGTTGGTGGCCGAAGACTCTGCGCTGAGCAATGTGTTGCGGGCTTCGACGACCGAGATGTAGTCGCCCACGCCGACGTCATAGGCGCCCTGGGTGGAGTCGAGCGCCTTTTGATCGGCGGCGACGGTCTGATCGAGGATCTGCTGGAGCATGTCCTGGCCGCGAACCTCGAAGTAGTACTGGGCGAGGGAGGCTTGCTCGATGAGCTTCTCGTTTTCCAGATCGGCTGCACTGACCTGGGCGGCGTATTCAGCGGTGCGGACCTGGTTGCGAATCTTGCCCCAGATGTCGGGAGCCCAGGTGGCATCCACGGGAACGGCCCAGACGCTGCTGGTGGATCCGGTGTTGGCAACGGAGGAGGAGCGCAGGTTGCCGGAGGTTTTCTGACGGCTGAAGGAGGGTCCGATGGTGATGGTGGGCCAGAACTGGGAGCGCGCTTCAGCAACGACGGCACGAGCGGCCATGTACTGCTCGAAGTACTGTTTGATGTTCTGGTTGTTGATGTTGAGCTGGTCTTCGAGGGTGTTCAGCTCGGGCTCGTGAAAAATCTCCCACCAGTTGCCGCGGAGCATCGCGTCCTGGGGGCGCGCGACTTTCCAGCCGGGCTGATCCTGGAAGTTGACGGTGGATTCTTTGTAGTTGGGCGCGGTGGCCTGGGGGGCGTGGGCGGATGATACTTCGGGCCGACGCGGCAGCCGGCGAGGGTCACGAGCGCGAGGGTGGCGAAGATTGTGACGCGCGCGTTCGTCCGATCATGGTCGTGATTTTTCCGGCGGTCACGATGCGGCTCCTTCGATTTCCGGCCGGAAAGTATCGTGGGTTCTGCCCATGATGCGGAGGCGGAGAGCGTCGAGGGTGAGATAGACGACCGGGGTGGTGTAGAGGGTGACGAGCTGGCTGAGGAGGAGTCCGCCGACGATGGTGATGCCGAGGGGGCGGCGCAGCTCCGAGCCGGTGCCGGTACCGAAAGCAAGGGGCAGAGCGCCGCAGATGGCGGCCATGGTGGTCATCATGATGGGGCGGAAGCGGAGCATGCAGGCCTCGAAGATGGCGTCGCGGGTGGACTTCTGTTCTTCGCGCTCGGCCATGAGGGCAAAGTCGATCATCATAATGGCGTTCTTCTTCACAATTCCAATGAGCAGGATGATGCCGATGATGGAGATGACGTTGAGATCGATGTTGAAAATCATGAGCGCCAGCATGGCTCCGATGCTGGCGGAGGGCAGGGTGGAAAGGATGGTGAAGGGGTGCACCAGGCTCTCATAGAGGATGCCGAGCACGATGTAGACGGCGAGGACAGCGGTGATGACGAGGTACTTCTCGGAGGCGAGCGAATCCTGATAGGCCTGGGCGGTTCCGGCGAAGAAGCCGTGCACGGTGGAAGGCATGCCGAGGCGGGTTTCCATCTGGCTGACCTCGCGGGTGGCGTCGCTGAGCGACATGCCCGCGGCGAGATTGAAGGAGACGGTCACCGAGGGGAAGAGGCCGGTGTGATTGACCTGGAGGGGCGTGGTGTTGATGGTGGCTTTGGTCATGGTGGCGAGCGGGCTCATGGCGTTAATGCCGGCGCCGCCGGAAGAGCCGGTGGCGAGCCAGATATCCTTGAGCCCCTCGGGTGACTGCCAGTATTGCGGCGCGACTTCAAGCACGACGTAATACTGGTTGAGCTGGGTGTAGATGACGGAGACCTGGGACTGGCCGAAGGCGCTGTAGAGGGCGGAATCGAGCGCCTGGGGCGTTTGGCCGAGACGGGCGGCGGTGACGCGGTCGTAGTCGAGCTTCTCCTCGAGCCCGCCGTTCTGCTGGTCGGTATTCACGTCCTGAAGACCGGGGAGCTTGCGCATTTCCTCCAGCAGAATCGGCGCCCAATGCGCGAGGTCGGGAATGTCGTCGGACTGAACGGTGTACTGGTAGAGGGCGTTGAGGAGCGGCCGCCGATGCGGAGATCCTGGACGGGCTGCAGGAAGGCGGAGGCCACCGGTAATCGAGCCATTTTGGGGCGCAGGTCGTTGATGATCTGCATGGCGCTCTCCGTGCGCATTCCTGGACCACTGCCCAACGGCTTGAGCGCGATGTAGATGAAGCCGCCGTTGCTGGAGCCGTTGCCGCCGGTGTAGGCATTCACGTGGGCGATGTTGGGATTGGTGCGGATGACCTTGACCAGCTGCTGCACGGAATAATTCATGAAGGCGAAGGAGGCGTCCTGGGGTCCCTGGACGCCACCGACGACGGCGCCGGTGTCCTGCTGGGGGAAAAATCCTTTGGGGATGCGGACGATGACCACGACGTTGAGTGCGATGGTGAGAGCCAGCACGATCAGGATGAGTACAGGATTGTCGAGCGCCCAGCGCAGCGAACTGCGATAGATGGACAGGAGTCCGTTGAAGAATTTCTCGCTGGTGCGGTAAAAGATGTTGTGCTTCTCGCCCTCTTGGCGATGCTTCAGCAGATGCGCACACATCATGGGGGTGGTGGTGAGGGAGACGACCATGGAGACGACGATGGCGACGGAGAGGGTGATGGCGAATTCGCGGAAGAGGCGCCCGATGATGCCGCCCATCATGAGGATGGGGATGAAGACGGCGATGAGCGACATGCTGATGGAAAAGACGGTGAAGCCGATTTCGCGCGCGCCGACCAGCGCGGCATTGAAGGGAGGCATGCCGCTTTCGAGGTGGCGGGTGATGTTTTCCATCACCACGATGGCGTCGTCGACGACGAAGCCGGTGGCGATGGTGAGCGCCATGAGGGAGAGGTTGTCGAGGCTGAAGTCGAGCAGGTACATCACGGCGAAGGTGCCGATGAGGGAGACGGGCACGGCGACGCTGGGGATGAGCGTGGCGCGGGGGCTGCGCAGGAAGATGAAGACGACCAGCACCACGAGGACGATGGATCCGAGCAGGGTTTTTTCGACGGTGAGGACCGAGGCACGGATGGTGGTGGTGCGATCGAGCACGGTGACGATGTTGATGCCATGGGGGAGCACGGCGGTGAGGAACGGCAGCTGGGCTTTGATGTTGTCGACGGTCTGGATGATGTTGGCGCCGGGCTGGCGGAACAGGATGATGAAGACGGCGCGGGTGCCATCCATGTAGCCGGCGGTGCGCAGATTCTCAGTGGAGTCGTTGACGGCGGCGACATCGGAGAGACGCACGGCCGAGCCGTTGTGGGTCGCCGATAATGAGCGGGCGGTAGTCCTCGGCTTTCGAAATCTGATCGTTGGTGATGATGTCCGCGGTGACGGCGCCATCGGAAAGCTGGCCACGGGGGCTGTGCGAATTCTGCAGGCTCAGGGTGGAGCGGACGGTGGAGAGGGTGAGGCCGTAGCTCTCCAGCTTGGTGGGGTCGACCTCGACGCGCACGGAAGGGGTTGCGCCGCCGCCGACGAAGACCTGGCCGACGCCATCGATGGTGGAGAGCTTCTGCTCCAGAACCGTGGAGGCGAGATCGTAGACCTTGGTTACGTCGTACTTGTCCGAGGTCAGGCCCAGAATCATGATGGGGGCGTCGGCGGGGTTCGATTTGAAGAAGCGGGGGTTGGAGGGGAGATTGGCGGGCAGGTAGGTGCGCGCCGCATTGATGGCGGCCTGCACGTCGCGTGCGGCGCCGTCGATGTTGCGGCTCAGCTCGAACTGGAGCGTGATGCGGGTGCTGCCGAGGCTGCTGGACGAGGTCATCTCCGTGATGCCGGCGATGTGGCCGAGCTGGCGCTCGAGCGGGGTGGCGACGGAGGCGGCCATGATGTCGGCGCTGGCTCCGGGCAGGCTGGCGCTGACGTTGATGGTGGGGAAATCCACCTGGGGGAGCGGCGCTACGGGCAGCACCATGAATCCGATGGCGCCGGCGATGGCCACGGCGATGGTGAGCAGCGTGGTGCCGACCGGCCGTTGAATGAATGCCCAGGAGAAGCTCACGGATGGCGCTCCTCAGGGGCGGCATGGAGGTGCCGGCGTGCTCGGCGGCGCGCGCGGAAGGACGGCGGCCGGAGATTCTCTGGCCGAGGCGATCGAAGAAGATGTAGATGACGGGTGTGGTGTAGAGGGTGAGGATCTGGCTGAGGAGCAGGCCGCCGACCATGGCGATGCCGAGAGGGCGGCGCAGCTCGGAGCCGAGGCCGCGGCCCAGGGCCAGCGGCAATCCGCCGAGCAGCGCCGCCATGGTGGTCATCATGATGGGGCGGAAGCGCAGCAGGCTGGCTTCGAAGATGGCCTCGGTGGAATCCTTGCCGTGCTCGCGCTCGGCTTCGAGGGCGAAGTCGACGATCATGATGCCGTTCTTCTTGACGATGCCGATGAGCAGAATGATGCCGATGATGGCGACGACACTGAGGTCCTGGTGGAAGAGCATGAGCGCGAGCAGCGCGCCGACACCGGCCGAGGGGAGCGTGGAGAGAATGGTAACGGGGTGGATGAAGCTCTCGTAGAGAACGCCGAGCACGATGTAGACGGTGACCAGCGCGGCGAGAATGAGGAGGGCTTCATTGGAGAGCGAGTTGCTGAAGGCGGCGGCGGTTCCCTGGAAAGAGGCCTGCAGGCTGGCCGGGAAATGCAGCTGGTCGGCGGCCTTGTTGATGTCGGTGATGGCGGTGCCGAGTGAGGCGTTAGGCGCCAGGTTGAAGGAGACGGTGACGGCGGGAAACTGTCCCTGGTGGTTGATGGAGAGCGCTTCGGTGGTGGTGGAGGCCTGTGTGAATGCGCTGAGGGGAATGGCGTGCGTGCCGCCGCTGGAGGTGGTGGCGTTGGGAGTGGTGCCGGCGACCGAGCCGCCGTTGATGGAAGACGCGCCCTGGACGCTGGAGACGCCGCCGATGGCGCGGGCGGGTGGGGCGAGCACGCCGGAGGAGGGCGTGTACTTCGTCCCGGTGGTGAGGGCGTTGGAGCCGGCCGAGGCCGAGGCCGACGATGAGAAGGAAGTGACCGCACCTGCTCCGCTGGCGCCGGACGAGGCATTGCCCTGGATGTAGAGGTCGCCGAGGTTGGCGGGATCCTGCGCCCACTGGGGAGCGGTTTCAAGCACGATGTGGTACTGGTTCAGCTGGGTGTAGAGGGTGCTGATGAGGCGCTGGCCGTAGGCATCGTAGAGGGTGTTATCGATGGTGGTGGGTGCGATGCCGAGGCGGGAGGCGGTGACGCGATCGATCATGAGGGAGACGGCGCGTCCGCCGGTCTGCTGATCGGTGGCCACGTCTTCGAGCACGTCGATCTTTTTCAGTTGCGCGACGAACTTGTCGGTCCACTGGTTCAGCTCGTTCACGTCAGGATCTTCCAGCGTGTACTGATACTGGGTGCGGCTGACGCGGTCGTCGACGGTGATGTCCTGCACCGGCTGCATGTAGAGGTGCATGCCGGAGACGTCGCTGAGTTTGTTCTGCAGGCGGCGAATGACATCGGACGCGTTGATGCCGCTGGGCGAACGCTGATCGAGCGGCTTGAGGTTGATGGAGATGCGGCCGCTGTTGAGCGTGGTATTGATGCCGTCGGTGCCGATGAAGGAGGCAAGACTTTCGACGGCGGGGTCGCGCAGGATGACGTCGGCGAGCTGCTGCTGTTTTTGCGCCATGGCGTCGAAGGAGATATCCTGCGGCGCCTGGGTGATGCCCTGGATCACGCCGGTATCCTGCACCGGGAAGAAGCCTTTGGGGATGACGATATAGAGGAAGACGGTGAGCACCAGGGTGCCCAGAGCCACGAGCAGAGTGAGGGTCTGGTAGCGCAGCACGACCCGCAGGGTGCGCCCGTAAAAGGCGATCATGCTGTTGAACATGTGCTCCGATACGCGGTAGAAGCGCGACTGCTGCTCTTCCGGATCGTGGCGCAGGATGCGGGAGCACATCATGGGGGTGAGGGTGAGCGAGACCACCGCGGAGATGACGATGGTGACGGCCAGGGTGACGGCAAATTCGCGGAAGAGGCGGCCCACGACGTCACCCATGAAGAGCAGCGGGATAAGCACCGCGATGAGCGACACGGTCAGCGAAATGATGGTGAAGCCGATCTGACTCGCGCCGGTGAGCGCCGCCTCCATGGGGCTCATGCCTTCTTCGAGGTAGCGCGCGATGTTCTCGATCATCACGATGGCGTCGTCGACCACGAAGCCGGTGGAGATGGTGAGGGCCATCAGCGAGAGGTTGTCGAGGCTGTAGCCGAGCATATACATCGCGGCGAAGGTGCCGATGAGAGAGAGCGGCACGGCCACGCTGGGAATGATGGTGGCGTACAGATTGCGCAGGAAGAGGAAGATGACCAGCACCACCAGACCGATGGTGAGCATCAGCTCGAACTCGACATCGTTCACCGAGGCCTGGATGCTGGTGGTCATGTCGGTGAGGGTGCTGACGCGAATCGACGCGGGGAGATTCGTTTCCAGCTGGGGAAGAATCTTCTGGATGCTGCGAACGACGGTGATGGTGTTGGCGCCGGGCTGGCGCTGGATGTTGAGGATGATGGCCGGCGTCTTGTTCATCCACGCGGCCTGCTTGGTGTTCTCGACGCCATTCACGACAGCGGCGACGTTATGCACGAACACCGGAGCGCCGTTGCGGTAGGCGACGACCACGTCGTTGTACTGGCTGGCCTCGGTGAGCTGATCGTTGGAGTCGATCTGGTAATCCTGGCGGGGGCCGTCGAAATTGCCTTTGGCGGAGTTGACGCTGGCGCTGACGAGCGCGGTACGCAGGTCCTCCATGTTGAGGCCGTAGGACGCCAGCTTGACCGGGTTTGCCTGGATGCGGACCGCCGGTTTCTGGCCGCCGCTGATACTCACCAGGCCGACGCCGGCGATCTGGGCGATCTTGGGCGCGAGGCGCGTGTCGACCAGGTCTTCCACCTGCGAGAGCGGCATGAGTCCGACGTGATGGCCATGGTCAGGATGGGCGCGTCGGCTGGATTGGTTTTGTTGTAGACCGGCGGCGCGGGCAAATCCGACGGGAGGAACGAGCCTCCACCGTTGATGGCCGCCTGCACTTCCTGCTCGGCCACGTCGATGGACATGGAGAGGCTGAACTGGAGGACGATGACCGAGACGCCTCCGGCGCTGGTGGAGGTCATCTGGCTGAGGCCCTGCATTTCGCCGAACTGGCGCTCGAGGGGAGCAGTGATGGTGGTGGCGGTGACGTCGGGGCTGGCGCCCGGATAGAAGGTGAGGATCTGAATGGTCGGGTAATCGACCTCAGGAAGAGCGGAGACGGGGAGCTGGGTGTAGGCAACGATGCCGACCAGCAGAATTGCGGCCATCAGCAGCGAGGTGGCCACCGGCCGGAGAATAAATGGGCGAGACGGACTCACGGAGCGCTGTTCTCACCGGAGATGGCGGATGAGGTATCCGGTATGTTGGCGTTGGAAAGAGAGATGTCGGACTGGTCCTGCAGCTTGTCGAAGCTGCTGTTCGCGACCATGGTGCCGGAGGGGATTCCCACGACCGCGGTCCAGCCATTGTCGGTGATGCCGGTCTTCACCTCTTTCATCTCGACGTGATACTTTGCGCGCTCGCCGCCCTGGCTGCGCTGCGCCCTGCTGCGTGCCGCCGCTGGACCCGCCGGCGCTACTGTGGGCGTGCCGGCCGCTGCCTCCCTGACCGGATGCACCGCCGGGCCTGGCTCCATTGGCCTGCTGGTTGGGTCCGGCCGGGGATGCGGCATTTGGATTGCCGGGCCCGGGCTTGATGAGATAGACGTAGGCGACATCGCCGTTATGCTGAATGGCCGATGAGGGCACCATGATCTGGTTCTCGAGGGTTTGGACCAGCAGGCGCGTGTTCACGAACTGATTGGGAAAGAGCGCCCCGTTGCTGTTGGGAAACTGCGCGCGGAGCTTGACGGTGGCGGTGGTGGTATCGATCTGGTTGTCGACCGTCATCAGCTTGCCGCTGGCCAGCTTCGTCGACCGGTCGCGGTTCCATGCTTCGACGCTGAGCTGCTTTCCGTGCCGCGTCTGGTCCAGCACCTGGGAGAGGTCGTCCTCAGCGACGGTAAAGATCACGGTGATGGGCGCTTCCTGGGTGACCACCACGAGGGTCGTGGTGGAGTTGGCCGTAACCAGGTTGCCGGGATCGACGAGGCGCAGGCCGACGCGTCCGGCGATGGGCGAAACGATGTGGCAGTAGCCGAGCTGGACGGTGGCGTATTGCACGTTGCCCTCGTCGTTCTTGACGGTGCCCTGATCCTGCAGGACGAGCTTTTCCTGGTCTTCGAGGGTCTGGCGCGGGATGGCGTTTTTCGACCACGCGGTCTGGTAGCGGGCCAGATCCATCTGGGCTTCGGCGAGGAGATTCTGATCGCGCTCGAGGGTGCCCTGGGCCTGGGCCAGTTGCGCGGCATAGGTGCGCGGATCGATGTCGATGAGCGAATCGCCCTTATTGACGAACTGGCCTTCGCGGTAGTGGACGGCGGTGATGACACCGGTGACCTGGGCGGTCATGGAGACGGTGTAAACCGGAGTGACGGTGCCGATGGCTTCAAGATAAACGCCGAGACTGCCGGTTTTGGAGGTCGCGGGCACCACGGGGATCGACATACCGGGAACGACGCCGCGGCGGCCGCCACCTCCATCCGGCTCATCACTGCGGCCTGATTCTTCTTGCTGTAGGAGAAAACCCAGTAAAAGAGCAATCCAAAGGCGAGCAGGACGACCACCCAGATCCAGCGATGGCGCCGGCGTTTGGGAGGGTCGGTCGTCGGAGGCAGTTGATGGTCCGGCGGAGCGATCGAAGAAGAAGGTTCAGGGCTCATCTATTTGTGTCTGTCATAGGGTTCAAAATGGATTTTCCCGAGGGGAGCAACGAAGCCGCCTGAGGGAGCAGGCGACGATCGGAAAACGTGCGCCAAATCCGGAGTTTAACACCGCGTGAGAGGGCCCGTTTCGCAGCCGGAAACCACTACCGGCCGGCCGGCAGCCCGGCACGAATAAGATGCTCCGATCCCGCGGGTCAACAGGATATAAAGGACGGATGAACGGGCGAATTGGTCGCAATCCTGGGCGGGCATAGCGGCTGGGTCGCCGCGAGCTTGCCGGACGGGGTTCGCCTGCGAGGCGGAGGCCATCAACGAACAGCTGCGGAGGCGACGTCCCAGGATACTATCGAAGTCATTGGTAACAACTTACGCCTGATGCGCGCGCATCCAATCCCATACTCCGGCGTCGTGTGCCGCGATTGCGCTTCTTCGCATCTCTTCCTGCGATTCTCATGAGCGGCAAAATAATTCAGCGACCCACAACGCGTGGGGCGATCGGATTCGCGCCCTGCGCAACGTCCCGCCGGTGCTGCGGATTCTTTGGGAGTCCGGCCCGGCCGTTGTTACATGGGGATTAATTCTTCGGCTGCTGGTCGCCTTTATGCCGTGGGCGATCGGCAAAGCGGCCTCGCTGATTATTGGCGGGGTGAAAGAGGCCATCGATCATCAGCCTCTGCCTGTTCATTTCTGGTGGATCGTCACGGCCGAGGTCGCTTTTGCGCTGATCACCGGCGCGCTGTCGCGGGCCATCGATTATTCCGATTCTCTGCTCTCGGATCGCTATACCCATTACGTGAGCGTGCGAGTGATGCGCCAGGCGGCGCGGCTGGATCTGACCACCTACGAAGACCCTGACTTCTACGACCGGCTGGAGCGCGCCAGGGTCCAGGCCACCGATCGGCTGGCGATGATCCAGCAGATGGGCCGCCTTTTCCAGCAGACCATCACCACGGTGGTGTGGTCGATCCAGCTGGTGTGGTATTCGCCGATCCTGCTGCTGCTGCTGGTGCTGGGCGTGGCTCCCTCGTTTGTGGCGGAAACCCACTTTGCCTTCCTGGGCTACGCTAAGAACTTCCGCCAAACGCCAATCAAGCGCATCATGGACTACCTGCGCCTGGTGGGCGGCAGCAAGGAAGCCGCGAAAGAGCTGAAGCTCTTTAACCTGAGCGACTACCTGAGCAACCGCTTCAGTGCGCTTTCCCAGCAGATCTACGACGAAAATGTCGAACTGTCGCGCAGGAAGCTTCTGTGGGGCGGCCTGTTGTCGCTGCTGGGAACGTGCGGCTACTACGGCGGCTACGTGTACGCCATCTTCGAAGCGGTGCACGGTAAGTACGACATCGCGCAGTTCTCCCTGATCACGATTGCCATCCAGCAGTCGAGTTCGAGCCTGCAGCAGGTTTTCTCCATCGCCTCGGGCATTGCGGATCAGGCTCTTTTCCTGACCGATCTGATCGCCTTTTTTGACATGCAGCCAACCGTGCAGTCGAAGGCGAATGCTTTGCCCGCGCCTCGGCCGATTCGGCGTGGGTTCGAGTTCCGCAATGTGTCGTTTGCTTATCCGGGCACGGAAAGGCGAGTGCTGAAGGATTTCAACTTCACCATTGAGCCGGGACAGCGGATCGCACTGATCGGGGAAAACGGCCAGGGCAAGACGACGGTCGTGAAGCTGATCACGCGCCTCTACGATCCGACTGAAGGGCAGATTCTGCTGGATGGCGTCGATCTGCGCGAGTATGACCTGGACGACCTGCATCGGGAGATGGGCGTGATTTTCCAGGATTTCATGCGCTACGAGATGACGGTGAAGGAGAACATCGGCGTTGGGCACATCGAAGTGCCGCACAGCGACGAGGACATTCGGGCAGCCGCGGAAAAGAGCCTGGCCGCCGAGGTGGTGAAGAAGCTGAGCGGGGGATACGAGCAGATGCTGGGACGGCGCTTCGTGAGCGGGGTGGATCTCTCGGGCGGCGAGTGGCAGCGGATCGCGCTGGCCCGGGCTTATCTGCGGGACGCGCAGCTGCTGATCCTCGACGAGCCGACCGCTGCGCTGGATGCGAAGAGCGAGCTGGAAGTTTTCGAGCGCTTCGCCGAGCTGACCGCCGGGAAAATGGCATTGCTGATTTCGCACCGCTTCTCGACGGTGCGCATGGCGGACCGCATCGTAGTACTGTCGGGCGGGCGGCTGGTGGAAGAAGGAACCCATCAGCAGCTAATGGCGCTGGGCGGGCAGTACGCGGCGATGTTTGAGATGCAGGCAGCGAGTTATCGCTAAGGCCTGCTGGAGTAGTGTGAATGACGGGTCAGGTGACGATGATCAACGAGCAGCGTTTGCGGGACGCGGGTCTGGTGCCGGACCAGCTGCTCGCCGCCGCCCGCGAAGATACGCATCGCTGGGGCACCGTCCATGGGTCCAGGGATCTGGGCGCGTTCGATCAGCGCGTAGAGGCCGCGCGGCAGCGTCTGGAGAGACTCTTTCAGGATCTCGATTCCCTGCCCCGGAAGGGCTGGCCTGGGCCTGAGCCGCTGCTGGAAATTCGCGAAAATCCGCGCATGGCACGCTCGGTGCTGGACGAGCTGCGCACGGTTCGACGCAAGCTGCGGCGTCTGCCCCACGCGGTGACGGACGATCATCAGGATGAGCCTCGCGCCATCACGGTCGCGTCGGCTTACCTGGCTGCCAGCGGCTCGGTGTGGAACGCCGATGCGCTGCGCATTTATCTGGACGAACTGCAGCGCGCCGAGGCTCTGCTGCTGGAAGAGCTGTGGGTTCTGCCGGTGGCACTGCGTTTTTGTCTGCTGGAGTCGATTCTGGAACAGGCGACAACGCGCATGGAGGCTCTCACTTTCAGGGATGGTGCTCCGCATTTCGAAGGCCCGGCGGGTGATGCGGCGTTTGCGAAGCTGCTGACGGCGCGGATCCAGTCTCTGCGGGAGATTGCCTACGTCGACTGGTTCTTCGTGATGGAGCCGCTGGTGGTGTTCGATGCGGTGCTGCGCGAGGATCCGGCAGGGGCGTATGCGCAGATGGATTTCGACAGCCGCGAAGTCTATCGCAAACAGGTGTCGCGCATCGCTCGGCTCTCAGAATGCACGGAGACCGAAGTGGCGCGGCGGGCGATCAACCTGGCTGCGGCCGCGAAGGCGCAACCGGTGGTGGATGCGCGCATCTATCTGCGCCGCGCTCACGTGGGCTATTACCTCATCGACCACGGTTTTGAAGAACTGAAGGCGAAGATTGGCTACCATCCGCGCATCATCGACCGCATCCGCGATGGGCTGCGCCGCTACTCGGACGATTTTTATATCGGCGGCATCGAGGTTCTCACCGTCATCCTGATTGCGGCGGTGCTGCTGCCGCTGATCCCGAACTACTCCATTTTCGGAGGGCTGACATTTGCTTTCCTGCTGTTGCTCATTCCGGCAACGCAGGGTGCAGTGGACCTGATCAACAACACCATCTCGTCGGTGTTTCGACCGCTGCCTCTGGCGAAGATCGATCTGACGGATGGCATTCCCGCCGACTACACGACGATGGTGGCGGTGCCGACGCTGTTGATGAATGAGAATCAGGTTCGCGAGCTGGTGCAGGAGCTCGAGGTCCGCTGCCTGGCGAATCCGGATCCCAACCTGCACTTCGCGCTGCTGACGGATCTGCCTGACTCGGTAAGCCGGCCACGCGAGAAGGATATCGATCCGCTGGTGATCCTGGCGGTGCGGCTAATCAATGAGCTGAACGACCGCTACAAGGGCCAGAAGAAGTTCGGGCGCTTCCTGCTGTTGCACCGGCACCGCATCTTCAACGCGCGCCAGGGCGTGTGGATGGGATGGGAGCGCAAGCGCGGCAAGCTGCTGGACCTGAACAACCTGCTCACCGGCCATTTCGATGCTTTCCCGGTAAAGGCCGGCGACACCAGCGTGCTGGGCAAGGTGCGCTACATCATCACGCTGGACTCTGACACGCAATTGCCGCGCGGCACGGCGCAAGCGATGGTGGGCGCGATGATGCACCCCCTGAACCGCGCCATCATCGACCCGGAGCGACGTATCGTCACCGACGGGTACGGAATCCTGCAGCCACGCGTGGGCGTGAGCGTACACTCTGCCGCGCAGTCGCGGATGGCCAACATCTACTCCGGGCAAACCGGCTTCGACATTTACACGCGCGCCATCTCCGACGTCTATCAGGACCTCTACGCCGAGGGCAGCTTCACCGGCAAAGGCATCTACGAGGTCGCCACGCTGCACACCGTGCTGGAGAAGCGCTTTCCTCGCAATGCGCTGCTGAGCCACGACCTGATCGAAGGCGCTTACGCGCGCGCCGGCCTGGTAACCGACGTGGAAGTGATCGACGACTATCCTTCGCACTACAGCGCCTACACGCGGCGCAAGCATCGCTGGGTGCGCGGGGACTGGCAGATTGTGCAGTGGCTGTTCACGCGGGTGCCGGATGAGACGGGCCACTACGTGCGCAACCCGATCTCGACGATCTCGCGCTGGAAGATTCTCGATAATCTGCGGCGCTCACTGGTGGAGCCGGCGACGATGATCCTGCTGGTGGCGGGATGGCTGGGCCTGCCGGGCGGCGCGATTTACTGGACGCTGGTCACTCTCTTCATCCTGTTCGTTCCGGTTTTTGTCCAGCTCCTCTTTGGTTTGGGCCGTTCGATGTTCAGCGAACAGGAGGGCGCCGCGCAGGATGTGGTCGGCGGATTCCAGCAGTCGCTCATCATCACTCTGCTGACGCTCGCTTTCCTGCCGCACCAGACTATGATGGCCATCGACGCCATCATCCGCGCCACGGTCCGCCGCGTGGTTACCGGGCAGCGACTGCTGGAATGGGAGACCGCCGCGGAGGCCGAGTCGTCGCAGCGCCGTTCTTCGGCCGTCGATCGCTACCTGGCCTTCACGCCGCTGGTCGCTGTGCTCATTGCTGCCGCGGTCGCGCTCCACCGTCCGCTTTCGCTCCTTCCCGCCGCTCCCATCCTGCTGCTGTGGGGATTTGAGAACGACATCACGCGCTGGCTGAATCGGCCGCCACGCGAGCCGCGCCAGCAGCTCAATCAGGAAGACGATCTGTTTCTGCGCGAGTACTCGCTGCGCGTGTGGCGCTTCTTCCACGAGTTTGGGGGAGAACGCCACAACTACCTCATCCCGGACAACGTCGAGGAAGACGGGCTGTTCGAAGCGGCGCGCGTGTCGCCAACGAATCTCGGCCTGCTCTTCAACGCTCGCCAGGCGGCGTGCGAGTTCGGCTTCCTGACTGCGCCGGAGTTCGCCGAACTGATGCAACGCAGCTACGCGACGATGGCCAGGCTGCCTTTGTTTCGCGGCCATCTCTATAACTGGTACACCACGGACACGCTGGAGCCGCTGGAACCGATCACCGTGTCTTCAGTCGACAGCGGCAATTTTGTGGCGTCGCTGTACACGCTGAAGACGGGCGCGCTGGCGCTGCTGAAACGCCCGCTGCTGGAATCGCGGTTGTTCGCCGGTCTGGAGACGCATCTGCGTCTGCTGAAGTCGCTCCGGGGGCTGCCGGAATCTGTGGCCCAGCTTCGTATTCCGGGCGACAAAGCTGCGCCTGACGAATGGCTGAGGTGGGTGCTGGCGCCGGAAACGCTGGCGGCCTTTGAGAATCTGCCGCCGTACACAGAGCCTTCGCTCGATGAGGCTCTCTACTGGACCAACGAAGTCCGCGCGCGGATTGAGGCCATCGCAACGCTGGTACGCGAGTATCTGCCGTGGCGCAATCCTGTTTACGTCCCGATTCGCAGCATCGTGCAGGAGCGGCTCGCCGGCGATGGTATTTTCAGCGCCTTCGTCGTCGATCCCGAGGCAGCACTGATACCTGCGCTCGGAGACGCTGCGGCACTCGCCGATGCGCTTGCCCAGCGCCTCGGAGCGCCTCAGCCGCTGCCGGAGTCGGCTGAGACCGCGGCGCTTCTCGAGCAACTGCGGGTTGACGTCATCGCCGCGTCGAAACGTCTTCGCGAGCTTGTGAAGAGGCTGAACTTTGTCTCCGAGGAGGCGGGGCGCATCGCCGACGAAACGGATTTCGCTTTCCTGGTGAATAAGGACCGGCTGCTGCTCTCGATCGGCTACGAGTTTTCGACGGGCAAAATTCACTGGGCGTGCTATGACATGCTGGCGTCGGAGGCGCGCATCGCTACCTATATTGCTGTGGCGCGCGGGGAGCTGTCGCAACAGGGATGGTTCAAGATGTCGCGCGTGCACACCCAGGCCTACGGCTGCTCCGTGCTGCTCTCGTGGACTGGCACGATGTTTGAGTACCTGATGCCGGCGCTGTGGATGCGTAGCTATCCGGAGACGCTGCTGTCGAAGTCGCTGCTGGGCGCGGTGGAGATTCAGCGCGATTTCGCGCGAGCCAATAGTCTGCCGTGGTGGGGGATCTCGGAATCGGGTTACGCCGCGAAGACCGACCAGGGCCACTATCACTACCAGGCGTATGGTATTCCGCAAATCGCGCTCAAATGGGACGCAACGGCGGGGCCGGTCATCTCACCCTATTCGACCTTCCTTGCTCTGAACGTGGAACCGGCGGCGTCGATCCGGAACCTGAGACGCATCGCGGCCGATGGATATACCGGGGCCTACGGATTCTATGAAGCAATCGATTTTACGGGCGACAAAGCCGAGGCGGTGCGCGAGTGGATGGCGCACCACCAGGGCATGTGCATTCTGGGCCTGCTGAACCTGCTCGAAGACAACGCGGTGCAGCGCTGGTTCTACGACAACCCGCAGATGCGATCGGTGGAGCTGCTGCTGCACGAAAAGCCGATGCGCGAGGTGAAGTCGAAATCGGCGGCCGCGCCTGCGCCGGCGAAGAAGGCGAAGAAGCCTGCCGCGCTGAAAAAGGCGGGATAGCCCCCTCATTCCTGGTTGGACTTACAACCGCGTTCGGAGTAAGTTACTCGGCATAACGAAGCGAGCCGATTCCACACAGGCCGGCCCATCACCTGCTGCGCCATTTTCCCTGCGTCCTGCGATCCCTGACCAAGGAGAAACACATGGCAACCCCGCAGGAACAGTTCCTCGTTAAAGCCGCGGCCTCGGCCAGCGCATCCGGCCACATCTTCCCTGAATACGCCGCGTGCGAAGCTGCCCTCGAGTCCAAATGGGGCGTATCCAACCTCGTCCTCCAGGCGAACAACCTCTTCGGCCAGAAGCAGTCCCATCCTCCGCTCGAAGGCACCACCACTCTCTCCATGCCGACACACGAAGTCGTCAACGGCGTCACGGTTCCAGCCGAGGCCCGGTGGGTCGTCTTTCCCGACTGGTCATCCTGCTTCAAGGCGCGCATGGCCCTGCTGCAGCGCCTCGCCAACACCCACCCTGACTACAAAGCCGCCCTCAATGCCACAACCGGCGAGGAATTCGTTACGTCTGTATCGCATACCTGGTCCACCGACCCACAGCGCGGCGCCAAGGTCCTCGCGATCTACAACGCGCACAGCTCCGTATTCGCTGCTCAGGCCGCCGGATCGTAGCCAAGATTGGGACCGAGCCAGCGCTCCGCGTCGCGCAAGGTCATGCCTTTGCGCTCGGCGTAGTCGGCTACCTGGTCGCGATCGATTTTGCCGACGGTGAAGTAGCGCGACTGCGGATGCGCGAAGTAGAGACCGCTCACGCTCGATCCGGGCCACATGGCGAAGGACTCGGTGAGCTGGATTCCTGTTTTCGCTTCGACATCGAGCAGGCGCCAGATGGTGCCCTTCTCCGTGTGGTCAGGGCAGGCGGGATAGCCGGGGGCCGGGCGGATGCCGCGATATTTTTCGGCGATCAGGTCGTCGCTGCTCAGATGTTCCGCGCAGCCGTAGCCCCATTCATGGCGCACACGCTTGTGCAGACACTCGGCAAAGGCCTCAGCCAGGCGATCGGCGAGCGCCTCCGCCATGATGGCGTTGTAGTCGTCGTGTTGCGCCTTGAACTTCTCGACGAGTTCTCTAAGACCGATACCGCTGGTGACCGCAAACGCGCCGATGGTATCGTGCAGGCCCGTTTCTTTTGGCGCAATGAAATCCACCAGAGACCGGCACGGCTCGCTGCCTTCACGATTGGCCTGCTGGCGCAGGAAGTATAACTTCGTCTGGACGGTTGCTCGCGTTGCGTCGGTGTAGAGCTCGACATCGTCGCCGACGGCGTTCGCGGGGAAGAGCCCGTAGACTGCGCGCGCGGTGAGGAGGTTTTCGTCGACGATGCGATCGAGCAGCGTTTGCGCCTCGGCGAAGAGCAACCGCGCCTGGGCGCCTTGCTTTTCGTCCTCGAAGATGCGCGGGTAGACGCCCTTCATCTCCCAGGTGTGGAAGAACGGGCTCCAGTCGATGTAGTTGCGCAGCTCGGCCAGCGGGAAGTTGTCGAGCACGCGCACGCCGGTGAACGAGGGCGTCGCGATGTCTTCGGATTGCCACTCGATCGGCGTCCTGCGCGCACGCGCTTCGGCTAACGAGACCATCGGCTGCTTCGGAGTTGCGTGCGACTTGCGCACGGCCGCGTAGTCCAGCCTGAGCTGCGTGACGAAGGCGGCCTTGTTCTCCTCGCTGAGAAGGCTCGTGGTCACGGGAACGGCGCGGCTGGCGTCGAGCACGTGGACGACCGGCTCGCTGTAGTGGGGCGCGATCTTGATGGCTGTGTGCGCGCGGCTGGTGGTTGCGCCGCCGATCAGCAGCGGCAGCTTGAATCCGAGACGCTCCATCTCGCGCGCGACGTGCACCATTTCGTCGAGCGAGGGCGTGATGAGGCCGCTGAGGCCGATGATGTCGGCCTTTTCGGCCTTCGCGCGCTCGAGGATTTTCTCGCCCGGGACCATGACGCCCATGTCGATCACTTCGTAGTTATTGCAGGCGAGCACGACGCCGACGATGTTCTTGCCGATGTCGTGGACGTCGCCCTTGACGGTGGCGAGCACGATCTTTCCCTGGGCTTTCACTTCCTGCCCGGCCGCGACCATCGCTGCCTTCTCCGCTTCCATGAATGGAGTCAGCCAGGCGACCGCTTTTTCATCACGCGTGCCGACTTCACGACCTGGGGAAGGAACATTTTGCCGGCGCCGAAGAGGTCGCCGACCACGCCCATGCCATCCATGAGCGGGCCTTCGATCACCGCCAGCGGGCGGCCCAGTTTTAGCGCGGGCTTCCTCCGCATCGGCTTCGATGTAGGCATCGATGCCCTTGACCAGGGCATGCGTCAGGCGCGCCTCGACGGTGCCGTGTCGCCACTCTTCAGCTTGTTTCTCGACAGCTGCGGAGTTGGTGCCGCTGGCTTTGATCTGCTCGCCGTAGATCACCAGGCGCTCGGTTGCGTCGGGACGGCGGTTCAGCAGCACATCCTCGACCAGCGTCTTCAGCTCCGGCTCAATCTCCTCGTAGATCTCCAGCTGTCCGGCATTGACGATGCCCATGTCGAGTCCGGCAGCGATGGCGTGATAGAGAAATGCCGCGTGCATGGCCTCGCGGACTTTATTGTTGCCGCGGAAGCTGAAGGAGATGTTGGACACGCCGCCGCTCACCTTCGCGTGCGGCAGGTTCTCCTTGATCCATTTGGCGGCGCGGATGAAGTCGACAGCGTAGTTGTTGTGCTCCTCCATGCCGGTGGCGACGGTGAGGATGTTGGGATCGAAGATGATGTCCTCGGGCGGGAAGCCCACCTCGTCGACAAGAATGCGGTAGGCGCGCTCGCAGACGCGGATGCGGTCTTCGAAGGTCGCGGCCTGGCCCTGCTCATCGAAGGCCATCACGACGACCGCCGCGCCGTACTTGAGTACCTTTGCTGCGTGCTCGCGGAACTTCGCCTCGCCTTCCTTGAGCGAGATGGAGTTGACGATGCCCTTGCCCTGCATGCACTTCAGGCCGGCCTCGATGACCTCCCACTTGGAGGAGTCGACCATGAAAGGGACGGCGGCAACCTCGGGCTCGCTGCCCAGCAGTTGCAGGAAGCGCGACATCGCGGCCACGCCGTCGATCATGCCCTCGTCCATGCAGATGTCGATGACGTTGGCGCCGTTTTCTACTTGCTGTCGGGCGATGGAGACCGCTTCTTCGTATTTCCCTTGCTTGACGAGCTTCGCGAATTTCGGAGAACCGGCGACGTTGGTGCGCTCGCCGATCATGATGAAGACGTTCTGCTGCTGGGTGAAGGGGCGCGAGCCGGAGAGACGGAGAGGGAGGAAGGCTGGAGCGCTCGTCTCCACTTCGACGGCCGAAGACGGTGCCGGGAGCTGGGAGCCTGGAGCCCTCGCGTCCAGCGGACGCGGCTCTTTTCCTTCCAGGGCCTTGGCGATGGCGGCGATGTGTTCGGGCGTGTTGCCGCAGCAGCCGCCGGCGATGTTGATGAGGCCGCCGCGGGCGAAGTCGCCGAGGTATTTCGCCATGTCGCCTGGGCCGAAATCGAAGCCGGTGGGCGAGAGCGGATTCGGCAAGCCTGCGTTGGGATAGGCCGAGATGGCGGCATCGGCCTTTTGCGAGAGCTCTTCGAGGAAGGGGTACATGAGGTCGGGGCCGAGCGAGCAGTTGAGGCCAACGGAGAAGGGCTTGGATGTGCTCGACCGCATCCCAGAAGGCGGGGACGGTTTGGGCGGAGATCATCGTCTCGCCGCCGCGGCCGACTGCAGCGGATATCATGACGGGCAGTTCCTGTGTTTCGCGGTGAGACCGTCTTCGTCGAAGACCTCGCGAATCGCGACGAGCGCGGCTTTCGCGTTCAGTGAGTCGAAGATGGTTTCGACGAGCAGCAAATCCGAACCGCCGGCAATGAGTGCGCGCACCTGTTGCTTATACGCGGTCTTGACCTGATCGAAGGTGACGACGCGAAATCCGGGATCATCGGCGTCGGGCGAGTTGGAGAGCGAGACGGTGAGCGGCCCGATGGCGCCGGCGACGAAGCGCTGGCGTCCTGTTGCTGTGCCGATGCGGTCGGCCCACTCGCGGCACTGGCGCGCCGACTGCTCGTTGATCTCCCAGGCGAGGTCGCCGAGAAACTTGTCGTCGATGATCTTTTGGTAGAAGGCGGGATCTTTGCGGCCGCCGTGCTCGCGCGGGTCGTCGACGAAGAACTCGCTCTGCGCGATGCTGGTGGCGCCGAAGGTGTTGGTCTCGATGATGTCCGCGCCGGCCTCGAGGAAGCGGCGGTGGATATCGCCGATCATCTGCGGCTGCGTCAGGCTGAAGAGATCGCCGTTGTTGAGCAGGTCCTTCTTCGCGTCGCGAAAACGCTTGCCGCGAATGTCGGCTTCCTTCATCTCGTAGGTGCGGATGGTGGTGCCCATGGCGCCGTCGATGATGGCGATGCGCTGTTCGAGGATGGTGCGCAGAGGATGCTGGGGATTGGTCGTCATTTTTGCGGGCCGCCTGAGGGAGCGGCGAACGCCGGGCCCATCAGGTGGACTGGGCCTGGTTCCTTTGATGGTATCGAAGTGGGCTCGGATTCCCGAACAGCGGTGGGTCAGGGTGCGTTTCCAGACATTGAAATCGGCGATTCGCGTAGTGAACGGGTTGCGGCCTTGCGTCCGGTTACTTTACGGAATCGGACTGCGCCGCCAGCTGGCCGGGCATGCCGACCGCTGTCACCAGCATGTCTTCTTTGCGCATGACGAGGTTGGTCGCGTTGAGGCTGGCCAGCTCAAAGCCGTGGCCGTGCGTGATGGCGTCGGTGGGGCAGGCTTCGACGCAATAACCGCAAAAGATGCAGCGGTTGTAGTCGATGTTGTAGACCTTGGCGTAGCGCTCGGCACTGGAGATGCGCGTCTCGGCGGTGTTTTCCGCCGCTTCTATATAGATACAGTTCGAGGGGCAGGCCGCCGCGCAGAGGAAGCAGGCGACGCACTTTTCGAGGCCGTTCTCGTCGCGCTGTAGGACGTGGGCACCGCGGAAACGCTCCTGCAGGACCGCTCCGCGCGTGGGACCTTTGCCGTCGGGGTAGTTTTCGACCTCGGTGGGCTGAAAGATCTCGCGAAAGGTGATGCTCATCCCTTTGGCAATCGCGGCGGCGTTGCGAACGATGGACATACATTCAGTATACGGGGGTTCAGGAGCCAGGATGCGCCCTGGATTGCGTTACCAATGGTATAATCTTACCTGATCTTACCGCGAGGTTCAGGCGATGGAAATCACCAGGCTCTCCTCCAAAGGACAGGTCGTTCTTCCCCTCTCCGTACGGCGGAACCGCAAGTGGGAAGCGGGCACGCAGCTCACCGTCGAAGAAACCAAAGACGGCGTTTTGCTGCGTCCGGCCAAAGCCTTTCCTCCAACGACCGTGGACGAAGTGATCGGAATCCTCAATTCGAGGAAGTACAAGGGCAAGCCGAAGACGATCGAAGAGATGGACGCATCCATTGCGAACGAGGTGAGAAGGCGCCGTGCTCGCGGTCGATACTAACGTGCTGGTGCGGTTCCTGGCGCGCGACGATGCGGATCAGACCGCGCGAGCCGATCACCTGGTCCGAGCGAACCGGATCTGGATTCCAAAAACCGTTCTTCTGGAAACGGAGTGGGTGCTGCGAGACAGCTATTCCTTCGATCGGCATCGAATTACGACCGATTTTCGCAGCCTGCTTGGGATACCGACAGTGCATGCTGAAGATGAGGGGGCAGTCGCAGAGGCTCTCGACTGGTTTGCCGCCGGCATGGATCTTGCCGATGCCTTACATCTCGCCAGTTCCCGGAGCGCCGACGAATTCGCAACCTT
>CAVPCB010000099.1:0-66486 GCA_963702285.1 uncultured Acidobacteriaceae bacterium | reverse complement strand
CGGAGACGGCGAGTATACTGGCGTGTACCTGAAAATCAATCAATGCGTTTACTCTGCTGCGGCAAATGCCCAAGTGGACCTACTTCCGTTGGAGGCAACAATGAAGTGGCGAAATCTCTTTGCATCAATCTGCATGTTTGCTTGTGGCACTATGCTATTTGCCGCTGACAAGAATCCTGCGCCTCTGTCCAAGACCTACGACGTACCGATTGAGAGGGTCTATGCAGCGGTTGTGCAAGTGGCCTCCGCCGACTATAACCTGAAATCTGCTGTAAAAGAGGGACACACGGCCAGCTTTTTCAGCGGGGGGCAGTTTTCTCTCGTTCTAAGTGCGATTTGCCGAGAGGCTGGCACAGATAAGACGTCAGTTTCAATCTCGATCGCACAGGCCGTCGGAAACCCTCAGGTCTTTGGAGTAGGGAAGGCAAAGGATAAAGAAGCTCTGCGGTTTTGGACTGAGTTGGACAAAGCGATTCAGATCAACCAAGGGCTCCCAGCAGAATCCAACAAGTCCCAAGTTTCCGCCACAACGGACGAATCAGCGCAAGTGACCGTAAAATCAACGCCTGACGGAGCCGACATCACCTTGGATGGTAAGTTTGCGGGAAGCACTCCCTCAACATTTCAGATCAAATCCGGCGATCATTCGATAAAAGTTGAGCTTAGCGGTTTTGCACCTTGGGAGAAGTCGTTGACCGTTACGCCTGGCGGACAGATAACGTTGATGCTAACCTCCAGCGCAAATCTTCTGACAAGCCACAATAGTTGGAATGAGCATATCAGCGGAGCGAGAGCCTTGATTAAGCAGATTTTTCACTGCTTACATTCATGAAGATTCCGTCTTGGTCTCCACACGCCTTATTACAGCCGAATGCGAACCATCCACAACTAACTATGCTGTTCAAGCGTGGCCTTAAGCTGTGCGATGGCCGCTGTCCGATCATCAGATACTCTTCCGTCCACTGCCGATGCGAAAATGGCAACAGCCACGAGAAAGTCACAAGTAGTCTTCTTGAAGTTCGTTCCGTGTGACGCGTCGAAATTCTCAATGTACGCCAGCGTGTAGGGCCTCACTAGCCCCCCAAGATAGATATCGGGATTTTTCTGAACGATCTGTTGAAGCATATTGATCGAATTGTCCACTGACCATCCAGAATAGGTCCGGGATGCATCTGACTCAATACAGGTCCAAATATAGATGCGCTGCGTCTCGCGAAATCTTCCCATCAGTACATCCGAAATGGATGATAATCGCCCGCAAGTCCTGCTCAAAATAGTCCCGAGCCATGCTTGATTGTCGTGACCACTCATTTCAGTTTTGAGCAGTTCTACGATTGCATCTACATAGCCCTTGCTTACGTCCTTTAGCGAACTCAAGGTTAATTCGTTTGATGTCGTAGGGTGAAGCTCAGGCTGCGGGCTGAGCCGAAGAGGAGAGAGCGGCGTCTCGACTGGATTCAATGGCGTCTGAGGGATTGGGATAAGGGGTGGGACTGGGCTTGGGAGAGCTGCCGGTGGCGGGATAGTTGCTTGGACGGGCGCCACTGTATTGCTTGGACGAATAGCTGTAAACTGCCCTGCAAATGCCTTCGCCTTTTCGCTGTTCGATGTCTGAAGAATAATCCTGAGCCCCGTCGCGGTGCTGAACGTAACCTCTCCATATTCAAGAACCGGAATCTGTCGGTTGTTATTGAACCTTCGGTCCGGTTCCCCGCTCTTGTTGACGTATTGCCAGGTCGTGTCGATTCTCCGGCTGTCACCGGGTATCGGCTCCGTTTCCGAGAAGCGGGTCGAACGCACCTCGATGAAGAGTTGCGCATAGGAGATAGACCCGTATCGGCCCGTATAAATCAGTATCTGGTCAGGCAGGAAGTGGAGCACCATGTTGTTGGCTCTGATCGAAGTGATTGCGAGGGAACACTTGAAACCCTTGGTGGGAAGATTCCCGACAGCCGCCAGCCCGCGAGAGATTAGCGTGTAAGCTCCCGCATTTCTTTTCGCGTCAGCGTTCGCCGCGCTCGTATTGACGACCCAGATCCTCGCGCATGACGCCAGTACCGAGAGCGCCTGCTGCCTGGCTCTGAATTGGTCTGCCGATTCCTGATCCAAAGAGAAGTTGATCTCGTCGGTATGGCCTTCCGCAAAACGCTTCGATACAAATATACCCAGACCAAGGCCAAGGAAGAACAGTACTACTCCGAGGATTAAATTGATGGATACAAGCAGAAACGCAAACACGGAAAGAACGATTAGAACTGGGCCGGGATTGAAAGCCGAAACGTTGTTGTTCAGCCGAGCAACGAATTCACTCTGGTTCGAGTCGGCTAGCTCGGATACAGGAACATGGAATACGGAGTCCAGTTGGAGCTGCGGATCGTTTTGAGGTTGCAGGCCAGGTTCAAGATTCTCAGTACGCCGTTGGTAGCCCACTCCGCGAGAATTGACGGTGACGAAGGTTGCACGGGAGCGGGCGGTGGAGATCACCTGCCGGTTGAAAACCCCCGTGCCGGGTATTGAGAGGGTGCGGACGGTGCGCCCTTTGGCGTCGCGCCCGATGCGAAAACCGCGAAATCCCCATGAGAAACCCAGGCCGCTTTTCGATGCATTCAGTCGAAAACCGAGCGGTAAGCGAGCCGATTTTCGAAATCGCCAAGCCAACTTCATGCACTCCAGGATTTTTGAAACGGATTCAGTAGCAGTATACGTTGAATTTCCGCAACCCAGTCCTTGGACTCTTGGCGACACGGGCGTTTAGCAACATCTCTTGCTCTAGAACCCGTAATGAGCGCTCCTGTGGGGAAGGAGATCCTTCCCTGACTCCAGCCGCCGAGCGTACCGGCGTCTTCCGTCACCCATCCCAGCGGGGTCCGTTCCTTCCCCGCAACGCCCCTCCCTTACGTGCGCACAGCAATAAGGATGTGAACCGAATTTCTTTCTTCGTCAAGTGCCCCCGCTTCAGGCAACGGGCTTGGCAGAGGCGGAAGAACCTGTAAAGGGTCTCCGCTGCGCTGCGATGAACGCGCAACAGAACGCCCGCCCTTGACCGAACCTTCCCGCCTCCGCCCGTTGCAAGAGCCATGAAGCGGGAGCACTCAACGAAAAAAATTAGGTTTGAGTGCTCTTGCTTCTGGACGCCAATCGGCCCCACGGGGCTTCGCAGGAGCATCGTCATGGAATTCAGCAACCACACTACCAGCATCGCAGCCACTACCGCCAGCAATGGCGCAGCCATCAGCCAAGCTGCGCCGCACAGGAAAAATGCGGCGCAGCGTAACCGCAGCGATTCGCCTTATCAGGGGCGGACAGCGCAGAAAGACAATCCAACACAACTCATCATCAAGCAGGCCGTGGACTTCCTCATCCAGCAGGTAGAAGCGGGCAAGAGCGAAACACTCGCCGCGTATCTGACCGCGATGGCGCGGTTCCACAACTACAGCTTTGGCAACATCGTTGCCATTGCACGGCAACGGCCCACTGCTACGCGCGTTGCAGGATTCGGAACATGGAAAGAGATGGGCCGATTTGTGAAGAAGGGCGAAAAAGGCATCCAGATTCTTGCGCCGATGATCGGATACCGGCGGAAGAAGGACGACGCCGAGCAGGACCGCGACGCCAGCGCCAAGCCTCAGCCCATGCTGATCGGCTTCCGTGCAGTCTACGTCTTCGATGTGTCGCAGACCGAAGGCGAGGACCTGCCCGAGTTCGACCACAACATCTCCGGCGAAGTGGGCGATCAACGCGACCGGCTCATTGGTTTTCTCGCGCAACAGAACATCGCGCTTGAGTTCAACGAGAGGATCGCCCCGGCGCTGGGAGTCAGCTACGGCGGCAAGATCGCTTTGCTGCCCGGCCAGTCGAAGGCCGAGGAGTTTGTCACGCTGGTTCACGAAACGGCGCATGAACTCTTGCACAAGGCCGAGCGCCGCACTTTCACCACGCCACTGTGCGCGAAACCGAGGCCGAGGCCGTGGCCTTTATCGTGGGTCAGGCAATCGGCCTGGAGATGGGCAACGCTTCGAGCGATTACATCCAGATGTACAACGGCAACGCAACCCTGCTGGCCGAAAGCCTTGAGGTCATCCAGCGCACCTCCGCCCTGATTCTGGCCGCTATCCGCGACGACGAAGGCGCGGAGCCGCGACGGAGCGGGAGCAGTTCGCAGCGGCCAGCTAACGCACACATCCTGAGCGGGTGCGCTCGGGAGTGTGCCCGCTTGCGCCCTCACGCAAGATTCAACCGGAATAGGAGATTCCCATGACTACTACAGTGCAAACTCAGTCTGAGTACCGCGACCTGCCGCTTGATTGGCTGGTCGTATCGCCCACCAACCCACGCAAGACATTCGACGAAGATGCGATGCAGGAACTCGCTGCCAGCATCCGCGAAACATGGCGTGTTGCAGCCCTTGTTGGTTCGGCCCCGCGCAGAGCGGAGCTTTGAGATCGTGTTCGGAGAGCGGCGTTATCGTGGCGCGGCGATGGCCGAGAAAAATACCGTGCCGGTGTGCATCCGCGAGATGACCGACGCGCAGGTGTTGGAGGCGCAGCTAGTCGAAAACCTCCAGCGTCAGGACGTGCATCCGCTCCATGAGGCGCAGGGTTTCGCCGCTCTGCTGCGTCTTGAGGAGCCGAAGTATTCCATCGAACTCATTGCGGCCAAGTGCGGCAAGAGCGCCGGGTATGTGACCTCCCGCCTTCGCTTGACCGAACTTGCGCCCGCAGCCGTTGAAGCCTTTACCAAGGACGAAATTGGCTTGGGTCATGCTCTTTTGCTGGCGAAGTTGCAGTCACAACAACAGGAGGAAGCGTTGACCGCTTGCTGGCAGGAGAGCTACACGGGCGGCAGCAAGGCGAAGCGCATCCTGCTGCCCGTTCGCCATCTGCGCGAATGGATCGAGCACAACATCCTCTTGGAACTCGCCACCGCGCCATTCTCGAAAGAGGATGCAACGCTTGTGCCCGAGGCGGGTTCCTGCCATGACTGCCCGAAACGCACCGGGCACAACACGCTGCTCTTCGAGGGCATCGCAGCACAGCACGATTCCTGCTCCGATCCGGCCTGCTATGCGGCCAAGGTGGACGCGCATGTGAAGCGGACGGTAGCGGCAAAACCGAAGCTGGTACAGATCACCACCGCTTACGGCAAACCCGCCGAAGGCAGCACGCTTGTCCCGCGCGGGCAGTATGTCGAAATCCGGCAGGAAAAGCCCAAGAACAAATACCAGCAGGACGCGCCGGAATACAAAACGTGCAAGTTCGTTACCCAGGCCATCGTTGCGGATGGCAGCGACAAAGGCGAACTCCGCAAGGTGTGCGCCAATCCCGATTGCCCGGTACATCACCCAAGGAAGCAGCAGCGCCGGACGAACACCGATGCCGCGATGAAAGCCGCTCAAGCAAAACAGCGCCGGGAGGATGCGCAGGCCCAAGCCACCGGGCTCCGCGTCTTGAAAGCAATCGGCGATGCGATTCCTGTGCGACTGATGAAACGCGACTTGCTCTTCGTTGTGTCACGGCTGTCCGCGATGCTGGACGAGCGCAAACTGGCTGTCCTCATCCGGCAGCACGGCGTAGGCAAACCGAAGGACGGTGACGCCCCGGCGAAACTGCTGGCGGCCTTTCTGCCAAAAGCGGAGGAAAGCAAGCTGGGCCGCATTTTGGTGGAGACAGTCATTCTCCTGTCCATGCACAACCAAGCCGACGCTGCAAAGATTCTCCGCGATGCTGCGCAGGTGTACAAGGTGGACGTTGACGCCATCTCCACACAGGTCAAACAGGAGTCTGTGGTGAAGGAGAAGGGGAAGAACGCGAAGAAGCCCACGCCCAAATCGCAGACGAAAGCGACGAAAAAGGTTGCGGCGTAACCATCAACCAACTTGAAGCTGTTAGCGGAGCCAGCAAGACGGCTCCGCATTTCTTTGTATTGCTGGCCGTCTGCCCGCCCTTTTTGATGCCCCGGATGAGCACCGGGGCGGCATCTTCGGCCCACCCAACGGCCAGCGCCGCCCATTCGCGGCGGCAATCAAACATCAGCCTAGCCAACTTCTGTACTCAATGATGGTCCGCGAAGCGCGGTGATATGCCTTTTGCGCTAGGCTTCCCGTTTGCCCGCCCCTTCACCGATGCCCCGCAAGCGCGGCGGGGCGACACCTTGGCCCACACCTTGGCCCACCCGACGGTCAGCCATCTGCCCCGCCCTCAATCCCAGCCGGAAATTCCTTATTTTCGCTTGTGGTGCGGATTCGGAGGCATAAGGCTAATATCTTCCTCCGACGCTTTTGTGTACACCGCCGCGACCGTCCTACCAAGTTTCAATCCGATGACGGGCGTTGGTGTGTCCTGCTCGGCTAGTTTTTCCAACAGATCTACGTCCTTGTCGGTCCAAGGCTTGCCTGTGTTGCGGTGGTAATACGGCAGTTTTGGCATACAGAAGCTCTCCACCCAAATTGATTGGCATCAGAATACTCCCATAGGGTTGGCGACCGGCAACCCTGATGTTCTCAAAGCGGATCGATAGTATTCGAGTTGGATTTGCCATCAGGTGGCGCGAGTGTATTCGGGCAACCCAGTGGGCATCAGAAACCCCTCAGGCAAAGGATTGCCCCCCCTGGTATGTGGTAGTGGAAACAAAAGCGAGTGAAGCGTGTTGTTTGACCCGCCGGTCCGCTGATTTCGTACCTAACATATCCGTAGACATACAGGGCTTCGGCTGCATCCCGAACCTTGCTTATCTCCGTCATCGATATTCCAATTCCGAGCGGTGTAAGGGGAAAATCAGGAACTAAGATAACTTCATCCCGAAGAACGCTAGTTTCCGAATTTGCACCACCTTTGTCTTCGTAAACAGGAGAATGAGGAAGGTCAAGTCGCGATTTTGCAAATCGCTTGGCGATGAACATTTCAGTCAATCGACATACAGTCTTCCCTTTGTTTGTGACTGTGGGGAAAAGGAAGAAGGCCATCAAGCTTTGGGGATCAATTCTGGTTGGCAGTTGAACATTGCCCAGCGTTACTTGAAGCCATCCTCGTTCGCTGTCAATGACCGCTTGAGCAGTCAAATGAGCTGCCTTGGCGTTATCCGTTGCGGCTCCAGCGAGAGTATGCAAGTGACCTGCATGTTCCCGCAAGTGTCGCGCTTGCCGATACAAGAAGTAACCTTGAATTCCACCTACGATAGCGAGCACGGCCGTGAAGGCTACAAGCCAGAATGTGTAGTCGGCCAGTTTCTTTGTATTTCATTCTCCTCTTGGCGATCTGCTCTGTGGTCATCTACGGCTGGTGCTTCTACCTGCACGACAACTTGCGGCGGCTTAACATTTTCCTGATCGCTGTTCTGGTCTTTGGATTGCGGATACCTCTGGGGACCGCCATTGCTCTTGATGACGCCATCATCCTTGAGCTTATCGGAGGCCTTGTTTTGCGCAGCAGTAGTGAATATGCTGATCATCGCCAGCGTGATGAGCAGAATAAGGATATGTTGTCTTGTCCTCTGGATCATTTTCATTTGGCCACTATGACCGTCGAACACGAAGCGATCCCGCCATCCAAGTCCGTGTACGAGGCGCCGGGACTCTGCTGGCAATAAATTTCTCTAATCGCTGTCCAGGTTGGCTTCAAATCATCAGCGACTGTTCCGAGGAGATCATCGCTTGTCGATCTTGCAGCTCGAATCGCCGAGCCAAGTTCAAGAACCCACGCAAATGACTTCTGTGACTCAGTCCAGTTGTCGAAGCAACCGGACGACTTCGGATCGGCAATGCACTTGATGACAGCGCTCGACGCGGTGTCATCTGTGCGAGCGAGGGCTATACTGCGCCCATTTGCGAAAGTATAGAGATTGTTTACCCCTGTCGCGGCATTGGTCCAGAGGCGTCCGTTATCAGTTCCCGTTGATCGGTGTATAGCAGCGTCAGCAGTAGGCGTCGCGGACGATGGCTGCTCTGTTTCGTTGCGATGAGCGACTAGCTCGAGAGGAATGGTGTTGACCCTGCCCACGATTTCATCTAAGAGGTGTTCCTTTATATGGATCGACGACAGGCGCGCGCCGATGTTGTATCCCAGAGTGTTCGCGGCGTCTCCACCCTGCCGAGAAGTTTCCGTTCGACGCGCGGAAGCTATCGAAGTTCCGTTTTCGTTGTAGGCGGTGGCGAACAACCCAACCGTTGTGTCCGTGTAGGGCAGGTTTGCCTGTTCTTTCGTAGTCGTTGTCGACGAGAAATTGCCTTGATAGCTGTAATTCCAAGTCGAGCCTTGGCTGTCGGTGACGGTGCCGTTTCCGGACGTAGGCCCAGACGTAGTGCTCACTTTTGTCTGGTACACGGGGTAAAGACCATTGAATGCATTGCTCTGCGTCGATAGGACTATCAAATAATGTTCAACGCTAGATAGGACCGCGTCATGCTGTGCGAAGCATAAACTCGGAAACTTCTTTTGCGCATTGTCAAACCACTTTGGCGAGACGTTTGGCAATCGATAGACCAAACTTCCGTTGGTCGCCACCGCAAATGTGACTGACCGCTTGCAAACCTGAGTGGCTTGCGCCCCCGCGATGTCTGAAGCAAGCAGCACCACGATCAAACCCGCGATTCTCATCAAAGACCTCCGTCAAGGTTTTGCCAGGCTTATGATAGGGGCTCGGCATCGAGATTCTCCGAGAGGATTTCCACTTTCCCGGTTTCATTTGATTGGCTGGCGCGTCTCACCTGCACATGATTGAGTGTTGCATTTTTTGCCAGAATCGAGCGGATTGCCGTCTCGAAGTCGTGGCTTGCACTGAATCCGAGGATGACACTCTTAATCGAATCTGGAGGAATAGCAAACAGAAGCACGTCATTTCCATAGGGATCATGCTCGGTGCACTTCTTCGCCGCATCGTTGAAGCAGCGAAGAATTCTCCATTCCATTTCATCGCGCCACACGTCCCATTTTGTGTACAGGAAATCTAGATCGGTCACATCCAAAAGGTATTTGTCGGGGCGAGATGACACATAAATCACTGGCCTCGTATGCCGAAAGCTGTCTCGTTCCTCGCGTTTTGCTTGAAGCCAAGAATGCTTCGGATCGAATTCGATAAGGAAGCCCCTCCCGCCGTCAGCATAATGACCCCACATCCGCACCTCGGTCGAAGTCTCGGAGAGCGAAAGAATACCGAAATTTTGATCGAGTACGTCGAACACTGCGTGTGGATTGTTCTCGTGTTTCAGCTTCGTTTGACGGACGCATTCCGGAATAAAAGACGCGAGACATTGCTCCAGCAGGCCAGGGCAGATTTGCTCTAAAGCCTCCTTGATCTCGGGCAAAATCATATCTCGCAGCTTAGGAATCTGCCGCTCAAGTGCGAGCCTCGTTAGACTCTCGTCGTTAGCGACCCCCGTGACCGGAGGCCTCAGTTCGAGAGTGTCATTGAGCGAAGAGGCTTGTGTGAATCGTATCAACAGATCTTCGAGGACATTGATTCGCGGGGGTGGCAGGTATTTGAACAAAGCACTCGGCATGTTTTCCATGCTTATTTAATCCTCCTTGCGGCGGGCGACGATGAGGAAGGTCATTGCTTCTTCTCTGTTTGGTTTACGAGTTCGCTCTGGCGCGCTGCAAACGCCTGGATCGCTTTCAAATGATCCAACTCGTTCGGGCTGTAATCTCTCGGAATCCACAGCCCTATTCTCCGAAGTCTCCAGATCGGCTCGGGGCTGGTGGCAGGTAACTGTCCTCCGAGTTGTTCTAGCTTTTGGAACGCCGATTGGCTGTCTGCTTTGCGGTCCTCACGGATGAATTGTAAGAATCGATTGAAAAGACGACTACCACCCGACGCTACATATATTCCATAGCCGTTGTTGTACGCGGCTCCGCTCAGGAGTTCGCATAGATCGCGGTCCTGATTTAGGTTCCTGGCTTCGCGTTCGATTCGGGCTTGGTTCTGTTGCCCAAACTCTGCAACCTTTGAATCTGCCGGTCTTCTCCCAAGCACGAGGTTGGCCGTACCTATGGCGAGATCGCTCGCAAAGTCTTCCCCGTCGGTCTCTACAAATGAAAGGTACAAGTAGAAGCAAAGTCCCTGCCAAATGTTCTTGTCGGTTGCCTCTGCAACTTTAATGATGTAGTCAGTCGTGGACACAGCAGTCTCCCCTCGCGGCCATAGTTGTCCAAAAGCTGGGAGCCTCCATCATAGCGTTCCTTTCGAGCGGTAGGAGGCTACCAATTCGCGCAGGTCGAACCCCGTGCTAAAAAGACTGATGATATTCCCCGGTTATTAGGATGATAAGCCGAGGCTGGTCTCGGCTACGCTGCTGCAATCCGGAGAATGTCAGCTTGGGTCTGGCATCACACTGCCACCGATTCAGACGGCTCTCACTGTACTGTTGCCTGTCTTACAATGAACTGGTCTCCCAGCTAGGCACGCGGCTGAAATACCTGAGCTAGATTTTGGTTACAGGTTGGTAGCTGGGAATGCCGAAATAGGCATTTGGGGGCGCGCCGTCGGCTTTATAAGCTCTATTCGGTTTTGAAAGGAGGCTCTTTGATTCCGGTCAAGCTGTATATCGCCCTATTTCTGGCAGTCGGCGGGATGTGCTTTGTCCTTGCTGTAGCAGCAGGGCAGCCAAGCGGGATGCTTCTAGGACTCTTTTTCTTAGGCTGGGGCGCTGTCGCTTGGTACCTCCGGTACGGCAGGCGAGGAACTCCCAGCCTCACAACACGCGCCGCGATCGAAGATTCGGGAATATCGCGCGTCGAGCTCGACCGATCCGATCCCTCAGTGCTCACAATCCGAGGGCACAAGTGGGCAGTAAACTGTGTTGCCTTCAGCCCCGATGGCAGCATTCTTGCATCAGCCAGCAACGACACGACAATTAAATTGTGGGATACCGCTGGTGGAACGCCGCTGCGCACTCTCGATGGTCTAACTTCAGTGGTCAACTCAGTCGCCTTCAGCCCCGACGGTAGCACCCTCGCATTTGGAAGCTCCGACCAGACCATCAGGTTCTGGAAGTTGCCGACCGGCCAGCTTCTCGGCCCTCTAGAAGGCTGCAAGGACTGGGAGAATTCGGTCACCTTCAGCCCCGACGGTCGCACGCTCGCCTCGGGGGGCTGGCACTATCCCGGCGTAAGGTTGTGGGATGTGGCCGGCCTGAAGCTGCTGCAAACTCTACCGGGCCAGGCAGCCCGAGTCTGCGCTGTCGCCTACAGCCCCGACGGCCTCACTCTGGCCTCGGGAGGAGCGGACGGCACAATTAAGCTATGGGACCCAGCCGTTGGCCGAGTGCTGTGCACGCTCCAGAGCCAGGGCAAGTTTGTCCTGTCTGTCACCTTCAGCCCCGACGGGCGAAGGCTTGCCTCGGGCAGCGAGGACAAGACCATCAAGTTGTGGGATCTGGCGGGGGCGCGACTGCTGCATACGCTTGGATTCCCCGGCTGGGTCAACTCCGTTGCCTTCAGCCCAGACAGTTGCACCGTAGCCGCGGGAGGCCAGGGCGGAACCATCAGGCTTTGGGATGCGGCCATTGGCCAAATGGTTGGGACGCTGGAGGGCCATGCAGACAATGTGTCGTCGGTGTGCTTTAACCCCGACGGCCGGACCTTGGCCTCCGCCAGCAAGGACAGCACCATTCGGATATGGAACATTTCAAGTCTGAGAAGGTAGGCAAGTGGTAAAGTCCTCGGCTACGCTGTTGCAATTCGGGAAACATCAATTTTGAAAGCCGGTGGAAAGGAGAACCGATGAAGTTCTCGGAGATCGCTAACCGACTGACGGGCATCTCAACGCCATTTGGCGGGGCGTCCTGGCAGCCTGCCGAGATGGAAATTGCAGCGGCCCGCCGGGTGATCGCCTTCCTTGAAGACCGGCGCGTATTGTACGAGCCGAGCGAGATGGAGGTGCCTTCACATTGCGTCCACTCGGTAATCGAAATCCGGCACCGTCTCAGCGACGAGTTGGGCAAGCTGGACGGCGGGTCCGAACTAGCCGCAAGCCTGCGGGCGATGCGGGCGGCCTGCCGGAAGTTCCTTGAACGGGTAGGGACCGACGGACGCGAAGGCATCCACCACGCCAGCGGCTGGGGCTTCCATAGTTGGACCTTCGGGAGCGCACTCGGGGAGTTGCGTGGGACGTTCGGCGTCCATGTGGCCAGAATTGCCGCCGCGTTCAAGTTGGACGTGGAGGACCGGCTAGCCTCCATCGTACCCGCCAATGCCGAGGCCGACACCGCCGACGATGATCGTCTATTCCGGCGTCTGTCTCTCTGAGCCAGCATCGCGAGTGCCCATCGGCGCTGCTGCGCAGCGGATGCAGGGTTGACACGTCATCCCCAACGGGGTGCTGATTCATAGACGCTTGTTTGCGTTTGTTAACGTGTGCGGTTTCAATCATTTGCAGCTTTGAGTTTTCGCGCGAAAACATTGGCGTTTGCTTTTGCAAACGACAAAGTTAGCAGATGTGAACATGATGATTCAGAATGCTTTACGGAAACCGCCCTCAATCATTCGGCATCAAAGGAAATGCAAGCCCAAGTCCTCGCCGGGGTCAATTTTGCTGTGGCTACTGCTGACCCAAAGCCGACTTCGCTGATTCCGCCAGCCATTTCCCCCGCACGGGAATCCGAGAATTACCGCGTCAAACAAACCGGCACCCGGCTGACCGAGGCTGAGTTTGCCGAAGTCGAGGCCGCTGCCGCCGACGAAGGCACGAACATTTCCGCCTGGATACGTGAGGCAATACTTGCCAGATTAAGCGCCGCTCAGAGAGTGAATACCGACCCAATTCTATTGGCCGAGTTGATGGCGATTCGCAGCCTCATCCTTAATCTGTTCGCGGCAGCTTCCAAAGGGCCGTTGACGGACGAATCGCTCCGCAAGATGCTGGCATACGCCGACTCGGTTAAGCAGCAAAAGGCGGACGAGTTTCTGGCCAAACTGAGAGCCGGAGGCGGGGCTAAACCGCCGAAGGAGACGCCATGAGACCGCTGCGTTTCCCAGGTCGTTTCCGGTGGTGGATCGTGGCTGTACTGGCGGTGATCTTCGGCTTTCCGCTATTCCCATTGGCTGCGTGGTTGGCATGGGAGATGCCTCCGCTGCAACGCTATTATTTGCTCAATTACCTTGAGAGCACGGAGCGGGCAAAGCAGCCCCGTTCAACGACCGAAGTTCAATGGGTGTACGAGACAGCTTCCGGGCGGAAAAGCACCCTGGCAACGAATCCCGATGTAGTCTCGGAAAACAGCGCCGATCCGCCTGTCCGGCTTTCCGAAGCCGCCATCGCGGATGGCTGGACGGGGATTGAGAAACACGCTCCCGTTCAGGTCAATTCAGCCCAGCTTGAGCAATTCTTACAGGAAGATATTTACAACGGCCGTGGCTATTGGACATTGATGCTGGAGCCGATCCTTTTTGGCTTCGCAATCATGATGTTTCTGATTGCGGGCGGGATTAAATTGAAAGAATGGTGGGGCAGCGGATCGAGACACGAACAGCGGCACGGACGCCGTACCCGAGGGCCGGAACTGCTGTCCTCCTGGCGATGGAATTGGAAGCTGAAGCCCGATGGCATTCGCTGGCAATTGCGCTGGCAGAATTTCCTGCTCGACTGGTGCAGCAAGCAGTTGCCCAGTTGGGCCACTCCAACCTTTCGTATCCGGCGCAATCTCGAAGCCAACCATATCCTATTGATGGGTGACTCGGGCAGTGGCAAGTCCTCAGCCATCCGGCAAATCCTCCGCCAGATTGCCGAGCGGGGAGAGGCGGCAATCGTCTACGATCCAGCGCTGGAGTTCACGTCGGAGTTCTACTCGCCCGAGCGCGGCGATCTGATTCTCAACCCGCTCGATACGCGGTGCCCTTATTGGGACATCGCCGATGAGGTATCGACCACGGAAGTGGCGACGGCTATGGCGGCGGCATTGTTTCCTGAAAAGGACCATGAAAAGGAATTCTTTACCGACGCGCCACGACGCATCTTCGCACGTCTGATGTGCCGGCGGCCTACCCCGCAGCAGCTAGTGCAATGGATGAGCGATCCGGCGGAGATCGCACGCATGGTGCAAGGAACCCCGTATGCCGCTTTTCTCGATTCCAGCGCGCCTGCCCAGAGCGCCGGAATCATCTCCAGTTTCAACATGATTGCGGACAGCTTCGAGCTGTTGCCCAGGGAGGATGACAACCGGCAACGGTTCTCCACTTCGCGCTGGGAATTCGAGCGCAACAAATGGGTGTTTCTTACCTCCAGGCCGACCTTCCGTGAGAAGCTATTGCCGCTGCATAGCGTATGGCTTGATATGTTGATACTCCGCATGTTGGCGCCCTGCGTGAATCCGGCGAAGCCGGTGTGGTTTGTGCTGGACGAACTGGCCAGTTTGAACAAGTTGCCGCAGCTCCATACGGTTGTCACGGAGAGCCGCAAATCCGGCAACCCGGCTGTGCTCGGATTCCAGGGCCGAAGCCAGCTTGAAAAGCGTTACGGCAAGGACGCCGAAGTCATCCTCTCACAGCCAGCCACAAAGATATTCCTCAAGACCTCCGAGCCACACTCGGCAAAATGGGTTTCCGATGCGATCGGAGAGGTGGAACTTGAGCGTTTGAAGGAGTCGCGCAGTGCGGGTCTGATCGGTGGCAGAAAGCAGTACACCCTTGAGATCACGACCCAGCCGCTCATCATGGCCTCGGAGATTGCCGGACTGGAACCATTGCACGGCTACATCAAGCAGGAGAACTACGTCGTCCCGGTGCGCTTTCCCTATGTTGGTCCGAAGGAGAAACAGCCTCGATTCATCGAGCGAACCGTCTCGGTATCGCCGCGTTCTGTTGCCATGCAGCAGGCTGTGGTCAACTCTCAACAGGCGAGTAAAGCCCCGGATCAGCCGCCAAAGAAGCCGGTCCAAAAGCAGCCGGTATTCCCTGGGGCTGTACGACAGAAGGCTGGGAATGAAAGACCGCGTGACTGGGATGAATCGGAGTGGATTGAGTGAAGCCGTAAAAGGGGCCTCAAGAATGGTATGACTCCGCGCAAACCATGTTTCCAGACACATGTTGCTCGAAACGCGCATTGGCGGAGATAAGCTCGTGGAAAGGCCGATTGTGAGCCCCCCGAGCGCACCTCTTGAATCTGTTGATGCGACCTAATCGATTTCGACTGCCGGATAGGCTTCGACGTACTCCTCACCGTTGCAGCCGACGTAGACTACCGTATGCGCGCCAAAGTCCACTTCATAGCGCACGACTCCCGCGCGCCAGGTTGCCGCGAGGAACTCAGGAAATGTGCTTTCGCCGGCTTGATCGATTCGCAGAGCTTTAATCAGAGCCTCTCGATCAAAGGCTGGCACGTCTGCAGTGCCCGATACAAGAGATGCTTTTTGCACGACAACGGGCCCGTGGTTGGTCAGGAACAAGCTTTGGCAAGCAGGGAGTGACCAGATATTGCGAGTCACTCCCGCCTGTCGCAGACTCTCGGCAAGATAGGGAAATCCTCCCACCTTCGGACGAATGGCCGCCGCTTTCTGCATTGCCGTGTTCAGATTATCGATTGCCTTGCTCATGAAATCTTCTCCTTTGGTTGTGGGTGAATAGGTATCTGGTTTGTGTCAATCGACGGGGATCTGGCGAATCCGATGATGGCTCGCGAGCTTGCCGAGGAGGTAGCGGAGGGCTGTCCTTTCTCCGGCATCGAGACAGGCGAAGAATTTCTGATCGTTGCGGTCGGCGATGTCTGCCAATTCGGGAACAACGCGCAGACCGGCACGGGTCAACGAGAGTAGTTGGACCCGATTGTCCTCGGGCTTGATCGTGCTCCTGATCCAACCCTTCGACTGGAGTTTGTCAACGATCTTGGAGATCGCGCCGCGGGTCATCGTCAGAGCTTCGGCCATCTCGCCCGGGGTGGCCTGAGTCAGGTCCCGGAGTTGACGCAGAAGAACCCACTCGGCGACCGACACTCGCCTCGACTGGAGCGACCGAGCGAATTCGCCCGAGACCACATTCGATACTCGGCGGAGCCAATATCCCAGGTGGGTTTCCGGCCCAGAGACGGAGGAATCCAGGGGGCCTACGTTTCCATGGAAACTATTATAGTTTCCATGGAAACTACTGTCAACAAGTTGGGTTGCCGCCTTCAGGGCAATGCGCTCATTGAAGTCGGGATGGGCCTTCGCTTGAGGATCAGTTCCTATAATTCTTTAGTTGGAGATAGAATCTCATTAGGCAGAAGCGAGATGCTGCCGCGCACGTTATGGAGTACATGCGCATGTTGACCATCTCCAAATCGTTGTCTGCGGGCCAGGCGCAGACGTATCACTCCCGCGAGTTCACGTCCGAGAGAGCAGAACTACTGGAGCCGTGACCAGCAGGCGCATAGCGAGTGGCAGGGCAGGCTCGCGCAGGAGTGGGGTCTTCATGGCGCAGTCGGCTCCGAGCACTTCGCCCGTCTGAGTGAAGGCCAGCATCCTGAGAGCGGCGTGCAGCTTGTCAAGCATCAGCCCGCACGAACCTACGAGAACGAGTACGGCAAGGAAATCACCAGCGTGGAGCATCGCGCCGGATGGGATGCCACCTTCTCTGCACCGAAGTCCGTCTCGCTCACCGCCCTTGTGGGCGGCGATGACCGCGTGCGGGAGGCGCACCGCGAAAGTGTCCGCGTGCGCTCTCGGAGAATTGGAGCGGTACACGCAGGCGCGTATCGGCAACGTCCATGCGCCGGAGACGACCGGCAAATTCATTGCCGCGACCTTCGAGCATGACACTGCCCGTCCGGTGGATGGCTACGCCGCGCCGCAGCTTCACACCCATGCTGTCATCTTCAATGTGACCGAGCGCGAGAACGGCCAGACGCGCGCGCTTCAGGAGCGCAGCCTGTTCCAGTCGCAGCATTATGCGACGAGCGTGTATCGTTCCGAGCTTGCCATGCGGCTGCATGGGTTGGGTTATGAGATCGAACGCGGCAAGCATGGACAGCCGGAGATCAAGGGCTACACCCAGGAGTATCTCGACGCATCGAGTCCACGCCGTGAACAGATCAAAGAGCACTTGCAGGAGATCGGAAGAGACGGCGCTGGCGCGGCGCAGGTCGCGGCCCATCGCACGCGCGACAGCAAAGAACTGCTTTCGCCGGAAGAAGTGTTGCAGCGGCACCGTGAACTGGCCGCACAGTTCGGCCATCAGGCGGATCGCGTCGTCGCGCAAGCGCGCGAACAGGCACACCACCATGCGCAACAACCGGAGAAGACGGTGCAGCAGTCCGTGACCTATTCGCGCAACCATGTCTTTGAGCGTTCGGCAGTTCAGGATGAGCGAGCGATCCTGCAAGCGGCGATGGATCGCAGCATGGGTCAGGCGACCTACGGCCAGGTGCGGCATGAGTTTGAGCAGCGGGTGATGCGAGGCGAGTTCCGCGCAGTGGAACAGACGGATGGCCGCGCCGCGCCACAGTACACGACTGCCGAGATGATTCGCATGGAGAAGGAGATCGTCGGCCAGATGCAGAGAGGCAATGAGCGCGGCTATGGCGATCCGATGCTGGTTTCACCGCAGTTGCGAATTTGCGACCGAAGACCGGCACCCGGAGTTGAGTCCGGCGCAACGCAGCGCGGTCGATGAGATATTTCGTGAGCCGCGAGAAGATTGTTGGATTGGATGGCGTAGCCGGCGCCGGCAAGACGACGACGCTGGCGGTGATTCGTGAAGGCGCGGAGGCACAGGGATACACAGTCGAGGGATTCGCGCCGACTTCCCGAGCGGCGCATAAGCTCGCCGAGGCCGGTATCGAGACTTCAACGCTCCAGCATCATCTTGCCAGGGGCGAGCAGCCGGACACCGGCGAGAAGCGACTGTATGTGCTCGATGAATCGTCGCTCGCCTCCACCCGCCAGATGCACGAATTCGTTGACCGGCTCCATCCGAATGACCGCGTTCTTCTGGTCGGCGACACGCGCCAGCATGAGGCCGTCGAAGCGGGCCGCCCTTTCGCGCAACTTCAGGAAGCCGGGATGCGCACGGCGAAGCTGGATGAGATCGTCCGGCAGCGCGACCCGGAGTTGAAGCAGGCCGTCGAGCAGTTGGCGCACGGTCGAAGTGGGAGCCGCCGTCGAAAGCCTTGATCGGCAGGGCCGAGTGCATGAAGTGAAGGGCCATGAGGAACGCATCTCCGCCATCGCGCGCGAGTATGCCAAGTCCCCCGAAAGCACACTTGTGGTTTCGCCGGACAATCGTTCGCGCACCGAGATCAATCAGCGGATTCATGATGAGCTGCAGATCGCGCGGCGTTGTGAGCCAGCAGAAGCACTCCATCAACACGCTTATGCCACGTCAGGAAATGACTGGCGCGGATCGCAGTTGGGCGCAGCAATACCAAGTGAATGACATCCTGCGCTACTCGCGAAGCTCGCGGGAAACTGGCATTGAGAAAGGCGAATATGCTCGCGTTGTCTCTGTGAATGCGCGAGGAAAACACGTTGACGGTTCTGCGCACGAACGGGGAACAGACGACCTACGATCCGCGCCGCCAGATGGGGGTCTCTGTTTACCGCGAGCAGGAGAAGGCATTCTCCGTTGGCGACCGCATCCAGTTCACTGCGCCCAGTCAGGAATTGAAGATTGCGAACCGTGAACTTGGAACAGTGGAAGGCATCGCGCAGGATGGCACGATGCGATTGAAGCTGGACAAGGAGCGCAGCATGAGCTTCGATCCGCAGCGGCACCCTCATCTGGATCACGGCTACGCCGTGACCAGCTACTCCAGCCAGGGACAAACCGCAGACCGTGTGCTCATCCATGTAGATACGGAGCTTGGCGCGAAGGACCTGCTCAATAACCGTATGGCCTATGTGTCCGTTTCGCGCGGCCAGTGGGACGCGCAGATATTCACGAACGACCGAGAAAAGCTGTCGCAGGCTTTGGGCCATGATGTTTCGCACCAAAGCGCCCACACGCCCGACTTGAAACCGCCGCAACATGAGATAGCCGAGACTCCCAAGCAGGAAAAGAGTCAGGGTATGGATATAGGGCTGAGCCTCTGAAGGCTCCGACGACGGACGCGATTATCCGTTGCATGAAGCCCATGGCTGAGACTTCGACTGGCGATTGCGGCATCAACATTCGGTTTCATCGCTTCTGACCACTGAACATGCGGCGAAGGTGCGGCTATTGCTGCGATCATTTATCGTTAGCAGTATGAACAGCAGGAACAGACATCGCGTATGGACATGGCTATTCTGTGCGTTGCTGTTCTGGCTTCCCTTTGGGAAGAAGGGGCGACGCACCCCTGTTCCTCGTGCCCAAGGGACCTGTAGCAGGCAAATTTGCTGAAATTTGCACAGTTTCCCTGCACAGTTCCTACACAGCCAAAAAATGGCATGTTATGTGCAATGAAAATAATGCGATGCAAGATCTCTATCACCCGCTCAGGATGACAGAGTTGCGATGAGGGGGAGATTGCCCGCTGCTATTCGCAGTTGGGGTGGGCGCCGGCCTGGGCTACGCGCACGCCGTTGAGGCTGGAGACATAGCGGGAGACACCGCGATACAGAGACTCGGCGATGCGCTCGCGGTATTTGGGCTGGCGGAGCTCGGCGGCGTCGTCGGGATTGGTGAGGAAGGAAATCTCGGCGAGGATGGACGGCATGTTGGCGCCGATGAGGACGACGAAGGGAGCCTTCTTGACGCCGCGATCTTTGAGGCCGGGATTGCCCTGGTCGAGCCCGGCGTAGAGGCTGGAGTTGACGTCGTCGGCAAAGGCGTGCGATTCGTTGATCTTGTCCTGCAGGGCGATTTTCTTCACCAGATCGGAAAGCTGGTGGATGGATTCGTCGGAAGTGGCGTTCTCGCGGGCGGCGACTTCGAGGGCATCGGCGGAAGAGGTGAAGCTGAGATAGTAGACTTCGACACCGCGCGCATCGGTATCCGGGCTGGAGTTGGCGTGGATGGAGATGAAGAGATCGGCCTGGGCCTGGTTGGCGATGGCGGTGCGGGTCTCGAGCGGGATGAAGGTGTCGTCACTGCGGGTGTAGATGACGTCGGCGCCGAGACGCTGCTTGAGAAGGCGGCCGAGGCGGAGAGCGACGTCGAGGACGATGTCTTTTTCTTCAAGGCCGCCGGGACCGAGGGTGCCGGAGTCGTGGCCGCCGTGGCCGGCGTCGATGACGATGCGGTTGATCTTGAGGCCGAGGGCGCGAACCATGGAATTGGGCGCGGATGGGCCGCGGGAAGCTCGGGCGCGGGCGTGCCGCTGGCTCCGGCTTCGTCGGGAGGAACATCGTCGTCGGAGTGAGAAGCAACTGCGGGCCGGGCGGTTCGCGACGGGGAATGCGATGCGGAGGCTGGGGGAACCGAAGCAACGACGGGCGCGGTGGTTGGGTGGCGCGTGGCGCGAACCTCGCCGCGCTGGCTGCTGAGTTTAGGCACGTCGGTGAGAGCGGCGCCGCTGTCGGAATCCGATGCGGACGCTGATTCATTCGCGTCAGCGCTGGTGTTGGAGCGAGGCGCGGGCAGCGTTCGCTCGGAGATGGACGGCGTTCGCTGAGGAATGGGGGGCGGGCTTAAAGGCGGTGCGGCTGCGGCGATCTGGCGCGGCGGATGGGGGTTGCCGTGCACGTCGATGATGAGGCGCGGCGGGTTCTGCAGGAAGAAGGCGGAGTAGTCGGTGAGGCTGCTGACGTCGAGCACGACGCGCGTGGTGTTGGGCGAGGTTTGCGCGGCGCGAATGCGGGTGAGGAAAGGATCGCCGGTAATTTCAACCGGACGGCCGGAAAGCTCGGGGGAGAGGCGCGTGCCGTAGAGGTCGAAGAAGATGCGGTCGGGATTGGTGACGCGCGCGGCCTCGTATCGAACCTGCTGCTGCAGATCGATGGCGACGCGGGTATAGCTGGGCGTGGACCAGTGGCGGACGCCGGTGATGTAAGGCAGGCCGCCGCGGCGGGGAGGCGGCGGAGCGTTGAGCAGGCGCGTGTCATTGGCGCTGACCGGTTGAGAGTCGGCGGGCGGGGCGGACGAAGAATCCGGCTCCCGCTGAGGTGACTCGGCTACTGTGGCCGGGCGCGAATGGGAATGGCTGTGCTTGCGGATGTCGGCGATTTCGTCGCGGCGAATATTTTTGAGCTGCGCGCGGGCTTCGACGGCGAGCGCGTTCTGCGGATAAAGGCGCAGGAAATCCTGATACGCGGCTTTTGCGTTGGGAAGATCGCCGAGGTCGCGCTGATAAATTTCAGCCTCGGTGAGCAGCGCCGTGTAGCGGAAGCGGCTGGCGGGGTACTGGTGGCGAAGGAATTCGTACTGGCCGATGGCGTCGCGGAGAGCTTTTTGATCCTGAAAGACGCGGCCTTCTTCGGCAAGCAGGTCGGCAACGGCGGCGATGGAGGTGTCGGCTTTGGGTGAGGCGGGATCGCCGTGATAAATGGCGCGGTAGGCGTCGAGGACGTGCTCGTACTGGAGGCGGGTGCGTTGTTGTTCGGGGCGGCCTTCGAGGGCTTCGTGAAGGCGCTCGGCGTGAGCGAAGGCGGACGAGGACGACTGAGCCGCGAAGGTCCGCGCCGGAACGCAAGCGAGGCAGAGAACGGCGAGGGAGATGAAGCAGGCGCGGGCTGCGTGCGACCTGGAGGACAGCATTGGAGATCGGACGGCGCGCTGCATAGACGGCGAGGTCGGCCGAGTTCTACCGGGCAAGCTTTCCACGCGCGGAGAGAGTGGTTCTGCCGAAGACACTCTCGATTATAGGGACTGGCCAGTTGGGCTGGCATAGTCCTTATCTTGCGAGGCGCGAGGACTTCTGAAACACTGAGCCTGCCTTCCTTATGGTGTGTCACTACCTGGTAAAAGGGCGTGTGCAGGGCGTGGGGTTCCGGTGGTATGTCCATCGGGAGGCCGCGGCTCTGGAGTTGAACGGGTGGGTGCGCAACACCGAAGACGGTCATGTGGAAGTGGTGGCGTCGGGCGATGCGGAGTCGCTGGACGAGTTGAAGCAGGCTCTGCGCAAAGGATCGCGCGGGAGCCGGGTGGATGCGGTGCTCGTCCACGAACTGGATGCGAAGGAAGGCGAGGGCCTCGGCCCGTTTCAGATTGAAGGAGCCTGGTGAAGAGTATGACCCCTTGTGCGACTGACTGCGAGCCGTTGAAGGCACTGATCCGGACGATTCCGGATTTTCCCAAGCCGGGCATTTTGTTCTACGACATCACGACGCTGCTGAAGGACCCGAAGGGGTTCGCGACGCTGATCGACGCGCTGGCGCAGTATTACATCGATAAGGAAATCGATCTGGTGCTGGGCATCGAGGCGCGCGGATTTATTTTTGGGCCGGCGCTGGCGTATCGGCTGAATGCGGGTTTTGTGCCGGTGCGGAAACCGAAGAAGCTGCCGGGGCCGACGGCGCGGGTGACCTACGACCTGGAGTACGGATCGGACACGCTGGAGATCCATGTGGATGCGATCGAGCCAGGGCAGCGCGTGGTGCTGGTGGACGATCTGCTGGCGACCGGCGGCACGATGGAGGCGACCATCAAGCTGGTGCAGCAGCTGGGGGGCGAGATTGCGGGGCTGGGGTTCGCCATCGAGCTGGATTTTCTGAAGGGGCGGGACCGGTTTAAGGATCACGACGTGTTTAGCTTGTTGCATTACAGCGAGTAGGACGGCTGGGAGCCGGGAGCCGGGAGCTGGGAGCCTGTGGCCGGGAGCCCGTAGCTTTAGGTGAGCCGGTCCTCGACGATCGCTGCCAGTTTCTTTGGGGCGGATTGCAGGTAGCTTGCTGTGACCAGGTCGCGCACCTCGTCCCAGTTGACTTTGCCGCGATCGAGGCGCAGGCCGACCCATCCGCGGGGGCCGATGTAGGCGGGGAGATAGAACTTCTTCGAGTGGTCTGCGATCAGCTTCTTGTTCTCGCCGGGAAAGGCGCGCGTGCAGACGGAGACGATGCCGTCGCCGTGGTGATCGTTGAGAAAATAGGCGAAGGTCTTTTTGCGCACGGTGAAGCCGGCGTGATCCCCCATGTCGGCGCGGACCGATTCCGGCAGGGCTGCGCAGATTGCTGCGATGCGAGTCAGCCGCGGATCTTCTTTGCTGTTCATCCCATCATTACTTTTAAAGACGCGGCGAAGTCGACCGCCGGTTTGTAGTTCGCCGGCAGGGTTACGCGCAGGCCTTCCGGCGTCTGCTTCCAGCGCGGTTTTTCGCCGGTTCCGAGCAATTCGACACGCAGGATCTTTCCGGGCTGGGTTGCGCTGGATGTGCCGAGGGATTGCACGACGAACTCCGCCGCAGGCCAGCCGAGCACGATGGCGTAGACGGTCTTCTCATCCTTGCTGCGCGTGAAGCGGATGTCTTTCTCGTTGAGTTGCGCGATGCTGTTGCCCTGGAAGGAGCCGCTCTTGATCGTGTCGGGCCCTTCGCCGAAGACCTTCCACGGGCGCGTGTCGTAGATGGCTTCGCCGTTGACGCTCATCCAGTCGGTGATGCGGTCGACGACGGCAATCTCCTTGCTGTCGATGGTGCCGTCCGGTTTGCCGGGGATGTTCAGGATGAAGGTTCCGTTCTTGCTGACGGTGTCGATGAGCCAGTGGATGACGTCGCGCGGGGGCAGATAGCCGCCGTACTCGCCGGGCTTGTCGAAGAGGCGGCGGTCGTAGTGCCAGTCGCCGATGCAGGTTTCCGATTGCCAGGCGTACTCCATGATCTTGTTGGTGAGGCCGCGCTCCCAGTCGACGACGGCCGCTTTCACCCACGGGTCCGGCACTTCTTTGATGGTGATGACGCCCTGGACCTTGCCGCCGTGAGCGCGCACGCTGCGGTTGTAGTAGTACGCGCCGATGTTCATGCCGGCCCAGCCGAGGGGGAAGCGCGGGTTGTCGAAGTAGAGCAGGTCAGGATCGTGAAGGTCGATGAGGTCCTTCGTACGGTCGTAAAAATTCTTCACGAAGGAGGGGTCGGGCAGCGCGTTATAAGGATGCTTGGGCGCATAGACCTGCTGGGGGTCGTAGCCCTCCCACCACTGTCCTTTGCCGTCGGCGAGGGTTTTGATGCCGTCGTAGGGAACGCCGGCGAAATTCCCTTTCGTGTCGGCGCCGTGCGCGGTCTGGAACCACCACCAGTTGCGCGCCTGATGGACGGTGACGCCGAGGCGCAGGCCTGCGTCGCGCGCAGCTTTGGCCCAGGTCCCGACCACGTCGCGATGCGGCCCGACGTTGACTGCGTTCCAGGGATGATGGCGCGAGTTCCAGGTGTCGAGGCCGTCGTGATGGTTGGCGAGGGCGACGAAGATGCGGGCACCGGCTTTTTTGTAGCGCGCGATGAGTTCCTCGGGTTGCCAGTTGAGCAGAGTCCACTGCGGGCAGAGATCCTTGAAGCCGAAGCGCGACTGGGGTCCGTAGTGGTCGAGCTGGTACTGGTATTGGCGCTCGGTTTCGATGTACATATTGCGCGCGTACCAGTCGCCTGCCTCGGGCACGCACTGCGGGCTCCAGTGCGCCCAGATGCCGAATTTGGCGTCGCGATACCAATCGGGGACTTCGTAATTGAGCAGCGATTCCCAGGTGGGCTGGAAGGGGCCGGAGCCGGCGAGGTTCGGAATGGGCGAGACCATCGGGACGCCGTCCCAGGAGCCGCCGGGGATGGGCAGATCCGGTGGCTGAATCCATCCCGTCGGTTTCCAGCTCGCTTCGTCGAGTCTCTCGCTGATGACCTTTCCACCTTCGAGCGCGTAGAAGACGCGGTCCTGCGCGGGGGTCTGGCAGAACTCGGCGTAGGTTTGCGTGACCTGGCCGAAGCCGACGGCAACGCCCTCCTGCGCGGCTGCGGCGGGAAGTGGGTTCGCGGGCGGAGCCGGAGTGGAGAGCGGTGCTGGGTCCTCCGCGCTTGCTGTTGCGGCGATCGCTGTGCCTGCGGCAGCTGCCGCGGCTAATTTGCAGAATTCTCTCCGGCGCACGTTTGCCCTCCGTGGAAAAGCAAAGGGCAGTATAAGCGGAGGCTGGCGTCACACAGGTTCGCAAATGATGGCCGCGAACCAGATGTGTCAGATGCCCGCGTACCAGGCATAGCCGGCTTCCGGCGAGGAGGAGCCCAGGCCTTTGCCGAATTTCTTCATCGAGTCGGTGGCGGTGAGGTGAGTGATGTACTTGACGCTCTTGTAACCAAGCTGGCGCGGGATGCGCATGCGCAGCGGGCCGCCGAAGCCGACAGGGAGATCGCCGTCATTCATGCCCCAGGTGAGGAAGGTTTGCGGATGGAGGGCGTCGGCCATGTCGATGCTCTCCCACCAGTCGGTCTGGATCGAGCGATAGACGATGTAGCGGACCTGGGGGAGCGTGCCGGCTTCCTGCAGGACGGCGCGGAGCGGAGTGCCGATCCACTCGGCGACGTACGACCAGCCTTCTTCGCAGACGACCTCGGTGATCTGGTTGTGCGTGGCCATGGCCTGGAGGTCGGCGACCGAGAGCGAGAGCGGATGCTCGACCATGCCATCCACCACGAGGCGCCAGTCGCGGAATCCGGCGGCCTGCTGCTTTTTGAACGCGTCGGTCGGCGGCGCCACTTCATTCATGAACGGCGTTTTGGAAATCATGCCACGGGGAAATTCACGCGCCAGAGCATGTTTGCCGATGACGCGCTGCGCCGCATAGGTGAGCGTCTCGCCGGGGCCGTAAATGCCGCTGCTGTCGGGAGGAATCAAGCCCCAGCGGCGCGCGATGCGATCGGCAGCCGCCAGACCGGTCACTCCAGCCGCTAGTGTTACAGCGCTGCCTGTGATCAGCTTCCGCCTGGAAATCGAAGTCATGCGTTGTCCTCCATAGCAGGACCGTCGGCGCGGCCGGTAATCATGGCGCGGGTGCGGCTCCAGAACCCGGCCAGCGCAATCATGACGACATGCACGACCAGGAACGCGACCAGCAGATCGGAGACGAAGAAGTGCAGGGTGCGCGCAGACTGCCGGCCACCGAGCACGTCGACGAAAAACGGGAAAGCGGCGTTGAATGCGGGAGAGAGGGCGAGGCCGGTCCAGATGACGGCGGGACAGAGCAAGAAGATGACGCCGAGATAGACGGTGCGCTGGACCACGTTATACGTGACGGCGCCGTCGTCCTGTTTCTCGACGCCGCGCATCGCGCGCCAGAATGCCTGCCAGGAACGCTGGCCGCGCTGCGGGAACAGGTTGCGCCGGAAGTGTCCGGACCAGAAGCCGGCGATGCCATAGACAGCGCCGGTCAGCACGAGCAGCCAGGCTGCCTCAAAGTGGAGGGAGCGGGCCCAGCCATTCTCGTCGGCCAGGACGTAGCCGTAGCCGGTGGGCACGGTGTCGCGCGAGGAGGGCACGGGGATCCGGAAGAGCGGCTTCATGTTGACGTTGCCGGTTTCGCCCCAGTAGAAGCGCGGGTGCGTGAGGATGATCATGTAGCCGCTGAAGGCGAGAGCCAGGAAAGCCACGACGGTGAGCCAATGCGTGACGCGCACCAGCGCGCTGTGCCGCGGAGTCGCCACCTGGGGCCGGGAAACAGCGGTCGCCATGCGGGGGAGGATAGCATGACTGACCGGCGACACGACATATCAACTCCGCGAAGGCCGGGGCCCCGAGGGCCGATTCGGCCGTCAGGGAGTCACAGGCGCGGGAATCGCAGCGGGCGGTGGCGGCGGATAGAGCGTGTCGCCCAGAGGCCGGTAGCGCCCCCCGTAGAAGATGAGCGCGTACTCGCGGACGGCGGTTTGCAGCGGCCCATAGACGGCGGCGAGAACCAGCAGGCCGATGGCAGCGGCGATCGAGCCCACCGAGACTTCGAGGAAGAGCGCGAGGGGGCCGTGTCCGAGCGCCAGGTGGAGACCGGCTTCCATGGCGACCAGGGCCAGGACGCAAATGATTCCCGGGATGAGCAGAACAATGAAGATCCCAATGCCCGCCACGATGGGCAGGATAACGCGCAGCAGCGCGTAGACGAAGAAGGCGCCCTTTTCATAACGGATGCGCGCCCACGCGGCGGACCAGGCCTGGCCGGCGGTGGCGTTCTCGAGCGCGAAGTGGGGCAGCATGAAGTCGAACAGCACGATCTTCGCTGCGACGGCCAGAATCGCGATGAGCAGGATGATGGGAATGAGCGGCAGCAGAAGAGCGAAGATGGCGCCGATATTCGGATGACCGCCCGCGCGCATGCTGTGGAACAGTCCGAGGAAACCGGCGGCGAAGGGCAGAGCCAGCAGAACGATCAGCACCAGGAAGCACAGCCCAACGACGACGTTGAACCAGAAGAAGCGCGTGGCGGGCTCGCGATAGAGATGCCAGCCGGGGCGAATCTCGCGCATGTTGTGGATGAGGGAGTGGAACCACGCGAAGCGCAGCCGCGTGATGAGGTACGAGATGAACAAGCCAATCAGCACGAGCAGAGCGATGATGGCGCACGCTGCTGCGATCCGCTGCGGCGTGAGCGCGAAGTGCGGAAACGCGGACAAGTGCGACACGCGCGACGGGCGATGGCCTTTGGGGAAGGACGAATTGAAGTTCCCGCCGGTAGAGCCTTCGGTAAGCAGCGCGACAAAACAGAGCTTGATGTAGGTACCGAAGCTGAAGGGCCGGAAGAGGAACGATTTGGTTCGCTGGATGGCGGGGGAAATTGCGTCGGCGGCAGAGATGGCGGGCATAAGAGCCCCTTTCGGAAGCGAAGTGTACTGCAAAATCGGAGGGCGGCGAGCGCTGAAATGAGTTGAGAAGCCCGAGAACAGGCCGGTTTCCGATTTCGCTTGACTATATCACAGATTGCGATATAGTGATTGCGATTTGCAATATTTCTTATGAAGCTTGGCGAAAAACTCAAATACCTCAGAGAAGCCGAGGGCGAGCTGCGCGGGCTGGGGCGCGCCATCACCCAGCAGGAGATGATGCGGGCGCTGAAGGCTGAAACCGGCAAGACGCTCAGCCAGAGCTACCTCTCGCAGATCGAGAGCGGGGCGCGGCCGCACCTGACCAACACCACGCGCCAGGTGCTGGCGAAGTTCTTCAAGGTGCATCCGGGGTATCTGGTGGACGATCCGGAGGGGTACCACGCGGAGCTGCTGAGCGATGCGCGCGCGGTCGAGGACAAGCTGGATCTGTGGCTGGTGAGCGGAGCGGAGCGCTTCCGCCGCGATGCGGAACTGAAGCAGGCGCTGCTGGCGCTGGCCCGGCATGAAGATTCGCGGCGATGTTTGCTGCTGCTGAGCGCGGTGATCGATACGCCGGGGCTGGTGGACCGGCTGTTCGAAGTGCTGGGCGGAGGAAGGAACATCGCTCAGGGGCTAAAGCCCCGGTCTTCCGGGAACGGGATTGGCACGAGTGAACTCGTGCCCCTTCAAAGCAGAGCTCGCGACGGGAAGAACGAGAGGACAGGAAATACGCAAAGAAGGCCAGGAAGAGAGGCCACACGATGATCACGTTCTATCTGATTTGTTTCACGCTGGGGCTTTCGCTGACGCTGCTGTCGGCTCTGGGGGTGTTCACGCATCTGCATTTCGGGCATGTGCATTTTCACTTTGGGCACGCGAATACGCATGTGCCGCATCTGCACGGCGGGGTGATGCGGTCGAGTGTGAGCCCGGTGAACGGGTTCACGCTGGCGGCATTTCTGTGCTGGTTCGGCGGCTGCGGGTATCTGCTGGAAAAGAGCGGCGACTTCGGGATGCTGGTGGTGCTGGCGATCGCAACCGTCACGGGGCTGGCGGGCGGAGCGATTTTGTTCTGGTTTCTGGTGAAGGTGCTGCTGCCGCACGAGCACGAGCTGACGGCGGCGGATACGGACATCCTGGGAATCCTGGGCCAGGTCACGGGGGTGATCCGGGAAGGCGGCACCGGGGAGATTCAGTTTAAGCAGAATGGCAGCCGCCATTTTGCGCCCGCGCGCAGCGATGCAGGCGTAGCGATTGCGCGCGGTATTGAAGTGGTGGTGATGCGCTACGACCAGGGCATCGCGTACGTGCGTCCGTGGGATGAATTGTCCGGCGAAAGCATGGAGATCTCCGGGGACAGCTCGAGCGCGACGGCCGCAACAGCAACAACGACCAGTGACCGACCCGATGGAAAGGATCGGGCGTTATGACAAGCACCTACATTGTTTTTGTTGGAACCGGCCTGTTGGTCATCATCATTTTGATGGGCATGCTGGCCAGGATGTTTCGCAAGGCAGGACCGAACGAGGCGCTCATTGTTTATGGGTTCCGCGGGCCCCGCGTGATTAAGGGGCACGGCACAATTATTTTCCCGATGGTGGAGAACTGCCGGGAGCTTTCGCTGGAACTGATGTCGTTTGACGTGGCTCCGCAGCAGGATCTCTACACCAAGCAGGGGGTCGCGGTAACGGTGGAAGCCGTCGCGCAGATCAAGGTGCGCAGCGATCAGGAGTCGATCCTGACGGCCGCGGAGCAGTTCCTCACCAAGACTCCGCCCCAGCGGGAGGGTTTGATCCGGCTGGTGATGGAGGGCCATCTGAGGGGCATCATCGGCCAGCTGACCGTTGAACAAATTGTGAAAGAGCCGGAGATGGTGGCGGACCGGATGCGCGGGACGTGCGCCGATGACATGAGCAAGATGGGGCTCGAAGTGGTGTCGTTCACCATCAAAGAAGTCCGCGACAAGAACGAATACATCACGAACATGGGCCGCCCGGACATCGTGCGGATCAAGCGGGACGCGGAGATTGCGACGGCCGAGGCGGAGCGCGACACGGCGATCCGGCGCGCGAATGCGACGCGGGAGGCTGCGGTCGCGAGGGCGGCGGCGGATCAGGAACGCGTGCTTGCGGAGACGCAGTCGTTGGCGAAGCAGGCGCAGGCGCAGCGCGATCTGGATATCTCCAAGGCGCAGTTTGCCGAGCAGAGCCGCAAGCAGCAGGCGGCGGCGGACAAGGCCTATGAGCTGCAGACGAACATCACGCAGCAGCAAGTGGTAGCTGAGTTGGTGAAGGTGCAGCAGATCGAGAAGGAGCAGCAGATCAAGGTGCAGGAGGCGGAGATTCTGCGGCACGAAAAAGAACTGATTGCCACCGTCCTGAAGGAGGCCGAGATCAACCGGCAGCGCGTCGAGGTCACAGCCGCTGCGGAAAAGACTCGGCTGACGATGGAGGCGGAGGGCCGTGCGGCTGCGATCAAGACGCAGGGCGAGGCCGAGGCTTCGATCATCTTCCAGAAAGGCGAAGCCGAAGCGAAGGCGATGAACGTGAAGGCCGAAGCCTACCAGGAATGGAGCCAGGCCGCGGTGGTGGACCGGCTGATCTCGAACCTGCCGGAAGTGGTGCGTGCCATGTCGGAACCGTTGTCGAAAGTCGACAAGATCACGATTGTGTCGACGGGCGGCGATGCGGCGGGCGCGAACAAAATCACCGGGGACATGGCGAAGATGGCGGCGCAGGTGCCGGCACTTTTCGAAGCGCTCTCGGGGATGGATCTGCGGCAGCTGATGTCGAACATCACGGCGATGCGGCAGCGGCCGAACGGGAACGGGACAGCGGCAGACGGGCCTGTGGTGGACGGCAAGTGAGGAAATGTGGGCGGGGCGAGAGATCGCTCCGCCCGCAGCGAGGTTCAGGAACGAAAATTCGGAACTGGAGGGTAGGGTTATGGCACTCCTTGAGCGAGTGAGCACATTGCTAAGAGCGAATCTGAACGACCTGATCGATAAGGCCGAGGATCCGGAGAAGCTGCTGAAGCAGCTGGTGCTGGATATGGAGAACCAGCTGATGCAGGTGAAGACGCAGGTGGCGATCGCGCTGGCGGACGAGCATCTGCTGGAGAAGAAGCGCCGCGAGCACGAGGACGGCGAAGCCGAGTGGAAGCGCAAGGCGGAGCTGGCCGTGCGCAAGGGCGACGATGGGCTGGCGCGCGCGGCGCTGGAGCGGTCGCTGAGTGCGAAAGGCATGTCGGCCGGCTTCGCACAACAGCTGGAGGATCAGAAGACAGAAGTGGAAACGCTGAAGAATGCCCTGCGGGGTCTGGAGCAGAAACTGGCCGAGACGCGAAGCCGGTGCGAGCTGATGATTGCGGAGAGCCGCCGCGCCCGGGTGGTCGGACGCGCGCAGAAGGCGCGGGAGGCGATTGCAAGGAAGGAAGGCGACGTCAGCATCACGCGCATGAAACATCGCATCGCGGGCGCCGAGGCGCACAACGCAGCGTCACGCGAGATGATGGATGGCGATGGTGTAGAGGAGAAGTTCGCGAAGCTGGAGCGCGAGGAACAGATCGACGCGCTGCTGGCGGACCTGAAGGAGCAGCACGCGAAGACGGCGTAAGCACAGGGCTCAGAGCACGGAGCTGATTTTTCGGACGGCTCACTCAGGATGACTAGGCGGCGCGCGGGTGCTCCTGCGCGTCCATCCACCGGGCATAGTCTTCGCTGACCTCGCCGAGGCTGTAGATGCTGTTGTGAGTTTCGACGACACCTTTGAGGCGATCGATGGTGAGGATGGCCGAAGTGTAGATGGTGCCGTTACGCAGGTTGGCGTGGCCCATCACATCGCCGGTGAGGCGGGCGCCGGGCTCGAGCTTGCGGTATCCGTAGTAGATGACGCTGCCCACGACGGACCAGTTCTCGATGCGGACAAGAGGCTTATTGGGCTTGTTCATGGTTGCGGGACCTGACGTTTCCGCCACTGGTCGCGTTCAACGGTCCAAGCCCGTGGCTGGTGCTTTCATGAAAATAGAAAGCAATTGTGGTGCCATCATAACGACTCAGTAAATAGCGTCATTTAACGACATTTGGGCTCTCCCGGTCGTGAAGTTTTTCTATAGCAAGGAGAGATTGTTGCCTGCTCCTGCAGGCAAAGGCGACTCGTCACCACGGCGGTTACCGATGCCGAGGGGTTCTATATACTTCCGGTCATGCTCTCCAAACCTGAAGCTCTCGCATTCTCCGCAATCGGTGTGCCTGCCCTGGCGATTTGCGCCATGGCACTGGCGCCCGCCGCATTGCAGGCGCAAACTCCGGCAGCGCCGCAGCAACCCCATTCGATCGGGCTCGACGATCTGGCGCGCTTTCACGACGTGATGGGCCCGGTGGTCTCTCCGGATGGGCAGTGGGTGGCCTACACGGTTTCGACGATCGAGACGAAGGCCGACAAGCGCATCACCGATCTGTGGATGGTTTCGTGGGACGGCAAGGAAGACGTGCGCCTGACGTGGGCCGGCGATGTGGACGAGGAGTCGGACGATCTGAGCTCGTCGGGTGCGCCGCGCTGGAGTCCAGACGGAAAATTCATTTCGTTCACGGCCGGGCGAACCGGGACGGCGAAGGGCTCGCAGGTTTGGGTGATGGATCGGCGCGGCGGCGAGGCACGCCAGCTGACCGATGTGAAGGGACATTTGTCGGCGTACGCGTGGGCGCCGGACGCGAAGACGTTGCTGTTGTCGATCACGCCGCAAAGCGAAGAGGAAGCGGCGGCGGAAAAGAAGGGCGCCGACAAAGAGAAGGAGAAGCCGACGCCGATCGTGCTGGACCGGTATCACTTCAAGCAGGACGTCGAAGGTTATCTCAAGAGCAACGAGCATACGCAGCTGTTCCTTTGGGATGTCACAACGAAGAAGCTGGAGAAGCTGACCACCGACAAGAACTACGACGAGGGCAATGCGGTGTGGTCGCCGGATGGAACAAAGATCGCGTACGTGAGCAACCACGATCCCGATCCCGACCGCTCCATCAACAGCGATGTGTGGGTGGTGGACGCGAAGCCGAATTCGACGCCCAAGCAGCTGACGACCTACGATGGGCCGGATGGGGGACGACTCGCGTGGAGCCCGGACAGCAAATGGATTGCGTTCACGGAGGGCGATCCGCTGAAGCTGTGGCAGTACAGCGAGGAGAAGCTCGGCGTCGTGGCGGCGGACGGCAGCTCTGCGCCGCGGATTCTGGGCACGTCGCTGGACCGAGGGGTTTCCTCTCCGCTGTTTTCGGCCGATGGGAAGTCGATCGAGCTGGTGGTCGAGGACGATCGGGATGAGTATCCGGCGAGTGTGGACATTGCAACGGGCGAAGTCCACCGCGACGTGACCGAGCCAGGCGCGACCCTTGGAATGAACCAGGCCGCCGGGCATACGGCGGTGGTGTGGTCGACCAGCACGCAGCCAGGCGAGATCTACGCGTTCGAAAACGGATCGCTCCGCAAGCTGACCCACCACAACGATGAGGAAGTGGCGAGCCTGAAGCTGGCCGAAACGCGCGATGTGAAAGCGAGCGAGAAAGACGGCACGGAGGTCCACGGGCTGCTGACCATGCCGGTGGACTGGAAGCAGGGCACAAAGGCGCCGCTGCTGCTGTTCATCCATGGCGGACCGAACGGCCAGGACAATCATGCATTCAACCTGCACCGGCAGCTTTTCGCGGCACATGGATACGCGGAACTGAACGTGAACTATCGCGGCAGCTCAGGGCGCGGCAACGCCTACCAAAAGATCATCGCGGACGACTGGGGCGATCATGAAGTGGCCGATCTGCAGGCCATGGTGGATGAAGTCGTCAAGCAGGGGCTGGTCGATCCGGACAAGATGGGCGTGGGCGGATGGAGCTACGGCGGCATCCTAACCGACTACACGATTGCCAGCACCACGCGATTCAAGGCGGCCAGCAGCGGCGCGGGCATGGGGAATCCGCTGGTGCTGTACGGAGTCGATGAGTACATCCTGCAATACGACAACGAGCTGGGCCCGCCGTGGAAGAATCCGCAGAAGTACATCCAGCTGGGGTACCCGTTCTTCCATGCCGACCGGATCAAAACGCCGACGCTGTTCATGGGCGGCGACAAGGACTTCAACGTGCCGCTGAACGGCGGGGAGCAGATGTATGAAGCGCTGAAGAGCCTGAACGTGCCGGCGGAGCTGATTGTGTATCCGGGGCAGTTCCACGGCTTCACGCGGCCGAGCTTCATCCACGATCGCTATCAGCGCTGGTTCGACTGGTATGACAAGTGGGTGCTGGGCAAGACGCCGGCACCCGCAGCGCCGACAGCGGGAACCGAAGTGAAGAAGTAGCGGCGCCAGAGACGACTCAGCCCTCCCGCTCCGTACGGAGGGGAGGGCCTGGTGGATGAGGGAAGGACTCTATCCCTGCCGGTACGCAGGAATGGAAGCGACCGAGGGATACCCGGTTGAGGGGCGGCGCGATTCCGGCACAAAGGTGTGCACATGCACCTGCTGCGGAGCGGCCTCGTCTTTTTGTTCAGTCGCCCACTGCTGGTAAAACTCGTTCACCTGGCCGAGCCGGTAAACGCTGTTGGCGGTCTCGACGAGGCCATTGGCCTGGTCGACGCTCTGGATGACAGCGGTGTAGATGACGCCGTTGGGGAGGTCAGAGTGCCCCATGAGGTAGCCGGTGAGACGCTGTCCCGGTTCCAGCTTGCGGAAGCCGTGGAAGATCAGATTGTCGACCACAGCCCAGTTCTCGATTTTTGCCGACAGCTTATCCATTGCTGGGTAGCCTGAACTTTCCGCCGGGGTCGCGATGCGGGGGAGCGCGGCCTCCCGACTAATTTGCCTCTTTGGATGCGAGATGTGGCAATTGGAGGCCCAACCGCTAAGTGTATTGATTTGAGGCAGTTCAATTCATCAAGCGGCGGAATGAGAGAAATATTTACGTTCTCACGCGCCCCTTTTGCGCAATTGAGGTGCCAGAGTTGTGCTTTTTGGTGGGCTTTGGCGCGCCGGCAACTCTCCGTCGTCCGGGACGAATACGCGGTCTCGGAGGACGGCATGAAGCTCTTCGGCGTGCTCGATCTCACGACCTCCGCGCAGGATTTCCGCTTCTCGATCGGCATCAGGAACGCGAACGACAAGTCCATGCGGTTCGGCATGGTCTCGGGGATCCGGGTATTCGTATGCGACAACATGGCCTTCAACGGCGAGTTCTTCGCCATTCAGGCCAAGCACACGAAGAAGCTCCTCATCATGGACTCGATCGCACTCGGGATCGACCGCATCCAGCGGAACTTCAAGCCTCTCGCCGAACAGGTGGAGCGCTGGAAGGCGGACCAACTCACGGACGACCGGGCGAAGGCGATCATCTACGACGCCTTCATCGCCGGAAAGCTCGAAGCCCCGAAACACCTCGCGAAGCTCGTGGATCTCGCGTATTTCAAACCGCAGTATCCCGACTTCGAACCGCGCAACGTCTGGAGCCTTCAGAACGCATTCACGTCCGCGTTCAAGGTTTTGGAACCCCTGCCGCAGTTCCGGGCGACGGCGAACCTCGGCGAGTTCTTCGCCGGGGCGAACTGAGGAGGCCGCCATGATCCCGGACACCGATCTTCACACGCTGAAGTCCCTCTCCCGCGCAGTGCGGGGAGGCACCTTGGACGCGCTCCGGCTCGCCGAACGCGCCTACGCGATGGGATCGACCGCATGTCATCTCGCAATCACGAGAGCCATGCCCGAACCCGACACCCTCAACCTCTCTGCGCTCGAACGGATCGCCTTCACGAAGGCGATGGAGCGCACAGGGAACATCGTCGCAGCCGCCCGCCTCTTGGGCATCAGCAGGACGAACGCGTACCGGAAAGCGAGGCAGTACGGCGTCGTGGCAAACACCGTCACGTGTCCGAACTGCCATCGCCCCGTTTCGAGGAACACGCCATGTGCCGCCCAAACCGCGGCCTGACGCGCCATCACCGGAAACCGCGCTCACTTGGAGGGACGGCGGCGCAGACAAACATCTCGCGCCTTCCTCCGAAGAAGCACGATGCTTGGCACATTCTCTTTCGCAATCTTGAGCCCGAGCAAATTGCCGAGGAGATCAACCGCTTCTACCTCGATCCGGACTACGAATTTGTAGCGGTCAGGAAGGAATGAAAGGAGAGGGCCATGGTCGTCGGCCGGACGGTCATTTGCGACTTTTGCTATGAACTCTGCCTGCCCGATGACTTCACGATCATTCATCTCGAAAAGGCCGGGCAACCGTTCGAATTCACCTTCCACAACACGCTCGAAAAGCCGTGCCTCCGATTCAAGATCGAAGAACTGCGGCTGAAGTTCAGCGTCCCAATCGCCTCCGACTAAATCGGAGGCTTTTCTTGCCCGTATATGCAGACCGCTCGTTTCGAATCAAGATCGAATTCCCAAATCTCGATATTTCCCGGAATGAGGTGAGCGAACCGCTTCAAATAGTGCTCTGCCAGCGTAACGTTCTTCCTCGAATGCTTTAGTAAGAACAGTATTCGACGGTATCGCGGCGGGGTCGCGTTGAAGTAGAGCATGGCTTCGTTCAGCGCGTATAGTTTCGCGCTTGGCGAATTTCCCGTGCCGGTCCACGTGAATGACTTGCACTCGACCACGATCGGCGGGTCTTCACTGCCAAGATCGAACCGATGGTCCTTCTTCTTGGCGAAGCCAACCGACACTATGAAGTTCGGCGTCAGTTCGATGCCGGTCCTACGGAAATACAGAAGCGCCGATTCCTCGAACTCGCGGCCGGCATGAGCATTGCTAATTGCACCAACCCGTTGGAAATTGGTTTCCATGGCGACCATTTAACGCGCTCTTGCATTTCTCCGCCAGAGTGCCACGCTTAAATGGTCGCCAAACCCCATAGCCGCCCTTTGATGTGGCGGCAGCGCGAACCAGCGCGGGCCGTGAGTGAGAGTACCGGCCGTCCCCATGAAACGCCTATGGATTCCCCTGTTTTTGGCCTTTTTTGCCCCGTTCTTCAGTCCAACCGCCGCCTATAGCGTCCAGCATCATCCGCCCTCAAATACGGTCATTTCTGGCCACGGCTGGGCGTATACCGTCCCGTTCGCCGTCCACAACGCCCCCACAATCGAAAAGCTCATCCAGTGCGAGAGCGGCGGCGTGAACGTGAGCCGCCGGGACAGTGACGGGATCTATTCCGACGGCATCCTCCAGTTCCACCGCGGCCCGCAGGACACCATGCAGAGCAGCACGTGGCAATCGTTCTCGCAGGCGAGCGGAATTACCGGAAGCCCCATCATTCCGGCCGACGCGATCCGCATGACCGATTGGGCGATCGACCACGGGCTTTTGCGTCACTGGACCTGCGCGAAGATGACTGGCCTCCTTGACTGAGATTCTGGTATTATGAAGCCGGACAACGGTCACCGTCGCGGGGAATCCCGCGGAGGTTAAACCGCTCCAGTGAGTTGTACCGAGAAGTAGAGACCACAGATTAAGACCGCCCATCCGGCCATAGGGGCAAAGAGATCTCCATTCGGCACCCAGATAGATGGGTGCGAGAACACCTCTCTAATCTTGCCGGGGATAGGAGAGTTATGCAGATCCCGCCCTCAGGCATCGATCCACTCATAGTCAAAGAATTCTGGGTGCGCGCCAGCGTTTCCGTGGCCATGCTTTGCTGCGCTGCCTTTGTGATTGTGTCGCCGCGTTCTAAGCCCACGCAGAAGCAGTGGGCAGCCGGTGTTGTGGGAACCATTCTCGGATATTGGCTAAAGCCGTGAAGTGTATTCGCCTTTTGTTCGCTATACCGCCCGAATGGGTCTCGATGTCGGCGGATACGCGGATCGTCCGGACTGGCCCAAGCTGGGGCCGTCGCTCCTCATTGTGACATGCCTCATCGTCGCGATCCGCACGGCGAAGTGGGCGGCTTCCTCAGATTCGAAATTGAGCGGTAGGGAACTCGAACAAGAGATCGACTTCGCGGCGCACGTCGCCGGCCGCGTACTCGCGCGCCTCATGCGCTCAAACGAGGTCATGTTCCCGCAGAAGAAAGAGCCGTGGTACAAACCGGACGGAAGCGATCAGCCCGAGTAGACTGGACCAAATCGGGGAGAACGACATGGGTGTTATAAGCGAAGGCGTCGATATTCTAAAGCTTGTCAATAAGGCTCAGAACGCCGACCTCTACAAACAGCTTGGTGAATGGATCGACAAAGTGATCGAGCTTCAGAAGGAAAACGAAGAGTTGAGGGTCGAGAGAAATCAACTGAGAGAGCAAGTCCGATTCAAGGCCGTCCTCGAAAGAATTAACGGACACACGTTCGTTCAAGGTGGCGATGAGGAAATATGTCCAAGCTGTGCCGCCGGAATCGCGCCTTGTTTATCTCCAGCGTTTAGCATCAAATCGTCCGCCCGGCATAAGGGCAACGTGTCCGGCGTGCAAGCTTGAAATGGATCACAAATTCCCATATAGCAGGGCTCTTGCCTTACGTAGTTCACCGGCCGGAACCCTGTAACGAACAGCCCCGTCACCCGTAGCACTATCTGTCGGGATTATGGGGAAACCCGACAGGGCAGAGCGGGGGTCAATGTGTCCGCTCCCACCCTCAACGTTTTCCGGCGCGGCTCACTCTCTCACTGCGCAGAGGAGAACGCTATTTCGTACACCTTCGAGCGACAAAGCGAAAAGAGGTTTCTCTTTGCACCGCCGACTCCTATCAATGGGGCGGCGATTTTTTATGGATGTGTGTTTAGTCCATTCCCTCTTTTGGCCTCAGTTCGAGCAGTTCCTCGACGACATACTCGCCAGTGGTGCAAGTCTGAAAACCCCACAATAAATTCCATCTGGCCCATCCAACTCGGCCGTCAGAATCTCTATTTGGTTGTCCATGCACAAAGGAAATCACAGCTAGCTCTCGCAAATCTGGTCAATTCTGAACACTGTGCGGCGATCGCGAGGTGCTCGACCCTATCCCTAGCCCTCCCTTGCGCGATCCCGCAGGTTTGCTTCAATCAAAGGGAACTCAATAGCAGAAAGCCCTTGCACGCTTTCACATCGGTATCAGTTTCCTCGCAAGGGCTTACTGGTATCGAGTTGAAAGCGTTTTTCAAAACATCCTGCGGGTTAGGTTGCTGAGTTCCTGAGCCTCCCTTTGGACGCAATATTGAATCAGGCACTTGGTGACCCCGAGGCAGACCCGACGAAGACCAAAACCAAGCGGTGCTCCTTCGTTATCCCTGACGTAGAAATTCGTTCTCTGATGGGGGAGTAGTTTTAAGGAGCCAGCGAAAGCTGACGGCGGAATAGCCGGGGAGTCCTTAAACTCTCCTACCAGAGAGCGAACAGAGACGAACCCAATGTACGGACACATACCGTTGCGGAGAGTGGGGAGTGAAGCGGACGGAGGATTTCGTTCTTTGAATGCTGGGGTTGAAGATGCACGGGACAATGGAATGTAGCAGTCCCCGTGGTAACAACGGTCTACATATACGAAAAGACAAAACGCCATACTAAGGTTCCTTGGGAATAGTCCCATGTCCATAGCTTTACAAAACTTTCGAGCACGTCAGAAAAAGACGGCTTGGCTCAACTGAGCTACATCGTCCCCCAGCTTTCAGAGCGCGAATGAAAAAACCGATTTCGCCGCTAAAAAAAGAAGGGATGACCCTGCTCTTAACCCCTCGCACGCCCTCAAAAGCCAAAAACCAAGATCCGGATAGAGTTCGTTATTATGTGGCCCAGAGGGAATTTCGAATGCCTTCATACTCTCAACTTCGCAATCAGGCCGATTCTGCAAAATCAAATTCCGGAGATTCTGAACTCAAAAAACTCGCTGACGTTGTCGCAAAATTAACTAAAAAAGTCTCAGATCTTGAAGACGACGTTCGGCGACTGAAATCCAAAACAGTCAACCTCTAAACTAAATCCACGTCGCCTTTACCGCCTCTTCAAGCGCATCCTGCCGCGATTTCACCCACGGCGCGTAGTGCTTCTCTGTCGTTTTGATCGACGTGTGGCCGAGGAGGACGGAGACGATGTGCAGCGACACCCCGTTTGCGAGGAGGGAGACGGCGAACGTGTCCCGGAACCTGTGCCCGTGTCCCTTCGAAATTCCCGCGATCGTGAATACCTTTTTGAGCCGCTCCTGCCACTCTGTGATCTGGGTCTTCACCTTGCCGGCGCCGGACCAGAAATAATATGAGCCGTGTTCGTCGCAGGCAGCGAGCGCCTTGATCACTTCTTTCGGCAGCGGACACCACACCGGCGTCCCGGTCTTTTGCGTGTAAAGGAATAGGTTTCCATTCCGGATTTTGTCGGGCGTGAGGACGACCGCGTCGGAAATCCGGAGGCCGCCGTACCGGAGGATGAGCACGAGCGCGCGCAATTTCCGCCGGACGATCTCCGGGCTCTGCGCATGAATTTCGCCGTAGGCGTCGAGCGCCCACATGATCTTTTCCATTTCCTGATCGGAAAAGGGAAGCGTGGGGACTTGTCGTATGGCCGGTGATTTCACGAGTTGCGCCGGGTTTTTCTCGATCCATCCGGAATCGACGCAGAACCGGAAGAAGCTACGGATATGCTCCAAGCGTTTTGCAGTGCTCACCCCCGATAATTTCCAAGACTGCCGGAGAGTCCGGACGTCGTCCACCGTAACGGACCGCAGCGCAATATCGCCCCATTCCCGCTTCAATTCCGCGACGACATGCGTGTATTTCTTGATCGTTGGCTCTTTGAGCTCGCGCGCTTTCGCGTCGGCGAGGAACTTCCCGGCGGCTTCGCGCACGGTCATAATGCCAGTCTCTCCGTGGATCTCCATGTCGCGGATCTTGCGCGCCGCGGCTTCCCAATTCGTGAGATCGAGCGATTGCCGAATGCGCTTCCCGTTCAGAATCCCTTGCACCCAGATCGGACACGAGCAGGATTTGTAGCGCCGCGAACTGTGCTTGCAAGTCGAACGGTGCCTGCGATACGGCGTGAGCATGATCGCAAGCGTGGTACACCTGCAGTACGCATGTCAACCGCAAACTGCAAAGCACAGAAAACAAACACGATGGACTGGCGGAGGGAGAGGGATTCGAACCCCCGGTACCCTTGCGGGCACAGCGGTTTTCAAGACCGCCTGTTTCAACCGCTCACACATCCCTCCGCTACAGGACGCGCTGGCTCATCACCATTTTACGACGCCGAGGTTCGCAGCTGCGGGCGCACGGACGAACAGGCCGGCGCGGCTTACTTCGGAGATAAACCCGTGTTCGGTCGAACCGGCGCCCTCGTTGCCGGGACCGCCGACGACCTCCAGCGTCGGAATCCTGTCGTCCATGGACGGCAGCGGCGGGAACGGCATGTGGGGTTCGGTCTGGTACCAGTAGGCGACGGAGTAGAAGTTGTCGGAACGGGCGTTGGCGTGACCGTGTTCGATGGTGCCCTTCATGGATTTCGTAAACGTGATGGGCGAGTCGAGGTGGAAGCGGTAGACGGACCATCGTTCGCCAGCCAGCTCCCTGCCGACCACGGGCGCACCATAGAGAGGATAGGCGAAGGCGGCCCCGCCGAAGTCCCAGGCGCCGAGGAAATAATCTTCTGAGCCGGTGCCGACGACCGGGGCGGCGGCGCCATCGATGAAGAACATGGGATCGCCCTCACCCCACCAGCCGTCCTGATTCTGCAGAATCGACATGGTGACACCGACATACTGGCCGCGGCCTTTGGCTTCGAACCAGACGTAGTTATCTTTGCCGTCGAGGTTGCGCTTGTAGTTGATGAGCGGATCGCCGTTTTCGTACCACTGGTTGGTCCAGCCGTGATTGGGCTGCGCCTGTCGATATTGCGCGTGGAAGTAGAGCGTGCTGGGCGGCAATGGGTGGGAGTAGGTGCGGTACTCGATGTTGTAGTAGAGGCTCGAGAGCGACATCTTGCCGTCGTTGGTGACGGTGATGCGCGCGTGATGCTGGAAGGGCATGGGGAAGAAGCAGTTCATCGCCTTCGTGCTTCCGACCGAGAGCATGGCGGATTGCCAGGAGAAATATTCGCCGAGCCCGAGACCGAAAAAGTCGCCGATGGGGGTTTCGACGCTGGGGGATTCTTCGCCGTCCCAATAAATGCGGAGGACGATGCGCTTGAGGTGATACGGCTCGGGGCTGGCGATGGTGAACCAGATGTGGGAGATGACGCCCGGGCCGTCGGTATCGAGAATGGTCAGGGTTTGACCTGGGTTGACGGTGCGGGAGTCGGCGTTGGCGCCGGTAATTTCCTGGCTGGAAGCGAGGTGCCAGGTGTAATCCTGTGCCTGGGTGATGTCGGGCCACTGGGCTGCACTCTGGGCGTTGGCCTGCGTCGCTGCGGCTGCGGCGAGCAGCGCGATTGATGCCATCCAGCGCATGGGTTCATTCTCCGTGGTGATTTTGCGCGGGCGGCGCGCTCGCCTGCCCCGTGAACAACGCCAGCCAGTGTAGCGCGAGGCAAGGGGGGCCGGCGGTTTTCTACAATTTGTGCAGCCCGTTGGTTCGGGTAATCGAAACACGCCGGAGCGTGATGATGTGTGGACGCTACTATCGCCGGTCGGATAAGCAGCGGATCGCCGAAGCCTTCAAAGTCGGCGTGCCGCCGTCGTTCGAGATTCTGCCGGACTATAACGTTGCGCCGACGACGTTTCAGCCGGTGGTGGTGGAGGATCGCGATTCGGGCGAGCGCGAGATTCGCGCGATGTACTGGGGATTGATTCCGTACTGGGCCGAGGAGCCGAAGAAACTGGGCGTGAGCACGATCAACGCCAAGGCGGAGAGCCTGCTGGAGAAGCCGATCTGGCGGGAGCCATTCGAGAGGCGACGGTGCCTGGTGCCGGCGGACGGATTCTACGAGTGGCAGAAATTCAGCGAGAAGACGAAGCAGCCCTGGGCAATCGCGATGAAGGACGATGTGCCGCTGGCGTTTGCCGGTTTATGGGACCGTTGGCGGTCGAAGGATCACAAGACGGTGCTGGAGAGCTTTGCGATCATCACCACCGAAGCGAATGAGCTGACGGCTCCGATGCACGATCGGATGCCGGTCATTTTGCGGCCGCGGGATTACGAACGCTGGCTGCGGCGCGACGAGGCAGCCCGGCCGCCAGTGGATTTGCTGCGGCCATTCGACGCTGAGCAAATGCGGACGTGGCGGGTGGATGCGGCGGTGGGGAATGTGAAGAACAACTCGGCTGCGCTGCTGGAGCCGGTGGCGCCGCAGACGCTGTTCTGAGCGCAGAAGTCTGGCTTCTTCATGCGGCTCGCCCCAATAACTACTTAGTTAATAGGGGGGATGGGTGGGGATGCCTTCCGAGTCGAATCAATAACATACAGAGGGATCGATCCCCCCGTTCCGAGGATAGGAGGGGGTCCGAACCCGCCGCCCCTCGTCCTTCGAAGCCGTCCCATCCCCCCCACCCGGCAGCGCCAGGCCCTCGAGCGCATCCATTTAGAATCAAGGTTGAGTCCGTCTATGGCGACAAGAGATCAAGCAGAAGCTGCCCGAGCGGCAGGCGCGGGAGAACCCACTCCGTCAGAGGGTCGCTACGATCCCGCCGAGATCGAGGCGAAGTGGCAGCCGCGCTGGGAGGCGCAGCCCGACCTGTACGCCGCCGAGCCGGCCTCGTCGGCCAGGAGCAAGTATTACGTCCTCGAGATGCTGCCGTATCCATCGGGGCAGCTGCACATGGGCCACGTCCGCAACTACGCCATTGGCGACGCGCTGGCGCGCTACATGTGGATGCAGGGCCACAACGTGCTGCACCCCATGGGCTGGGACGCGTTTGGGCTGCCAGCCGAGAACGCCGCGCTCAAGAACAATACCCCGCCGCGGCAGTGGACGCTGCAGAACATCGCCGCGATGAAGCGGCAGATGAACCGCCTGGGCCTGAGCTATGACTGGCGCAACGAAGTCACGACCTGCCTGCCCGACTACTACCGCTGGAACCAGTGGTTCTTTCTGCGCATGTACGAGCGCGGCCTGGCGTATCGCAAGAAGAGCAAGGTGAACTGGTGTCCGCAGTGCGCCACGGTGCTGGCCAACGAGCAGGTGGTGGACGGCTGCTGCTGGCGGCACGAGGAGCAGATTGTCGAGCAGCGCGATCTGGAGCAGTGGTTCCTGCGCATCACGAACTACGCGCAGGAGCTGCTGGACGATCTGAGCAAGCTCGATGGGTGGCCGGAGAAGGTCCGCACCATGCAGCGGAACTGGATCGGGCGCAGCGAGGGCGCGGAGGTTCAGTTCGAGCTGGAGGACGATTCGGACGCGGCGGAGGATGAGGAGAGGGCGCGGAAGGGCGGGACCGCGATCTTGCCGGCGCGCGAGGGCGTGAAGGGATCGGGGAAGAAGGTCGCCGTCTTTACGACCCGCATCGACACCATCTATGGTGCAACGAGTTTGCAGCTTGCGCCGGAACATCCGATCGTGAAGGAGATGGCGGCGGAGGATGCGCGACTGTCGGACGAGGTCGCGGCCCTGCTGGAGCAGCAGCGCAAGGCACGCGAACAAGGCAATGTGGGCGCGATTGAGAAACATGGCGCGTTCACGGGGCACTACGCCATCAATCCCTTCAACGGCGAGCGGCTGCCGGTGTGGGTGGCCAACTATATTCTGCTGGACTACGGCACGGGCGCCATCATGTCGGTGCCGGCGCACGACGAGCGCGACTACGAGTTCGCGAAGAAGTATGGACTGGAGCAGCGGATCGTGATCCTGCCGCGCAATCACGGAGAAGCGGCGGCCAACGGAGATCGCGAGAAGCAATTGCCCTATACCGCCGAAGACAGCCTGCTGATCAATTCCGGCGAGTTCAACTCGCTGGGCAACGTGGAAGCGCAGCACAAGATGGCGGCGTACGCCGAGGCGCATGGATTTGGCAAGGCGACGGTTACATACAGGCTGAAGGACTGGGGCATCAGCCGCCAGCGCTACTGGGGGACGCCGATTCCGATGCTGTACTGCGCGAAGGACGGCATCGTGCCGGTGCCGGACAGCGAGCTTCCGGTGCTGTTGCCGGACAACATCGAGATCACGCAGCAGGGCGGCTCGCCTCTGGCGAAGATGCCGGATTTTGTGAACGCAACGTGTCCAAAATGCGGTGGCAAGGCGCTCCGTGAGACGGACACGATGGACACGTTCGTCGATTCGTCCTGGTATTTCTACCGTTACACCGATGCAAAGAACGACAAGGCCCCATTTGCAACCGACACGGTTGCGTATTGGTTCCCCATCGACCAGTACATCGGCGGCGTGGAGCACGCGATCCTGCACCTGATCTATTCGCGCTTCTGGACGAAGGTGATGCGCGACCTGGGCCTGGTGAAGAATGACGAGCCGGTGGAACGTCTCTTCACGCAGGGGATGGTGATTCGCAACGGCGCGAAGATGTCGAAGTCGAAGGGCAACGTGGTGTCGCCCGACGAGATGATCGAGCGCTTCGGGGCCGATGCCACGCGTATGTACGCGCTGTTTGCCGCGCCGCCGGATCGCGATCTGGACTGGCAGGAGGACGGCGTTGCGGGGGTGAGCCGGTTCCTGGGTAAGGTGTATCGGTTCGCGATGCGCTACAACGAGCGCGCAAAGAAGGGCGGCAAGGCGGGCGGGCGAGTTGTCGCCGGAGTCGCAGGCTCTTTGCGCAAGCTGCACCAGACGATCCGCAAAATCACGAACGACTTCGCCGGGCGGTGGCACTTCAACACGTGCATCGCGGCCATCATGGAGCTGGTGAACGCGCTGACGGCCGCCGAGGCGGCGATCGGTGCTGGCAAGGTTCCGGATGCGGTGCTGGCGGAGATTCTGCGAACGCTGACGCTGCTGCTGGCGCCGTTTGCGCCGTATCTGGCGTTTGAGCTGTGGGAGCAGCTGGGCGAGAAGGGCGACCTGCTGCGCGCGCCGTGGCCGAAGTTCGACGAGGCCCTGGCGCGGGAGGAGCAGATCGAGATTCCTGTGCAGATCAATGGCAAGCTGCGCGCGGTGGTCACCGTGGACGCCGAAGCCGATGAGGAAGCGGTGAAGGAGGCGGCGCTGAAAGACGAGAAGATCGCGGCGCTGCTGGCGGGAAAAGAAGTTGTGCGCCTCATCGTGGTGCCGCGAAAGCTGATCAACATTGTGGTGAAGTAGAACCATGCCTGCTGTGGAGCGAGCGGCCGCCGGTGCGCCGAGAACGGCGCAGGGAGAAACACGTGGGACCCAGTCGTTCGTGCAGATTTTGGCGCTGGTATGGCGGAACCCGTCGCTGGTGGCGCTGGAAGTCGCCTGGCGCTGGAGCTTCGGTATCCCGCTAATGGCGCTGCTGGCGTGGGAGGGCACGCGCATCTGGGCCGAGACCGCGGTAAAGCTGCGCGCGACCGGAGTGTTCGACTTCACGCTGCAGTATCCCTGGCAGGGAGCGCTGCAGATTGCCGACGCGATCGACGTGCTGAAGCCTGTGGTGCTGCATGCGGCGGAATGGCTGTTGCCGCTCGCGATCGTCGCGTGGGCGGCAGCGTCCGGGCTGGGGCGGAACGCGGTGGTGCGGCGCTACCGCGAGGAAACGCCGTGGCGGCCCGGCGCGATGATTGCATTACAACTGCTGCGGGGCTTTGCTCTGTGTGCGACGTACGCCGTGTGGTACGCGACCGTGCGCTGGGCCGCCAACTTCACGCTGTCTCAAACGACAGGCGGCGATTTGCAGGGCGAGCCGAACCTGGTGCTCTACTGCGCGCTGGTGATTGTTTTCTCGCTGGGCATCTTCACGGTCTGGGCGCTGCTGAGCTGGGTGTTCTCGATTGGGCCTCTGCTGGTGCTGCTGGAGAACCGCGGGATCGGCGGAAGCCTGGCGCGCAGCCTGCGTCTGGGACCGCTGAAGGGAAAGCTGGCTGAGATCAACCTGGTGATGGGCATCGCGAAGATCGGGATGATCGTGCTGGCGATGGTGTTTTCCGCGGTTCCGCTGCCGTTTGAGGCAGAGGTGCAGGGCACGGCGTTGTACGTGTGGTGGGCGGTGGTGACGGTGCTGTATCTGGTCGCGTCGGATTTCTTTCAGGTGGCGCGGATCGTGGCGTTCGCTGAGTTGTGGCGGCTTCCCCATCTTCCGGAAAACACCCAGATCCCCAGCTAAGTTGCACGCTCATCACCCGGCAACCTTAGTTCGTCACAATCAGCAGGCGGTTGCTGGACTTCCTGGAGGATGATTCTCCGTGCGTCTGTACATCCCCGGGAGGTTCGATGCGACTGTCATTAGCGATCGTTTGCGTTTCAGCATGGATGTCACTGGCAGCTTATGCGCAGACCCCCACAGTTTCCGACCCCGCTGTTGCCGCCGCCGCCAAGGCCTATGCAGCGCAGGACTGGACCGCAGCCGAATCTCAATACTCCGCCCTCGTCCGGCAACAGCCGGACAACACGCGCTTCTGGTACCGCCTCGGATTCTCCGCACGTGCTGACAAGCATTACGACGTGGCCCTCGAAGCCATGCAGAAGGCGAAAGCTCTCGGTTCCGCGGTCGGCTACCCCGCGCCGCTTGCCGATTACGAGATCGCGATTACTTACGCCGCGTCCGGCAATCCCGCGCAGGCGCTGGAGTTCCTGAAGTCTTCCGCCGACGCCGGATTCACGCAAACAACACGTCTGTCCGGCGACCCGGAGTGGAATGCCCTGCGCTCCAACGAGCAGTTCATCGCGCTGACAAAAGAGGTGCAGCACAACGCCAACCCCTGTGAGGATGCGCAGTTCCGCCAGCTCGACTTCTGGCTGGGCGACTGGGACGTCGCCTCCGCCGGGGACGGCATCCACCGGGGCTCGAGTCACGTGTCCAGCGAGATGAACGGCTGCGTTGTCTGGGAGAACTGGACCTCCGCTGGAAATCCTTACTTCGGCAAGAGCTATAACACCTGGAATCCGAATCTGAAACGCTGGGAACAATACTGGGTCGACACTTCCGCGGGGGTCATGTTCTTCCACGGCAGTTTGAAAGACAACGTGATGGACTACTGGACCGACGACGTGCCGCAGACCACGGGCGGAACGCTACTGCGGCATCTCCAGTTTTTCAATCTCGGTCCGGATAAGGTGCGCCAGTTCTCCCAGGGCTCAACGGACGGCGGCAAAACCTGGCACACGGAGTACGACTTCATCTATACGCGCGTCGCGAAGAAGGACTAGCCGTCCAGGCGGACGCGCGCTCGTTCTTTACAGCGTGCGTAATCCCGGGCAAACTGGGTTGTGCCTACCCCTTCCATTGTCATTCTCGATTTTGGGTCGCAGTATACGCAGCTGATCGCGCGGCGGATTCGCGAGCAGAACGTGTACTCGGCCGTGCTGCCGTGCACCGCAAATATCGATGAGATTCGCGCGCTGAACCCGGTGGGCCTAGTGCTGTCGGGCGGGCCGTGCTCTGTTTATGACGCAGACGCGCCGCCGGCCGATCCGGCCGTGCTGGATTTAGGGCTGCCTGTGTTGGGTATTTGCTATGGGCTGCAGTTCATCGCGCATCATCTGGGCGGGCGGGTGCGGTCGGCGGCGAAGCGGGAGTACGGGCACGCGGAGGTGGAGCTGATCGATACCGCGAATCCGCTGTTTGCCGAGTTGCCGGCATCGATGCACGTGTGGATGTCTCATGGGGATGAGGCGCTGGATTTGCCGCCGGGGTTTCATCTGACGGCGAAGACGGCCAACGCGGTGGCGGGGATGGCGAACCCGGAGCGGCGTATCTGGGCGGTGCAGTTTCATCCGGAGGTGCACCACACGCCGCTGGGCACGCAGGTGCTGAGGAATTTTCTGTTTCACATCTGCGGGGCGCAGCCGGACTGGACGCCGGCGCACTTCATCCAGTCGACGGTGGCGGCCATCAAGGAAAAGGTCGGGGGCGGGCAGGCGATCTGCGCGCTTTCCGGCGGTGTGGACTCGTCAGTCGCGGCGGTGCTGGTGCATCGCGCGATCGGCGATCAGCTGACGTGCGTGTTTGTGAACAACGGCGTGCTGCGCAAGGACGAGTTCGAGAAGGTGCAGCAGAATCTGCGGGACAAGCTGGGGTTGAAGCTGGTTGCTGTGGACGCAAGCAGGCGGTTCCTGCTGAAGCTGCGGGGCGTGACCGACCCCGAGGGCAAGCGGAAGATCATCGGGAACGAGTTTATCTCCGTCTTCGACGATGAGGCTGTGCGCATTGCGGAGGAAAGCGGCGGTCCGAAAACGAGTCTGGAATGGCTGGTGCAGGGCACGCTGTATCCGGACGTGATCGAGTCGTCGTCGGTGAAAGGACCGTCGCAGACCATCAAGAGCCACCACAACGTGGGCGGGCTGCCGGAGGACATGCAACTGAAGCTGATCGAGCCGCTGAGGGACCTGTTCAAGGATGAGGTGCGGCGGATCGGGCGCGACCTGGGCATGCCGGAAGACATTCTGCAGCGGCAGCCGTTTCCGGGGCCAGGTCTGGCGGTGCGGATCCTGGGCGAAGTGACGGCGGAGCGCGTGGCTCTGCTGCAGGAGGCTGACGACATCGTGGTGACGGAGATCAAGAATGCCGGTCTGTACACGAAGATCTGGCAGTCCTTCGCAGTGCTGCTGCCGGTGAAAAGCGTCGGCGTGATGGGCGATCAGCGGACGTATGCATATACGTGCGCGATCCGCGCGGTGCATTCGGAAGATGGCATGACAGCGGACTGGGTTCCGCTGCCATATGAAGTGCTGAAGACGATCTCGAGCCGGATTGTGAATGAGGTACGGGGGATCAATCGCGTGGTGTACGACATTACGTCGAAACCGCCGGGGACGATCGAGTGGGAGTAGCTCGCGAAGCGAGCTACTCCCTGGAGTTTAGGGATTAGAGTTTGGAGTTTAACGTGCCCGGCACCGGCAACTGGCTGTGCGATGAGGTCGCAGCCGAGAATCGTATCGCTCACGCGGAGACGGGCTTCTTCTCTGGAACGATTCGACCTTCAATCCCTAAACTCTAAACTCTCGTCCCTGTTATTCTTCATCCTTCGCTGCAAATCCATGTCACCAGAGGCTGTGCTTCGATGAAGATGCGTCGTTGGCTGTTCGGCGTATCTGCTTGCTTCCCTTCCCTGTCCAGCTGTGTTTCCGGCTCATGCACAGACGGCGATCAGCGCGACGTACGCGCGCGATCCGCAGCAGCCGGTGGATCAGGAGTACACGCGTCACATAAAGAAGTACACGACGGAGCCGTATTTCAATTCACCGCTGACGGATTATCTGCCTGCATCGAAAACCGTACCGACGCCGGCCAAGGTGCTGGGGGACGTGTCGGGCGCGCCGGGGATGTTGCCGTATGCGGAAGATGTGTACAAGTATTTTCGGCTGCTGGCGGCGAGTTCACCGAGGGTGAAGGTGTACACGATCGGGCATACCGAAGAGGGCCGGGAGATGATTGCCGCGGCGATTGCGGATGAGTCGCTGCTGGCAAAGCAAAAGGACAATGATGCGCGGCTGGCGAGGCTGGCCGATCCGCGGACGATCCATCTGGACGATAAGGCGGCGGCGGATCTGGTGAAGCAGTCGTTCCCGGTGTACTACATCACGGGGACGATCCATTCACCGGAGACGGGCGCGCCGACGGCGCTGATGGAGCTGGCGTATCGGCTGGCGGTGGATGATTCGCCGTACATCAAATACATTCGCTCGCACATGATTGTGCTGATCACGCCGGTGGTGGAGGTGGATGGGCGCGACCGGATGGTGGACATCTATAAGTGGCATCTGGCACACCCGGGGCAGAACTGGCCGCACCTGGTGTACTGGGGGCACTACGTTGCGCACGATAACAATCGCGACGCGATGGGGATGACGCTGGACCTGACGCGCAATGTGTTGAACACGTATCTGGACTGGCATGCGCAGGTGCTGCACGATCTGCATGAGTCGGTGCCGTTTCTTTACGACAACACTGTGGGCGATGGACCCTACAACGCGTGGATCGATCCGATTCTGGCTGGGGAGTGGGCGGAGATCGGCTGGAACAACGTGCAGCAGATGACGGAATTCGGAATGCCTGGGGTTTTCACCCACGGAGATTTCGACACGTGGAGCCCGGGGTATCTGATGTTTCTGGCTGCGATGCACAACGGGATCAGCCGACTCTACGAGACGTTCGGCAACGGCGGGGCCGATACGGAGAAGCGGATCCTGGGGCCAGATGAGTACGAGCGGACCTGGTACAAGCAGAATCCGCCGCTGCCGGTGGTGGAGTGGTCGCAGCGGAACAACAACAACTATGAAGAGACGGCGCTGCTGACGACGCTGTCGTATTTCGCACAGAACACGCCGCAATGGCTGGAGAACTACTATCTGAAGGCGAAGCGGAGCGTGGAGAAGCCGGATTCGTCGGGACCGGCGGCGTATGTGATTTCGGCCGAGGGGCAGTCGCCGAGCCGGGTCGCAGAGCTGCTGCGCGTGATGGGGCTGCAGCATGTGGAGGTGAGCCGGCTAACTGAAGCAGTGACGGTTACAAATCCGGAGAAGAAAAAAGCGGACGATAAGGACGGCAAGGATAAGGCGGACGCGAAGGCCGATGCGCCGAAGACGCTGACTTTTCCGGCGGGGAGTTATGTGATTCGGATGGATCAGCCGTATTCGCGGATTGCGGATGCTTTGCTGGATCGTCAGTACTGGGCTCCGGACGATCCGCAGAAGCATCCTTATGACGACACGGGGTGGTCGTTTCCGGATTTGTTTGGTGTGCCGACGGTGCGGGTTACGGATGGCTCGATTTTGAAGGCGAAGATGGGCGTGCCACCGGGAAGTGGCGGCGCGTGCGATCACTGCCAACTTGCTGCGATCGATAACGCCGGGGACATTTCGCTGTTGGGACTTCGGTACACGCTGAAGGACGCGAAGATTTCCGTCGCGGAGCAGGCGTTCGATGCCGGAGGAAAGCACTTTGGCGCCGGGTCTCTGGTGATTCAGGGCGCGAGCACGGCTGGAGTGCAAACTGCGATTCAAAACGCCGACCTCGAAGCTGTGAACCTTACATCAGCGCCGTCGGTGGCGATGCACGATGCGCCGGCGCCGCGCATCGCGATGATGCACACGTGGGGCGGGACGCAGACCGAGGGCTGGTGGCGGGAGGCGCTGGACAAACTGCATGTGCCGTACGACTACATCTCGACGCAGACCGTGGCGCACGAGGGCGATCTGCGATCGAAGTACGACGTGATTATCTTTGCGCCGCTGGGGCGGTCGAGCACACAGCAAATTGTGAACGGGATGCCGATGTGGGGCAACGCGATGCCGTGGCAGAAGACCGATCTGACACCGAACCTGGGACGAATCGACTCGACGGAAGACATGCGGCCGGGGCTCGGTCTCGAGGGAGTCGAACATCTCAAGGATTTCGTTGCGAAGGGTGGGTTGCTGATCACGTCGGAGGACACGGCGCAGTTCGCGATTGACGAGGGGATGGCGCCGGGTGTGTTTGTGAATCACGGCGGCAACGTGAAGGTGGTGGGGAGCGTGCTGGCGGCGCAGTTTGTCGATCACAAGAGCCCGGTGGCGTGGGGTTATGGCGACAATCTCGCGGTCTACAGCGCGGACGGCATGGCGTTCACAGTCGGCAACATGACGGTGCCGCGGCACATCGAGACGGAGAAGGACTATCACCGGGCGACGGGGCGCGGCGGTCCGCAGGAGGAAGATGTTCCGCAGGGACGCGCGGCGGTGAACCCGAGCCGCTGCCGTCGCCGAAGCCCTGGGAGGCGACACCGCTGAATGAGGAGGAGGCGCGGGATAATCCGTATGTCATTCCGGATCAATACAAGCCGGATGTGATTTTGCGCTTCGGTTCGTCGAAGGGACTGCTGCTGTCGGGGCTGCTCGAGGGCGGCGGCGCGATCGAGGAGAAGCCGATCGTGGTGGACGCCCACTACGGTCAGGGCAACGTGCTGCTGTTCGCGAACAACCCGATTTATCGGGGCGAGACGATCGGCAGCTACGCGCTGGTGTTCAATGCGATTCTGAACTTCGATCATTTGTCTAAGGCAGCTAAATAAGTTTCTCGCGATTTAATGAAGACGAAAAGGATTTGGCGAGTTGTTTCGATCTCCCTCATGATGCCGGCGCTGCTCGCATGGATCTATGCCACGGGACTTGAGAGCGACTATGCAAAGGTACTGCCGCGGCTTCCAAATCCAACCGTCGGCAGAGTGTATCCGAGAAATATTCATGGAGTCGTGGTGTTCCAGACATACGCCGAAAGGATGAAAGTTAACTTAACCGAAGGCATTTCTATAGGTGTCTTTTTTGTGGGGCTATTGATTGGCGGGCTCGAAGAACGACATTGGAAACGTACGAGCCCGAAGGGCATTCCGTCCGCGCCGAACGGCTGAGGTCAAGAGTAGTTCTATGGACAAGCTGGGGCTGATCGCCGGCAATGGGCGCTTTCCTTTTCTACTGCTGGAAGCGGCGCGGGCGCACGGGGCCGAAGTGGTGGTCGCGGCGATCAAAGAGGAGACCGATCCGGAGATGGATGCGCGCGCTGCGTCCGACGCGGGCGTGCGGGTGCACTGGCTGTCGCTGGGCGAGCTGTCGAAGCTGATTGAGACGTTTCAGGCGCGAGGGCGTGCACAAGGCGGTGATGGCCGGGCAGGTGAAGCACAAGCAGATCTTCTCGAGCATCCGGCCGGACTGGCGGCTGGCGAAGCTGCTGCTGTCGCTGCGAACGCGGAACACGGACATGCTGCTGGGCGCGGTGGCGAAGGTGCTGGGCGATGAGGGAATCGAGCTGATCTCGTCGACGACGTATCTGGAGCCGCTGCTGGCGCAGCCGGGAGTGTTGACGGCGCGGGCACCGAACGATCAGGAGCGGCGGGACATCGAGTACGGGCGCGAGGTGGCGCGCGGCCTGGCGACGTGGGATCTCGGGCAGACGGTGGTGATCGCGGCACAGGCGTGTGTGGCGGTGGAGGCGATGGAGGGGACGGACGCGACGGTGGAGCGGGCCGGGGCGCTGATGCGGAGCCTGGGCGAGCCGCCGGCGTCCACGCTAGAGCGAAGTCTCACCGTGGTGAAGGTGGCCAAGCCGAAACAGGATTTGCGATTCGACGTGCCGGTGATTGGAATTCACACGATTGCAACGATGGAGGCAGCGGGCGCGACCTGTCTGGCGCTGGAGGCGGGGCGGACGCTGATCTTCGATCGCGAGGCGGTGCGGGCGGCGGCAGATGCGGCCGGGATTGCGGTGATTGCGCTGGAAAACGCATAATAGTCGAGCACACAGATAAGTCGAAACCATAGCCCTGACCGGCTACCCCAGGCCTCGCACGCGCGTCACGCAAAAGGAGAAATCGTATGTCGAAGATTTTCGGAATCGTTGCAGGTGTTGTTGTTGTCCTGGTCGTTGCAGGATTCGTCATTCAGCGCACGTTTGCTGCCGATAACGCGCCCATGCCCGAGGTGGGACAGGCGGCGCCGACGTTCACGCTGCCGAACCAGGAGGGTCAGCAGGTGAGCCTCGACAGCTACAAGGGGAAGTGGGTGGTGCTGTACTTTTATCCGAAGGACATGACCACGGGCTGCACGATCGAAGCGCACAAGTTCCAGGCCGATCTGGACAAGTATCAGGCGATGAACGCCGTCATCCTGGGCGTGAGCGTGGATACGGTAGATAGCCACAAGCAGTTCTGCACGAAGGATTCGCTGACGTTCAATCTGCTGGCCGATCCGGACAAAAAGGTGGTGACGCAGTACGGATCACTGGGGAACTTTGGGCCGATGGTGATCGCGATGCGGAACACTTTCTGATCGATCCCACAGGAAAAGTTGTGAAGGTGTGGACGAAGGTCGATCCGAATGTGCACAGCGCGGATGTGCTGGCGGCTTTGGCGACGGCGCAGAAGGCGGGGTAGGAGAGAGTTTAGAGTTTGGAGTTTAGAGTTTAAAGAACCAGGTCGTTACTAAAGGCAGGATGCGCGTGCCCCGCTTGGTGTGTACAAAGAACAAGTGGGGCAACCGCAGACTAAATTCCACTGTAAGCTGATTGTCTGGGAGCGCGCGATTGAATTGTGCGCTGCGATCTATGTTCTCACGCGAAGATTCCCGCGCGAAGAAATCTACGGGTTGACGAGTCAGATTCGGCGCGCGAGCGTTTCTATCGCGAGCAACATCGCCGAGGGTTACGGGCGGGGATCACGTGGGGAATACAAGCAGTTCGTCGCTATTGCCCTGGGTTCTTATATGGAACTTCAAACCCAGCAGGTGATATCGAGGAAGCTCGGCTTGCTGGATTCGTCTGAATTTGAGAAGGCAGAGAGCCTCGCTTCTGAGGTTGGCAGAATGCTGTCGGCATTGCTGACCAAGCTGCGAGCGGTTTCTAATCCCTAATCTCTAATCCCTAATCCCTAATCCCTGTCTCTACTCATCCTTCACCGGCGTGATGGGGTGCTTGTTCTCGGGCGCGTTGGGGGAGACTCCGAAATCCCACACATCGAGGTTGATGACGCCGGGTTGGATGATTTCCATCAACGCGTACTCGCCGATGGGGAGCGGTTCTTTCGGGATGAGCTTCATCCAGTGTTTGCCGGGCAGGATTTCGGCTTTCGTGGGGACGATGTCGGCGGACTGGGAGGCATCGCCGGCCCGGTTGATGCGCAGAGCCCCGATGACGCGCTCGCCGGGACGGACGTCAACGCGAACGATGGCGTAGTGGCTGTCGGGCGAACTGTAATCGTCCTTGTTTTGTGAATTGGTTTCGTGGGTGTTGACCATCATCGCGTCTTCCGGCGCGACCTCCTCGGAGTTGCCGGTGTTGAGCGAGACGTAGAGGACGGGATCCTCGACATGGACGCGAACGCGGGCGGCCTGGCCGTCGATGCGGACCGGTTCCTTCGCACCGCTGAAGGAGCCGATGGCGGCGCGCAGGACATTGTGGTTCTGGTCCCGGTTGACATTGCCGGAGCTCTGGTCGAGGTGGACCAGCTCGGGGATGCTCTGGAAGTTGTCGAGGATGAAGATGCCGTCGCGGTCGGGCAGATGGAGGCCGGGGGCGACGAGAGGAATGCGAGCCTGCTGGTCGGCGCGCTCGGCGGCCGCTGCGGCGTCGATGGCAGCGGCTTCCTTCTGCTGCTCGTCATGCGTGGTAGCGGATGGGACGGTGATCGGGGGAGGCGGGGTGGCGCCGGGTTGGTGCTCCCTGTTCCACTTCTCCGTGGCCGGCCAGTCGACGAGGTCGTTGGGAACCTCCTCCCACTCCGCACGCTCGGCGCTGTAGTAGCGGACGCGATCCTTTTTGACTTCCCATTTAGTGACGACCTGATAGGAGCCGTCTTTGAGGATGAGCCGCTTCCTGTAGACGTTCTGTTCGGCGCCCGGTTTGCCGAGCGGCGCGCGTTGAGCGGGAACTGGCGGCGCGCCCAAAGCAACGAGCAACAGGGCGGACGGGATGAAGCGGCTGGATCGCATTGCTTTCCATTAGATATGGGGTGCAGGGCATCCGTCACCATGATCGATCGCAGGGAGGCAGGTTTCTTGATGGGCTGGAAGCGCGGAGGGTAGACTGAGGTCCCCAGCCAACAACCAATGGTTTCGCCGGGAGGAGGTTTTGCCTTTGCTCAGGGGTGCGCTGCGAGGCCGGAAGGATTGCGCGTACTGGCTGGTGCTGTTGGTGATGGTGTCGTGTGTGCCGGCAGTCGCCGCGGCGCAGGAGCATGATCAGGAGCCTGCACCGGCCGTGCTCGATGCAACGCAGTGGCGCACAGGCCTGGTGAAGCTGCTGCCCGGATGGCGGGAGCACGAGGGAGACGACCTTGCGTGGGCCGCGCCGGACTTCGATGACAGCGGATGGAAGAGGATCGATCTGGACGATCTGGGCGCAGCGCAGCCGGGATGGCGCTGGTATCGGCTGCACGTGAAGCTGAAGCCGGGGCATGACCACCTGCATTTGCTGTTCGCGGGCGGCGAAGGCACCTACGAGCTGTACATCGACGGGGTCAGGCAGGATGGACCGGGGCTGCGGTCGCTGTTTGGAGTCAAGAGGCCGACGGAGCAGGTGTACTCCCTGGACGATGAGACAGACCTGGTGCTGGCGTTGCGGACGCACGCGACGCCAACATACACGGGGTGGTATTTGCCATTGTTTCTCACGGCGTCGGTGGGGACGCCAGGGGCGATCGAGAATCTGCGGGCATCGATGGAGAGCGAACGGCTGTACGCAGCGCTGCCCTCGATTGCCATCAATGTGCTGCTGATGCTGGCGGCGTTTGGAGCGTTCGCGTTGTATCGGGCGCAGCGCAGGCACAGCGAATATTTGTGGCTGGGGTCGTACCTGCTTCTGCTCGGGCTTTCGAACGTGCTGCTGTATTGCGCGACGAACGGCCTCATCCCGCTTGTGTACAACAATCTGATCGCCGATCCGCTGATCTACCTGTTCACGATCATGCAGATCCAGTTCACCTTTGCGTTTGCAGGGCAGCGGGTGATGCGGGCGTGGCGAGTGTACGAGTGGGCGCTCCTGTCGCCGATCGCAATTTCGATGATGGTGACGACGGGACTCGTTCCCGGCAGCCGCTATGTTCTGGTGGAAGCAGCTGCGATTCTGCCTGCCGCGCTGCTCTTGCCGGTGCTTCTGTTGGTGTGGTACCGGCGTGGGAATCGCGAGGCGGGCTGGCTCATCCTGCCGAGCTTGTTGCCTGCGGCGACCGCGGCGATTTTCGATCTTGGATCGGCCTCGATCTTTACTGGGTGGGGAAAGCTGGATTGGCTCACCGATCCAATCAGGGTGGGGCCGATTCCGCTGCAGATCTCGGACGTGGGAGATCTTCTGTTCGTGCTGGCAATCGCGGTGGTCATGTTCTTCCGCTTTACGAAGGTAAGCCGCGAGCAGGCGAGGATTACGGCGGAGCTGACGGCTGCGCGCGAGATCCAGCGCAAGCTGGTGCCGGAGACCTCACCCGAGATTGAGGGGTACCAGGTGGAGGCGGCGTATTTTCCGGCCGACGAAGTGGGCGGCGATTTCTATCAGGTGATCGGAACCCACGACGGCGGGACGATGGTGGTTGTGGGCGACGTGAGCGGCAAGGGACTGAAGGCGGCGATGACGGGCACCCTGGCGATGGGCGCTCTGCGGGTGCTGGCGAGTGAAGGGCTGGGACCGGGCGCGATTCTGACGCGGCTGAACGGACAGCTGGCGGAGATGCGTCACGAGGGATTTGTGACCTGCCTGTGCGCCCGAATTGCGGCGCAGGGTGAAGTGACGATGGCCAACGCCGGACATCTGCCGCCGTATTGGAACGGGAAGGAGATGCTGCTGGAACCGGGGTTGCCGCTGTGTCTGGCTGAGGAGGCGAGTTATGCGGAGTGTGCATTCCGGTTGGAGGAGGGGGATCGGCTGACGCTGCTCTCTGACGGAGTGGCTGAGGCGCGGGACGCGCGCGGGGAGTTGTTTGGGTTTGAACGCGCACAGGCGATCAGCGGGGAAACGGCGAACGCGATTGCCGAGGCGGCGCTCAAGTTCGGGCAAGTGGATGACATTACGGTGCTGACATTGACGCGGATGGCGGGCGTGACCGTGTCGGCGGAGATGCGGGCTGGGGCGTCGGCGCGAGCCGGGGCGAGCTAGGATAGGGTTGAGCCCGGATGGCGAAACTGGCAGACGCAGCGGACTTAAAATCCGCAGACCCGAAAGGGTTGTGGGGGTTCAAGTCCCCCTCCGGGCACCATCAACAATTCATAGAGTGATTTTTGTGGCGGAAGTTCTGCGGAGCTTTGACTGATGCATGTTGTGGTTGCTCCGCTAGTCTGTCTGGTCAGAACCTTGTAGAACGGGCAGCCGCGAATGACATTGCCCGGATCCGCGGCGACGCTACTGAAAACAACTGAGCGCTGTTGCGAGTCTCTGGAGAGCATCAGATGCACAATTCCACCGGGACCGTCTCCTGCTCCAGGGCAAGCAGGAGACCCTGAAATTCGGCCATCGTCTCGACGGAATGCGCCTCCACAAACTCCCACGCCTCGCAGTCCGTGGCTTCGGGAAAAAAGCGACGATACAGCTCATGCTTCTGCGAGTCGGAGGCTTCGCCGAGATAGAGCTTGTAGTCAATGCGTCCAGGGCGCAACAGCGCGGGATCGAGAGCCTCAGCAGCATTCGTCGTCATTACGAAAACCACGTTGGACGGAGCGTGAAACCCGTCCAGCACGTTCAGGAGGCCGGATAGAGTCACGCCACCGCGATCGGGCGTAGCGTTGCCCTCCTGGACTGCGGCTGTTGTCCTGCTCTGCGATGCTGGCGGGAGTGAAAGTTCAGGACGGCGATTGCCGGCCTTCATGCAGTCCATATCCTCGAACAGGATGATGGAGTTCTCCGGAACGGCGTTCATCGCGCCCTTAAGCGTGCGGTCGTTCATCTCAGTGAGATTCATGATATAGATCGACAGGCCGAACTTTGCCCCGATCGCCGAAACCAGCGAGGTCTTGCCTGTGCCCGGCGGACCATAGAGCAGGTACCCGCGATGGTAGGGAACGCCGAGCCGAAGATAACGGCCGCGCGCGGCGCGGAAACGCTGCAAGTCTTCGATCAGATGCTCCTTCTCGCCGGGCTTCAGCAGGACGGAGTCGAGCGAGCGTGGCGCATACGCGGCGACGTAGTCCCAGCCGTCGTCATAGAGATAGAGATAGGACGCTGACCGGCGCTTGCGACGATGGCAGGCGACCACCTCGTCGACAAACGCCTTGAGGAACTTCTGATCGCGGCCGAGGGTCTGGAAGGTCAGCGATTCCATGCGTCGTTGGCTGGTGCCTTTGCTCTCTTTACTGCGATAGAACCAAACCCAGAACGGACGGCCAGCGCGCCAGAACCAGTGGCGGCCCGGCGCGGGGATCAGGGCAAACTCGGCTCCACGCAACGTCGTGTCCAGATCGACGCGACGGACGCGCCTGAGAAATTCCTGTTCGAGAAACCACTCCTTCACCCAGACAAAGGCATCGTCGTCATCTTTGACGGTGACCATCATCGTCGTCTGTGCCTCCAGCCACCACCAAAGGCGCTGCGGCAGAGAGCGCAGAAAGACGCCGATGCTGCCCAGGATCATGAGCAGCAGGCCGCCGGAGGCAAATTGGTTCTGGCCATCAAGAATATGCTTCAAAAACGCGGGCATTGCTTTGCTTTCTAACCGGCATCAGCCGGGGGTTAAGGTGCTGTCATTTACCGTCCCATCCCACTGTGTCCATGACAGGTGTTGGTGCTTCGCCGCGGACTTCGTGCAACATCTCGCTGAGAGGCAGCAACGGTTCCTTGCCTGCGAGCTGCCGTGTCATTAGCCGGTGAACGAGGACAACGTTGACTGCTGCGCTCAGGTTCAGGCAAAAGTGTGCCGGGATGTGCACGAACGGATGGCAGAGTCGCCGAATCACCTGGGGAACGCTGCCATCTTCTGGTCCGAAGATATACACAGCATTCTCCGGGTGCTCGAAGAGCGTGAGCGGTTCGCTGCTGTCGTGTACTTCAACGCAGACGGGTGTGGATTCGCCGAACAAATCCAGTGGCCGCTGGTAGTTGAGAAACTGCACTCGCTTGTATCCTTTCATCCGCTCTTCGCGCGGCAGACGCTCATACTGTGAGATCTGAATCCGCGACCCTGTCCACACGAGCGCGTCGACGCCAAAACACGAACACGCACGAATAGCAGCCCCTACGTTGTGGGGATATTTCGGATCGATCAAAACTACTCCGGGTGCGTTCAGCATAGATTTCTCCATTCATCCGGGCGAAGTTCGGCGGAGAATTCCCACGCGGATCAAACGAGCCGCGAAGAGGGATTCCGTAGGTCACGTAGTCATGCCGCGATCCGAGACGCTGAAAACGCCGGGAGAGCACACGAATGCAGCGACCTGAGCAATCTAAGTTGTGCGGGGTAGTCGAACAGCCGCGTTAGCGCGGACGAAGCGACGCCCCACAGGTCAGCCGATGAGTCGGCCGATGCTGCCGGTTGCGCGAGTTATTGTCGAGAACCGCCATTCGGGCGTCCTTTCATAGGAATACTGTTACAAGATGCCATGATTTCGGAAATTCCGCAATCCGAAAAGCCAGGAACATACGGCATTGGCCGCTATGTCTTGTCAGGTTCGATCGAGTTGTCCGAGGTTAGGCTACCGGCTCTTTCGGACGACCCATGTGGTCATCGAGCGTTGATTCTGGACGACTGTCGTCTTGATGGGGTCGGCGAGTTCGCCTAATCGCTCGGTGAATGAGTGGATCATCCCTTCGTCGACAAGATACCGAATTGAACCATCGGGCAGTTTGTAACGCCGCCCCTCGATTCGTTCTACCTGGTCCTCAATCCCGATCGAGGATGCGAGCCGGCAGAAGAAAAGGCCTCCGGGTTTCAGCACCCGCCACGAACCCAGAAGCATGGACTCGAATTGCGCATCGTCCCGTGCGAAGTGAAGGACGGCACTGCTAATGACGACGTCGGCGCAGCCATCGTCGAACGAGAGGTCCTCCACCGCTTCAGCTCGAAAATTTGACGCCGGAAGAGATGGGGCGAACTGGCGTGCCATGCTGCGCACCTTATCCACCTCCTGAGCATTGGCATCCGCGGCATACACTTCATACCCCTCGCGAAGCAAATAGATTAGATTCCGCCCGGAACCGCACCCGGCATCCAGAATTCGCATTCCGGGCAAAATGCGGCCTTTCAGGATCTGGTCGAAAAGATAGATGTCGATTGGGCCGAATTGTTCCTGCAGCTTGAGCATAAACGTCTGACCAAGATAACATCGCGACGACCTAGCGACTGGATCATCTTGCAATCGGAAGACTCTGTCCGCGAGAGCGTACCCGCACGAAGGCGACAATCCGCCTGAAGCGATTGAAAGAGGCAGGGACTGCCGAGACAGTCCCCCTATTTGGAGTTCAATCCTTATAAGGATCGAACTCGTTGGCTCCTGCCATGGCGACACCAACCGGCGTGAGGGTGTGCAGGACGCGCACAGTGCTGTCGTGCGCGGCCAGCACTTCGTTGAGGCGTTTGTAGCAGTGCGGCGACTCATCGACGCCAGCTCCACGTAGCTCGACACGCGCTTCGGTCACGCGCGCGTTCATCATCTCGGGCGTGATCTTCGGCGCACGCTTCACCTCACCGGTCCTGCGATCGATGAGCCCGGTTGCCTCTCGACGACCCATCACGCGGCCGGCGCCGTGGACGGTGGAGTAGAGAGCCAGCTTCGACTCCTCACTCTCGACGCCTTCGAGAATTACCGCCGGCTCCGCCATGGTTCTGCCAACGAACCCCTTCTGACCCGGGAACGCAGGCGTGGCACCCTTGCGCACGACCCAGTACAGCTCGCCATCGTGCTCTTCGCGCCAGGCGAAGTTGTGGTGGTTGTGCACCGACTCGACGATGGTCGCGCCCAGAATGCGTGCCACGCGATCGCACACCCAGTCGCGTCCGGCGTAAGCGTACTCACCTGCCAGCGTCATGGCGCGGATGTACTGTTCTCCGAGATCGCTCGACGCGGAAAGGACGCAGGGCTCTACTTCCATGCCGTCCTTCGCACCGGCGGCCTTCAGAAACCAGGTCGCGACACCGTGACCGAAGCCGCGCGAGCCGAAATGCACGCCGATCCACACGCGGTCCTGCTCGTCGGTGAACAGATCGACGTAATGGTTGCCGGAACCGATGGTGCCCAGCTGATTCTCAGCCTTCTGGCGGAGCGGACGGGTCGCCGCGAGTTCCCAGCCTGCGTGGTCGCTTTCGAAAATTGCGTGCTCGACCTTCTCCGCGTTCCTGCGGCCGACGCCGAAGCTGAGGGTTGCCCAGATGTCGTCCATCACGAAGTCGATTTTCGCGCGCAATTCTTCGCCGGGCATATCGAGGCGTACCGCCTTGTTGCCGCAGGCGATGTCGAAGCCCACACCCGAAGGGCTGATCGCGTCCTTCCATGCGATGACGCCGCCGATGGGAACTGCATAACCGAGGTGGCCGTCGGCCATCAGGGCAGCGCGATCTGCCAGCGCCGCACAGGTGCGAATCTGGCCCAGCGTCTTCTCTTCGTGCTCTCCCCACACGGGGATGTTGTCCATCATCTTCATAGTCTTGCTCTGCTTTCTTCGCCGCTCAATAACTCGGGTCAGCTTCGCGGCGCGGTTGCGGAGATTCTCGGGTCATTACGTCACGGATCTCGCATGCGTTACGTCGCAGCGCCACGCGGGCGATCTCGAGTCGAGGCTGCTGCTCGCCCTTGCGGAATGGGATCAGCTTTGCGCCAGAAACTGGTTGGACAGCTCCTTTGTGTCCTGGCGAGCCAGCGGGCCGAGTAACTGCCAGACGTTGCAGAACGGACCGGAGGTCTGCGTCGAAGGAATCATGCAACATGGGGTTCTCCTTTCGTTGGGTTTGGTAAGAGATCGAAAGTCCTGGCTGATCTGCGTGCAAAGCAAAAGCCCCAGCTTCGGAAGCTGGGGCTTTTGAGAAGACTCGGAAAAGAGGAGCTATCTCATGCGAAGATCCCAGCCCGCCACAGCGACGTACGACCGCAGCACTTCCGCTTTATTGCCGGAATCGGGTCGCAGGCTACGAATTGGGTGTTAGAGTTGCATTGATGGCTCGTCGTTCGAGTTCTTATCTCACCATAGATTTTGCAATTCCGCAACTGAGTCAGCCTGCTTACGAACGTGTAATTGCAATAGCGTCGGGCGAAACGGCAAGACATTCGACCAAGCTATTGCGCTTTGCGAATAACTGCGCCATTCTCCTCTTCGTGAAAACATTTGTCAGCTCGTATCGGTCCGAATCACTCAGCGATTTGCTGGGGACGGAGGGGTGCGGCTGATTTAAGTTGAGTCAGGATTCGCAAAAGCCCCTCGAGTCATCGAGGGGCTTTTGCTTTTGTGGGCTAATGGCGAGTGCGCACGAGTTAGTGGCCTGATTACCCGAGGTGTGCATGGCTGCCTTATGAATGTAGTGATTGTGGGGATGTGCTGGAATTGGGAGACACACTGGTCTTAGAAACCAGCGCCTCGCGCATGAGAGTTAGACTCTCTCCATTTCCACCAATGAATTTTGCGGAGACGTGGCTGAGCTGGACTAAGGCACTGCATTGCTAACGCAGCGCGCCCTTGGGCGCCATCCGCTCGAATCGGATCATCTCCGCCAGGATGTGGGTGTGCTGGGGCGACTGGTTGCCCTCCCGGGCCGTAAACCCGGAGCTCTTAGGAGCATTGAAGGTTCGAATCCTTCCACACCCACCAAAGATTGCGTACGCACGAAGTCAATGCGGCGCATTACGCGGCTGTAGCTCAACAGGCGAGAGCTCTCGATTGTCGATCGAGCAGATGCCGGTTCGAATCTGGTCGGCCGCGCCACAGTTCTTCACGCCGTAGGCTAACGGTTAGGCCAGCGCCCCTTCAAGGCGCGGATGCCACTTCAACTCTGGTCGGCGTGACCAAATTCAGGAAAGACGCACATGCATTTGCAGTTGACTTTTTGGAGTAAGTCGGGTTAGTGTACTTACCATGATGTTCCGAGCCCATCACGGATTTACACCAGCGTCGGCGCAACCGACGCGGCAGGGTAATACCGTGTTCAGGCCGGACTAGCGATTTAGCTCCATTTTGAGGAGTCTAAGCCCCCGGCCTTCAATAAGGTTCGGGGGCTTTTAGTTTTCATGGCGATACTGCGCGGTATCTCAACTGGCAGAGAACCTGACTGTTAATCAGGGTTGTGCGGGTTCGAGTCCCGACTGCGCAGCCAATATTACTGGCGAGTAGCGTAACTGGGAACACGCCGCGCTCTGAACGCGGAGAACTCAAGGTTCGAAGCCTTGCTCGCCAGCCAGTTCGCAGCTATGTCAGCAGAGTGCCTACCATGGACAAGCGATGTGTGTCTAAGTGATGGAGAGAGGAGAATGCTCCGGGATCGTCCAGCGGCAAGACGGTGGTCTTTGACACCACAGACGGATCGGGTTCGAATCCCCTCCCGGAGCCAGTTAACGAGCGGCTGTAGTCGAGCGGTAAGACGCTGCGTCGCCAGCGCGGAGATCGCCGGTTCAACTCCGGCCAGCCGCTCCATGAACTCGATGAATGTTTTGCAGGTACGTGTTTGCTGGCGTGGCAGAAAGGGCAATGCCCCTCATTCGTAACGAGGGCAATGCCGGTTCGACTCCGGCCGCCAGCTCCAGAAAGTAAGTGAGGTTGTATGAGTAGTGCGATGACGATGCCGGTGTTAGTGCTCAATGCAAGCTACGAGCCCGTGAACATCACTCGGGCGCGGCGGGCCCTCGTGTTGCTGATCAAAGGCGTCGCCGTCATCGAAGAGGCTCATGATCGGTTTGTGCATGTCGGGTTGCAATCGCCTTGTGTCATTCGCCTGCGACAGTATGGCGCCTGCCGTCGCGGATCCAAACGCTGTCGGGGAAGAACATCCTCATCCGCGATGGACACGTCTGCCAGTATTGCGGCGAGAAGTTCCTGAGCAGCGAGTTGGAACTGGAGCACGTGATTCCGCGTGCGCAGGGCGGACTAAGCACCTGGGAGAACCTGGTCGCCGCGTGCCGTGTTTGCAATGCACGGAAAGGAGACCGGACGCCGGTGGGGGCCGGTATGAAATTGCTCCGCCAACCACGCCGTGTGACGATCCACACGTCTCGGGCTCTGTTGCGCCAGACGGGAATCGGCGTGGAGAAATGGAGGAAGTACCTGTACTACTAGTCGGGCCGGCATAGCTCAACGCCAGAGTGTCGCCTCGGTATGGCGAAGGATGCGGGTTAAAGTCCTGCTGCCGGCTCCAATAGATTGCACCTGTAGCTCAAGCGGCAGAGCGGCTGATCTGTAATCAGCAGAATGGGTTTTGCAGTAACCCCGGGTGCTCCAACTGTGGCCGTGCCGACTATGGGAATGTCGGGCATGTCTGTGGAACATGTCTCTTGTGGGTTCAACTCCCACTGGCCACCCTGGGGCGTTAGCTTATTGAGGAGAGCGCCTGCCTTGCAAGCAGGAGGTGGTCGGGCAGAAGCGACACGCTCCACCAGATTTTCGCCAGTTGCGTATGCGCGGTCGATACGCTCCGCTGAAAACGGAGAGAGCAGCGTTCAACTCGCTGGGCTGGCACCGTCGGGGAATGGTGTAATGCGTGGCATCCGTGCCTTGGGAGCACGTGGTCTGAGTTCAATTCTCAGTTCCCCGACCAGATTGTTGAGCGCCCGTGCCAGAGAGGATTGATGGCATTCGCTACGAACGAAGTGAACGCAGGTTCGAATCCTGCCGGGCGCTCCAAAGTTGTGCTACAGTTTAGTCTCGAAAGTAGTGACAGTGAATCGACGCGATGCTTAGGACCTTCAAACGCGACATAGTCAGAATGACCGGCAAGCGGGTCATTTGGGGAGCCGTGTCTTGAGGGTCTGAGTGCATTTCGTGGATGAGCACCAGACCCCGACCCAGGTCGGGGTTTTTTATTGCTCTTTGAAAATGAGGGTGTAAGCGGAGTGGCCACACTGCCGGTCTCCAAAACCGGACCCGGAGGTTCGAGTCCTCCCACCCTCGCCATCGGCTGCGAAGCTCATGCGGATGAGCGGGCGTCTCATAAGCGCAAGGTAGTCAGTTCGAATCTGACCGCAGCCACCAGATTGTGTGGACGTGTAGCTGCTGGTTGGTATGTAGCCGGCGCCTTATAAGCGCCAGTTCGTGAGTTCGACTCTCACCACGTCCACCATGGGTCACAGGTGTTGACGGCAGCATAGGCGGCTCTTAACCGCTCGGACGGGATTCGACTTCCCGGTGACCCACCAACTTTGGAGTCGTACTCGAATTGGCTGCAGAGACCTGACTTTTAATAGGGGGAGAAATCCCAATGTGGGTTCAAGTCCCACCGGCTCCACCAATGAGCGCCAGTGGCCGAGATGGATCAGGCACGGCACTTCTAATGCCGTCACACGCGGGTTCGAGTCCTGCCTGGCGCTCCAGATGATTTACGCCGTCTTAGCTCAATGCAGAG
>CAVPCB010000098.1:0-27304 GCA_963702285.1 uncultured Acidobacteriaceae bacterium | reverse complement strand
ACCATGCACTGCATTTGTGCCGGACATGGTTACAATACTTACCTGCGCGCCGTCCCGCTTTCCGTAGCTCGCGCCATAGGTATCCGTCACCACGTTGAATTCCCGCACCGCGTCCACGCCCAGCAGCTGCCCGCTCGTTCCGCCCGGAGTCACGTTGATCAGCGACGCGCCCGTGTACTCGATTCCGTTCAGCAGAAACAAATTGTCCTGCGGCCGCCGCCCGCTCACTCCGAACATGTTTCCCACCGACGAGTTCGATGTCCCCACACTCCCCGACCGCTCCGCCGTGTAGTTCACCGTCGCCGGATTCAGCGTCAGCAGCCCATCGAAACTCCGGCCGTTGAGCGGCAGTTCCTTCACCTGGCGCTCGTCCACCAGCCCCGAAACTTCCTGCGTTGACGTGTTCACCGTGGGACCCTGCGCGTTCACCATCACCTCTTGCTGCACCGCGCCCAGCTCCAGCGTCACCGTCAGGTCCAGCGTTTGCCCCACTGCCAGAGAAATCCCATGCTGTTCGCTGGGTCGCAAACCCCCCCGTGCGCCACCGTGATCGAATAGCCCCCACCGGCAGCGACGGCGCGGAGAATCGCCCAACCCCGGCCCCACTCAGCGCGCGCTGCGTGCCCGTCTCATCGTTGCGCACGGTCACGCTCGAATCCGCAGGCTCGCGCCGGTTTTGTCCTGCACCCTCCCGCCCAGCGTCGCGCCCACCACCTGCGCCCCTGCGCCGGCAACTCCCGCAATCAATACAACCGACAGAATGGCAGCTACAGCTCTCGTATTCCGCATCGCTGGAATCTCCTCGAAGTGAAATGGCTTGTTGTTGGCTCTTCCAGGCCGAAGTCCTGCTTGTCAGGAACAGCCCGAACACGATCAGACAATCGTCAGCGCCAACAACAACCCAGCCGCGCCGCCCACGCCGCGCAGCACACGACTGAAACGCCCCGCCTGGCAGCGGAGACAATGCGGCACGACCTGGAGAGTCTCGAAATCATCCCGAATGGCGTTTTAGTGAGAGAAGGGAAGAGCCAAAAACACAAAACCCGCGCTGCAAAGTGCTGGCGCGGGTGATATGGCTCTTGATCCCGAAAAACTTCGATCAGAATCCGAGGCCGGCTCCGCCGCAACCGCGCGCACAACCGCAACAGCATCGACAGGCGCACAGAATCGAGCGGCAAAGCCTCATGATCCGAACCTAAGCGAGGTCACGGCTTTTCGTCAAGACCGAACGCCGCCTTTCCGGTGATATCCTGTCGCCGCATTCCGGAGGCCTCTGTGTTCGTTCGCTCCCGACTCGTTCTCGCCGTCCTGCTCGCTCTCACACCCCTCGCTATCGCCGCCGACAACGCCGCCGACCTCCAGGACCACGTCAAAAAAGCCGCTGAGGCCGCTACCCCCACCGTCGCCGGCCTCAAGCCCTGGCACGCCAAGCTCTCCGTCCAGCTCTACGACTTCAAAGGCACCCCCACCGGCACCGGTTCCATCGAGGAGTGGTGGATGGCCCCCGGCAACGAGAAGCGCGTCTTCGCCTTCCCCGGCTATCAGGGCACCGAAATCCTCACCAGCGATGGCATCTACCGCTCTCCGAATCTCACCTCCGAGCCCATGCTCATCGCCGCCGTCCTCAACCAGCTCGTGAACCCGATGGCCGCCGAAAGCAAAACCTCCGGCTTCAAGCCCCTCGCCCGCACCCTTCAGCTCGGCGGCGTCACCCTGCCCTGCGTCATGCTCGCCAAATCCAACAACCGCGTCGAAACCCAGCCCATCGGCTTCTATCCCTCCTGGTGTACCGAGCCCGGCAAGGATTCCCTCCGCGTCTTCGTCGACAACGGCGGCGTCGCCATCATCCGCAACGGCATCAGCTCCTTCCAGGGCAAAGACATCCCCATCGACATCTCCATCAGCTTCAACGGCGGCACCCTCGCCAGCTCCCACCTCGAAGACATCTCCCTCGACGGCATGCCCTCCGCGCCTTTCGCTCCCGATCGCGACATGGTTAAAGCCCTGCCCAAACCCGTCGAGCTCAAAGGTAAAAAATTCGAGAACCAGGCCGACAAGCGCGTCGAGCCCGATTTCTCCCGCGCCGCCGCCGGCGCCGATCAGTCCACCCGCACCATCAACGGTGCCCTCCAGGGCGACGTCGAAATCCGCGTCTGGGTCGGCGAAGACGGCCAGATCCGCGATATGCTCCTCCTCTCCTACCCCGAACCCAGCGCCGGCCAGAATGTCTTCGACGCCGTCCGCCAGTGGACCTTCCACCCCCTCATGCAGGAGGGCCGCGCCGTCCCCTTCACCGGCACCATCGATTTCGAAATCAACAGCACCAGCTACGAGCGCGGAGTCCGCCGATAAAGCCCTCTCCCTCCCCCCTCCCCCGAGAGCGCCACAGTAAACTCATACCGACATGAGTGAAAAAATCCTCGCATTGCTCGTCAGCCTGATCGCGAGCGGCGGCTACAGCGCGGTCGTGCTGCTGATGGCCATTCAGTCCGCCTGCATTCCCATCCCCTCCGAGGTCATCATGCCGCTGGCCGGCTACGCGCTAGCACACACTCAGATGCAACTGGTCCTGCTCGCCACCGTTGCTTCCCTGGCCTCGAACCTCGGCTCCATCCCCGCCTACTGGGTCGGTGCCAAGGGCGGCCGCCCCATGGTCGAACGCTACGGAAGCTGGCTCCTGCTGAGCCGCCGCGATCTCGACCGCGTCGACCACTTCTTCGCCCGTTATGGCTCGCTCGCCGTCCTCATCGGCCGCATGTTGCCCATCATCCGCACCTTCATCGCCTTTCCCGCAGGCGTCGCCCGGATGAATCAGCTGCGCTTCCACGTCTACACCTTCATCGGCTCGTGGCCGTGGTGCTATGTCCTCGCGTATATCGGCATGAAGCTGGGCGCGTCCTTCAACAGCAACCCGCGCTTCCAGGCCGCCTTCCACCGCTTCCACCTCGGCGTCGAAATCCTCCTCCTCCTCGCCATCGTCTGGTTCGTCTGGACCCACTGGCGCAACCGCATCCGCGCCACTAAAGCGTAGCGTTTCCGAACGCGGATCGCCAAACCCCGTACGCCGTTCCGCTCCCAGCTCCAGGCTCCCAGCTCCCAGCAGTCTTTCCCGCCTTGCGCTCCCGCCCCAACCGCGAGAGACTACCTGTTTGGACTTCACACTTTTTTCTCCCCCTGAAAGGCAGTACGCAAAATGCCATCGTCTGAAAAGAAGCAGGCCATCCAGCCCGCAAAGGGCAAGCTCGGAGTCATGACCGTCGGCATGGGCGCCGTCGCCACCACTCTCATCGCCGGCGTCGAAGCCGTCCGCAAGGGCCTCGCCAAACCCATCGGCTCCGTCACCCAAATGGGCACCATCCGTCTCGGCAAGCGCACCGACAACCGCACCCCCCTCATCAAGGACTTCGTCCCCCTCGCCGACCTCAACGACATCGTCTTCACCGGCTGGGAAATCTTTCCCGAGAACATGTACGAGGCCGCCGCCCACGCCGCCGTGCTCGACCGCGATCACCTCCAGTCCATCAAGCCCTTCCTCGAAGCCATCCAGCCCATGCCCGCCGTCTTCGACCAGTACTACGTCAAGCGCCTCAACGGCACCCACGTCAAGACCGGCAAATCCAAGTGCGACCTCGCTCAGCAGCTCCGCTCCGACATCCAGAAGTTCCGCTCCCAGGTCGATCGCGTCGTCGTCCTCTGGTGCGGCTCCACGGAAATCTTTATGGAGCCCGCCGCCTGCCACCAATCCCTCGCAGCCTTTGAAAAGGCCTCACCGACAACGATCCCGCCATCGCCCCCTCGCAGATCTACGCCTACGCCGCGCTCAAAGAAGGCGTGCCCTTCGCCAACGGCGCCCCAACCTGACCGTCGACCTGCCCGCCTGATCGAGCTCGCCCGCCAGACCGGCGCGCCCATCTGCGGCAAAGACTTCAAGACCGGCCAGACCCTGATCAAGACCGTCCTCGCCCCCGCCTTCAAAGCCCGCATGTGGGAGTCGCCGGCTGGTACTCCACCAACATCCTCGGCAACCGCGACGGCGAGGTCCTCGACGACCCCGAGTCCTTCAAGACCAAGGAGGAATCGAAGCTCGGCGTGCTCGAGTACATCCTCCAGCCCGAGATCAGTACCCCGAGCTCTACGGCGACATCTACCACAAGGTCCGGATCAACTACTACCCGCCCCGCGGCGACAACAAAGAAGGCTGGGACAACATCGACATCTTCGGCTGGCTCGGCTACCCGATGCAGATCAAGGTCAACTTCCTCTGCCGCGACTCCATCCTCGCCGCGCCCTTCGCCCTCGACCTGGCCCTGTTCATGGACCTCGCCAAACGCACGCCCGAACTCAGTCACCTCGGCATCCAGGAGTGGCTCAGCTTCTATCTTCAAGAGCCCCCAAAGCGCCGCCCGGCCTCTATCCCGAACACGACCTCTTCATCCAGTCGATGAAGCTAAAGAACACCCTCCGTCACATCATGGGCGAAGACCTAATCACCCACCTCGGCTTGGAATACTACGACTAGCCGGGCGCGACCGGGACCAGTTGGCGGAAGTTAGAAGTGGGACGCTATTTCCAATGGACAGCCCGCTGAGGCGGGGCCTAAGATGGAGCGAACGCAATGTACTTCTACCTCTTCGGGCTCGGGCTCGTGGCCATCGGCGTGGTCCTCCACCTCGTGGGCCGCGGCCTTTCCAAGGGACGCGCCGTGTCAGCCAGCCACGGCTCGATTGCCATAGGCGGCAACAGCTCTGGGCCAATAGTCAACACCAATACTGAGGCGAACAGAGGGGAAGGCCTCGGGCACAACTGGATTCACATCATCGCGATCATCACTGAGGTGGCAGGCATCACAGTCACCGTCTGGCATGCGTCACATTCGGCTGTAATCAAATGAGTAACGGTGATGTTTCCGCGAAGCAAGGAAGCAGCGCGGTCGGAGGCGACAACTCCGGGTCAATAGTAAATATCAATGCCCCTAACGCGCTCTCAGTCTCCGTCGCGGCAGAGCAACGGATCGACCAGCAGCTTCCCTCTTTTCTCGGAGAGTTGATCCTGCTGTTCTCGGAACAGGGTTTGTCGGAATACGGTAAAGGGGATAGGCGTGCGTTGTCCGGAGAAGTGCTGGCAAAGATCAAGCACAACCATCTGCCTACCAATCACCGTGTCATATGCGACTTCCTGCGTTATTCACACGTTCTAGAAGAATCGTACCTCGGGGTGGAGCAACGCAACGCTGATGCACGTTATCTTGTAAGGAGGAAGGCCGGCGTCGCGTATGAAGCAGAAATTCCTCTTTACGACACTGCGGTGTCGCCGCCAGCTGCTAGGCTCGACTTTGTCAGGCTGAACGCAACAACCATCGTCACGAACGTCATTAACCGGCTGATTCAAGATTACAAGTCTTCTCGCGAAGTCAAGGTGCATCAGGAGATCGCTCACCTGGCGATCTCCCTCATCGTGGCGGACGCAATCGTGGAGTGCGAAGTCCTCGAAAGGGCCTGAAATGTTGTTGCCGCGTGAACAGAGCCCATGGAACTGCGGGTATTTCCTGGGTGCCATTGCGTTAAAAGCGTTGGGGGAATCGCCGGGTGAGCGCGCTGACCTGGAGGGCCTCCAGCTTTCGATGAGCCGCTTGATCAAGCGCGACATCTCCCCCACGCAGGCCATCATGGCCGCCGCCTGGCTGTATTTGGCAGGCGCAATTGAGACGGAAGAGATCGGGATGATAAAGCGATGCACCTAATCGACCTCACAGTCTCGCGCGGAGATTCGGTCGTTAGAGTGGTCCCGTTCAAGCGCGGGCTCAACCTGATCATCGATAAACCAACACCAACGGCGACGCAGTCGGGCAATAGCGTCGGGAAAACAACAGTGCTCCGTCTTGTTGACTTCTGCCTCGGCTCGGACGGCAATGACATTTGGCAGGATCCCGAGTTCAACACCGTGAACCAAGAGGTATTTGATTTCCTCCACGGTCCTGTGCCGGTCTCAGTCCGCCTAAAAGTATCAGGCCATGCCCGTGGCACCCACTCGCTACGCCGGACCTTCCCCGCGGGCACTTCGGGAAAACAAACGTTTCAGGTTCACGACGTTTTACACCCCAAACTCAAGGGCTATAAGGACGCCGTGAAGCAACTGCTCTTTGGTCATGGAGGCGATAAGCCCACGCTTCGCCAGCTTGCACCGAAATTCGTCAGGTCGAGTCCGCTCCTCATGCACCGGACGCTGCGATTCCTGGGCGACTTTGCCACGAGCACGGAATACGAGGCGCTCCATCTTTTCTTGTTTGGCTTCTTCTCAGTGGACATTCTCGGCGAACGGATAAACCTGGCGGCGGAAAAAAAGAGGTTGGATCGGGACTGGGAAGCGCTGAACCGAATCCGGGGCGAGGGCCAAATTGAACAGCTGTTACTCCTCCTCCGAAGTGAAATTGAGGCCATCGGCCTCTCGCCGGAACTCCGGGGCGAAGTGCCTGCTATCGCCGCGCGCGCGACCTCGGTATCCGCAATTCGAGCCAAAGCAGCAAATCTCGTCGCGGACTTGGGGAGGATCGAAGCTGAAATTGGGTCACTCGGGCTTACGATACAAGAAATTGCACGCGAAACCTCTGACATCGACCGCTCCGCCATCGAGGCGATCTATCGCGAAGCCCAACTCTACATCCCCAAACTGCACCACGATTGGAAGGATTTGGCGCAGTTCGTTCAGGAACTGGGGGAAGGAAGCAGCGCTTTCTCCGTTCGCAGATCGACCTCCTGGAAGAGAGAGCAACGCGCGCGAGACAAGAACTCGGCGAAACACAAAAACAGGAGAGAGTCGAGATCGGCGAACTCGTCAAATCCGAAGAATTCTCTAAGGCCCTTGAGTTGCGGGCCGACCTCCAGGAGAAGCTGAAGAGCCTTGGAAGCCTTGAGCAGAGCCAGAAAGACCTGCAAACCCTGAAGGAGCGGATCGCATCCGTTAACGAGCGCCTTTCGGCTACCAGCAAGCAAATTGACGACGAAAAAGCCGCGCTGCAGCAAAGAATTAGCGTATTTAACAGATATTTTTCTAAGCTCTCGAAGGTTCTATACGGCGAGGAGTATCTCCTCCATTTCGAGGAAACATCCAAGGGCCCGCTGGTCTTCAAGTTAACGGCCGTGGGCGCGAACGTCGGCGCCGGAAAAAAGGCCTCGCAGACCGCCGCCTTCGACCTGGCTTACATCGCATTCCTCAACGAGGAAAAGATTAACTTTCCGAAGTTCGTTTGCCATGACGGCATGGAACAAATTCACGCGAATCAGATGTTGGCCCTTCTTGACGAGGCGAATGCACTCGAAGGGCAGCTGGTTCTGGCTACACTGCGCGATAAACTGCCGCCACTGGCCCCTCAGTTTTTGAAGGAAAACACAGTACTCGAACTCGGGCATGACGACAAGTTTTTCCGGATTTGAGCATTGGTTGGCCCGCGCCTAGGCTGCATCATCCACAATCGGGCCGCCCTCGATTTTCTCCCATGGTCACCCTCGAAACCGTCTGGCAAATCGGCCTGACCTTCCCCAACGTGGAAAAATCCATCTCCTGGGGAGCCCCCGCCCTCAAGGTCCGCGGCAACCTCATGGCCTGCGTCCCCACCAACAAAGCCGCCGAGTCCAACTCGATCCTCATCCGCATCGACCGCAACGCCCGCCCCGCCCTGCTCGCCGAAGACCCCAACCTCTACTACGCCCCCGACGACTACCTCGGATACGACGGCGTCCTCGTCCGCCTCCAGCACCTCACCCCCGAAATCCTCCACGACCTCCTCGCCATGGCCCACAAGTTCGTCACCCGCAAAGGTCCCGCTGCGGTTTCGACGAAGCGCAAAACCGCGTCCCGCAAACCCATCCCCCGCAAATCGCGCTCCTGACCCGCACCGCGCGCAGCGCGCAATAAAAAACAAAGTCGGCGCGCAGCGCCTTCCTTGTTCGATCCAGCGCGATGCGCCCGCCCCGAGAGGCGCACTCGCTGGATCGAACCCAAGCCGCCCCCCAAAAAAACTGTCAAGCTTTTCCCCCACGGTACAAAAGTGTTCCCCCTCATTCCACGACCCTTCCCCGCCCAACCTCCCCAACAAACCTGGCAGACTACATCGCCCAACTTGGTATCCTAAAAATAGGGGCAAAGAAATCTTTTCCGCCCATCGAGATCCAAAGAAAGGCCGCCGCATGCGGCCTTTTCACTTCTCAGAAAGGAGGGTCGTCCATGCCGCCGAGCGCCACCCGCCAACAGGACTTAGGTACCGCCCCGCGCCGCCAATCCCAATGTTGTCAAGCTTGTCAACAGATGCAAGTGCCCCAAAATCAAATACCAGCAACCTGTCCCATCCGGAAAACACAAAACGCCCCGACAAAAGGCGCACAATCGGCGAAACCACAGGTCTCGAAATCCCCCGCCCCGTGCGATCCCGGCACCCGGTTAACTCAATCGACAACACCAAGGGGCCGACCCCCCGCCCGGTCCCTGATTCCAGGTAGCCGGAGGGGGTTCGACCCCCCTGCTCCTCCGAATTCCCGACCCCTACAACTCCCCAGCCGGAATCACCACCATCTGCGCATACGCATCCACCGGCTTGCTCAGCGCCTCCGACTTGTACCCCATCTTCTGGCACCGAATCGCCACCGTGTTCGCCAGCACCGCAATGTCGGGAGCCGTCCGGCTCTTCGGCAGCCCCCACGGCACAATCTTCCACTCATCGTGCTGCGGACCCAGCGGCAGATACGGCCCCGCCCCCAGCTCCGCCTTCACCGCCGTCTCATCGAACTCCGCCCCGCACCCCCGCGCGTTGTCGATCATCCATCGCAGCGTGATATTCGACAGCTGCTCGTCCGCATAACTGCCGCCCACGTCGCAGTGCACGCCCGGAAACCACACCTGCGTCACCTGCGCGTCGTTAGCCCGCGGACTGCCGTCCGCATTGGTCCACAGCGTCGGCATAAACGAAGCCCGCCGCTCGTCCAGCGAGATCGCGTGGTACGCGTTCTGCACCTTCGGGCTCAGCGTCGTGTCCAGAAACCCGTACTTCGACTGGTCGAACTCCGTGAACAGCTGCCCTGGAATCCCCAGCGCCCCCACCGTATCCCACACCGCCACCATGCGGATATTCGCCTCGGTCAGCGCGTATTGCTGTGTCAGCTGCGCCTTCATCGCCGCCCGCGTCGCCGGACCAGTCGTGCGATACGCGTTGAAGATGCTCTGCACCGTCTGGTTGTCCAGGTTCCTCGTCGGCACCCCGAACCCCGCGATCATGCCCCCCAGCGACCGCGCGGTATACGCGCCCCGGCTGAACCCGAACAGATAGATCTCGTCGCCCGGATCCCACACATACGACACAAACGCGTACCCGTCCTGCACCTTCTGGAACAGGCCGTCGCCCATCGTGCCGCCAAAGAAGTGCTCGAACGGAGAGCCATCCGTGCCCACGCCGCTGTCGTAGTACTTCAGTTGTGAGTCGTCGTCGTTCAGCAGCAGAAACAGCTTGCGAACGTTCGTGTCGTTCGGCATCTCCGCCGGACCATGCGGCGTATTCCAGGTCCCATCCGCGCAAAGCACAATCCTCTTGCTCATGACCGCCCCCCGTGGCTGGCGACCAGTGTGCCTCAAAACCAACAGCCCCGGCACCAGGAATCCACGTGGAATGGTGTCTTTGGGACCCGCCTCGTTACGGTCCGAATCGACTTGCAGCACCCCGCTGCCACTCACCCCATGCGCTGGCAGCTCACCGTCACCGCGCACAGCTGATCCTCGAACCGATAACTGCGATCGATCCGGATCAGCGCGCGCCGGCTGAACACCTCGTACTTCTTTCCCACCACGATCATCGGCGTCGACAGCAGGCACTTCGACCTCAGCTCCGGGTCGTACCCTTTCCACGCCCCCGCCACCATGTTCGCCAGTTCCCCCATGGCGTCGCGCACCGTATCGTCCACCGCGGTCGATTCGACCCCGGTCAGCCCCCCGCAGGCCCGCATCGCTCCGGCCCGTGAGCATTGCACCACCACCGTCCCGGTCAGCGCTCCGGCCAGCCCGATCAGCGCCGCCACCGTCTCCCCCTCCGACGCCGCGTCATCCTCCGCCAGCCCGCACCCGAGGCCCATCATCGTCTCAAATACTTCCGCCATCGCCCGGTCCAGATACTCCTCCAGACGCGCGATCTCCTGCTCCACCACCGCCAACGCAGCCATGCTCTTCGGCCCCCGATCAGGGTTCTCGTCTACCCTTATCGGCACCAATCCAAACCCCGCGAGAAGCGATTCCCGGGGCTCACAATCCGCCTCCGCTCCCGCCCATTGATCACACAGATACTTTCCCCGGCATCTCATGATCTGTTCACATTACCCTCAGCCATTCCCCGCTAGAACGGTTCTCATATGGAGTTTTCCGGCCTCGCCCCCAGCTCTGCACCCCGCACCGGCCGACCCAAACCCCAATCCCTCGCGAGCCCCGCCTGATGCGCCGCGTCATGATGTTCCTCAACCCCCTCCTCATTCACAACGAGAAGCGCCGCGCCCAGGTCGAACAGATCGCCGAGCTCCTCAGCGGCTACGGCTCCGACGTCCACCTCCAGGAAACACTCTCCGCCCACTCTGCAGGCCAGCAGGCCAGCGACGCCGTCGCCGCCGGGTTTGACACCTTCCTCGTCTGCGGTGGCGACGGCACCATCTTTCAGGTCATCCAGGGTCTCGCCGGCTCCGACGCCACCCTTGGCGTTCTCCCCTTCGGCACCGGCAACGTCATCGCGCAGAACCTGCACATGCCCCGCAATCCGCTCGGAGCCGCGCGCCTCCTCCTCCATGCGCAGCCGCGCGAAGTCACTCTCGGCGAAGTCATCCTCAACCCCACCGGCCACAAACGCATGCGCAGCTGGTATTTCTTCATCGCCGCCGGCATGGGCGTTCACGCCGCGCTCATGAACCTCGCTCCCACCGGTCAGGGCAAGCGCCGCGGCGGCCGCCTCGCCTACTTCATCGGGGGATTCCGCCTCCTCGTCGACCACCCCATCCAGCCTTTCCTTCTTGAAATGACCCTCGTCGACGGCACCACACAAACCGTCGAGGCCTGCGAAGCCATCGCCACGCACGTAACCGAACTGAATCGCTGGCGTCCCGGCGGCGATCCCTTCGCCGGATGGCTCCGCGTCGCCTGGGTCCCCCCCACCGGACGCCTCGGACTCGGCCACGCCAGCTTTCACGCCCTCGCCACCGGCAAAACCAGCGCCGGCCGCGGCTGGGGCAATCTCCCCTTCCCGCAATATGGTTCCGTCACCCGGATGATCTGCCGCCCCCTCAACGGCACCCAGTACCGCACCCCGCTCCTCGTCGAAGCCGACGGCGAAGTCCTCGGCGCCAGCTACACCGCTATCCAGGTCAGCGACAAAAAACTAAAACTCCTCTGGCCATCAGAACAGAAATGAGACGCCGACCCGACAGTCCCCGTCCCCGCCGTCACAAGTTACGATCATTTCGGTATTTTGACCTCTACGCCGGGAAGATAGGTATTGATCGGATTGTCCTCGCCTTTGTATTCTCCGGAAAGCGAATGGCGCATGTGCTGCCTTAGCTCCTTCTTGGCCGATTCAACGGAGTCCATCACTGAATAGACGTCCGACATATCCATCTTGATTGTCCTACCTTGCGATACGTCGAACGGAACCTTGTCTCCCTTCCTTATTATCTGCACGGTGGGGAGTTTGCACATATGACGAATCCCTAATTCGTAAAATGCGTTGGGACTATTAAAGGAAAGATCGGCGATGCATATTTTAGCTTTGGCCAGATATTCAAAGATCTGCTGAGTAATGAGACCGGCGCGATCGATCTGATCCGCGCGTCGGGCCACCAGTCCCTAGGAACTTGTTGAAATTCACTGCGAGGCAGCGGATTTACGGAAGGATTTGCTTTTCTGTCAGGTTGAAATCTGTCCGGATTGTGCGCTTAACCAGTGTTCATCGGGTTTCACGGGCATCGGAGAGAGGCTTCCAACCGCGCAGCTGCGGTTCAGGCACACTGCTCCCGGAGCGTCCCCGGTGGCTGGGCCATCAGCCTCGGCAGGCGCAGCAGGTTGTGCGCCGCGCAGCTGAAGACGAACAGCCAGTCCACCTTTTCCAGCCCGCGCAGCTTCACCTGGCGCAGCGGCCCGGTTTGTTTCAGCCACCCGAAGCTTTTTTCGATCAGCCAGCGACGGCTCAGACTAATCGTATAACCGGGCTGTCGCGTAGTTCTCCGATCGAGGTTGCTGCTGCGGCCCTTGTCGTTCTTTGTCACATGCGGAGTTACATGCAGCTCCCGCACCGTGCGCACAAAATCCTCCGTGTCATAGGCCTTGTCGGCGCCCACTGTAATCCGGCGCGTGCGCCCCTGCTGCTGCTTTTCGATCGTCAGCAGCGCGGCATCGCGTTCCGCGTATCCATCGGCGTGCGTCACCATGGCAGCGGCGATCAGCCCGTTGCGGTTCTCCACCAGCGCATGACCCAGATAACTCAGCTTCGACTCCTTGCCATAGCTCTTCTTATAGAGCCGGGCATCGGGATCGGTCGTGGACTCATGCGTCCTGTTACTCCGTTTCTGGCCATGGAAGTTAGTCCCGTCGCCCGGGCCGTCGCCGTCCTTCGCACGAAAACTCTTCTGCGAGGCCCAGGCCTGAATCAGCGTGCCATCCACGGTGAAGTGCTCGTCGGACATAAACTTCTTCGCCTGCCTGTTCACCTCGGCGAAAAATTGCTGCGCCACCTCGGAGTTCAGCAGCCGGTCGCGGTTCTTCGAAAATACCGCGTGGTTCCACACCCCGTCGTCCATGCCCAGGCCCACGAACCAGCGAAACAACAGGTTGTAATCGATCTGCTCCACCAGCAGCCGCTCGGATCGGACCGAGTAGAACACCTGCAGCAGCAGCGCTCGCAGGATGTACTCCGGCGCAATCGACGGACGGCCCGAGTCCGCGTAGAGCGCATCCAGTTCGCCGCTCAGCGACCGCAGCACCGTGTCGGTCAGCTTCCGTACTTCGCGCAACGGATGATCCAATGGCACCCGCTGCTCCAGCGATACATAGCTGAACATCCCCTCCTGAACCCGCTCGTCTCCGCGCATGCCTGTAAGACGAGCGGCCCCTGTGCAATGTCGCTCAGGTGGTACCTATTTCAACAAGTTCTTAGACGTTGAGCCACCTTTGTTGTTAGCGCCGTTCGCGGCGGTTCGCACGTTGTCATCTTCTTCGCTCATTGCGTTCTTCCACCTTAGCGCAGTAAATCCTGGCATTTATCAGGCCTGTGGCATTTCTAAACCCCATATGCAGCGTCGGGATGATCACTCTTTGACTGACCACTCGCCCCCGAAGGGGAACAGTGCGATTCTCCTAATCGATCTCCCGCAGCACCTTCTGTCCCGCTGTCACCGCTGTCACCGCCGTCACCACCAACACCATCGCTCCTGCCACCAAAAACACTCCCGCCAGACTTGCCTTGATCGCCAACCCCGCCACCGCCAGCGACACCGGCATCACCCAATCGCCGAAAACATCGGCACGTGCGCAAACCGACCGTGTCAGGCCGGCACGACCTTCAAGGCTCGCCCCCACCCTCCGCGCCCTCCCAACCCACCGCCCCCCAAACCTCCAGCCGCCCGCCCCCCAAACCCCCCGCCCCAGCTCCAGCCCCAGCCCCCGCCCCCGCCCCCAAAAATGCAGCGAACGCCAGGTTCACCCCACAGCAAGAAGCTTGAGCTCCTGCCCCCACAAACTTCAAGGCAAATTGACTCCGGCTCAACCCGAAAGTACTACTCAGAACCATTTTGGGAAAACGCAGTTCTCAACTCCACCAATGGCGCTTTTTTCGCAAACCACTTACCTATCTCGGAAGGAATCGCGGCATCCCGGGGATTCCCTCTCTTCCCAACCTCCACACCTAATCGATCTCCCGCACCACCTTCTGCCCCGCCGCCACCGCCGTCGCCAGCAGCACCATCATCCCCGCCACCACAAACATCCCCGCCAGACTCGCCTTGATGGCCAACCCCGCCACCGCCAGCTCCACTGGCAACACCCAATCGCCGAAAACATCGGCACTCTGTGCAAACCCGACCGTGTCAGGCCGGCACGACGGCAAAGCTCGCCCCCCACCGCCTGCACCCTAAAACCCCCGGCACCCTAAAACCCCCGGCACCCCAAAACCCCCGCACCCCAAAACCCCCCGCACCCCAAAACCCCCGCACCCCAAAACCCCCGCACCCCAAAACGCAGCACCCCAAAAACTCAGCACCCCTAAAACTCAGCACCCCTAAAACTCAGCCACCCCAAAACTCGGCGAACGCCAGGTTCACCCCACAGCAAGCAACGTGAGCCCCTGCCGCCCCAAACTTCAACGCAAATCGACGCCGGCTCAACCCGAAAGTACCGCTCCAGAACCATTTTGGAAAGCCCCTCCACACCACCAAATCCGTACCCGGCCAGGTTCACCCCACAGCAAGCAGCGTGAGCCCCCGCCGCCCCAAACTTCAACGCAAATCGACGCCGGCTCAACCCGAAAGTACCGCTCCAGAACCATTTTGGAAAAGTCCCCTCCACCATCAAATCCGTACCCGGCCAGGTTCACCCCACAGCAAGCAGCGGATACCCCTGCCATCGGATTTTCAATGCAAATGCCTTCTGCGCTCACCCGGAGGTACTGTTGTTGGCTTTCGCCGTGCCATTTTGGAACGCCGCTCCAGCCAAGCCACTGATATCGCGGTCCAGGCTCGATCCGTTCCGACCATCGCCGGTTCCATTCCGGCACTGCCTCCGCCCACCCTCCCAATTCGGCCTAACCCCACCCTCACCCACGCCGATATTTCCCCCATACAGGCGCTCTGCGCCTCACTCTGTTCTTGAAAGCAGCGAACATGCCGGAGGAACACAGCCCAGCCGCCGATGATTGGCTTCGTTACGCCCTCGCCCTCGAAGCCTCGGACGAAGGCTTCTTCGATCTCGACCTGGTCGCCGACCAGCTCTGGGCCTCATCTCGCTTCCGCTCCATCACCGGCCTTGCCGCCCCCTGCTCCACCCTCGACGCCTGGCTCGACCGCGTTCATCCTCACGACAAGCCGCGCCTCGAAAACGAACTCCGCTCCCTCCGTCAGGCTCAGGAGCAGCAAATCTCCAACGAACACCGCATCCACAGCGCGGACGGCACCTGGCGCTGGATCCAGATCCGTGCCCGCGCCGCCTGCGACTCTGCCGGCCGCATCATCCATATCGCCGGCTCCCTTCGCGACACCACCGCGCGGCGCATGGCCGACCCCCTCACCGGCCTGCCCAACCGCGCCTTCTTCGTCGAACACCTCGAGCACCGCATCGAACGCGGCTTCCAGCACGCCGACTGGAACTTCGCCCTCCTCTCCGTCACCCTCGACCGCTTCGATTCCCTCTGCGAAACCCTCGGCTCGGCCGGCGGCGAACATCTCCTCATCGAGACTGCCGCCCGCCTGCAGGCCCTGCTCCCCGAATCCTCCCTCGCCGCCCGTCTCCTCGGCGCCGAGTTCATGATCCTGCTCGAAGGCGCCCACACCGAGGCCGACGCCGCCCGTTTCGCCACCACCGTGCTCTCCTCCTTTCGCGAGCCTCTGGTCCTCAGCGGACACACGCGCGTCCACAATCTTTCTCCCCAGCTCGTCATCGGCGTGGCCCAGGCCGGCATGCAGTATTCGCATCTCGAAGAGCTCATGGCCGACGCCGAGTCCGCCCTTCTCCACGCCCGCCGCCAGGATCCTCCCGGCGTCGCCTGCTACTCCCAGGGCATGCGCGAACAAGCCGTCGAGCGTCTTGAACTCGAAGCCGAACTCGAGCGCGCCATCCGCACGGGTGAGCTCGTCCTCCACTACCAGCCTGAAGTCAACCTCCGCACCAACCGCATCATCGGCTTCGAAGCCCTCGTCCGCTGGAACCACACCCGCCGCGGCCTTCTTCCGCCCGCCGAGTTCATCCCCCTCGCCGAAGAAACCGGCCTCATCGTTCCCCTTGGCCAGTGGGGCCTCGCCGAAGCCTGCCGCCAGCTCGTCGAATGGCGCCGCACCGGCAGCGAGCCCCTGCAGAAAGCTCGCATCAGCGTCAACCTCTCCGCCAAACAGCTCGAGCAAGCCGAACTCATCGGCCAGGTCGAGAAGGTCCTCGCCGAAACCGGCCTCCCTCCCGCCTGCCTCCGCCTCGAAGTCACCGAGAGCAGCGTCATCGCCGACACGCCCGCGGCCCAGCGCAACATGCTTGCCCTCGAAAAACTCGGCGTCGGCCTTCACATGGACGACTTCGGCACCGGCTACTCCTCCCTCGACTACCTCCAGCGCTTCCCCTTCGACACCCTCAAGATCGACCGCTCCTTCGTCCGCGGCATCGCCTACGATCACGACTCGCGCCTCATCGTTGGCTCCATCCTCGCCCTGGCCCGCTCCTTCGGTATGGATGTCGTCGCCGAAGGCATCGAGGACGCCGACCAGCTTGAGGAGCTCAAGACCATGGGCTGTCCATGCGGCCAGGGCTTCTACTTCGCCCGCCCCATGGACCCCGCCGCCATCGACGCCTTCATCGCCGCTGGGGTCTGGTCCGTCCAAACCCCCATCGCCCAGGCCTGATCCACAGTCACAGGTCGCAGGTCACAGATCGCAGGCTCAGGTCGCAGTTGACAGGTGCCCCGGCTGCGAGTGATGGATCAGCGGCATCGCTCGCAGGCTACTGATTCGTGACCTGTGACTCGCGCCGTGCACTCTGCGACCAGCAACCTGATCCCCGCGACCTGTGCTCTGAGCCCTGAGCTCTGTGCTCTGAGCCCTGCGCCCTGAGCCCTGCGCCCTGAGCCCTGCGCCCTGTGCCCAGCGCCCGGAGCTCCCGGCTCCCAGCTCCCGGCTCCCAGCCCTGTGCCCTGCGCCCTGTGCCCTGTCGTGTGCCCTGTGTCACATCCCCACCCCCCCTCCCCGCCCTACGCTTTTCTTCTGGAGTCCTCTCCCTATGAACATCGCCATCCTCGGCGCCGGCGCCATGGGTTCTCTCTTCGGCGGTCTCCTTGCCGAAGCCGGAGCCTCCGTCACCCTCCTCGACATCAATCAGCAGCACCTTGACGCCATCCGCCGCGACGGCCTTCTCCTTGAAACCGGCCGCCGCACCCGCACCGTCACCACCCTCGCCGCCTGCCGTCCCGAACAAGCCACCGAGGTCCCCGACCTGCTCCTCCTCTTCACCAAGACCCATCACATTGCCGCTGCCCTCGGCTCCGCCCGGCACCTCCTCGGACCCGAAACCTGGGTCCTCACCCTGCAGAACGGCCTCGGCAACGTCGAAGCCATCTCCGCCTTCGTCCCTCGCGAGCGCATCCTCGTCGGCGTCACCACCACCCCCGCCGACTTCCTCGGACCCGCCCACGTCGCCTCGCACGGAGACGGCCTCATCCGCATGGGCCACGCCTCCGCCTCCGCTCATTCCGACCACCCCGGCCACCGCCCCTTCAACGACTGCTGCCGACTCTGTCAGGTCGTCGACCTCTTCCACCACGCCGGCCTTCGCGCCACCGCCGACCCCAATGTCTGGGCCGCGGTCTGGGAAAAGGCCGCCTTCAACGCCGCCTTCAATGCTCTCTGCGCCGTCACCGGCTGCAATGTCGAGCAGATCGCCCTGGTCCCTTCCGGCCCCGAGATGGCCCTCGCCGTCGTAGCCGAAGCGATCGCCGTCGCCCGAGCCGCCGGAATCCCCGCCGACCTCGAGCACACCCAGGCCATGGTCCTGCGCTCGCTCAAAACCCACGCCGGCCACCAGCCCTCCATGCTGCAGGACATCCTCGCCCACCGCCCCACCGAAATCGACTCCATCAACGGAGCCATCGTCCGAGCCGCCCACGAACGCGATATTCCTGTCCCGTACACAGAAATGCTCTGGACCCTGGTGTCGCTCATCGACGCCCGCCAGGGTGCCGAACGCGCAGCATCTCCGACATTCCAGGCCACCCCCTCCGAACCAGTGGCCGCAGCAATGCCGTAAGCGTTCTTCCTCACTCGGCCAGCCGCTTTGTGTCAGGGCACGACTTTACAGCTTGCGGAAACTCGTCAGCTTTGAAGGGGCACAGCTTCAGCTGTGCCATAAGAGCCCTGGAATGCGTCCGGCTTGAGCCGCTGAGGGATGGCTTTCTTCTCCTTCGGGACCTTTTCCGCAAGCTGTTCAGTCGTGCCAATAAGATCGCGCCGAAGGCGCTTCCTTGCTGCCGCAGGCCGCCGGCGGAGGCGCTTCGTAAAACACAAATGTCATCCTGACCGGAGCGCGGCCGGGGTCCTCTCCAGCGGTGCACGAACCTCCATCCGCGCGAAGCGGCCGACAAAAATCTCATCCGAAGCACGAGCCCCTCGCAAAGCGAGGGCTTGGCGCAAAGCGCCACAAACGCGAATGTCATCCTGAGCGGGTGAGTTGAGTTTCAGAAATCGCTGAATTATCGAGAGATAAATGGCCTATTTTTGGCTGTGTAGGAATTGTGCAGGCGATTTCTCGATTTCTGTGCATTTCTTGAACGCGAGACACCATTCTACAGGGACGCTTCATAGTTTAGAGGCTGTGTCCTAAGCCCATGCCGTGTTCGATGACCGGCGCTATTTCTGGCTGTGGCGGCTTGACGGATTGCTCCGGCTTCATCGTCGGCACATGGGCGCTCTCTGAGATACGTCATGCCCTAATGCCTCCGGCAGTTTCGCACGGTCGTTGGTATAAAGCTGCGCGTCCTCCGCGCCGCGCGATACGGCAACGTAAGCCATGCGGCTGTTGAGCAGGTCTTTTGCAGCCAGTTCCGTATCGACGTGAATCAATACGCGCTCGGCAGTCTGCCCCTGACTGGAATGACTCGTCACCGCATAACCGTGATCGAGATGCGGATGCTCGCGCGGATCAAGCTGCACATCGCGGCCACCGTCCAGCTTCAAGCGCATCTGCCCATCCTGGCCGATGGCCTCGACTGTTCCTAATTCGCGGTTGGCAATCTTCAAGTCATTAGCCGGTGCGGTGAACTGGATGCGGTCGCCAACGGCGAAGCTGCGCGGTTCCTCGCGGTAAACAGAAACGCCCTGCTGCCGTCGAGGATCGTAGGTCAGCTCGGAGCCATCGGCCCGCACCACCGTCAACAGGTTCTTTTCAGCGTCAACGCTCTTGACTCGCGCGTATCCCCCAGCTCCATGCCAGTCTCTTTCGATGCGCGAGCGTATCGCACTACATCGTTGAACTCATACCGCGCTGCCCATGTCCGCTCCGGCCCGTGAGGTCTGGCGCGGTACAAGCGCCTCGATGCGATGCTCGTCTTTACTGACTGAGCCGCGCTCCTGCATCTCGGCACGGATGCGCTCGTTGATCTCCACGCGGGAGCGGTTGTCGGGCGAGACAACCAGCGTACCCTCCGGCGACTTCGCGTATTCCTTTGCTATGGCTGTAATGCGTTCTCACGCCCTGCAATCTCATGGACACGGCCCTGCCGCTCCAAACCCTGCACCGCCTCGCGCACCTCGCCCCGCGCAAGCTGCTCCACCACCTGTTTAAGCTCCGGGGTTTTCTGGCGGACAATCTCTTCGAGCTTCACTGTCTTCATGCCCGCGTCCTGAAGTTGTGCAAAGGGACGCCCGGCCTCGATTGCCTCATGCTGCCGTCGATCCCCTACCAGCAACACGCGGTCATTGGGATGCAGGCGATTCACAAACTCGTGCATCTGCTTGGTGGACGCCAGCGAGGATTCATCGAGCACGTACAGGCGGCGTTCTCCGGTGTCCGGCTGCTGTCCACGCGCAAGATGTTTTTGTAGTGTGGATGTTTCCATGCCTGAGTCCGCCAGCTTTTGCGCGGCGCGGGATGTAGGCGCGAAGCCTTCGACCGTGTACCCTTGGGCCTCTGCGCCTTCACGGATGACGGCCAGCGTCGTTGTTTTCCCCGCACCAGCGACCCCATCCAACCCACTATCTTTTCGCGGGAAAGAAACACTTGGTCAACGGCTTGGCGCTGCGAGGCATTCAGCTCCGGGTGGCGGTCCTCCGTCGCAATGCGAATATGCGGAGCCACCAGCATCGGGTCGCTCATCCCGCGCTGATTGCCTTCCTGCATCCGCGTAACGATCTCGCGTTCCATGCGAAGCATTGCAGCAGTCGTGTACTGCTGCCCTCTCCGCCATGATCGACGGTGCGGAACTCTCCTCGCGCGGCCCGCTGCTCGAACTCCTGTCGGACGTTGGCATACGTTGTCTCACCCATGCCACGGTTGAGCGCCGCTTCCAGAATGTCGCGCCGGTCCAGCACAGCGGAACGCTCGAAAAATGATCGCGGGCATAGGTGACGGCCTGCTGCGCGATTCGATCTGGCTCGTGAACGAGGTGCTGGCCTGTTCCCGCGCTTCGGCCACAACCCGGTCGGCCTGGTGTCCATATTGTGCGGCCAGCTCGCGGTGCCGCGCTAATACCTCTTCCGGCGATAGCAGCTCCTTGCTGTCTCGCGTTCGGTGCGCGGCAACCTGCGCGGCTCCCGCGCCGTCTATCCCCATTTCGCGGAGATGGTCTTTGATCTGCTCGCGGCGTGGGCTGCTGGCTTCCAGATATTCCTTTGTATAGCCCTTGATCTCAGGTTGACCATGCTTGCCCCGCTCCAGCTCATAGCCCAAGCCCTGCAACCGCATTGACAGCTCGGAACGGTACAGGCTGGTAGCAACACGCTGCGACGCGAATAGCTCCTGCGGCTGCAATGCGCGCGTCTGTCCGTTATCGCGTTCGGTGACGTTGAAGATCACAGCATGGGTGTGGAGCTGCGGTGCGGCGTAGCCGTCCACAGGACGGGCGGTGTCGTGCTCGAAGGTAGCCGCAACGAATTTGCCTGTCGTCTCCGGCGCGTGGACGTTGCCGATCCGCGCCTGCGTGTATCGTTCCAGCTCTCCCAAGGCAACACGCACGCTCTCCCGATGCGCCTCTCGCACGCGCTCATCGCCGCCGACAAGGGCAGTGAGAAAACACTTTTGGGCGCGGAGAACGTTGCATCCCAACCGGCACGATGTTCTACGCTGTCACTTCCTTACCGAATTTCCCCTCATAGGTTCTTGAGACTTGATGGCGAACGAGCTGCGCTTCCGTCTCCGGGTGCTGGCCTTCGGTCAACCGGGCAAAATGCTCGTTGCCAACCGCGCCTTGTAAGCCCCACTGTTCGGCCAGCTTGCCTTGCCACTCGCTATGCCCCTGCTGATCGCGGCTCCAATAATTCTGCCGCTCCGAGGCAAACTCCCGCTCATGGTACGTCCGTACCTGTGAAGCTGATAGCGGCTTGGAGATCGTCAGCATAGGAAAATTCTAATCCGCAACTCGACAGAAGCCGACTAGAGGGTCTTAGAGGATGAATGCAGATTGTTCATGGTCGCTCGGCAAGACGACGTTTCACCTGTATGACGGCAGGGGAGAGATTGGGGAGCTGGGCGTTTAGAGGGGGCGAGCGTGTTCTGGAGCGCATTTCCTCGGAAGAGCGTTGAAGAGCAGGGCCAGACGTAGGCTGATCGTGGGTTGTGACGTGTAAAGAAGATTGGCAATTGGTGGGAAAAGGTTTGGTAGGCGAGGGGAGGGAGAGGGAGGCAGGGGGAAGGGAAGACCGTCGAGAGAGATAGGAAGAGAGAGAGAGGGGATGGTCTCGCCTGGTGAGGTGGGGGAAGAGGTACAGGGAGGCGGAGGGGAGGAGATGTAAGGAGAGAGAAGCGTGGGAGACAGGATGGGAAGTCGCGGGGAGAGCGAGGGTAGGAGACTAGGGAGGAGAGAGAGCAGAACGGGTTTTAGCGGAGGGAATGGTCGGTGGCAGAGTCGTATGCTATTTTGTGATCACGTTGACGGGGCGGACATAATTCACAGGACTAACCGCGATCATCTTGGGTCAGTGCTTGGGACCCGCATCAAAGATCACTCTTCCTGTGCGGATAGTGTAGAGGACACGAGCGAACTTTCTCAGATCACCACTGCTCGGATCTTCGGAAAGCACGGTAATATCGCCGTCATAACCAACTCGCAACTGTCCCGCACGCGACTCCAAATGGAACTCCTCGACAGGATTGGTAGTGAGCATGGAGAGCACATCGGGAAACGTAAGCCCTGCAAGCTGCAACTGGTGATTCCTCGCTGACGTCGTAATCGGTGAGGAAGCCAGTATCGGTGCCAAACATGAGCCGCCCTCCAGCGAGATGGAACTCGGCGACAATCTCGCGGATTTTAGCGATGTGACTGCTGCCCGAGAAGAGCTTCAAGGTCGGCGTCATAGCCATGTGCCTCTTCACCATTTCCTTGACGAGCTCCGCATCAACGCCTGCGACCGTATCTGGAGCATGGGCCAAAATGTCGACGCCGCTCTTGATTGCAATCTGTACACCCTGAAGATCGGAAGGGTGAGCGAAGACAAGCTGCTTGCGGTCATGACCGGCCTGCGCCGCAGCCGTCGCAATCTCAAGTGGCATATGAGTGATGTTGTCAGGCGAGAGGGATGACCCTGTGAAGAGTTTGACCACATTGGAGCCTTGCGTCTGATTCGCCCTCACCGCCTGAACCGCTGCAGCGGGCGAATAGGGTTGCGGGAGCTTTGCTCTGAGGTTTTCGGGAAGGTCGTCCAAGTAGAAGGGAATGCCATGTGGCGGAAAAAGGGCGAATCCTGAGGTGTAGATGTTCGGACCTGCGACTTCTCCGCTTTCAATACGGCGCCGTAGCGGAACCGTATTGCTCGGTCGGACGCTAAGTCCACGACGGTGGTAAAGCCTGAATGCGTCAACATCGCCTGCATGTCACGGGTCAACTCACGGGCTGGCTTGGTCTTCGCTCCGTCCAACTGCGCCCCGGAAAGTGGACATGGGCATTCCGAAAGCCTGCGAATACTGTGCAATCACCGCAGGGTAAGCTTGCTGTTCCCGCAGGAACGCGAACGTTGCTGCCGATTGCAGCGATCTTCCCGGCGAGTATCAGGACCGTTGCGTGTGGGATCGCCGGTGTGTTCGGCGAGGCATAAATCTTCGCATCCCGGATCACCACGTTCTGAGCGGCGGCAGAGGCGCACAACGCCATGGTGCATGACAGCAACATTGAAAGAGAGCGCATACGGAAGTATACGGAATGGGACCTGATTGGAGATGCGCTCTTCGTTCGAGAGGCGCGAGGTAAACCTACATTAGTCCTCATAACCCGCTTCCGGTTATTCAATCCCCTTGGACTCATCCCACACAATCGCTTCTTTGGGTTTGTCGGTGGGCTTGTCAACGGGCGCATCGAAAAGTGGAAGCGCCGCCTGGGCCGCTGCTGGCGTCTTGGGTTGCTCTGTGCGAACTACCGGCGTCGGCGGTGACGGCCTGGGCACAACCCGGCAACTTGCGCTCGATGAACTCCGGTTGTCTGGCATGTTTCTTTGCGAACTGGAAGTGAACCGGAACAACGCGGTTCTCCTGCTTGATGAAGCCGTGCAGCGGCTCAGGCCGGAGATTTCCGAGGCCATGACAACGGCTTGGTCGCAATCTCCATCGCATACGATTTCCTGCTGCCTGCAGCCTCATGCTACGCGACTCCTTTAACCGCTCGACCTCGATCTCTCCGATAGCATCTGAAATCCACTTCGCGCGCGCGGTCGGTGGTCTTGAAAACAGCTTGGTTGCAGGCTGGAAAGCATGGCCTCGGCATCCTGCCCGTAGCGTTTTTCAAGCTGGCTGCGACCCTGAAAACCCACTACAACGGGATTGCCATACTTGCGATTTTCCGTGACGGAGGTATGGAGTTGCGGCAGTTTGTTGAGGCTTGCCAGCTCGTCCAGCACAAACCATACCGGCTTCGCCGTATGGTCTTCGCAGTAGCCCATCATGCGAAGGATGAATAAATCGAGCCACACGGAATGCAGCGGCAAAATCTTCGCGCGGTAGGGGGAGCGGACGTGAGAAACACCATCGCTTCTGCCGTATACCACTCCGCCGTTGCAAAGGTCGGCCTCGTATGCTCCCACTCCGGCAGCAGCTCTAAGCTGTCGGCAACCATGTTTAAGCTCGCCAGCACACCCGCCCGCTGTCGGGTGCTCCCGCATCGAGCAGCGCGGCCAGCGGCGTTCCTTCACCGCCGCTCGATTCGAGACGTATCAGCCATCATGCTCAGAATGTCCCTGGCTGCGGCCGCCGTTTGAGCAGATGAGCCAGTATCCGGCGCGGTCCATCGGTGAAAAACTCTTTCTCGTACTCCTTTTCCGGAAGGAACGCGGCGGCAATCGTCGCCGCTGTTTCGTCGCGGTCGATCTCTTGGCCTAGACTCCAATAGGGCAACGCTGGTCAGCGGATTGAGAATCAATTCGCCGCGCGCGGGCGAGTAAAACTCGCTCACAAAGTCCATTGCCGGTCGTAGACGATCGCGCTCTCTCCGCGTTCCCTTACCTGCCGAAGTAGCTGCCGGATGGCGTTGGACTTCCCGCTGCCGGTGTCGCCCATCATCAGAATGTGGCTGGCTTCAATGCGCTTCGGGATGCAATAGCTTGGGTCCAAAGGGTAGCCATCGCAAAAGCGCATTCTCGAAGCGCAAGTGGAACCGTATGCCGTCTGTCTTTGCTCCGCGCCACCCGAAAGACCGAGGTCAACTCCGGGCCTTTGGTCGCGTCCGTGGCGTTCCTCCTGCTCCCGTCGTCGCCCGAATGGCTGATTATGGCCAAAGAAGAAGGAGGGCATACAAACAACACTGCCGCCGGCAGGTAAGGATGGGTCGGGAAAACAGCCACCGACGCTACGTTGTCATAAATCGTGGTCCCGAATCCATTGGCAAACTTTTTGCGCGAACCTTCTGCGGCGGCGTTAATGGTGACACCGCGCCAGCCTTCGGCGAAGGCTTTCGGCGAGAGTCTGACTGGCACTTCGATCCTGCTCGCGACCACATCTTCGGGGAATCGGGCTCCGGCTTTTGCCTGGAGCCGTCTTTTCGGCGTAGCGGACTGTAGTCTGGGTACCGGAATAACCCCTACTGGAACTGGCAGCATAGGTTCAGATAGAAATTCTGGACTGGATTCATCGTCCAGCCGAGCCACAGCGTGGCCGGTACGATCACCAGAAATGGCCCCAGCAGAGAGAAAATCAGCCACAGGACCACCGCCCGCGCTTGGGAAAATGCATTGGGCGGCTCACTGCTTGCCCCCGTCCGGTCCCCCTGGGACAGAAATTCTGCGAGCAGTTTTCGGGCGTCGGCCAGCTTCCTCACGTTCGCTTGGTCACGGATTTTGACCACGGAATCGGGTAGAAGATGTTTGCCCTCGGCGTTCGCCTGAGCCGTCGCGTGAAAAAGATTCAGGAGCATGTAGCGCAGCGCCGAAACCTCGGCCAGCAGCAGCTCGGTAGGGTCTGCCGGACGTTGCCGCGCGGCTTTCAGCGCCAGTTCGCGCAGCCATTGGCCACGGTTTTTCCCGCGCTTTCGGCGGGGTTTCTATCTCGGCCAGTTCTTCCAGCGTTACTCTGGTGGCGATGGTTTTAGCGCGCAAAACCGGACGCGCTTCGTCCTTTGGGGAGGCCGGAGACTGCAACGGAGCCGGGATGCGGGGAGTGCTCATGGGGAAGCCCGCCTCAAAACTAGCTTGCACCCTGCGATTTCTCGTCAAGCGTCGGGATGCTGGAAGCCCTTGTCTATCAGTGCGTTTACACGCTGCACGCTGTAGAGTGCGTTGCGGTTTACTCGCGTAAACGCATTACCGCCGTATTGAAATTGAATTAGCAAGTTGCTGATTTAAAGCGCGTTCACGTTGGCTAACCTAACCAAAGTCGGTTTACCGGCAGCATCCCATTTGGGGGTGACGTGTCACTCTTCTTCCGCTGCGTAGCACCGCGCACGTCGGTCGATCATGCCGTATCCGCTCCATTCTCCACTTGGGCTGCCGCTGCCTTTGCCGCCCTTGAAGCAAGTACAAGGAGGATGCACCACGGATCGTTTTCCGGCGTCATTATCGTCGTCCTTGACCGCGCCCGCGTCACGCTAACCCGGAAATTGTATGGGGCGTGGTGCATTAGATCGCCGTCCATATTCCCGCGCCCGATGCGGTGAGGATTTCCGACAATTTGGCCGCGCACTCGCCTAGGCCTCCCTCGAAAATGATGACCTCATCGAACTGCTTTCCTTTCGCCTTGTGCATGTTCATCACAATCACGCCGGATTGCTTTTCGTACCGATGTTGAAAAATGCTCCTGAACGAACGCTTGCCTGACGATTTCAACATTTTTATTATATGCGCCGTGTGTGCGCCAATCCAGAGAAAGGTTCTCTCGCAGTTGTGTTCCCCTATCCAGCAACCTGACATTTCTGGCTTCTCGAGCCACCTGCGCCAATCGTTTGCAACCGCAATCACCAAGCACTTTTCTAATTGCCAACCAATCCACACCGGGATTGCCAGTAAACGCCAGCAGAACGCCCCGGCTGTACCCCTCTTTCATTAGCATAATGATGCTGTTTTTTGGTAACGGCTTCCCGTTCTGTACGCACTCCACGGCCTTTTGTAGCGCCTTCTCGATTGCAAGGGCTTCTCCGATGTCCGACACGGAAGGATCATAGCCACCTTTTCCTCGAAAGAAATTACTGAGCAGGCCGACAAACTGCGCGAAATCTGCCTCCCCCTGGTGTGGTTGTAAAAGGAAGGCAATCAATTCCGCTGCCAGAATGGCTCCTTCCATGTCGATGGCAGCATTGTGCTCCACCGGCGGCATTGTGCCCTGCGTCTCGCAGGTTGCATCGGAAACTTCGCGCATAAATTGCTTGGTGGGGACCAAAATCACGCCAGAGGCCCATTCTTTGCCCTTGGTCTTTAAAAGCTCTTCGTATCTGCCTGAAGGGTTTGTCCTTTGAGCGCCGCCATAGCCTGATTGGAATTCTCGGCAAATTTCACCAACCCTATACCGGCATATTTATTCGTGCTCAACTTGCCAGCAAGGACATCGTTACCGAAACGGGCTATGTCCATTCCATTGCTCCGGTAATTTGTCGTACCGAAGTCGAATTCCTTCGGGTCGAGATTTTATTTAAGTGATTCAGGCGTTCCGGGTCTGCACCGGCGAAGTCGTAGATACGCTGCTCTTCATCTGCGAGGGCAATCAGTGTGCTGCCGCTTCCCCGGTTCTCCATAACGGCCCACTGACCGGCGCTCGTATCCTGAAATTCGTCGAGAATGATGATTGGATAGCGGGTAGAAACAAGTTTTCGCAGTTTTTTCGCTCTTGCTGACGAGTTCGACAACAAGCTCCGAGAATAAATCAACGGAAACCTTGCCTTCCTGGAAAGCCAACCGGCTCAGCTCGGCTTCTTCCTTTCCCAGCT
>CAVPCB010000097.1:0-12543 GCA_963702285.1 uncultured Acidobacteriaceae bacterium | reverse complement strand
TCGTCTTCAGCATTCGCACTCCTGCTCTGCACGGAACCCCCGTCGCCCTCAACTTCGTTTTCGTCGCCGGCATCACCATCTTCGCGGGCCTGGGTCCGGGCCTCCTCTCGGTCCTCCTTACCACCCTCTTCTTCAATCACCTCGCCCTTGCACACAACGCCTTCTTCTCCCTGATCCGCAGTCGCTCCTCTACTCCGTCGTCATCCTCGCCATCGGCGCTCTTATCGCTTTCCTATGCGACCGCCAGCGGCTCACCAGCAACGAACTCCGCACCGCCCTTGCGTCTCTGCAGGTGCGCACCAACGCCCTTATGGAAGCCCAGCAGGCCAGCCGCTTTGCCGCATGGATGCACAATGCCGACACCGGCCGCATCGAATGGGCCGACGGCGGCGCCGAAATCTTCGGCCGCCCCTACTCCGAAACCTCGCTCTCCGACGACTGGACCAACTTCATCGTCGAAGAAGACCGCGCCCGTGTCCTCGAAGCCGTCGAGTCCGCCACCTCCGTCGGCCAGAGCTTTCCGCGTCGAATTCCGCGTCCGCTGGCCCAACGGCGAGGTCCACTGGCTCGAAACCCGCGGCACTCCCTCCGCCGCCAACCCCAGAATCTGGCATGGCGTCACCATCGACATCACCGACCGCAAGAACGCCGAGTCCGCCCTTGTCCGCTCCGAAAAGCTCGCCGCCATCGGGCGTCTCTCCGCCACCATTGCCCATGAGGTCAACAACCCGCTCGAAGCCGTGACCAACCTCATTTATCTCGCGAAGGCGGATCCGAACCTCTCTGCGGAAACCAGCGACTACCTCCAGCGCGCCGACCAGGAAGTGGCCCGCCTCAGCGCCATCGCCCGCCGCACCCTCACCTTCGTGCGCTCCCGCTCCGCCCCTGGTCCGGTCAGCGTGGCCGACACCATCGACTCCGTTGCCGGCATGTTCCAGCCTCGCTGCGCCTCCCGCGGCGCCGAAATCTGCGTCACTCCCTTCCGGGACTTCAGCCTTCCCATCCCCGCCGACGACCTCCGCCAAATTCTTACCAACCTCGTCTCCAACGCCTGCGATGCATTGCCCGAATCCGGCGGCCTGATCCGCATCGAAGCCGCCTGCTCCAGCGGCAAGGCCACCATTTCCATTGCCGACAACGGCCACGGCATCACACCCGAGAATCTCTCCCGCATCTTCGATCCCTTCTTCACCACCAAAACCGACGTCGGCACCGGCATCGGCTTGTGGGTCTCGAAAGATCTCGTGGAAAAAAACGGCGGCCACCTCTCCGTCGAAACCCACAACCTCCCTCCTGGCTTCCGTACCCTCTTCCGGATCGAACTGCCCTGCGCCTGAGCGCGTCGAACCTGCCCGCTTCACGAAATTCCGGCCACAAAATCCTGCCGCTCGTCCCATCGAACCCAACGCCATTTACACGGCCCCACCTCTTCGGGCATCATTCTCAAATTCCGCCCCGCTCCAGCAATTCCTGCGCCGGAGGTCCGCCCTGTCCACGTCCACCGTTCCTGCTCCCACACCAACCGAAGCCGCCGCCGCCCCTCCGTGGACCTTCGCCGTCCGCATCGCCTTCCGCTTCTGCTTCGTCTACTTCGGCCTCTATTGCCTCTCCACCCAGATCCTCACCTCGCTCCTCTCCAATCCTGGCTACGACTTTCCCGACCCCTCCTCCATCCCGCCGTGGAAGCCGATCGTCACCTTCACCGCCACGCACGTGTTCCACCACCATGCGGCGCTCGTCTTCACCGGCAGCGGCAGCGGCGACAAAACCGTCGACTTCGTCCTGACTTTCTGCGTCCTCGTCTTTGCGGCACTCGCCACCGTCGTCTGGTCTCTTCTCGATCGCCGCCGCCCCGGCTACCCCGTGCTCTATCGCTGGTTCTTCCTCTTCCTTCGCTTTGCGCTCGCCAGCCAGATGCTCGTCTACGGCTTCGATAAAGCCATCCCGCTCCAGATGCCTTCCCCTGGCCTCTTCACCCTCATCGAGCCCTTCGGAAACATGTCCCTCATGGGTGTCCTCTGGTCTTCTGTTGGAGCGTCCCATCCCTACGAAATCGCTGCCGGTTGTATGGAAATCCTCGGCGGTCTCTTCTGTTCTTTCCCCGCACCATCACCCTCGGCGCCCTCATCTCGCTCGCCGATATGACCTACGTCTTTATCCTCAACATGACCTACGACGTTCCGGTCAAGCTCTTCTCCTTTCAGTTGATCCTGCTCTCCGCTCATCCTTCTCGCTCCCCAGCTCCGCCGCTTCGCCGATTTCTTCCTTCTCAACCGCGCCACCGAACCCGCGTCCTCCACGCCGCTTTTCCGCTCACGGCGCGCCAACCGCATCGCTTTCGCCGTCCAGGCAGTCTTCGCTCTTTGGCTTATTGCTATGAACCTTTACGGAGTACGCCAGGGCTGGAAAGAGTACGGCCCCGGCGCGCCGCAGCCCGCCCTCTACGGCATCTGGAATGTCGAGCAGTTCACCGTGGACGGCCATGAGCGGCTGCCTCTTCTCACCGATACCGCGCGCTGGCGCCGTGTCATCTTCGAGCACTTCGACCTTGCCGCAGTCCAGCAGATGAACGACGCGCAGACCTTCTACAACGCAGCCGTCGATAGCAAGAAGAGCACCCTCGCCCTCACAGGGCGCCGCGGAAGCACACAAAAAATCGCACTCAACTTCACCCGCCCCGCGCCCGATCGACTCATCCTCGACGGCCCCATCGACGGCCACACCACCCACATCCAGCTTCGCCTCGAGGACCGCAGCCACTTCCTGCTCGTCAGCCGCGGCTTTCACTGGATCCAGGAGTACCCCTTCAACCGCTGATCCGCCATTGCGCCAAAAACAACTCGGGGCTCGGAGGTGTGTCTCCCGAGCCCCGCAATCGGAACTGCTTCTCTCTACCGGTGCCGATCGTCGCAGCCGTCCCCGTTGTCGACTCGCGTCAACTTCTGCGCCTCCGCTACGATCGTGCGGCTGTAGCATCCGCCCAGCGAGTCCTTCCACGTGTAAGTCTGCGAAGTCTTGCTTCCCATCGGGCCCAGGAACGCCCCGCTCGCGTCGAACGGCAGCGTATCCGTCGCATGGACCTCGTTATGCAACTTGCTGTCGTACACAGGCCACCCGTTCAGCCGCGTCGTCACCTGCACGTCATAGCCCTGGTGCGCCGTTGTCGTCTCGTCCTGGCTGTTGTCCGCGTTCACGACGTACGAAAAATCAATCGTTAGCGGATACCGGAAGTGCTGCTCGCGTTCCGTCGTGAGCCATCCTTCCCTGGTCACGCTCGTCGCATCCATCGTCGTCATCTGTTCTACGTTCTGGACGTCTGTCGTCGGACTCACGTCGAACTGCTGATCATTCGTGAAGTTCACGTTTCCCTTCACCGTCGTCTCCACACGCCCGTGCGACGTGTTCACCCACCCGCGAATCGCCCAGGCCCGCGCCGCCCTGGTGTCGATCGATCCCGTGTACGTCGGCCCTGCGCCCGGCGTGATGTTCTCCGTCACCTCCGGGGCCGCCGGCGCGCTTAGTGTGTTGCTCGTCAGCCCGCCCGTCACCTTCGCCGCTCTGTGATCCGTGTACACCAGCAAGTTCGCCGTCGCCAGAAAATAGCTGTTCGCGTTGAACACGCTCACCGCCACCGTGTGCGTCCCGCCGTCATCCAGCGTGCCCGCAAACGGCGTCAGGTCCACCCTGAAAGGCACAAAGTCCAGCGTCTGCACTCCCGTCACCGGCTCCCATAAATAAGGATCGATCCCGCCGGTAAAGATCCACGGATACGCGGGCGCCACGCCCGCCGGCTGCCCGTCCAGCAACACTTCGGTCTCGCGAAACGCCGTGCCTCCGCAGCTTTCAAGATTCGACGCCTGATCGTTCGGCACGCAGAAATACCAGAACTCGTCGCCGCTCTGGTTCTGCGCGATCACGTCCAGATACGCGCGCTCCACATTCTGCGGCAGGTTCAGCGTCTGCGTAATCTGGTCCGCCGTCGTGTTCAGCGTGCCCGCATCGCCCCCCGTCCCGTTCACCGGAATCACCAGGTCCGGCACCCGCGGCGCCGGATTGCGGAAGTTCGCCGGATAAAATTCCAGCGCCGCGTTCGCATAAATGATCCCGTTGTAGGTCACCCCGCCCGAAACACCGACGAAGTTCCCGATGTTCGCCTCACCCGTCTGCGTGCTCTTGAAAATTGCCGACAGGTCCGTCACATCGCGCTCCACATGCCACGATGGGCTCAGCGCCGCGCGCGGCTCGGCCGTCGTTCCGTAATAAATGCTCGCGTGACCCAGATAGAACGCCGCCGTGCGATCGAACTGCCGTCCTTCCGTCACCGTGAAATCCGCCGTGAAGACGACCTTCGACCACGGCCCCTTGCAATCCGCCGGTGGCGTGTAATCGAACGTCTTCGGGGTGAAGTCCGCAAACTCCTGCCCGGTAAACAGAGGCACCACACATGGCTTGGTGCTCGGCCGCGGCACCGGCGGCTCCGCCGTGATCGGATTCGACGATCCAATTTGTGGACCAGGAGGGACAACCGTGACCTGTCCGCGCACCGCGCAAACAGATAGGAGCAGACTCGCAGCAACCGGGGCGGCCCAGCGCCCCCTGCCGAGGAGGGAGTTCAGCGACACTGGCATGGCAGATTTTCCTCAACGTGGGATGGCGTTCCCGGGAAAGTCTGCGCCCCGCTTGCGGTTTCACTCCTGGCGCAACGATCCCACAAAACGCTCAACAAAAAGCGCGGAAATCATACCATGCAACCACTCTTGTTGATCAAATCGCCAGTTTTTGCGAAAGGGCTGGCCGGGGTTCAGCGTCCTGAGTGCAGTCTTTTGGTTTTTCTAAAACCGCGCGACCAGGGTTAGCCCGTCCCAAAACATCGCGCCACGATCAATGAGGGGTGCTCTGCGCCTGGGTCTGCGACGCCTGCTGCGAGTACGGCCCTGGCATCGCCGGCTTGCCCGTCACCGGCGAAGCGTTCGGATCGGCGCCCGGTTCCGGCGCCGCTGCCCCTGCCGACGTGCGCTTCGAATAAATTCTGAAGTTCACCGCCACATCGATCACCGACGCGACAGCCTTGCCATCCTTCACGGCCGGCGCAAACGTTGACTTCTGGATCGCCGCCACTGCGCTCTCATCCAGCCCAAACCCGATCGGCCGATAGACCGCCACCGCCAGAATCTTTCCCTTCGGATCCAGAATCACCTTGTAGCTCGCCACGCCCGCCACTTCGCCCTTCTGCGCGTAGTCGTTCGAGGCCGGCACCACATTCTTCAGAATCTTCGGACCGCTCACGCCCGGCCCCGGATGCACCAGCGTCTGGTCCGTCGGCTCCAGCCACTTGTGGGAATCCTGCGCCTGGTAGAAATACTGCCAGTAATCCGGCATCTCCGCGACCATCTTCCCGTCCAGATCCGGCGCAAGAATCTTGTTCAGCGCATTCCGCAGATGCGTCGCCGATTCCTCCGGCGACGTCGTCGCTCCCGGCGGCAATTCCCTGCCACTCGCGACTTCCTCATCTCCGGCTGGCCCGGCGGTTGCATCCTCCTTCTTGACGGTCGTGCCATTCTTCACGTCTTTCGCGTCGTCTTTCCCGCCCTTCCCAAACAGGCCTTTCTTCTTCTTTGGAATGACCACCAGCTGCCGGTCGATCACGATCACCTGATGTTTCTTCTTCGGCGTGATCTGAATCCGGTCGAACGAAGTGGCCTGCTGCTCCCAGGGTGCTTCTCCCTCAAAATGAACTCCAAAACGTGTGCCTTCCAGTTCAACGGTCTTCTTCGTCACTCGCACCTTATCGATAAACACGCCGCACAACGTGAACGACCCCTTCGCCGACTGCCCCACCAGGTCCCCGTTCATGTTGAAGTGCAGATTCTCGCCCAGCCACAGTCCACGCAGAAACAGCGGCCGCCCGGTGAGCCTTGCCTTCAGCTCGGCTTCGCCCAGGTCCGCGTCTTTTCCTGTTGCCTGCGCCACAATCTCGGCATCTTTGCGCGGGGCCGCCGGAGTCGTCGCCGCCGGAGCGGGCACCTGCGCCTCAGGCGCAGCCGCCGCTTTCGCATCGGGTGACGTGTTGCTCGTTGCAGGGGGCGTGGCGGGGTTGTCTTGCGGGTACAGAAGGGTCGTACAGAGAAGTGGCAGAGCGAAAGCGGCGAACCACGCAGGCTTCATGAGACGTTCCTGTACCCCACAGAGATGCTTCTCCAACGCAGCCGAGTGCCGCGCCAGATCGCGCCGCACCCTTCCGCCCTCAAAGCATTTCATCCAGTGATTTTTCGCCACAATAGCACTTTGGGAGGGCGTCCACATATGAATATCCCCCCACGCCAGAAACGCCCGTACCCAGGAGAAAAAACCCGGAGAGGCCGCAGGAGAAACCAAGGAGAAAACACCAGAGGAAGATCCCGAGGACTCGGAGAAAAACTCCGCCTCCGACAAAGTGCCCGGTGGCCAGGTTCACCCCACAGCAAGCAGAAGAAGCTTCTGCCGCCGCAAAAATCAACCCATTTCCGATTGTCCTCAAGCCGAAAGTAACGGGCATTTCCCAGTTCAAACCAACAGGAAAAATGCACAGCATCCGGTGCAAAAGCACAGGCCGAGCAAGACCCCGACCCCGTTTTCCACACGGCTATTAACCTGGCTGAGTCCTTCATCTCATACTTGAAGAATGTTCAGGAAGTTCCTCCGCTGCAGCCCAGACTGCGGGAACACAACCTCCAGGTTCCGTGCCCCCAGCGTCTTGTAGGCCGCCTCGGCCAGCACCTGCCGGAAATCTGTCGTAATCGCCAGATCGCGCCCCTCGTAGAGCTGCTCCGGAGCCAGCCCCGGCCATCTTCCGTAGACCTTACCGCCCGCGACCGGCCCGCCCAGCGCGAACATCACGTTGGCGTGCCCATGATCCGTCCCGCCCGTTCCGTTCTGCCGGCACGTCCGCCCAAACTCCGACATCGTCACCAGCACGATGTCCCCCGCCTGATCCCCCATATCGGTCCAGAACGCCGCCAGCCCCGCGCTGAATTCCCGCAGCCGCCCCGCCAGCTGACCCTCGACATTGCCCTGGTTTTGGTGCGTATCCCATCCGCCGATATCCGCGAACGCCGCCTCCACTCCCAGATTCGCTTTCAGCAGCTGCGCGATCTGCTTCAGGCTGTTCCCAAACGGTCCGCCCGGATACTCCGCCCCTGCCGCAGGCGTGTACTTCGCCGGATCGGCGGCCTTCAGCATCTTCACTGCCTCAAACGTCTCCTGCCCCGTGCCGTGCAGCACCGCATCCGTGCTCTCGTCGTACATCGCGGCAAAGCCGGCGGCCGCCGGTGATGACTGCACCCCGAAATCCCGAATATTGTTCAGCGCCACCGCCTGGATTTTTCCCTCCAGCGTGCGCGGCACCTCCGAGCCCAGCGCCACCGCCCGAAACGGCGTATGCGCACACTCCGGACAAGCCAGATCCTCGGCCTGCAGCGCGCGATTCAGCCACCCATCCAGCGTCGCCTTGAACCCCGGCGTCCCGCTCTCCATAAAATCCTGCGCATCGAAATGCGACCGCGAAGGATCGGGCGATCCCGATGCATGCACGATGGCCAGGCGCTTCTGATCCCACAGCGGCTTCAGCGGCGCCATTGCCGGATGCAGCCCGAAGAACCCATCCAGATCGATCACCGCGTTCTGCGGAATCCCGATATTCGGCCGGTACCGGTAGTACGACGGCTCTCGATACGGCACCACCACATTGAGCCCATCCGCCGCGCCGCGCTGGAAGATCACCACCAGCTTCTTGCCTCGCGCCTGGGCTTCCATCGCCTGGGCCATCACGCTCCGCGTCAAAAACGTCGGGATCGCCGCCGTCCCCACCACCGCCATCGCCCCGCCTCGCATAAAGGCGCGCCGCGTTACCGGCGTCACGACTCGCTGCATCCCCGGCTCCGCCGCCGCCGACTCCACCACCGGCCCATGCACCGACTCATCCCACGCGTTGTTGCTGTTCATTGACAGGCTCCATATCCTGGGCCGATTTCGGGTTCAGGCAAACGGGGAAACCCTTCCCCAAGGCTATTCCTGTGCTAACGCTTCCTCACTGCGGAAGTTGCGCTGCCCAGGACCCTTCTGAACCCGAGACTCTCCGCTCAGGATCGACAAGGTCTACCGGTTATTTCTCAGCCATGCAGGCGTCGTATACCTTCCGGTACTCCGGCAAATTCCGATAATTATTGACCTTGAACGCCCGGTCATCGCAGTCCCTCTGCTTCTTCACCAGCGTATATGGCGCCTGAACCATGGCGTTGGCCTCCTCTTCCAGCTTTTTGGTTCCCGCCCCACTCTGCCGTCGGACTTCCTCTTTCCTCTGGTCCTCAGCCGCCTGAAATGCATCCTGAGAACGCTTCCCGGCGGCGGCCTGCTCAGCCTATTGAGCCTTCGCGTCGGCATCTGCTTTCGCGCGGTCTGTCGCCGCTGCAGCCAGCACGTCCTTTGCCGAACGAAAACTCGCTGCATCCAGCGTGGTGATCAATTCGTCGTTCAGCCCGCGAATCTCCACCTTATGTAAACGAGCCACCGCAACGGTAAAAGGTGTGCTCTTTCCTTCATAGAAGTCCTGTCCCAGCGCAACGCGGTCCACATCGATATAGACCCGCGCCGATAACCTCACCTGCGATCGATCGCCCGCGCCGCTCCCGGTCAGGCTCTGGCCGTTCATCAGCCTCTCGGCAATCTTCGGATCCGTCGGAACCGAAGCGATATTCAGTTCTCGATCCAGCGCTAAATTCAGGGGATCGGGAAAGGCGTCGGGGCCTCCTGGGCTCTGTGCGATCGTCGGAAAATCTCCTCGCCAACTCTGATCGGCCGTCGCTCCTGGCAACCTGACCCCCAGTTTCGCTTGCGGACCCAGCGGCGTACGCAGCCCAACGAGGCTGTACGTCAGGCTCGAACTCATGCTGGCCGGCAACAACGTCGCGAAATCGCGCGAACTCTGCGGGGGAGCGATGAAAATCGGGTTTGCCACCGATTGCAGCAGTCTGAAGTCACCGGCCTTTCCCGACTGCCCCTGCTGCCGGAAACGAATCGCCTTCGCCTCGAAGTCGTAATCCCATGCCGGCAGTGCCACCGTAAAACAAAAACTTGTAGGTGCCTTTGCCGCCGCCATCTGTAGCTGTTTCTTCATCACTGGCGCCAGCTCTTGTGCGGCGAACTCCGGATTCCGTCCCTCAATCGCCTTCCGCGCGAAGAGAACGACTTCCACAATCTCGTTGTACTTGTCGCTCCAGCCCGGCTCCCGCTTCACAAACGACCAGTCCGCCTCGGGCTTCAGAAAGCGTCCAGTACCGGGCCGCGCGCGAGTTCCGGTCGCGTATCGATCAGCTTCTGCCACTCAAACACAAAAGCCGGCTTCTTCGGATTCAGGATCAGATTCGCCGCCCCGTCCCCGCTACTTGCATTCTCCATCAAATCAAGGCTCTGCCAGATTCGCTGTTCAACCCCGATTTGTTCCCGCGTGAATCCGGGCAAAAGCCTGTCGAGCAATTCGGGATTGTCCCGGATTGCCAGCAGATCGATGGAGTAGCCCATGAGCTGCGGGGTCACACCTTGCGGTGGAGGCGTCCACGCAGGTACCGGAGGCGGTGCCTGCACACTCCTTGACGGCGCCGCGACCACCTTATTCGACGCGATCACCGGAGACGCCATGCCCGTCCGCACAAAAACAAAATCGCCTCCCCCGTCCCCGGCGCCAGGAAAAGGATCGTAGATCGGCGTTTGTTCGGCCCTCCCGATGACCCCGCTCTGAACCTTGTCGATGAACAGCTGCGTCCCGGTAAACATCGTCCCACTTGCGCCCTGCAACCCCTCCAGCAGCTCTCTGGCAAATACCGAGTGCCCGCTTCCGCCGCTGTCCATCACCGGCTCATCATTGCCGCTGGCCATCAGATTCCGCGACGTTATCTGCAGCATTCTTTTCGGCAATGTCAGGTCTTCGGCGCTTACCGCCTCCCGTACGTCCCGCGTCATATCTCCCGCGTAACAGCTGTCGGCAATCACCAGCACGTGACCCGCAAGCATTTCGCGCAGCCTCACGGCCAGGTCCGACGAGCTGATGCTGTTGGGACTCTCCTTCGAGTCAGCGTCCACCGGGATCCAGTAGGCTGAGCGTCCCCCCTCCTGGTCGGTATCCCTGGCGCCGTGTCCCGCGTAATAGATCAGCAGGCTGTCTTGCTTAAACAGCGTATTTCGATAACGCGTCAGCTCTTTCAGGATGTTGTTCCTCGTAGCCTGGCCGTCCATCAGAGCGGTCACCTTGAACCCATAGTCCTTCGTCAACACCTCACCGATGGCCAGCGCGTCGGGCGCTGGATTCTTCAGCTTCGGCACAGGCGGCGGATAATCGCCGATTCCAATGATGAGTGCGTAGTAATGCCCGCTCGGGGACTCGGCTGGCGAGGTCTCAGCGGGCGCGCCCTCCAGCGCAGGCTTCAGGGTGCGATCGGTCCCTGACTGCCCCGCCGCGGCCACCCCGCACAGCGAAATCGGCACGAGCGCCACGAGCCAGGCGCCCCATCGCAACCACTGCGATGGCCATCGCCTTCGGTATCGTCCGCGTTGACCTCTGCTGCCCTTGCCCACAGACATCATCTTCCGGCGTCGTTGAGGAACAGAAATCCCGGCTCAAAGGAAAAAGAGGCTCTCATTGTAGCGCTGCCTCATTTGCCAGGCACGAATTTCCAGTACAGCCCCGCCGCTGTGACTACTTTCTGCAGCCCAAGACGGCTCGCCGCCGGAGCCCCCAGGAAGTCGTGAAATAAATCGGAAAGCACAGTCGTGTTGTCGGCGAAATAAGAATGGTAGAAGCCCAGCAGGCTCGTATCCACGGCCGACGCATCCACCGTGTCCATTCCCGGCAGCACCAGCAGACGCGGCAAGCCTTCCCCCGCCCGTTGATACCCGGCGAAGACTTCCGATACCTTCAGCGCCGCGTCCCGCGACGACGCATACAGCGTAATCCGGCTCGCGGAATGTTCCATCTGCTGCGCCATCTGTTGGAACAACGCCGCATCCACGTCCGGCGCCATCAGCGCTACCTGGTTGAACATCGGCTTCTTCCCCGGATTCTCCAGCGCAAAATCGCGCAGCGCCTGGGTCACCGGCCGATTCCCCATGCTGTGGGCAATGATGTCCACCGTGGTCGCACCCGACTTGGCTACCACTTCCTTCAGGAAATCCTCCAGATGCGGAACCGTCAGCGCTGCATTCCGCCCGTCCTTGTTGTAGGCGATCGGATTCATCGATCCCTGCGAAGGCCAGCTGTACAGGATCGTCGGCCCATCGAAGGCCATGTCGTACGACAGCTGCGCCGTGCGCCTCGACGCATCCTCGAACGACGTGTTGAACCCATGCACAAAAACCAGGACTTCCTTTTTTTGCGAGTGCCCCACCCGGTCCGAGATCCCCTTCATCAAAACCGATTCGTCCTCGGGCTCCACGCTCTGCAGCGTCACGTACTTCGTCGGATCCTGTTTAAATTCCAGCCGCCAGATGCTCGGCCCCTCCAGCTCCCCCATCCGGTGATCCCGCGGGATGCTCACCGACACCTCGCCGTAGTGCATCTGCCCGCTCGCGTCTGGTTCCCCGCTATACGTTGGCCCGCGGCTGTCGCTGCCCGCTACCGCGCGATCGGTCGCGTAAAAAACCTTCACCATCGCATAATTTGCTCCCCCGGTCGGCGTGCCCAGGCCCCGGGTCTTACCCGCCCCGCCGGTCACAGCAACGTGGATCGTTCCCGCGCCGTCGCTCGTGTTGCGCGCCAGCACGTAGTAGTCTCCCTCCACCGCCGGCTGCCACTTGAACGACGCTTCCGTCGAATCCGGATCGTCCTTCCCTACCAGTTCCTTGTCCGTGTTGTAGACAAAAAGATCCACCGAGAATCGCGCGTCGTCGGAGCTCCCCGTCACTTCGAAACCCGTTCCCGGGTTTCAGATGAAACGTCTCCGATCGAACCTCGGACTGGGCCGCAACCTGGAGACTCTGGCTATGGCCTTGAGTGTCGCCTGGACTCGTAGTCGAGCCAGGGGCCTGGCCTCGAACCTGGCCCTGGCCTTCGCTCGGAGCCGGGCTCGAACTTTGGGTTTGGCTCGGGCCTTGGTTCGTCCCGTCAGCCGCGGCCTGCCCGTGCAGGCCTCCGCCCACGCAGCCGCCCGGTACCGCCACGCACAGCAACACGAACAACGTCTTGCGCAATGACAAACACATCGGGAACATCCTCTGGGGGGAGTGTTTGCGATTGTGCCACCTCCCCGCCCCTTCGGCAAGCAAAAGAGCCACCGGGTCTCCGCCAGCGTCGTGCCTTGAGCAACCTGTAAAAGAACGGGCCAACAATCCAAACTTGCGCCGACTAGGTCGTTCTCTGGCAAATCCAGTGTTTTGATCGATCTGCCAGGCCTCAATTCCGTCAGCGACCGCGATTTTTCCCTGACCGGACCTTAGCTGAAGAACTCGGATGCCCCATATCAATCGACGCTAACCGGTTTTTAGCTGACCGCCTTTTAGCTAAAGACCTTAGAAGTA
>CAVPCB010000096.1:0-105375 GCA_963702285.1 uncultured Acidobacteriaceae bacterium | reverse complement strand
ACCGGGCTCCGGCAATGCGGTGCTTCCGGCCTACATCGTGACCGAGGACCTGATCGAGTACCACTGGCTGAGCGATCCCAACCCGCGCGTCTTCCAGCTGGGCACGCCGGGCTCGCTCGCTTCGCAGCACGTGGTCGTGAAGTTCGGTGCGCCGGTGGTGAAGGGCGCCAGCTACGCGCACTATCAGGTGCTGGTCGACCGGTAGTCGTAATGCACCAGCTCCGCGTAATTTGACGGAGCTTCGGCGAGATTGGCCGGTTACTGCTTTCTCTGCGAGCGAAAACCAACGCTCGCAGAGAGCCGGGCCGGCCTTTTCTCGTGCCCTGGGCCCTGTGCTCAGAACCCTGTTTCAGTAAGGAGAATTCATGGCGTGCTACCTGCAGCCAACCGAATACCAGACGTACGGGCTGGCGTCCGACGTCACCGACGACTGGGTCACCGCGGCCTCGTCGCTGATCGACAGCCACTGCCGCCGCGCGAGTCTGAACTTGACGCAATATACCGAACAGCTGCGCATTGTGGCCGGCTCGCAGACGGTGCGGCTGACGCACTTGCCGCTGGCGCCGATGGTGCCGGCGACGCAGCCCTTTGTCTCGATCCAGGCGCGTTATGGAAGACCGCGGCGGGGACAGATGGCGTATCCGCTCGGGGAAGAAGTTCTTTGGGCCTTTTCGCTGCCCGGAGCCTGGACCACGGTGGATCCAGCCACCGTGGACTTCGTTGCGGATACCGGTGAGCTGACGTTTCCGCTCAACATTCTCGGTCTTCCTTACAACGAGGTGAAGGTGACCTACACGGCGGGGCTGGCAACGCCGCCGAATGCCGTGAAGTGCGCCTGCGCGCAGATTGTGAAGAACGCCCAGGCGACGCCGGGGCTCAACGTGAAGTCGTCCAGAGTGGACACGCTGCAACTGCAGTATTTTTCCGCCTCGCTGGTGGATGCGACCGTTCAGGCGCTGCTCCGGCCGTGGGTATCGGTGAAGGTGGGGTAGGCGATGACCGATCTGAGCGTACAAAATCCAGGCGGCCTGGCACGACGAGCCACGACGGCGCTACTGAGAGCCGGCGGCGGAACTACGGCCAGCCTGCAGATGCCGCCGCTTCAGGGAGATTCCACCGACGCAGGGCAGATGGGGCTGAACGCGCCGGGTTTTCTCTCGCTTCCACTGGCGCCCGTGGTTTTTCGCAAAGCGCGCGCTTCGATGCAGAACGGGGAGTTGGCGAAGTACGAGCTGCTGGTCTCAGCCGATGCGGTTGCCGCACAGGTGACGCAACTGCAGCTGAGCTCCGCGCAGGCGCTGTTCGCGCAGGCCAGCGGGGTGGTTGTCGCCGGAAAGCTCTTTCTTATCGAGGCGACGTCGGCGTCGGAGAGTCAGGGACAGGCCTATTTGTATCGGCTGCTGTTACAGGAAGCCAGCGGCGAGTGGCCGATGTGAATGCAACGGACGCCGGAGCCCTCGAAGGGACGCGGCGCCGGTGCACAACCGCAGAAAATGTAACCGAGTGAGTGACCTATGCAAAACGCAAAAGATACGTTTTATATCGCGCTGCGCAGCCGTCTGGCGAGCGTAAATCCGGCACGGACGATGACGCTGAGGGCTGTGTCCCGACCGGGCATTCTGGTGTGCGAGGCCGAAGCGCCGGCGGCACAACCGCAGCTCGACGCGTTTGCTCTGAGCTGGACGGGAATGCAGGCCGATGTGCAACTGCCCGCCATTCTGGCGCAGATGACGTGCGAGATCCAGTACAGCACGGCAGGCACACAGATGAACGCGGGGCTCGATCGGGGTCGGGCACTGGGAGAGATGGATTACGAGGTGCTGCGGCTTTTGTATCCGTTCTCGGCACAAAAGATGAACTATGCGACGAGTCCGGCGGCCGCCATGGAGACGATGGTGTTCTGGTCCGACCCCGAGTTCGGACCCGCGGTGACGCTGCGCGATTGCCTGAGCCGCACGGTTAAAGTCACGGTCTTCGCCTTTCAGGAGCAGGGGGAACAATGAGTACGCAAGCCACCACGCCGCTGCCCGCGCTGCCGCCCATGGGGCGATCGGTGCGCGCCTATTTTGCGCCGGTCGATCGCGTTCATCGCACGCCGACGCTGTTCGATCCGTCGGCGAACGGACGATTCGCGACGAACGCTCCGCCCGCGCCCTGGGTGGATCTGGGCTGGATCGAGGATTTCACGCGCCGATCCACGAGCAAGTTCGGAGAATTGATCACCGGCAGTCCCGGGACCACGCAGCTTCAGGTGCGTGAAACAGTGGACGCCACGGTCTCGCTGCGCTTCAAGGCATGGAGCAAGTTATCGATGGCACTGGCCGCCGGATCGCAGCATATGAATCTCATCGTGCCTGCGGCAGGAGGCGCCGCGAATGGATCGGGGAGCAAAGGCGTGCCGCCGGTGAGCCTCGTCGCGGGATCGACGGCGACATTCCTGGCGATGGCCGCCACGGATGCTGCCGGCTTCTCCGCAGGCTCTGTGGTGACCGTGGACCTGGACTACGCGGGGCAAACGGGATACGTGGGCAGTGGTGTCTGCGCGGCATACGTGAGCAGCGCCGCGGCAGTCAACAACGATCCGGATTACATTCGCCGCGTCTCGTTCAACGTTGCCCGGGTCGCATCGAGCACACCGATTGGGCTACAGCTGGCGCAACCGCTGATCGCGGGCGCGCCAACAGCGACGATGCGGGTTCAGGCGATTGCAGGCTTTGTCGATCGCGAGGGCGGAAGCTTTTTCCAGGAATGGTCGGCGTTGTTTGCAATCGACGGCGAGCAGGGCGAGCGGATTCTATTTCACTATCCGCGCCTGCAATCGATGACGGGCGCGGCCGAAGCGGCGACGGCGATGGTGTCGCCACTGGAGCGAATCGGTTTGAGTGCAACTTTTCGCGCATTGCCGGTGACTGACGCGAACGACGGTGAACAGGTAGTGTGCTTCCGCAGCTTCCTGCCCAGTCCTGCAACGCTGATCTGACACGGAGGCCAGGTTTGAAACTCACAATCGATAATCACGATGGCAACGGCCCGATCGACTACAGCTCTTCGATCGTCGCCGGGCGGCCGTTTCGCATCCTGCGGCAGCTCAACCAGCCGGCCACTTGTATCGTCACTCTGTTTCCAGCGTCTGGCGTTGCCGTTCCAGTGCGCAACAGCCGGATGATCGTTGCGAACGATGACGGTGCGCTTCTGTTCACCGGATATGTTGCCACCGAACCGGCGATGGAACTCGCCGGCCAGCGAACCGAGGGCGTGGCCTATCAAGCGGCCGTTTCCGCGATCAGCGATGAGATGCTGCTGAACCGGCAGAGCCTGGCGCAGCCGGGCACCATTTGCGGCACCACCAGCGGGCAGGCTCTGCAGTCGATGCTGGCGGCCATCAACTTCGAGAACATCGCCTGCGAACTGTCACAGTCGGACCTCAGCGTTTCGCAGTTCCAGGTGAATGCCAGTCATCCGTGGTCAGAGAATGCCGGCGATCTGGCGGGATCGGTGCGCAGCGCTTATCGGCTGATGAACGGCACGCTCACCATGACACCGGTGGGGAGCATTACGCATTCACTCAGCGAGGCTGACGGCACGCTGTCGCTGACCGACCTCGAACTTTCCATGGTGAAGGCGTTGGCCAACGACGTGACGGTGTGCGGCGAAGCAGAGCCCTGCGTTTACGTCACGGAATTCTTTCAGGGCGACGGAACCGGTGTGCTCTTCGATCTGGGTGAAAAGCCCTGGATGCCTTCGACGTCGAGCGCGAAGCCGCTCACCGACGACTTTCAGGGGCCGACGATCGACGCGCGAATCTGGAATGTCGATGACCCGGGCGCAGCATTCACTTTGACCTCCGCAGGATTAACCTGTGGCGGCGGCGGCAGCATGATCGGCGCCACCGTGCTCTCTGCCATCTCCAGCCTTGAACTGGGAGGCGGACTGGTGGTGGAGGTGGGCGGGGTTCAGTTCGGCGCAAACACGTCGGGCATCATCAACGGCTTCTTCAATGCGGGTGTGGCCAGCGTGACCACCTGCATCGCAGGATTTTTGATCGGCCAGACGAACGGAGCCACAACCATTGCTCCGCTGGTCAACGGCGTTGTTGCCGGCAGCACTTTCACTCCGATTGCCGGACATTTGTATACGTTGCGGTTACGATTTTGCTCGAGCGACGTGCAGAGGGTTCTGCAGGCCTACTATGCGCTCGGATCCGACGATGGTCTGGAGCGGTTCGGCGCAGAACTGCTGATCGCCACGGCCAACATGATGTTCGAAGTGCAGGACAACACCAATGGCATCGCGAGCACGCCAGTGGTGCTCTACTCGGGCAGCTTCATCGGTTCACCCGCACCCTGGTGTCTGTATGCTCCGCTCACTGCCGGATACCTGCAATGCAGCCTCGGCTATGTGACCGTGGAACAGCAGGGACCGATCTGGGTTACGAGTACTCCGCTCAACGGCGCGCCGGTGGTGCGCCGGCTGGGAACGGCGGCACAGGGGGCGAACTGCACGGTCGACCGCAGCGGCAGGCTCCAGTTCTATCCGGACAGCACACCCCTGCCAGGCGAGCTGATCGCGGTTTCTTACCGGACGAGCCGGCGGTCGGTGGCTCGCCTGGCCAGCGCCAGCAGTATCGCGACCGAAAGCAATGGAGGCGCGCTGCCCGGAACCGCCGTCTGGATGGGAACGGTAACGCGGCCTGCTGCGCGCAGTTCCGCCGACTGTGAAAATGCCGCGACCGCGATTCTGGCGGTTTCAACAAGCCGCGCCGCGGCCTGGAGCGGCAAGTATACGGAGTGGAACGCGGATCGGCAGGACGATGTGTGGCCAGGAGACCAGCTCGCTGTGTCCTCGGCTTCCGCGGGATTGAACGCCAGCCTGGTGGTGCGCGAAGTGCAGATCGATGTGCTGAGCGGTGCGCCGAATCGCACAAAGTATTCCATCTCGTTTGCCAATGACTGGGCCGACGAAATTGCGATCACGACATCCACCAGCGTGCCTGCCGATGCGTGGCTGCCGACTGCAGCCGGCGACGGCGGCGCCGCTGGCGAATCTGAACGCCCTGGCTGTCACATCGTTGAGCGGCAGTGCGATCCAGATCGCCGCGGGCGCAACGGCGCCTGCAGGTGGCGGCTTCGAAGTCCGTCGCCGTGACTGGTCGTTCACGCCGGGACCGGGGCCGGATCTGGTTCTGCGTTCTCCGGTGTCGAACTTCATCATTCCAAGACAAGCCCCGATGGAGCGTTACTACATCCGCATGTACGACGGATCGACTCCGCCGAACTACTCGCGCTTCTCGACGGCTGTTTTTGTCAATCTGCCTCTGGCGACTTCGTAACCCTTCGCCGGATCTCCGGGACCGCGAGGCGGTCGCCTTCCGCGAAGCATGCGGGCATCATCCACCGAAAGACAGGAAAGGAAACATGACGGATTTCGAAGCAAAGGTGCTGGCCGATCTTTCGGTCCTCAAGAATCAGATGACGACGCTGGTCGGCGACGGCAATTCAGGACGCATTGGCAGCATCGAGCAGCGCGTGACCCAGCACGAAGAGCGGTTCCAGAGCGCGCGCGGGTTTGCCATTGCGATCGGCGGGCTGGTTACACTGATTCAATTCGTGCTGGATTTTCTGCGCCGGAAGTGAGGCGCCTGGGAGATGCGGCAGGCGATGCTCTAGAATCGACCTCGATGAAAGAGAAGCCACTGGTCGGCATCGTGATGGGCTCGAAGAGCGACTACGAGACGCTCGCGCCGGCGGTTGAGATCCTGCGTGAGTTTGGAGTGCCGCACGAGGCGCGGGTTGTGTCGGCGCATCGCACGCCCGATCTGCTGTTCGAATACGCGTCGCAGGCCGAAACGCGTGGGCTCCGTGTGATCATTGCCGGAGCCGGCGGTGCTGCGCATCTGCCGGGCATGATGGCGGCGAAGACTCTGGTGCCGGTTCTTGGCGTCCCGATTCCCTCCACCATGCTGCAGGGGGTGGATTCCCTGCTCTCCATTGTGCAGATGCCGAGGGGCGTGCCGGTGGGAACGCTGGCCATCGGCAAGCCTGGCGCGGCGAATGCGGCACTGCTGGCGGTAGAGATTCTCGCAACCACCGATTCTGAACTGCGTGAGAAACTGCGCGCATGGCGTGAGGCCCGCAGCAAAGAAGTTCTCGCGCAGGCTCTTCCCGAATGAGTGCGATCCTTCCTGGCGCGACCATCGGTATTCTCGGCGGCGGACAGCTGGGCCGGATGGTGGCGATGGCCGCGCGTTCTCTCGGCTATCGGATTCAGGTAATGGATCCGGATCCCTCCTGCCCAGCGCGGTTCGTGGTCGATGCGTGCTTCGAAGGATCGTGGGACGATGCGCGCGCGGCGGCCGATCTGGCCCGAGGCTGCGATGTGGTCACGCTCGAAATTGAGCAGGTCTCCATCGCGTCTCTGGAGGCAGCAGCGAAGTACGCGCCGGTGCGGCCGTCGGCGGAGTTGCTGCATGTGATCCAGAACCGTATCCGGCAGAAGGAGTGGCTGCGGGAGCGCGGATTTCCGCAAGGTCCCTGGCACCCGGCCCGCTCCGAGCAGGATGTAGCCGATGCGGTTCTAACCCTGGGCGGGCGCTGCTTCGTCAAGAGCGCGCATGGGGGATACGACGGCCGCGGCCAGGTGAAGATTGGCTTTGGCGACGACGCGACTCCCGCGGATGCCTGGCTGCTGCTGGGTCGCCAGCCGTCCGTAGTAGAGCAGGCCCTCGACCTCGACCGCGAGATTTCCGTGATGGTGGCGCGTTCGCCGCGCGGAGAGACGAAGAGTTTTCCGTCGGCGACGAATCATCACGAGCATCAGATCCTGGTGTGGAGCGTGATCCCCTCGCTCATTTCGGCAGAGGTGGAAGCGCGCGCACAGAAACTGGCCTGCGAGATCGCCGATTCGTTTACGCTGGAGGGCCTGCTCGCGGTTGAAATGTTCCTGACCAAGGAGGGCGAGTTGCTGGTGAATGAGCTGGCGCCACGGCCGCATAACAGCTATCACGCCAGCGAGCGCGCGTGTGTGACGAGCCAATTCGAACAGCTGGTGCGCGCGGTTTGCGATCTGCCGCTGGGCGAGGTAAGTGTCGTACAGCCGGCGGCGATTGCGAACCTGCTGGGCGATTTGTGGCTCGATCATCCACCGCAATTTGACCGGGCTCTGGCAATCCCCGGAGTGCGCGTGCATTTGTACGAAAAGCATCAGCCGCGCAAGGGGCGCAAGATGGGGCATCTTTCGGCAGTGGGACAAACGCCGGAGGAGGCTGTGGCGCGGGTGCTTGAGGCGCAGGCGCTGCTCTGACTTGCCTAATGAGGCTGTAGAGTTTCGTGATTATTGAATTGCATCGGCCAGTTGAGCTTTGAGGAGCCCTGCCAGATACTCGGCTAACTGAGAAACATTCAGCTGACCTTGATCCCATGCGCGGTCGGCCGCCGATAGAGCTGCATAGTATTCTGGCCGAGTTTCGCGGATTCTTTCTGGCACGGTTTTCTTTCCCGGCAAGAGCGATCCATGTCTCATGCAGATGAGGTAATAGCAGGCTGCGCGAGCCGTTCTTCCGTTTCCCTCGACGAATGGATGTATCCAGTTCAACCGCCACAACGCAAATGCGGGAAGCAACGTTGGGTGATCGGCTATGGTCCAGTTCTCATGGATCATGGAGAAGAAACGATCCATGTGATTGGGGACTTCCTTAAAGTGTGGCGGAAAATGGCGTCCTACATAGATCGGATCTTCACGATAGCGGCCGCCAAACTGGGCGATATTCGCGACTGCCGCATAGTTCAATGACCACAGGGTGTACTTGTCAAAGGCCTCAATTCCCTTCTCGAGGCCGATTTCGATACAGTTCGACAGCAGATCATACTGCCGCAGCAGATTCTGCTCTTGAATTCGCGCGAACAGCGCGGGATTATCTTTCTCGCGAACAGACACGGTAGCTCGGTGATCTTCCTTAGAGGTTGCGTTCGCTACTCGTGCATTAGCCTAATGTGACGCGACGCCATGCGCACGCTCTCTCGGGTAATGCGCTCCGAACTGAAGGGGGCGTTGCCAAATGCAAAGCTAATACGCTGTTCCTGCAACTCCTCTTCCGTCACTCCCTTTTCGCGCGACGCATCGAGTAGCCGATTCAGTTCCTCATCTGGTGCAGGAACATTTTCGAATTGTTTACGGTCAGCCATACGCGATTCTCGCTCCATCCGATGTGAAACTCTACCATAGTGTTGCATCGAAGAATAAGCGAACACTCCCTGGCCTATTCTCGACGTCGATACGGTCCAAAAGTAACCGCTTTGAAGACTGGACGGCCAGTCCTCAGCCGATGTCCTCGTTCCAGCCTTCCAGATACTTCTTCACTTCAGCCATGAACTTGCCCGCGTCGGCGCCGTCGATGGTGCGGTGATCGAAGCCGAGCGTGAGGTGGAGGAAATGGCGGATGGCAATGGAGTCCGTGCCGTCCTCGCTGGTCACGACCGCCGGCTCCTTGAAGAGGCCGCCGACGCCCAGGATCGCGCTCTCCGGCTGATTGATGATCGGCATTCCGAACTGCTCGCCGAAGATGCCCGGGTTGGTGATGGTAAAGGTGCCGGAGCCGACCTCGTCGGGCTTGAGCTTCTTGCCGCGCGCGCGCTCCGCGAGATCGGCGATGGCGCGGGCGATGCCGAGGAAGTTCTTCTCTTCTGCTTCTTTGATGACGGGGACGATCAAGCCCCACTCCAGCGCGACCGCGATGCCGATGTTGATGTGCTGGTGGTAGCGAATCGCATCGCCTTCCATCGAGGCATTCACGATGGGCATCCTGCGCAGCGTGGCGATGACCGCACGCGTGATGAACGGCATGTAGGTCAGCTTCACGCTGTTGCGCTGCTCGTACTTGCTCTTTTCCTTCTCGCGAAGCTTGACGATGCGCGTGAAGTCGATCTTGAAGACGGTGTGGACGTGCGGGCTGGTGCGTTTCGACTCCACCATGCGCTGCGCGATGATCGAGCGCATGCGGGTCAGCGGGACAAGTTCGCCGGGAATGGGAGCCACGGCTGGAGCAGGAGCTGCGGGACGGGCCGCTCCCGCCGACGGTGCTGCACCACCCTTTTCGATGTAAGCGAGAATGTCTTCCTTGGTGACGCGTCCGCCGGCTCCGGTTCCCTGCACCGCGCTGAGGTTTACGTTGTGCTCGCGAGCAATTTTCCGAACCAGCGGCGAGGAGCGGACATGCTCCGCTTCTCCCGCGGCGGCCGCAGGAGGCGCACTCACGACAGGAGCAGGACGGCTGCGGCTGCCGGGGTGGGAGCCGGAGCGGCTGCTGAGGGAGCCGCAGCTTCGCCCGCGCCACCAATCACGGCGACGACGGTGTTGATCTGCGCGACCTGTCCCGCAGGAACCTTGATCTCGGTGAGCACGCCAGCGGCGGGCGCGGGAATCTCGGCATCGACTTTGTCGGTGGAGATTTCAAACAGCGGCTCGTCGCGCTGGACGGTGTCACCGACATTCTTCAGCCACTTCGTGATGGTGCCCTCGAAGATGGACTCGCCCATCTGCGGCATGACGACGTCCTGGCGCGGACCGGCGGTGGCCGCCGGCTTTGTTTCCGCGGCTGGCTGTGGGGCGGGTTGAGCCTTCGGCGCTTCTGTCGTCGGCGCTGCAGCAGGCGCGGCGGGTGCGCTGGCAGCTGCGGACGCTCCGTCGCCGATGACGGCGACCACGGCATTCACCTGCACCGTGGAACCCTCCTGCGCGCGGATCTCGGTGAGCACACCGGCAGCGGGCGATGGAATCTCGGCGTCGACCTTGTCCGTGGAAATTTCGAAGAGCGGCTCGTCGCGCTGCACGGTGTCGCCCGGCTTCTTGAGCCACTTCGTGATCGTCCCCTCGAAAATCGACTCGCCCATCTGGGGCATCAGGACATCCGTCGGCATGGGTGCTTTTCTCCGCTATGGATCAGGCTTGAGGCGTGCAGAGCCACTGCACGATGACGCTTCGGCGCAAAGATCGATTATAAATCCGCGTTGGCAGTGACAGCGTGAGCCCCCGTGGCGAGTTCGGGCAGCAGGTCCTGCGGTGAGTCGACCCAGAGCACCTGCGACTCAAAGACATGACCGAACTGCCGTGCGACTGCGTTGCGGACCATTTCCATGGACGGCGGCGGATCGACTTCGCGTTCGAGGCTGGTGACCTCACGATCGGCGATGCCGCAGGGCACGATCAGCTGAAAGTCGCGCAGATCGGGGTTCACGTTGAAGGCGAAGCCGTGCGAAGTGATGCCGCGCGAGATGTGGACTCCAATGGCGGCGATCTTCTTCTCCTGGATTGAACCTCCGGCCATCGTCCACACGCCGGTGCGCCCGGCGACGCGCATGGTCTTCACGCCGAAATCGCCGCAGGCTCGGATGAGCGCCTCTTCGATCTTTCGCACAAAATCGACCGCGCCGAGACGCGGCGTGAAGCTGCGCAGATCGAAGATGGGATAACCGACGAGTTGGCCAGGGCCGTGATACGTGACGTCGCCCCCGCGGTTGATCTCGTGGATCTCGACGCCGCGATAAGCGAGGAACTCGTCGCTGGCAAGGATGTTGGCGCGGCGGGAATTGCGGCCCAGCGTGAGGACGGGCGGATGTTCCAGCAGGACGAGGGTGTTGCCGATGCGGTTCTCGTAACGGGCCTCGATGAGAGACTTCTGCAGGGCGAGGCCCTCAGCGTAGGGAACGCGGTCGAACTGGAGGAGGTTGAGGATCACGGCTTTTGCCCGGGAGCAGGGAGAGACAGCCCGCGACAGATCTTCTTTGCGAGAAGGTCAGCGATTTCGGTGTGCCGCGGCACTGCCTCCATCTGGCCGGTTTGAGGGTTGAACCAGAGGGAGTGGGATCCACCCTCGCGCTTCAGGTAACAGCCATGAAGGCGCAGATGGCGGAGAAGAGTTTCACGCTTCACTGGACGGTTACGGTCTCGCGCACTGCGTCTTGTGGAAGGCCGCGCAGTCCGTCTTCGCGGCGATCCTCAAGGATCAGCTGAATGGCCGCTGCAAGGCTTTCTTTGCACTCTTCCAAAGTGCGACCTTGTCCATTTGCGCCTGGGATTTCCGGCGACCATGCCACGAACCAGTCGCCGTCGCGCTCGATTACCGCTGTGAACTCATTGCGCATCGCTCCTCCTTGCTGCCTCCCGCTAAACGTTGATGGCCATACCCTCGACGCTGCCGAAGCCGTCGAGCATCGCTTCTGCCAGCGTGGGATGGGCGTGGATCGTGAACATCATTTCGTCCACCGTCGCCTCGAGTTCCATCGCGGTCACGGCTTCGGCGATCAGTTCCGTCGCCTGCGGGCCGATGATGTGGACGCCGAGGATTTCTTCGTACTTCGAGTCGGCGACGATCTTCACGAAGCCCTCGTGCGAGCCAACGATTGAAGCCTTCGAGTTGGCTGAGAAGGGGAACTTGCCGACCTTGACGGTGTAGCCCTTCTCTTTGGCCTGGGTTTCGGTCAGGCCGACGCTGCCGATCTGCGGCTCGGTATAGGTGCAGGCGGGAATGCGCTCGCGGCGGACGGGACGTGCATATTTGCCGGCGATCTTCGCGGCAACGACCATGCCGGCCATCGCGCCGACGTGGGCCAGCTGCGGCAGACCCGCGACGATGTCGCCGATGGCGTAGATGCCGGGCTCGTCGGTCTGCATCCACTCGTTGACCTTGATGAATCCGCGCTCGGGCTTGATCTTTGTCGTCTCGAGGCCGATGCCCTCGGTGCGCGGCGCGCGGCCCACGGCGACGAGAACTTTCTCCGCTTCCTTCTCAACCTTCTTGCCGTCGGAGGCGGTGAAGGTCACCTTCGCGCCAGTCCTGGTCTTCTCGACGGTCTCGACTTTCGCGCCGACGTTGATGTCGATGCCGCGCTTTTTGAAGACGCGCGTCAGCTCCTTGCTCACCTCTTCGTCTTCGTTGGGAACGGTGCGGGGCAGGAACTCGATGATGCTGATCTCGGAGCCGAAGCTGCGGAAGATCGACCCAAACTCGACACCGACGGCGCCCGCGCCGATGATGGCCAGCGATTTCGGAATCTGCTTGAGCGAGAGGATCTCGATGTTGGTCAGGATAGTGTCGTCGGCCTTGAGCCCGGGGAGCATCTTCGCATCAGAGCCGGTAGCCAGGATGACGTTCTTCGCCTGGACGCTGGTCGCGCCTTTGCCGTCAACCGTCCACCGTCAGCACGCCGTTCTTCGCGGGGCCGGTCAGCTTGCCGAACCCGGAGATGACGGTGACCTTGTTCTTGCGCATCAGGAAGTCGAGGCCTTTGACGTGCTTGGTGACGATCTGGTTCTTGCGGTCGAGCACCGTCTGCCAGTTGATCTGACCCTCGCCCAGGCCTTCGATGCCGTATTCCTTCGCATGCTTCAGATGGTCGTAGACCTCGGCGTTAAAGAGCAGCGACTTGGTGGGAATGCAGCCCACGTGCAGGCAGGTTCCGCCCAGCTTCTCGGACTTCTCGATCAGCGCGACCTTCAGGCCGTACTGTCCGGCGCGAATCGCGGCTGTGTATCCGGCGGGCCCGCCGCCGAGGATGGCTACGTCGTAGATGGTTTCTGCCAAGAAGGACTCCGTTCAGGGTAATTAAGCCTGCAGGGGCGCGCGGATGCGAACGCACCTGCATTCCTGCCCCAAAGACTCAATTGTACGCAGGGGCTCCCCATGGGAGATGCCGGAGGCAGTCTCCAGGATTCCGACCCTGACGCCTGCGGCAGCCGCTACGACAGAAGCAGGGCGCGGAGGCTATTTTGAGTCGCGGCGCTCAGGCCCAGCCCATCCGAAATGTAAGAGGCCATGGTTCCGTACTGGGCGGTCACCTGATTCAGGCCGGCGTAGAGATATCTCTGATCGGCCACCAGCGAAGGATAAGTGATATCGGCAACGAGCTGGCCATCTGCGGCGATCGTTTGCTGGTATTGGGCCTGGATCGAGGACTGGGAGTAGCCATTGGTCAGCAGGTAATCCTGCACGATTACGTTGAGCGGCACGCCCACGATGCTCTGCAGCGTGCAGGTGATCCACCCGGTGCGATCTTTGCCGCCGCTGCAGTGGTAAAGATGATTGCCTGCGGTGTTGGCGATGCCCTGCAGGACCTGCGCGATGCGGCCGCGGACTCTGACATCGGTGACAAACAACACGTAGGTGCTTTCCATGTAGGCGATGGCTTCGTCCGGCGTGGCGATAGGCGGATGGTTCACGTTTTGGGCGCAGTAGAGGTTGATGTTGGTGTCGGTAGCGCCGGCGGGCGGGGTGTCCTCGAGCGCCGTGATCTCATCCGGCGTGCGAAGGTCGTAGACCTTAAGGATGCCGAGAGAATCGAGCGTGGCCTGGTCGGGGACCGAAGGGGTACCCAGGGCGTTGGAGCGGTAGACGACGCCGCGACGCAGTTTCTCACCCGCGGCGGTGCGATACGCGGTTGTGTCGTCGGCTCCGGCAATGTCTCTGAAGTTATTCACCGACTCCAGCCGGGGCGTGGGCGGGAGCGTGCTGCTGCTGCCACAGGAGGTCAGCCAGGGGCTGGCCAGGGCCGGCAGCAAGGCGCACTGGAATGACCTCTTCATGAAGTTGCGGCGGGAAAGGCCTTCGGGGCCGGAGAGTTGCTCGTGGCTTCGAGAGGAAGAAAATGGCGACCGCTGCATGTGCACTCCTTGGGTCAGGCAACGCCTCACCGGGATAACTGGACCCTCCGGACGCAGCGCGACGATAGGTTTATCGGCAAGGAACCGGGACTCTTCACCCGGTTGGAATTGGCGGAGGGAGGGTTTTTCCGGGCGTTTCGCCCTCCCTGGGGGGATACTGGATGCATGAGCGCCATTCCTCAGTCTGCTCGGGTTCCGGTGGAAGAATACCTGGCGACCAGTTATCGCCCGGACTGCGATTACGTGGACGGCGAGATCGAGGAGAGGAATTTGGGGGAAAAAGAGCACTCCATTCTGCAGCAGGCTCTGGTGTTCCTCTTCAGGTTGAACCGGGATACTTGGCATGTCGAAGTTTTTCCGGAACTCCGCGTCCAGGTGAAGCCGACGCGCTATCGAGTTCCCGACGTCACGGTCATCCAGACCGGAGTCTCGTGGGAGCGAATCCTTCGGAAGCCAGCGCTGTTGTTTGTGGAGATTCTTTCGCCCGAAGATCGGCTCAGCAAGGTGCGCAGAGGGTCGATGACTATCTCGACCTCGGCACCGAGCACATTTGGATCGTCGATCCCGAGTTACGCAAAGGATATGTCTGTTCACGGCGTGGTTTTCAGGAACCTGAAAGTGGCGTCCTCGAAATTCCAGGTACACCGATTCGCGTGGTGCTCAGCGAGTTGTTCGCGGAGCTGGATCGGGCTTAGTCGCTAGCCGAGTACTTTCGCCGCTTCCTGCGCGAAGTACGTCACGATGAACCCCGCCCCGGCACGGCGGATCGAGAGCAGAGATTCCATCATCGCGCGCTGCGGCTCGAGCCAGCCTTTCGAGAACGCGGCCTGCAACATCGAGTACTCGCCCGAGACCTGGTAGGCACCGATGGGCACATCGAAGCGCTCGCGGGCCGCGCGGATGACGTCCAGATACGGCATGGCGGGCTTCATCAGGATCATGTCGGCGCCCTCGTCGAGATCGAGCTCGATCTCGCGCATCGCCTCTCGGAGATTGGCGCCGTCCATCTGATAGCTGCGCCGGTCGCCGAACTGCGGGGCGGAGTCGGCGGCTTCGCGGAAGGGGCCGTAGAAGGCTGAGGCAAACTTCGAGGCGTAAGACAGGATCGGAATCTGGTCGAGGCCCTCTTCGTCCAGCTCGTCGCGGATGGCGGCGACGCGGCCGTCCATCATGTCACTGGGGGCGACGATGTCGGCGCCGGCACGGGCGAGCGAGACGCCGGTCTTCGCCAGCAGTTCGAGACTGGAGTCGTTCTCGATCTCGTAGTCGTCGCCAGCTGCTTCACGATGCCGCAGTGGCCATGGCGAGGTGTACTCGCAGAGGCAGACGTCGGCGATCAGCACCAGCTTCTTGGCCGCGCTCGATTGTTTCAGCGCGCGAAGGCCCTGCTGGACGATGCCGTCGTCGTCCCAGGCACCGGTCGCCTGTTCATCTTTTGTCTCGGGCAGGCCGAAGAGCAGCAGGCCGCCGACCCCAAGTGCGGCGGCGGATTCGGCTTCTTTCACGGCCTCGTCGACGGAGAGATTGAAGACGCCGGGCATGGAATCGATGGGCTTGCGGATGCCTTCGCCGGGGCAGATAAAGAGCGGCAGAATCAGCGCGTTGGGCTCGAGATGGGTCTCGCGGACCAGTGCGCGCAGAGGCTCGGTCCGGCGCAGACGCCGCATCCGGCTGATGGGGAATTCCATGCGGCTATTGTAGGCTGGGCTCCGCGATCTGGTCGTACTCCTGGCCGGAGGCGCTGGGCAACAGGACCCAGAGGGTGTAGACGGCGAGCGCGGTGCCGAGGAACGGGCGGATCAGGGTCAGAAAGGCGCACACGATGGCCAGCACCCTGGCCCACGAGGCTCGTCGCAGCAGCGCGATGCCGGTGACAAAGCACAGCACAGCGCGGCCGGCGAGGACGACGGTGATGATCGGGATCAGGAAGGGGAAGTGGCCGAAGGGGAAGCTGTAGAAGCCGTCCATGCCGTGGCCGAAAGGAATGCCCCGGCTGTGGAAGAAGCCTCCCAGCACGCCGACGGCGAAGAGCCAGCTCATCATGGTGAGGCCGGCATAGGCGATCCAGAGGATGCCGAGGGTGTGGACGTGGCGATGGACGCGGGTCCAGGCCCAGGGCGGAGGCGTGGCGGTGGCAATGGGGATGACCTGGCGCCCGCATCGCGGACAGTAGGGGGACCAGGCATCGATCGGCTGACCACATGCGCTGCAGAACATGGTGTGCACCTCCCGCCAGGCAACACTGGATAGTACGCAGGCGGACGGCGTCCGGTTCCGGACAAACGCGAGCGGTCAGCAGTCAGCAGTCAGCGGTCGGCGAAACCGGGGGTCCCATCCTGATAAGCTGAGTTGGGCAGATCCGGGTCACCGGACCCTGCCCCTTCTGGAGTTGCGGATGTCCTGGTTCAGGCGGGAAGACAACAAGATCGAGTCGGGCGAGAACCGGGTGCGCACCGAGGGGCTGTGGATCAAGTGCGAGGGGTGCAGCCAGCCAATCTGGAAGGCCGACCTCGAGGCCAATCTGCAGGTGTGCCCGAAGTGCGGACGGCATGGGCGGATCAGCGCGCAGGCGCGCATCAACAGCCTGCTGGACCCGGGCTATCAGTGGCTGAACGGCGATCTGAAGTCCACCGACCCGCTGAACTTCGTCGACCTGAAGCCTTACAAGGAGCGCCTGAAGAAGGCGCGGAACCAGACCGGACTCTACGACGCCATCGTGAATGTGCAGGGACAGCTGGGACCGCACAACGTGGTGCTGAGCGTGATCGAGTACAACTTTATCGGCGGCAGCATGGGCGCGGTGGTGGGCGAGACGATCGCGCGGGCCATCGATAAGGCGTACGAGGACCGGCAGCCGCTGATCACGGTGGCGGCGTCGGGTGGGGCGCGGATGATGGAGGGCATCGTGAGCCTGATGCAGCTGGCCAAGGTGTCGACGGCACTGACGCGGCTGGACGAGGCGGGGATCCCGTTCATCTCGGTGCTGACCGATCCGACGACGGGCGGGGTGACGGCGAGCTTCGCGATGCTGGGCGACCTGAACATCGCCGAGCCGGGGGCGCTGATCGGGTTTGCGGGACCGCGGGTCATCGAGCAGACGATCCGGCAAAAGCTGCCGGAGGGGTTCCAGCGGTCGGAGTTCCTGCTGTCGCACGGGTTCCTGGACGCGATCGTGGCGCGGCACGAGATGAAGGCCTACCTGGTGCGGGCGCTGGACTTTATGGGCGTGTCGATGACGGCCTGAGGTACAGGTCGCAGAGCACAGGTCGCAGGGCTCACGTCACAGAGAGTGCCGGGGTCCAGTTAACTCACTTATTAACAGGAATTCCTGTCCCGCAACCTGGGGGATCAGTATCGTTATTGACCGCTTCGGCGACGCGATGAGAGGCATAGAACATGCGTATCGGCCTTCTTCCTGCTCTCCTGGTGTCGCCAGCCTTTGCGTTTACAGCTTTGGCTCAGCCGTCCCTCCGGGTACAGATTCAAACCATTGCAGCGGACGCGCATGGAAAGGTGTCCGTGGCCTGCTTGTTGCCGGGCACGCGGCTGGACTGCGATCTCAATGCCAACGCCCACCCGCCGATGCAGTCGGTCTTCAAACTGCCGCTGGCTCTGGCGATCCTGCACCAGGTGGAACAGGGAAAGTTCACGCTGGATCAGCCGATTCGATTTCAAGAATCGGACCTGATACTGCCGAAGCCTTACAGTCCGCTGCAGGACAAATATCCCGAAGCCGGCGTCGACGTGCCGTTGCGAGAGCTGCTGCGGCTGACGGTGTCACTCAGCGATAACACCGCGGCCGACATTCTGCTGCGGCTGGGCGGCGGTCCGAAGGCGGTCGGGGACTCCATCGCGGGCCTGGGGGTTGACGGGTTTCATCTCGAGGATGGAGAGCGCGCTCTGCATCGCGACAAACCTCTCCAGTATCGAAACTGGTTTGAACCGCGGGAAGCGGTTTCACTGCTGCGCACCATCAGTGATCGGTCGCCGTTGAGTGCAGAGCATACTGCGCTGCTGGTGGGCTGGATGCAGTCGTCGCGCGTCTCGAGCCGCCTGGCCGGTGAGCTGCCTACAGGGACGGTCGTGGCTCACAAAGCCGGCACGTCGGACGTGGATCACGGGGTTGCGGCGGCGACAAACGATATCGGGCTGATCACCCTACCGGATGGCCGACAGCTGGCGGTCGCGGTGTTTGTGACGGACTCGACGGCCGACGATGCGACCCGCGACCAGGTCATCGCGCGGATCGGCAGAGCCATCTACGACGCAGCGACAGGTGAGCGGTAGAGGTTTCTGCCGTGTTCTTCCCAGGGGCCAGGTGAAAGCGAGAGAAGCCTGGCACGCGTTAGTGTCTGGAAAATGGAGGCACGAAAAACCGGGTGCACGAGCCGCCAGGATGGCGACGATGGCCTGCAACCCAAGGCGCATCACGAATGAGCCCCGTCAGCGGCCCACCATCTTCTGGTGCATCTCGGAGTAGCGTGCTCCCTGGACTTCGATGCCGGCGAACGCTTGTTCGATTTGGGCGAGGTCCTGCGGGGTTAGTTCCACGTTCACTGCGCCGTTGTTTTCTTCCAGACGGTGGAGCTTGGTGGTGCCTGGGATAGGCACGATCCAGGGCTTCTGCGCCAGCAGCCAGGCGAGGGCAATCTGGGCGCGAGTCGCTTTCTTCTGGTCGGCGATCCGGCCGAGCGCGTCGACCACCTGCTGGTTGGCCTTGCGGGCTTCGGGGTTGAATCGCGGAACGGTGTTGCGGAAGTCGATGCTGGCGAAGGTGGTGGTTTCGTCGATGGCGCCGGTGAGGAAGCCTTTGCCCAACGGGCTGAAGGGAACGAAGCCGATGCCAAGTTCTTCGAGGGTGGGGATAACTTCTTTCTCGGGTTCGCGCCACCAGAGGGAGTACTCGCTCTGCAGGGCCGTGACGGGCTGAACGGCGTGCGCGCGGCGGATGGTCTTAGCGCCGGCTTCGGACATGCCGAAGTGCTTGACCTTACCCTCCTCGATCAGCTGCTTCACGGCGCCGGCGACGTCTTCGATCGGGACCTCGAGGTCGACGCGGTGCTGGTAGAAGAGGTCGATGGCGTCGACGCGGAGACGGCGGAGCGAGGCTTCGGCCACCTCGCGGATGTGAGCGGGGCGGCTGTCGAGCGCGCTCCAGCGGTTGGTGTCGCCGGGATTGGGCTTCCAGCCGAACTTGGTTGCGATGACAACCTGGCCGCGGAAGGGGGCGAGGGCTTCGCCGACCAGTTCCTCGTTCACCAGCGGGCCGTAGACCTCGGCGGTGTCGAAGAAGGTGACGCCCTGCTCGACGGCGGCGCGAATGACGCCGATGGCTTGCTGCTTGTCGGCCGCGGGGCCGTAGCCGAAGCTGAGGCCCATGCAGCCGAAGCCGAGTTCTGAAACCTGCAGGCCGCTCTTGCCGAGGGTGCGCTTTTTCATTGGATCGATTCCTTTCCGGAGGGTCCGTTCGCGCGGCGTTGCTGCGGGACGGCCACAGAGCTATTGTCGACCCAAAAGCGCTTATGAGACTAGAGGGTTGGCATGGGTTGCAGTCATGAATAGAATTCATGAATCATGAGGAACGATCTGGGAGAACTGGCGACGTTTGCGGCGGTGGCGGGCGAGAGAAGCTTTACGCGGGCGGCAGGGCGGCTGGGGGTTTCGCAGTCGGCGCTGAGTCACACGGTGCGCGGTCTGGAGAAGCGGCTGGGGCTGCAGTTGCTGGCGCGGACGACGCGCAGTGTTGCGCCCACGGCTGCGGGCGCGGCGCTGCTGGAGGATCTGGCACCGGCGCTGGAGCGCATCGAGCGATCGGTGGCCGAGGCGCAGAAGCGCCGGGAACGACCGGCGGGGCGGATTCGGCTGATCCTGTCGCGCACGGCTGCGCATCTGGTTCTGTTGCCGAAGCTGGCGCAGTTTGCGCGGGCGTATCCGGAGATTGTGCTGGAGGTGACGACGTCGAACGACCCGGCCGATCTGGTGGCGGGGCAGTTCGACGCGGGGGTGCAGATTGGGGAGTTTATCCAGAGGGACATGATCGCGGTGCGGGTGAGCCGGGACGTGCGCCTTGCTGTGGTGGGGTCGCCGGAATATTTTCGCTCGCACAAGGCGCCGCGAACGCCGCGGGACTTGAAGGATCATGCGTGCATTGGATTTCGGTTCAGCAGCGGTCTGTACCGGTGGGAGTTCGAGAAGGGGCGCAAGGCGGTGACGGTGAGCCCGCTGGGTCCGGTGACTTTTGATGATCCGGATCTGGTGATTCAGGCAGTGCTGCGGGGGATGGGCATCGGCACGGCGATGGAGGGGACGCTGACGACGCTGATCGCGAAAGGGCGCCTGGTGCAGGTGCTGGAGGATTGGTGCCCGATGTTTCCTGGGTTTTTTCTTTACTATCCGAGCCGGCGGAACCAGCCTGCGGCTTTGACGGCTTTGATTGGGGCGCTGCGGTTGAAGAAGTAGCGGCGCTTCAGTCCACGCCGGTAGGGTTCTGGCTCACGTTGCGGGCGTTGGTGACGTTCTCGGGCTCGTCGTTGAAGGTCTTGCCCTCGTGGTAGGCGTACTTTTTGAACTGCGAGCCGACTTTGCGGATGCAGTCCTGCCAGCCGTCGTCCCAGGTGACCTGCGCCTCGCCGTTCTTGTATTCCCAGTTGCCGCGCTCGTGCTCGATGCCGTTCATGGTGCGCTGCGCGGTTCCGTCTTCGCGCAGGGTGATGTAGAAATTGTTGCCGGCTCCGTCGCCGACCTCCCACTTGCCGAAGAAGCGGGCGCGGGAGGGGCCGGGCGTGCTGATGATGCCGGCCGGCACGGGGCCGGGAAACTCCAGACGCTCAAGGTCGTTGAGATTGACCTTCTGGCGGTGGCCGTCCTTGAAGACGAGGACGAGGGTGTTGCCGGTGGGCATCGCCTGGGCTTGACCAGCAGGGATCGCGAAGGCAAGGGCAAGAGCTGCGGTCGTGAGAGCAAGGAGCTTACGCATGGGTTCTTCTCCTTCGAGACAGCAGCGCGGCGGGGAGGGCGTGGAACCGCGCCAACCTTCATTACGCGGGGTGGGCGTGAATAGTTCCCGGAGCAGCTTTGCAAAGCAGGCTGGTTGCGGCTATGGGAAGATGGTGGCGGGGAGAACGCGGTGGCGAGCCATCCGAAAGACCGGGCTGTCGAGCGCCTGCTGCGCAGCCAGTCCCCACTCACGGCTGACCTCGAAACGCCCTATCTGCGGATCTTTAAATCGAACGTGTACGTGCGCGACCTGGACCGGAGCTTGCCTTTTTTTGTCGACCAGCTCGGTTTCACGGTGCTGGCGGACGCGCGGCTGGAGTTCGGTCGATGGGTGGCGGTGGCTCCACCGGATGGGAGCGCGATTCTGGCGTTGATTGCTCCGCGCCGCGGCACGGAGAATTATCGGCTGATCGGCCGCTCCACCAACGTCAGCTTCATCGCGGAAGACATTAACGCGACGTACGAGCTGTGGAACCGGCGCGGGGTGCGCTTCCTGCAGCCGCCGCAGCCGCAGCTGTGGGGCGGGACGTTCGCGACGTTCAGCGACCCGGACGGCAATGTGTTCGAGCTGATCAGCTCGGACGAGATCAGCCGGGAGATTGAATTGCAGCGGCGCGCGGCGAGCGAGCGAACGGAGATCGAGCGGCGCAGCGCGCAGGAGCTGGAGATTGCCAAGCAGGTGCAGTCGCGACTGTTTCCGCAGACCGCGCCGGCGCTGCGGACGCTGGACTACGCCGGCATCTGCGTTCAGGCGCGTCACGTGGGCGGCGACTACTACGATTTTCTTTCCTTCGGGCCGCACCGCATTGGGCTGCTGGTGGCGGATATTTCCGGCAAGGGCATTGCGGCGGCGCTGCTGATGGCGAATCTGCAGGCCAATTTGCGCAGCCAGCTGGCGCTGGCCGGCGAGTGCCCGGCGACGTTCCTGAAGAGCGTGAATCAGACATTTTTCGACAACACCGTGGACAGCGCCTACTCGACGGTGTTCTTCGCCGAATACGACGACGAGACGCGGACGATGCGCTATGCGAATTGCGGGCACCTGCCCGGCCTGCTGCTGCGCGCCGGAGGGGACGTGGAGCATCTGTGCCCGACGGGAACGGTGCTGGGGATGTTCCGCGAATGGGACGGTCATCTGGGGGAGTGCCGGCTGGCCGCCGGCGATACGGTGGTGCTCTACACGGATGGGGTTACGGAAGCGCGCAACGCGGCGGACCACGAGCTGGGGCAGCTGGGGCTGGTGCGAGCGCTGAAGCGGCGCAGGAAGCTGGGCGCGAAGGCGACGGTCGATGGGGTTCTTGAGGATCTGAAGAAATACAGCGCCGGCGAGCAGGAGGACGACGTCACGCTGATCGTGGCCCGCTGCAAGGACTAGCGGACTGGCCGTCCCGGCGGACCCGCCTTTGGCGGAAATACGCGAAGAGGGCCTTCTTAACAGTTAAGAGTGTTATGTAATAGTTACGGTTACAAATGTGGAGTGTCACGCTCTATAAAGTAACCGCTGCTGTTACGAATGGACCTTCGATCAGAAATGGTCGCCACTCCCCAATTCCCGGATTGCGCCTCACACCCGATACTGCAGCACCGCCTTCCGGACGCGGCCCACCATGGGGTCGAGGACTTTCATCAGGCCGGTGGTGCGCCGGACGACGGCTGAGTTCTGCTCGGTCATGGAGGCCACTTCGGTGATGTTGCGGCTGATCTCGTTCATGGCCTCGGTTTGCTGGGTTGAGGAGTTGGCGATCTCCGTTACGCGCCGCACGGCTTCACTCATCAGGGCGTTGATCCCGTTGAGGGTTTCCTTCGCCGCCTGAACTTTGATCACGCTTTCACCGACCTGCGCCTGCCCGATGCGCATGCCGTTGATGGCGCGCTCGCTGTCGCCTTTGATTTTGACGATCAGGGCATCGATGTTGGCGGTGGCCTTCATGGTGCGGTCGGCGAGGTTGCGCACTTCGTTGGCGACGACGGCAAAGCCGCGCCCGGCCTCGCCTGCACGCGCCGCCTCGATCGAGGCATTGAGGGCGAGGAGGTTGGTCTGGTCGGCGATCTCGCGGATGACGCCGGCAATCTGCCCCACCTCAGCCGAGGTGGTGCCCAGCGCTTCCACTTCCGCCGAGGCGCCTTTGATGGCGGCGGCCAGCGCATGAATCTGCTTTGAGGCCTGTTCGGTGACATCCGCGCCCTCGGTGGCCTTTTCGCCAGTGCGGCTCACGGTGGTCTCGGTGTTGTGCAGGTGGTCGGAAACCTCGCGGATGGTCAGCCCGAGCTCGGCCGCGGCGGCGGCGACCGACGATGAGGCCGCGCCCTGAGAGTTGGCCGCCTGGTCGATCTCCATCACACCGTGGTAGACCTCCTGGGTGCCGTTTTCGACGTGGATGACCGCGTCGCTGACGGAAAGCACGGTAGCCTGCACCCAACTGTTGTAAAGATTCAGCTTATGCGCGATGGCAGCCACGCCGTCTTCTCCGGTGAGGGAGCAGCGGCGGGTCAAATCGCCGGAAGCGAGAACACTGTCCAGGTAGGTTTCGACGGCCTTCAGGTCCCGGCGTTGCCTGGGCAGCGTCCAGGCCAGACCGAAGAGCGCCGCGAGGGCGCTGAACCCGAAAACCGCTTCGCCGACATGAACCAGTGCCGGATGCGGACCGGCGGCGAACAGGATGGCGAAGCCGAGGACCGAGGCCGCGATGGCCAGGGTCAAGCCGGCGCCGATGTGCATCACCGCCGCTGCCCAGCGCAGCCAGGCCGAGCGCACTCTGACCGCTCGCCCGTCGACAACCTTGAGAGAGCGATCGCCTTCGCGGATGCGGCGGTAGGCTTCGGTGGCGCCGGCAATCTGCTCACGTGTGGGTTTGAAACGGATCGACTGATAGCCGACGATTTTGCCGTCCTCGCGGACCGGGGAGGCGTTGGCGATCACCCAGTAGAATCCGCCATCCTTGCGGCGGTTCTTGACCACGCCCTGCTAGGGGCGGCCGGCGTTGAGCGACGTCCACAGGTCGGCAAAGGCTTCGCGGGGCATATCGGGGTGGCGGACGAGATTGTGGGCCTTGCCGACCATTTCGTCGACCGGGTAGCCGCTGATTTCGGCAAAGGCGGTGTTGGCCTCGGTGATGCGGCCTTTGAGATCGGTCTGGGAATAGATATAGACGCCTTCGGGAACGAAGGTTTCGACGTTGGTGGTGTGCACTTTGACGGTGGACGCTGCCATACATGCCCTCATCGTGTGGATCGGCGCGGGGAGCCAGGACTTTAGGGTCAGAGACCAGGCCAGGGGCTGGGTTCCCGTTCCGGGTCGCTTGGGGGGATCACGGGGGTTGCGTTGATTTGGAGGGGGGCGCGAGAATAGGTAACAGTGGCTGTTACAATATTGACGGCTAACAGTTGTGTTCCACGTGGACATTCTCCAGCAGCCCTCAGCGGCTAAAGCCGGACCCATTCTGTGGCGTTTTCGGCACGACCAAGGTCGTGCCCTGATACAAAAGTGCCGGGGCTGAAGCCCGGAGAATTTCTGGCTGCTGACGCGGGCCTGAAGGCCCGCTCTTCTACCGGGCCTCGCTGCGCGAGGTTCGGTTGCGGTCGGGCCCTACGATAAAGACCGCTGGTTTGGGGTCGAGGCTTCCCACATCTGCCAAACCCCGGCTCGTCCACGACGTGGTTTTCCCTAAGAAGGCTGGCCGCGGAAGAGGAAGACCAGTTCGATGAGGAGGATCAGGACGACGATGACTTCGAGGAAGAAGGCCCGGCTCTGGTTGAATTGCTCGACCATGTAATCGTAGAGCTCTTCGGCGGTGCGCAGCTTCTGGGTGACGAGGTTCTTGTAGTCGGGAACGCCGACTTTGCCTGCGGCAAGGCGGTAGAGGCGGGCGGCGTACATGTCGCTGAGGAACTTGATGGCGTTGTCGGCGTGCTCGGTGAGCTCGGAGACTTCGAGCAGCACGGCGTGGAGGCGGTTGGCGGAGCGGGCCATCCGCCATCGGGCGAGGCGATTGCGTTTTTCGCCGAGGGTGTCGTAGACGGTGTCGAGGACCCCGGTCAGGAACTCGTCGTAGTGGCGGAATTCGAGAAGCTGGGAGTTGGCGTACTCCAGAAGCTGGATGGCGGTTTCGGCGCCGGCGGCGCTGTCGTAGAGGAAGGCGGCGTTCCAGCCGATGACGGCCACATCGGTCGCGTAGTAGGAAATCTGGGAATTGAGAACCTCGGCGCATTCGCCTTCCGAGAGGGGCTGCGGGTCGCCGCGCACGACCTGGGCGATCTGGCGGCCGGCGGCTCGGGTGAGGTCCAGGGCCAAAGGCTGGCCTGGGGCCTCGCGGACGTGGAAGATGAAGTAGTCCTCGCTGAGCCAGCGGCGATAGGGCTTGACCAGGGAGGAGGCGGCGCGGTCGAGGCGCTGGCGGATGATGGGCTCGACGCGGGAGGCGAAATCGATGTCCCAGACCCAGCGGCTGGCGAGGCGGACGAGCGAGTCCCAGCCGCCGGCGAAGGGAATTTCGAACAGGACGCTGACGACGCCGTAGTCGTAGTACTTGATCTCGCCGGTGAGGCGTTCGCCGGATTCGAGAACGAGGGGGTCGGCGGAAACGACCACGGGAGGGCGCTGATAGCGAACGTAGGCGGGGGCGACGTGTTTAAGGCTGGGCTGCTGGACGGTTCGGCTGTTGATGATTTGCTGGAGGCGGTCGACACGGATCTCCTCGCAGACGTCGAACTGGATGAGGACGCGGACGGAACCGATGAGGGGCGTGGTTGAGGTGGGCGGCGTCGAATCCGGGCTCGGAACTGCGGTGCCTTCAGGCATGGGAGGGCGCGATGCGGCTGCGGGGCTTTGGAGAACAGGCGGCTGCGCGGGATCGTTCATGGGGTCTTTCGGAGGCGGGATCGGGTGTTCCACGTGGAACACTCCACCGTAGCTCCGCTGGGCACTGGAGATCAACCCGCGCGCCTGAAGACGGAATGTTCCACGTGGAACATTTCGTCGGGTCCGGGAGTTGGTCGGGTGGATTTTTCCTGGGGAAACGACCCGGGTTTTCCACCAGGCCTCAAAGGGTGCAACGTCAAAGCAGGTTTCCTCGCTGGGTTCTATGTTGCTGTCGCCTCGTCAGTTAACCCGGATGCGCCCGAGGGGATCTGAGCTTCTTCCACAATTGCAGCCCTGTTTCGCACAGCAGCTGTCGATTGCAGTGAGACTCCCATACCGTTACCCTTGCTGAGTCATGGGGAAAGTGCTGGCCGTTGTGAATCAGAAAGGCGGGGTGGGCAAGACGACCACCGCCATCAACCTGTCGGCAGCGCTGGCTCTGGAAGGGCTGCAGGTGTTGTTGGTGGACTGCGATCCTCAGGCCAATTCCAGTGGGGGCCTTGGGGTAGCGCGGGACGCGGATCGGCGCTCGTCGTATGACGTGCTGATGGGCGAGGCCACGATTGCCGAGGTTGCGCTGCGGACCGAGATCGACACGCTGAAGCTGGTGCCCTCGCACAAGAACCTGACCGGCGCCAATGTCGAGCTGATTCAGATGGATCGGCGGGCCTATCGGCTGAAAGAGGCCATCGATAAGGTTCGGGGCGACTACGATTTCATCCTGCTGGATTGCCCGCCGGCGCTGGATTTGCTGACGCTGAATTCTCTGGTGGCGGCGGATCGGCTGCTGGTGCCGATGCAGGCGGAATACTTCGCGCTCGAGGGATTGAGCGAGCTGATGCATACCTTGGGGCGGGTCCAGGAGGCGTTCAATCCAGGACTGGAGATCGAAGGGGTGCTGCTGACGATGTATGACGACCGCACCAATCTGGCGCAGCAGGTGACGGAGAATCTGCGGGGCTTCTTCAAAGATAAGTTGTTGAAAACAGTGATCCCGCGGAACGTTCGGCTGGCTGAGGCGCCCAGCTACGGGAAGCCGGTGCTGCTGTACGATCCGCGATCGCGGGGGTCGGAGAGCTACCGGGAACTGGCGGAGGAGATTCTGGCTCGGAACGGGATCGAGAGCCCGGCGGCGAAGCAGCGGAAGGCTGCTGCGGTGTATCAGGGGGAAGCGAAGGTTCGGTTTTGGCCGTACGCCTAGCTGGGAGCTGGAAGCTGGGAGCTGGGAGCTGGGAGCTGGGAGCTGGGAGCTGGCTAAGGTTTTGATGCAAAGGTGCTTAGCGGTCAAGTGGGAAAGATGGCAGGCGTGGTTTTGATGTTTTGGTTCCGCGGTTTGCGGGACGTTGCAGGTCCTGGGTTCTCGAAAGGGACGAGGTGAGGTATTGATGCAGACCATGACAGAAGCTCCGAAACGAAGGGCCCTGGGTAAGGGTCTTGAGTCGCTGCTGCCTCGGGTTCAGGCAGCGGCCGAACCGGGTGCGCCGGAAGCCAACGAGGGCAGGCCGCGCGAGATACCGGTGGGCGAAATCGACCGCAGTCCGTTCCAGACGCGGTCGCGCTTCGATGAGGTGCAACTGGCGGAGCTGGCCGCGTCGATTACGGCGACCGGGGTAGTGCAGCCGATTGTGGTCCGGCCGCTGCCGCATGGGCGGTTCCAGCTGATTGCCGGGGAGCGGCGCTGGCTGGCGTCGCAGCGCGCCGGCAAGGAGACGATCCCGGCGATTGTCCGTCAGGTGTCGGACGAGCAGGCGATGGAGATGACCATCGTCGAAAACCTGCAGCGCAGCGATCTGAACCCGATGGAGCAGGCGCGGGCGTTCGAGCGGCTGGCGCGGGAGTTTCAGCTGACCCAGGAGCAGATGGCTCGGCGGACGGGCAAGGACCGCGCCTCGGTGGGGAACTTCCTGCGCCTGCTCAAACTGCCGGTGGAGGTACAGGAGAAGGTGGAGGAAGGGGTTCTGACCTTCGGCCACGCACGGGCGCTGCTGCCGCTGGAGGATCCGCAGACCATTCTGAAGGCGGCGCAGAAGGTGGCGGCGTTGTCGATGTCGGTTCGGCAGACGGAAAGCTATGTGCAGAAGATACTTAGCCCTGCTCCGGCTGCGCATGATGGCGAACAAAAGGAGAAAACAATTGATCCCAATGTGCGCGAGGTCCAGGAGTCGCTGCAGCGGGCTCTGGGGCTGAAGGTGCGGATCGAGGATAAGAAGGGGCGGGGGCGGGTGATCATCGAGTACGGTCAGCTGGAGGAATTCGACCGGCTGCTGGAGCGGCTGCGGCGGTAGGGGCGGGGGCGCGCAAACTCTCGTGAAGTGAGGCAAAACAGATGGGACGACCCGCTGAGGCAGCGCCGGCCCGCAGCAGAGATGAGGCGTCCCGAGGGGTGCTGGAGCAGATTCTGGCATTGTTGCGAAGGAAAGCGAAATTCAACAGCGATACGATCCGCACGGCGGAATCGGTTCTTTTCATACGCCCCGAAGGCATGGGGGACATCATTCTGACTTTGCCGGCGATTGCCTGGATCCGCCAGGAGAATCCTGGCGCCAGACTGGCGATGGCGGTTCGGCCTATGTTTGCAGATTTTGTGGCTGAGATGCGGGTGGTCGATGAAGTTATCCCGCTGGACTATCCCAAGAGAAGCACGCTGAGCCTGCAGCGGTTGGGGCCGTTTCTGAAACAAGTGGCGCGGATGCGGCGGCGCTTCGACGTTGCGTTCGATTTTCGGGGCGATCCGAGAAATGCGGCTATCGGGGCCTGGGCGGCGAAGATCGTTGTGGGGCCAGGATCACGCGGAACGAATTTTCTGCATTCGCACCGGTATCGAGAAACAAAACTGTTGCCCATGGCGGAACGGAACCTGCGCATTGTTTCGCTGGAGCAGACGCCTGCGCCGGCGATTGAGGATTATGCATCGGCAGTTCGCTATCGAATCGCCGATGAATCGCGACAACGGGTCTCCAGCCTGCTTGACTCAGGAGAAAACTACGTCGCGATCCACCCCGGGGCATCGAGGCCGGACAAGCAATGGGCTGCGGACAAGTGGCGGGAGCTGCTGAGGAGATTTCTGGATTCAGGAGATGCGGTGGTTCTGACCGGGGCAGGAAAGGAGGATGCTCAACTGATTTCCAGAATTTTAGATGGGCTCGATCCGGGACGAGGTTTGGTGAATTTAGTCAATCGCACGAGCTGTTCGGATCTGACGGCGATTGTAGAAAAGGCGCGACTGGTGATTTCGCCGGACACGGGGATTGCGCACATCGCGTTCGCGCTTCGGGTTCCGTCAGTGACGCTGTTTGGGGCGGACAGCGAAATTCTGTGGGGACACGACACGCCGATCAATGTACCTCTTCGTGCACCCGTTCTTTCCAGGCCGGACGAAGCTGACGGTGAGAGCGGATCGAATGAGCCGATGAATTTCCTTCAGGCCGTCACGGTGGACCAGGTATGTTCGGCCGCAGCCAGGGTACTGCAGGCGGCGCAATCTTCATCATGAAGTTGCGGCCGGAAATGTGCCGGATCCGATGCGGTTGAAGGGGTGGAGAGAGACATGGCAACCAGGTAACTATTGTGCGGAGAGCCCTCGATTCCGGTCGGCGTGTCGGCATGGTACGCTGTGAAAAGAATTATTAATTTCCGGTGAAGAACCAAGCAGATTTCGAATTGAAGGTCCCCCTTCTTTCTCTGGATGAAGCCGATCGACTGAGCCTCCGAGGGTTCTATGCGCGGCGTCACGCGGTGGCTGCCTATCCGTGGACGACGGCGATCAATGAACCGATCGGGTCGATACTGGCGTATCTCGCCTGCTGGGCGGGGATGAGTCCGAATGCGGTGACGTGGACGGGAGCGCTGGTCAGCACAGCGGGAGTGATCGCGTTTTACGCGGTTGCCAATCCGCTGGAGAGCGCGGTGCTGGCATTTGTGCTGCTGCAGGCAGGATATTCGCTCGATTGCGCCGATGGACAACTGGCGCGCGGCACGCACCGAACGAGCCCATTCGGAGCCTGGCTGGATGTAGCGCTGGATTTTTGGGTGATTGTCGTGGTGGCCATCGCCGTCGCCATGGTGGCCTATCAAGCGGGCTGCCCGGCCTGGGAGGCGCTTATCGCCGCGCTGCTGGCGGTTTATGGAAGAGTGCTTCATCTGCACACGAGCACCATTCGCCGAAGCCAGGGAGGCAGCCCGGACCTGAAAAACGCGTCTCTTCTGGTTCGACTTGGGCGTTGCGTTTTGGATCCAGGGATGTATATCTGCGCTATCTGCATATTTCGGCCGGCACCCACACTTCTTCCATGGGTAATCGGCGGCCTCGGCGCCCTGCACGTTCCACTTGCGTTCAGGATGGCGAAGAAGCTTTGACGTCGTTGCCAATTGAGTTTGGCTGAATACCACCGGAGGTTTGTACGTGGCTCAGTGTGTCGTCTATGTTGCGGGAATCTTCGATTTATTTCATCGCGGACACGTGGAATTATTCAGGAAAGCCAGGGGCTTGGGCGACAAGCTGGTTGTTGCCGTCAACACGGATGCATTTTCTGAACGTTACAAGCGAAAGCCTTTTTTTTCGGAACAGGACCGACTTGAAATCGTAACGGCATGCCGTTTTGTCGATGAGGCGTTTCTGATCGACGACTATGACAACCGGGACCCCATCCTGAAATACGGGGCGAAGAAGATTGTTCATGGCGACGACTGGACGGGAGCCTCGTATCTGGAGCAGTTGCGTCTGACGAAGGAATTCATCGATCGGCACGGGATCGAGATGGTCTATGTGCCGTACTGGGTGGGGATCAGCACGTCGGCGACGATTGCGAATGTGGCGGACAGGAGCGTGGGAGCGATCGATTCATCGACGCCCGGCGACAGAAGTCTCTCTACTGAATCTGTTCAGGAACGGTAGTGAGGGCGCTTGTCGCGTGCGGAGCGCCTGGGGCGATGCACCGGGCGCGCCAATCGAGGAGGGTCACGATTCATTTATCCCGAAGGGTTGGCCTCTGAGGAGTTTTCCCCGCCAGAACCCTCTTTAGTTGTTTACTCAAGGGATCAAATTTCGGTGCCTCCGGGAAAGTTGGCCCCACATAAATTTCCCTTGAGGTCCTCGTTCGCAGGTTCGGCGTTGGAGGCTGGACTAACTTCCAGCAAGAGCAATTGGCCGATTGGCATCCCTGGATGCAGCAATACCGGCGTATTCGAGACGTTCGCGATCTCAAGGGTGAGGCAGCCCCGATATCCTGGATGAATCCAAGGAGCCGTTTCGATCACGACAAAAGTCCGCGCAATCGAAGATCTGGTTAAGATCTGCCCCGAAAGATCGAGCGGCAGCTTGATGAACTCCAACGTCGATCCTAAAACAGTGTGATGTGGAGGGAGAACGAGGTATTCTCCCCAGGGGACGTGAACTCGAATTTGCCCGGCATCGGACGATGTCTCATCCAGCACAATGAACGGCGGCGGGGGGCTCTGCGGCAACAAGAAGTAGGCTCCCAAGCGGAGATTCACGGCATCTGCCGACCAGTCATCCTCCTCTGGCAGTGGTGTTATCACTAGCCCCGTCTCCCACGGTGAGGCTTCCTTCAATCTTTCTCGAATTTTACCGCGCGAGAGGACGCTCATTGAGTCTCCTGCTGTGCGTTCATGGAGATGTCTTCAAGAGCTTTCGTCGTCCAGCGCTCGACGCGCTCCATCCATAGATCGCGTTTCTCCAAGTCTGATGCGACATGGCCACCCTTCGACAGCAGGCCGTCGATTCCGGAAAGGTAGAAAAGATGGGCGGCATTCAACAACACGATTGGCGATGGTGTCTCGAAAGTTCCATTCAGTCGGAGTGTCGATGGAACGACTGCATGCCCCAAATAAAGAGAAATCAGGTTCCTGAAATCTTTGAAAGATTTGGTTTCGAAGGCTTTCCCTTTGTCGTTGACAAGGCTCTTCGCAACATGGAATACTTCGTCCTCAATGCCCGTCAAACACCTGCAGAAGGCGTCGAGGATGTTTGATCCCGTCGGAGCGCCAACCTTTTCAAATACAAAGTGTGCTGTGTGCAGGGTTTTGGAGGCGTCGATCAACTTTATGAAGTGGGAATCAATGTCGCGAATCTCTTCCCACCAGCCGAGCCTTTCGAGAAGCTCGGATTGGCGCCAAAGCCTGAACAAACCTGCTGGATGTTTCCACTCGAATTTGAAGTAGGGGTCACTTGCCTTCTCCTCAATTTGACCGTCTTGGGTGTCGAGACTCGTTAGGTCGAAGAATTCGATTGAGGCGAATACATATGTCGGTCCTAGCAGGTACACACCAAACAGATCACAGAACAGCTCCTCGGCCCAATCCTGCAACACGCCCGGCAGGCTTCCGCGCAGGCTTGCATCTAGGCCCACATCCTTAGGTGGCGCGAACGCAGAAACCAAGCCTGCGTCGAGCACTTTCTCTAATCTTTCGATCGACTTCAGGCGCGAAAAGACATAGTGGCCAATTTCGTGTGCGAGGAGCACGTTCAGGAACAAATGTTGAGATTGAGAATGAGGTAGTGCAATGATCCCCAAGTCTGGTGGAAATTGCTTTTCACTGTGCACGATTTCAGAAAGACTTTTGGCCTCTTGCTCGAAATCGCCAGCGGGGAAGTGAAAATAGTTCAATCTGTCTGTGTGTATAAGTGCAAATTCGACGGATTCGCAGCCAGGTAGTGCGCGAACACGTTTGGTTAACAACTCCACGAGTTCAGTGGGTACATTCAACGTGTCCGCGCTGACAGCCGGTTTGACGAAGAAGTGCAAATTACGCCACGTGGAGCGAATGAGCCAAAGCAGTCCTCTATATCGCCGAAAGGCCTCTGGCTCATCGGGAATTCCAGAAGGAAATTTAGACAGGAATTGTAATGATGCGCTGGATAAATCCCTCACGGACCCCAACAGCTTGTCAGTGGAAGGCAAATATGAGGGATAGCCGCGGGATCGCGTAAAGGCAGCGGCCGCAGTCGCTTTCACAAAGCGATAACAGGCTGCCGCATCGTGAACAACAGCCTGATTTCGCTCGTCACCACTCACGTTCGTTGGATTGCTCGTTGTACATGTGAAGCGCCCGGTTTTCCAGCACGTATAGAAAACCGTTGATTTCGCGGACAGCGGGCCCTCGATCAAGGCCTTGGTCGGTTTTATCGACAATCCGAGCCAGTTTCTGGCGGACGTCCCCGCTGCTGAAGACCTCGTTCACAACCAAAGCCTGCTCGTATCGCCCGAACGGGGATTGTCCGGGAACCGGAGCAAAGGCATTTGCGCTCTGCCAAGTGGTGTTCATTATCGCGAGCAGGTTTTGGACGGCAGCGATCATCTGCTCGTTCCTGACACCGGTCTCGGCGAACGAGTCGAGCTGTTTCATTAGCTTTCTAGAGGCGAGCGCCATCGACAGATATCTGGACGCAGATTCAGGAGTAGCCCCTCGCATTGTCTGTTCCCTCACATGCTCGGTTGATGTCATCGCACCCCCCCTACATCCTTAATTCTGCCTCGCTGCGCCAAACACCTACAAAAAAGACCCAGCCGGTTGTGGCGGCGAGGCAACTCATACCATGCATAGAGTATGTGGGAAATATTGGGACATGTCAAGCGCATAATGGCATTCCAATCGTCGTTATGCAATTGATTCTAGACTTGATAAGTGGAACACTGATAGTTAATGGGAAACGTTGGGATAAAGACGCACTTACACGCTCTTGCCAAGGTTTACAAAGGCAATCGGATTCACGTCACCAAAGCACTCCTGCGTAGTATCGGCTGGGTTCCTGAGGACGATAAGGATGCCTGTCTCCTCTTGGGCGGTTTCGGAAGGAGTCGGCTGCTCGCAGACCGGGAAGTTCAGAACGATGCGGATTGTATTCGGCTTCGTGAGCAGATTGGTGCCATAGAGGATGAAAAACTCGCGAGTCTTGTGAATTTCCGCGAGGAACCCCTTGCGGTCTTGCCCTTGCGAATGCTTCCAGTGGACATGACGCCCCACGGGATGAACTACAGGTTGACGTTGCCAAAAATGCTGACCAGCGTTTTTCGGATTCGCGCGGGGGAGGATGCTATCGCAGTGCTCGTGAGCCAAGGGCATATCGAACTCTGGAGTGTGGAGGCGCTAACGTCTGCAGCAGAACCAAGCATCGAGGAGCTAATATAAGAAGCCTCCCCAGCATAGGGGAATAAAAGGCGAATATCAATGGCGACCGCAAGCCATTCGTCCGTCCTTCAGTCGAATTTTCTCAACAGCAGTTTTCCCTGGTAGGAACAAGCGGCCCTCGCAGAGCGTGAACCCCCTTAGTCAGCCCAGGTAACGCACGTCCATGACGGTGCAGTCGTCGTCGGCGGCGAGGGATCCGGCGAAGCGTTCGACGCCGTCAAAGATGTCGTCGAGGGTGAGGGTTTCGAATTCGGGGTCGGTGAGGCGGGGCTCTCCGTAGAAATCGCCGTTGGGAGCAGCGGCTTCCGTAACACCGTCGGTGACAATCAGCACGCGCGCGCCGGGCTGAAGCTGGAGGGTTCCTGAAGTGAAGGAGGCGCCTTCAATGAGGCCGACGGGGAGGTTCGACTCGGTGAGGCGTGAACAGCCGCCGGAATAGAGGAAGGGTGGCACGTGGCCGCAGTTGATGTATTCCAGGTGGCCATTGGGCGAGATGCGGAGGACGGCCATGGTGGCGTATTTCTCGACATTCTTGCCGCAGATGTAGCGGTTGACGATTTCGGCGATGGTGGCCAGCGGCTGGCGCGCGACCAGCAGCGAGTACATGAGCCCCTGCAGCGTGGCGCCGAGGATGGCGGCTGAGATTCCTTTGCCGGAGATGTCGGTGACGACAACGGCGAGAGCTTCGCCGTCTTCGATGATGTCGAAGAAGTCGCCCCCGCATTCGCGGCAGGGCACGGAACGGGCAGCCACTTTGGCCCAGGTGACCGTGGGGGGACGGACGGTCATGAGGCCGCGTTGAATGTCGGCGGCGATGTTCATCTCCTGGCGGTAGACGCGCTCGCGTTCTTCGGAGACGGCGAGCTGGGCGTTATCGATGAGGGCGGCGGCATCGGTGGCGATGGTGCGCAGCAGGTCGTTGTCGATCTCGGTGAGCATGCCGGGCTTGAGACGGCTGTCGAGATAGAGGAGGCCGAGCAGATCGGTCTCTTTCGCAGCGCCGGGGCGGCGCTTGCGCAACGGAATGCAGATGACGGAGCGGATGCTGTGGGCGACCATGCTGGCGGAGCGCGTCTCAGGGTCGGCGCTGAGAGTGTCGGTAACGATGAATTCATTCGAAGTGGTAATGGCCTGGCGCATGGCGCCGTGGGAGAGGGTGGACTGGTCGGTGAGGGCCTCGCCTTTATCGTTGCGGCCGAGCGCGAGCTCCATTTCGCCGCCTTCTTTGCGGAGGAAGACGTAGCCGCGCTCGACCTGGGTGAGCTGCAGGGTGGTGTCGAGCAGGGCGGCGAGGATCTGGTCGACGGCGTCGGAGGTGTTGAGCTTGCGGGCCGATTCGAAGAACCAGCGCAGCTTGTCGAGGGCGTTGCCGGAGGCGTTGACTTCGGGGATCTGGTCGATGATGTTGCGGATGGTCGAGGTATCGCTGAGGACTTCTCCGCCGGTGTGTTCGGCGCTGATGCGGAGGCTGGGGCCGTCGAGCGCGCCGAAGTGGACGACGTCGCTGCCGCCGATGGCCTGGCGGGCGGGAGCGGGCTGGCCGTTGATAAAGGTGCCGTGGCGGCTGGCCTGATCGGCAATGAAGCAGCGGCCGCCTTCAAGGATGAGGTCGGCATGGCGGCGGGAGACGAAAGGATGGGCGAGGACCAGGTCGTTCTCCGGCAGGCGGCCAATGGTGTAGGGCGAATGCGAGATGGAGATGATGCGGCGGGTGGCGCCGTCGGTGAGAACGAAAGAAACGGGGGCCGCGTTCGTGGTGGACATGGTTGGTGGGAATTATAGTGCGAGGCGGCAGGCGGCAGGCGGAGCCGGTAGCCGGGAGCTGGGAGCGGAAGGGCGGTCAGCGGTCGGCGGTCAGCTAAGCAAGAAGCGAGCAAAACTACGAGCGGAACTGCGCGGCGCGTGTTTAGCGGCGGGCGATGAGGTGGCGGCAGAAGAGGAGGCAGGCGAGGCTGAGGATCAGTGAGGCGGAGATCCACGTTGCTCCGTTGCCATGCTTGGCGAGGGCGGGAGCCGCCATGTGCCAGGAGATCGTGGCTGCCGGCTGGGAAGCGAGCGACCGCAGAAGGGTGGGGATCGCAGCCAGGAGAAGTCCGAGGGCGGCGACGACGGCGATGAGGCCGGGGACGGCGCGCTTCCAGGGAAAAGGAATCGGCGCGGGGGCAGCGGCTTCTTCACGGACGGCGGTCATGACGCTCAGGGCAAAACCGGAGGAGGGCAGAATGCTGTCGCTGCCGGACGAGAGAGCGCGGTCGAGGTCGGCTTCGGTGAGCTGCGGATCGGTAGGTTTCGGATTCATGGCGTGGGTGCCTCCCTAGGCTGGTCCGGCGCGAGGCTTGCTGGTTTCGATGCGTGGCGTGGGCGCGAAAATTTGGAGCGCAACAATTCACGTCCGCGAAAGAGGCGGGCTTTGACGGTGCCTTCCGGGATCTGGAGGGTGCGCGCGGTTGCGGGCACGTCCTGTTCGTGGAAGTAGAAGAGGAGGACGGCGTCGCGGTATTTGGGCGGCAGGGCGAGGACGGCGCGGCGAAGGGATTCATCGCGATTGGCCTGCTCGAAGGCGGCGCCGGCGATGCGAGGGTCGGGGGGCTCGGCGATCTGGTCGAGCGAAAGCGGGATGGCGGGCATGCGGCGGACTTCGGTGCGGTAGAGATTGGTGGCGAGGGAAAAGAGCCAGGTGGAGAAGGCCGAGTCGCCGCGAAACTGCGCGAGGTTACGGAAGGCGCGGAGGAAGGCCTCCTGGGCCATCTCCTCGGCGCGGCCGCGATCGCGGCAGAAGCGCCAGGCGAGGTTGACGAGCGGGGACTGCCAGCGGCGGACGATGCCTTCGAAGGCGGCGGTATCGCCGGCGACGACGCGGGCGACGAGAGCTTCGTCGCGCAGAGCCTGGTCGTTCGGGGCGGATTCCGGTTTGGCGAGGTCCGCGTTCACTCTGTAGTCTTCCTGGCCGGTATGACCTGGAACGAGGATGCGCGGTTTCATTTTTTGTGTCGAGGGCTTTCGGAAAGAATTTTGAAACCGCTGGAGCGGGGGGCTGGTCGTACGGGGTGAAGCGGAGGAGGTCAGGCCGCTGGGAAAAGGAGATTCACCATGGATGGGATCGCTTCGATGGGACCGGAGTCGATGGTTTTCGTGTTTCTGGCAGTGGGCGCGGTGGCGATGTTCTCGATGATCTCGGTCGCGACCTGGTCGGGGGCGCGGCAAAAGGAGCGCGAGGCCTACTACAAGAACGACATGCTGAAGAAGCTGGCGGACTCGCAGGGGCCGGGCGCGGCTTCGGCGCTGGAGTTGATGCGGGAAGAAGCGCGGATTGCGACGGTGCGGATGAAACAGGGCCTGCAGATTGGCGGTCTGATCACGGGAGCGGCCGGGCTGGGCGTACTGATCTTTCTGCGCGCGCTGCTGGGAGGCGAGCAGGGTGTGTGGATGTGCGGCATGATTCCCTTCCTGGTGGGCATGGCGCTGTTTGGGAGCTCGTATCTGGTGAAGACGGCGACGGAGTGATGCGTCCACCGGCTCGGTGTCGGGCGAGACGAACCTCGTCGTGAGCCGCTATCCTCGGCAGGGAGCCTCTCTGTGTGGCGGAGATCCAGGCTCCGAGAATCGATGGCTCCGAGGAGAGACAGGCAATGACAGACGGCGTGCATCCGTCACGGCGGCGGTTTCTGGAGATGGGGTCGGCGGCACTGGCGGCGGGAGCGATGCATGCCGCCAGCGGGCAGACGCAGAAGGAAGTGCGGGAAGGCGAACATGGCAACGCGGCGAGCCTGCCGCGGGGCAAGGAGAACGCGGCGCTGTTCGACCAGAATCCTGACTCGGTGATGCCGCCGCCCACCGATCACGGCAGCATCCCAACCTTTAAATACCCGTTCTCGCTGGCGCACAAGCGGATTCAGCCGGGAGGGTGGACGCGGCAGGTGACGGTGAACGACCTGCACGTGGCGAAGTCGATTGCCGGGGTCGAGATGCGGCTGGTGGCTGGGGGCATCCGCGAACTGCACTGGCACAACGCGGCGGAATGGGCGCTGATGCTCAATGGCCGTGCACGGATTACCTGCATCGACCCGGACGGAAAAGCTTTTGTGGATGATGTGAAGGCGGGAGACATCTGGAATTTTCCCAGCGGCTATCCGCACTCGATCCAGGGGCTGGAGCCGGATGGGTGCGAGTTTCTGCTGGTCTTCGACGATGGCTCGTTCGATGAATACGAGACGGTGCTGCTGACGGACTGGGTGGCGCACACGCCGCCGGAGGTCCTGGCAAAGAATTTTGGTGTGGTGGCGAGCGCGTTTCCACCGCTGCCAGCTGAGGGCAAATACATTTTTCCGGGAACGATGCCTGGACCGCTGGGGGCCGATCAGACGGCGGCGCAGGGGAGTTTGGGGGCGTCGCGGCTGCCGTTCGATTTCCGGCTGATGGAGATGGCGCCGACGAAGCGGGCGCGGGGCGGTGAAGTGCGCATTGTGGACGGCGGGAATTTCAAAGTGTCACAACAGATCGCTGCTGCGCACGTGGTTCTGCATCCGGGCGGATTGCGGGAGATGCACTGGCATCCGAATGCCGATGAGTGGCAATACTACGTGGAGGGCGAGGGGCGGATGACGGTGTTTGCGGCCGGATCGCGGGCGCGCACGATGGACTTTCGGCAGGGCGATGTGGGGTACGTGCAGCAGAATTTTCCTCACTACATCGAGAACACCGGGGACAGGGACCTGGTGTTTCTGGAGCTGTTCAAAACCGATCGCTACCAGGATGTGTCGCTGGCGAACTGGCTGACGCATCTGCCGCCGCAGCTGGTGCGGGATCATCTGGGGATCAGCGAGGAAACGCTGGCGCGGTTTCCGCATGAGGAGCGGGTCCGGCGCCGAAGACGAGGAACCGGCTGCAAAAATCCTCAGGGTTCGGCACCGGTGGTGTTGTTGGCGACAGCGGTGGCGATGGGCGCGACCGGCGCCGCTGCCCCCAGGATTCTGGTCACGCTGTTGTTGCCTTGGTTGGTGATCCAGACGCTGCCGGCGAGATCGATGGCGAGACCGGCCGGATCGGAGAGCGACGGGTCGGTGAAGCCGCTGGGCGGTGACAAGGGCGCGGCGGAGGTGCTCAGGGCGGCGACGGTGTTAATCCTGCTGGCGACCCATACCCGGTCTTTGCCGTCGATGGCAATGGCAGAGGGCAGCAGGATACTGGGAGCGGATCCGATCGTAAACAGCACTGTGCCGTCCGCGCTCATCCGTTGGAGGACTGGCGGACCGTTGCCAATGGTCCAGATGTTGCCTTCGTGGTCGACGGCGAGGGCGGTGCCCTGACCGGGGTCCGCGCCTGAGGTCAATGCGGTACCGTCGTCGCCGAGTGCGCTGGTGCCGCCCGCCCCATCGGCGATCCACACGGTGACGACGTTGGCGGCTATATTCACGGCGGCGGAGGTCGACGAGGGGTAAGTGCCGCCGAGGAAAGTTGCGGTGACTGAGTTAGGGCCGGATTGGAACGAAGACGCCTGCACCAGGGCGGAGCAGGTTCCAGCGCTCACCGTACAGGTAGCTACGACGTGGCTACCCGCTTTAAAGGTCGCTGTGCCTGTAATTGGCGGAGGCGTGCCGACATATCCGGCGGGAGTGCCGCCGGTGACCGTGGCCGTGAGTTGTGTGGTGTCTCCCTGGATCAGGGAGGTGGGGGTGGCCTGGAGAGTGGTGCTGCTGGTGAAGGCGGTGTTCCAGTCGGCAATGAGATTGCCGACGTTGACGGAGCCGAGGCCAGTGGCCCGATCGAGCCCGATCGTAGAGTCATACGCCGTAATCAGGGTGCTGGAATTGCCCAGCGAGAGTATGCCCACCTGCGGGTTTCCGGCGCCCTCCACATAGCAGTTGGTGCTTCCTACCTGACAGGGAACATCGTTGTTGCCGGTGGTGACGTCGTTGAAGATGCAGGCTGCTGCGGGAAGGCCGGTGGTGACGCCGGTATTCGAGGTTTGGCCGTTGGCATAACAGGCCGTTGTTGTTGAGGGCGAGATGTATTGCGCCAGGGCGAGGGCATAAAGAGTGGGATTGAGCGCGCCCTGACGGGAACCGGTTGCGGTTCTGAGCAAACCAAAGACACCCGCCATGTAAGGGGCGACGAAGGATGTGCCTCCGCTCGAACCGAAGCTGGACGAAGAGGCGCAGTTGTATTGCGAGTAGTTCGAATCGCAGAACAACAGCGCATGGCCCCAGCCTGGGATGGACGAGTTGCTGGACGAGGCGAACCCGGAGATGTCGGGTTGCGAGCGCATCGCAGAGTAGCCGGAGATGCTGCTTTGCCACGAGGGCGCCGCATAATGCGAGCTGGCGCCACCCGAACCGGCCACGATGTTATCGAAACCGTTGTTGGCGGCGTCACCGGTGACGCAGTAGCCGACTCCCGTGTAATTGCCTGCGTATTTTGCGCGAAGGCTGCCCGCGCAACTGTTGTTCCATACGGTTTCAGGAACATAACCGAGCGCATCGGCGTAGTTAGGGGAGTTCGTAGAGCTCCAGTAAGTGCTCTGCGGCGGGCCACCTTCGGCTGCGTCGTAGACGTCCTGGAAGTCGGTGCCACCGGCGACGGTGACCGTTGGGGCGCCAAAGGCGCTCACATTGATTCCGCTGGTGGCCAGACCCTGACCCTGGTCCGCGACATCGGAACCGGAATCGCCGGAAGAGATGACGATGGACTGGCCCTGGGCGGCGGCCTGGGCGTACAGATTGTCCTGGAAGGTGTAGTCCGATGGCGTATAAAACTGTTCGGCCTCGCTGTAGCTCATGCTCATGACGTCGGCGAGATTGTTGTCGATCACGGCCGCGAGGGAGGAGAAGATTCCGCTATCGGGGCTCTGATCGCAGGACATGAAGATGAGGTTGGCGGAGGGAGCGGTGGCGTTGATCCACTCCGCATCCAGCGACGCCTCGATATCTTCCCCCCCGAAATTCGGGTCGATGCCTGGGTCGTTGCAGGTGACCGAACCGTAGCCGTGATAGACGTGCATGTTGAGCGCGCCCGATACGCCAAACAGGTTGCGGAAGGTGACGACATCGCCGCCGGTGGCCGCGCCGGTGGTGGAATTCACGGTTCCGTACTCGATATCGCTTTCTTCGATTACGGCGACGGTTGCCGTCGCGGCCAGGTTTCCGACGGCGAACGCGGAGTTGACGTTGTATATGGTGTAGAGATCGTGCGGACTGACAAAGTAGTTTCCGCCGCCGCTGGTGTAGGCTGGCGAGGCCAGATCTGCGGTGGTGGGATTGACGATTTGCCAGCGATGGCTACTTTGATCCCGCGATGCCTGACGTGGCTCGGTGTGGTTCGTCAGGGCGGGAATTTTATTGAGTCCTTTAATCCCTGTGACAACGGGAGCCAGGGCGGCCGGAATCTGCGGATCCTGAAGGATCGCGGGGTATTTTCCGCCGCGCACGTTGAAGTAATGCAGTTGGGTGTGAAAGGCTTCGCGGACCTGGCCGGCCGTCCCCGCGAAGTCGATCATGCCGGCATTATTCAGGACGCTGCGAACCTCGAAGCCGTGCGACTGGAGCCATGCGGAGATCTTCGCAATGTCGTCGGGCGAAGCACCGAAGCGGGCGCCAAATTCGGCTGGGGTGAGCCATTTGTGATAATCCGGCGTACCACGCTGCTGCTGGCGGGCAATCAGATTGTCGAGGTCGGCCTGTTGGGCCGGAGTGCGCTGGAGCAGCAGGAACAGGTGCAGGGGTTGCGCGTCTTCCACCTGGCCGAGATCCGGCGCGTGCGCCACATCCGGACGGACATGGCCTCTGAGGGGAACGAGGAGATGCTCGTTAATGGGCTGCACCAGACGCGATGGCCGGGTCTGCTGCGCGAAAGCTGCGACGTCGCCGAACGCCAGAAAAAGGGCCGTGAGGAGAGCCGCACCGAAGATGAGGCGGCGAACGAGCGACGGGAGCATGACGGGTCTCCAGGATGGGAACGCAGGTAGTTGTCAGGGCGTGCGGACACACGAAGGACGAACTCTTCGCAAAACGTTCGATGCACGGGCAAAACTGGGGAAACGGGCAGACTCACTATAAATTCACGCGGGGCATCGACGGAAGGGTAAAAAATCGCATTTCAGGCGTGGCATCGAGGGATTTCAGAGACGCAACACCGGGGTGACTCGACACATGCGAGGGCTTGACCGGCGGTAGGGGGGCGGGAAGGTTCCGGAGTGGGAAGGCACCACGCCGGAGGGAAGCTTCTGGATACCGGTCCCATCATCGCCGGGCGATTGCCGCCGATAAGCAGAACATCCGGAACAGGAGTAGCGGGGGGATCGCTCGCCGCTGCGGAAGGAGTGTGCGCCGGGTGTTCGCGACAACACAGGAAAATCCGAGGGCTGCGGCATGACCCTCGTGGTCGAAGGAGAAGCGGCCCACGCGGCTCTGAGCGGGGTTGCGGGCGAGCTGCGCGCGCTGCTGACCGAGTCGGAGACGGAGATGGAACGGCTGGGCCACGATTTCGAGGCTCTGGCGCGGGAGACGAACGCGATCCTCGAAACGGCAGGGGTGATCGTGGGCTGTGCCGAGAGCGAGCGCATGGCGCAGGTCCTGCCGGGGGTGCAGAAACTGGCATCCGCGGCGCAGGAATTCATTCGCGGCCGGTTGCAGGCGACCGCCGGCGTTCTGGACACCGTAGTTGCCGAAGAGAAGCTGCTGGAACGGCTCACGCAGCTGACACGGGGGCAGAAGGCGATCGTGCGCGAGACGGAAATGCTGCGAGTGCTGACCAACATCGAGGTAGCGCGACTGGGGGAAGTGGGGGCGGGATTTCAGTACCTGGCGCATGAGCTGGACGACTTCTCGCAGTCGGTGGCGCGCAGCACCGGCGAGCTGATGGAACACACCGAGGGGCGGAAAAAGGAGATTGGAGAGACGCGGCACACGCTGGCGGACGGTCTGCCAGGAATGCGGGAGGAGTTCGCGCGGATCGAGAGAAGCCTGGGCAGTGCGCTCGGCGAGATCGATGCGACGCTGGGAGAGCTGCGCGGGACGCCGCTGCGCTTCCGGGGGTGCGTGGAAGAGGTTGCGGTGCAGATCGCCGGCGTGGTGGCCGCGATTCAGGGGCATGACATCACGCGCCAGCAGATCGAGCACGTCGAAACGGCTCTGGTGCGGATCGCCGAGGCGCTGAACCGTGGAGACTCCAGCGCGGAGGCACGGGCCGGCCTGACGATCCAGAATTATCAGCTGCGCAACGTGCGGCGGACCATCGACGGATGGACGGCGCAGATCCGCAGCTGTCTGGAGGGGATCGGGCGGATCGCCTCCTCGGAACTACAGGAACTGGGAGCGGTGGTGATGCGGCAGGAGGGTGCGTTGTCGGCGCAGCTGACGCACATCGACCGGCTGGAGGAGGAGTGCGAGTCGGGCGATGCGAAAGTGCAGGCGTCCTTTGCCGGCATCGCGGGATTGATGCAGCTGGTGAGCGAGCATCTGGAGCGCTCGAAATCGGTGCGCGACCGGCTGCAGCTGCTCATGTTCAACTCCATCGTCGAGGCGAGCCACCTGGGCACGCAGGCGGACGGAATTCTGGAGATTTCGACGAGCATCAAGCGCATCTCGGCGGCCTGGGGAGGGATCACGACGCAGTCCGAAGAGGCAACGGGAAGAATCGGAAAGCTGGTGGAGGAGAGCCACGGGACGGTCGAGTTGTTTTCCGAGGGCAGTTATGCGGGGCTGCGCGAGGCGCGGGCCGAGACGATGGCGGGGCTGGAAGTTCTGCGCGACGCGGCCAGCTGCGCGGAGACCCAGGGGCGCGAGGTGGAGGTGGCTGTCCGGAGCGTGCAGACGAGGATTGCCGCAATTGGCGCGACCGGCGAACGGCTGGACGCGGGCTTCCTGCGGCTGGAAAGGGCGCTGGAGGCGATGGACAAAGTGCGGCAGCGGCTGGAAGAGGATGGCGCGGGCGGCGGGAGTTTCGATCGAGAGGCCGTGGAGCAAGGCTTCTTCGCGGATTACACGACGGAAATGGAACGCGCCGTGTTGCGGGCCGCGCTCGAGGGAGGGCCGCTGCCACCGGTCGAGCAGACCTTTGCGGGAAACAGCGTGGAACTGTTTTGAGGGTTGGGTCTGAGGGTTGGGGACGGGGCTGAGGAGAGCCCAGCGGTTCCATTTTGGGAAGCTGAAATCCATTTTGGGAAAAGACGGAACCGAGGATTTTCAAACGTGGAGAAACCCCTGGTTTCTCCGATAAGGGGGATATAGGGTCGCAATGAAGCAAGTGCTTGCAGTCGACGATTCGGGGAGCGTGCGGCAGATGGTGAGCTTCACGCTGCGCAACGCAGGCTATGGGGTCACGGAGGCCGCCGATGGGAAGCAGGGCCTCGAAAAAGCACGGGTAGAGAAGTTCGATCTGGTGATTACGGACCTGAACATGCCGCAGATGGACGGGATCGAGATGATCACGGGAATGCGCAAGCTGCCCGCGTACTCGTTCACGCCGATTCTGATGCTGACGACCGAATCCCAGGCGGAAAAGAAGGACGCGGGGCGCAAAGCCGGAGCGACCGGCTGGATCGTTAAACCGTTCCAGGCCGAGCAGCTGATCGCCGTGGTGCAGAAGCTGGTTCGCTAGCGCGTTGGAGGTTGGGAGCTTTGCCGGTGACATTCGATGCAGGTGCGGAGCCGGGGCTGATCCGGCTGGAGGGAGAAATCGACATCTCTCAGGCCGACGAGCTGAAGCGGGTTCTTCTGGCCGCGCTGAAGGAAAAACGCGAAGTCCGCATTGCGCTGGAAACGGCGACGGGGATGGACATCACGGCGGTGCAGCTGCTGTGGGCAGCCGAGCGCGAGGCCCGGTCAACGGGCACGGCTTTGATATTGCAGGGCACGGTGCCGGAGGCGCTGCGCGCGATGGTGCGCGAAGCGGGACTGGACCGCTTCCCGCTGGCCGATGAGCCCGAACTGTCCCTTGAGGTGCGTTAGTGGCGGTTGAGAACCAGATCGATCAGTTTCGCCACGGATTCCGCGAGGAGGCTCGGGAACTGCTGGTGGAACTGGAATCGGTGCTGCTGGAGCTGAATGAGCAGCCCGGCAACGAAGGTCTGATCGGGCGGGCATTTCGCGCGCTGCACACGATCAAGGGCTCCGGCGCGATGTTCGGCTTCGACGCGCTGGCAGCCTTCGGCCACAAGCTGGAGAACGCTTTCGATGAGGTGCGCAAGGGCCGTCTGGCGGTGACGCCGGAACTGGTCGATCTGACGCTTTCGGCGCTGGATCAGATCCGCGCCATGGTCGAGGAGGGGGATGGCGCCTCGACGGTGGACCCGCAGGCGTGCGAAAAGATTCTGGCGCAGTTGCGCGGGCTGACCGGAGGAGTGGCGGCGGCGGTGGTCACGATTCCGCCAGAAACCAGCGGGGAGAAGGAAAGTTTGGGGGCACCGGCCGCAGAGGTTGGCGCCGAGCACGTGTGGCGAATCCGGTTCGCGCCGGGGCCGGATCTGATGCGCTATGGCGCCGATCCGCTGCTGCTGGTGCGCGAGCTGGGCCGGATGGGCCGGTTGACGGTGAAGGCATCGACGGCGGCGCTTCCGCCGCTGGCCGAACTGGAACCGCAACGCTGCTACGTGAGCTGGGAGCTGATGCTGGGGACCACGGCGACGGTGGATGCGATCCGCGACGTGTTCATCTTTGTCGAAGACAGCTGCGAGCTGACGATCGAGCCCGGCGAGGAAGAAGCGGGCAGCGGTCCGGAAAAAACCGCAGCGACGGTAGAGGCGAAGTCCGAAGCGCCGGCCGGGGAAAAGCCAGTGCGCGAGGGCGACCGCATCGCGCGGGCCCTTGAAGAGAAGCGGCGCAGTCCAGGCCGGCGCACGACCGACCAGTCCGACTCAGCCGTCAGTCTGCGTGTCCCGGCGGCGCGGCTGGATCAGCTGGTGGATCTGGTAGGGGAGCTGGTGACGGTGCAGGCGCGGCTGAACGAGGTTGCGGCGCGATCGGCCGACAGCGAGGTGCAGGAGGTATCGGAAGAGATCGAGCGGCTGACGTCGGCGCTGCGCGAGAACTCGATGACCCTGCGCATGCTGCCGATTCGAGCCACGTTTGAGAAATTCCGGCGGCTGGTGCACGATCTGGCGCGCGATCTGGGCAAGAACGTGGAACTGACCGTGGAAGGCGCGGAGACGGAACTGGACAAGACGGTGATCGATCAGCTGGGCGATCCGCTGATGCACCTGATTCGCAACAGCATGGACCACGGCATCGAATCGCCGGAGCAGCGCGCGGGGGCGGGCAAGAAACCGGCGGCGAGGATTCATCTCTCGGCGCGGCATTCGGGCGCCAGCGTGCTGATTGCGGTTTCCGATGACGGCGCCGGGATTGACGCCGAGGCGGTTCGCCAGCGCGCGGTCGAGCGCGGCCTCACGACCGCCGATGCTGCACTCACCGAGACAGAGGTTTTCTCTTTCATCTTCGAGGCCGGCTTCTCGACGGCCAAGCAGGTGACCGACGTCTCCGGGCGCGGTGTGGGCATGGATGTGGTGCGGCAGAAGGTGGAGAGCCTGCGCGGGTCGATCGATATCGCCAGCCGGCGGGGCCAGGGAACCACGGTGACCCTGCGCCTGCCGCTGACGCTGGCCATCATCGACGGGCTGCTGGTGCGGGTGGGCGAGGCGTTCTTCGTGCTGCCGCTGGCAACCACGCTGGAATGCATCGAGCTGACGCGGGAAGAGGTGGAGCAGGCCAACGGCAGGCAGGTGGCGAATGTGCGCGGGCAGATTGTGCCGTACATCCGGCTGCGGCAGTACTTCGCGGTGGAGACGGCGGCGCCGGAGCGCGAACAGATCATGGTCGTCGAAGCGGAAGAGGGACGCTGCGGCCTGGTGGTGGACGAGGTGCTGGGAGAATGCCAGACGGTGATCCGGAACCTCGGCCGTTTGTACCGGCATGTGCAGGTCGTTTCCGGAGCGACGATTCTGGGCAACGGCAGGGTAGCCCTGATTCTGGATCCGCAGCGGCTGGTGCAGGAAGCGGTGCGGGCCAAGATGCAGCGCGAGCGTGGGCGGGCGACGAGCCCGGCGCGCGAGCGCGAGACCGGGTATGCGCGCGAAAGTATCGCGCTGCCCAAAATCGATCGGCGGGGTGCCGGAGCGGTAGCCGGCGCGAGCGTTTAACGAAGTTCAGCAGAGAGAAAGGGCAGGAACGATGCCGAGTACAGAGATGATGGAAGGACAAAAAGGAAACGGCGCTGCGAAGACCAACGGGCACGCGGGGACGCCGCGCGCCAACGGCGCGAAGAGCCAGGCGAAAGACGAGGCTCTGCAGGTCTCGCAGGAAATCATGCGCCTGGTGGATGCGTCGAAGGAGGGCCGACTCTCGGAGCGCGGCCGGCCGGAGCAGTTCAGCGGGATGTATCGCGAGATGGTCGAGGGGATCAACGAGATGCTCGACGCCATCCTGCTGCCCATCGGGGAAGGCAACCGGATCCTCGCGCAGATCTCCTCAGGCAAGATCGACGAGCTGATCGCGCAGACCTACAAGGGCGACCACGAAAAGATGAAGGTCGCGGTGAACAACGTCGCTGTCGTGACCCAGTCGCTGCAGAAGGAGATGGTGAGGCTGATCGAAGCGTCGCGGGAAGGCCAGCTTCAGGATCGCGGCAAGCCGGAGCAGTTCCAGGGCGCGTATGCGGAGATTGTGCGCGGCGTGAACACCATGCTGGATGCGATTCTGCTCCGATCGGAGAGGGGAACCGGATTCTGGCCCAGGTTGCGTCGGGCAAGATCGACGAGCTGATTGCCCAAACCTACAAGGGCGATCACGAAAAGATGAAGCAGGCGATCAACAACGTCGCCATCGTTCTGCAGGGGCTGCAGAAGGAGATGGCGCGGCTGATCGAGGCGTCGCGGGAAGGCCAGCTTCAGGATCGCGGCAAGCCGGAACAGTTCCAGGGCGCGTATGCGGAGATTGTGCGCGGCGTGAACACCATGCTGGATGCGATTCTGCTCCCGATCGGAGAGGGGAACCGGATTCTGGCCCAGGTTGCGTCGGGAAGGATCGACGAGCTGATTGCCCAGACCTACAAGGGCGATCACGAAAAGATGAAGCAGGCAATCAACAACGTCGCCATCGTTCTGCAGGGCCTGCAGAAGGAGCTGGCGCGGCTGATCGAGGCGTCGCGGGAAGGCCAGCTGTCGGATCGCGGCAAGCCGGAGCAGTTCCAGGGCGCGTACGCGGAGATTGTGCGCGGCGTCAACACCATGCTGGACGCGATTCTGCTGCCCATTGGGGAGGGCAACCGCATTCTCGGGCAGATCTCGTCGGGCAAGATCGACGAGCTGATCGCGCAGACCTACAAGGGCGATCACGAGAAGATGAAGCAGGCGATCAACAATGTGGGCAGCGTGGTTCAGGGGCTGCACCAGGAGCTGGATCGGCTGATCGAGGCGTCGAAGGCGGGGCAGCTCTCCGAGCGCGGCAAGGTGGATCAGTTCCACGGCGCCTATGCGGAGATTGTGCGCGGCGTCAACGCCATGCTGGATGCGGTCATCGGGCCGCTGAACGTGTCCGCACGTTACGTGGACCAGATCAGCAAGGGCGACATTCCGTCGCGTATCACGGACAACTACAACGGCGACTTCAACACCATCAAGAACAACCTGAACACGCTGATCGACGCGATGAACGCAATCACGGCGGCGGCTGAGCAGATCGCCAAAGGCGATCTGACGGTGACTCTGCAGGAGCGGTCGGCCCAGGACAAGCTGATGCAGGCTCTGTCTGCCATGGTGGCGGGCCTGACGCAGACGGTGGGCGAGATTCGCACCATCGCCGGCGAAGTGGCCGCGGCCAGTCAGGGGATCTCCACCGCATCGGTGCAGGTCTCCAAGGGCGCCAGCGCGCAGGCAGCTGCGGCCGAAGAGGCGTCCTCGTCGATGGAGGAGATGGTTTCCAACATCAAGCAGAACGCCGACAACGCGCAACAAACCGACAAGATCGCCAACAAGAGCGCTCGCGACGCGCAGGAGAGCGGCAAGAGCGTGCTGGAAGCGGTCGCGGCGATGAAGGAGATCGCAAACAAGATCTCGATCATCGAGGAGATCGCACGGCAGACCAATCTGCTGGCGCTGAACGCGGCGATTGAAGCGGCGCGGGCAGGCGAGCACGGCAAGGGGTTTGCGGTGGTGGCGGCGGAAGTGCGCAAGCTGGCCGAACGCAGCCAGAAGGCTGCCGGAGAGATCAACCAGCTCTCAGGCACGACGCTGCGGGTCTCGGAAAAGTCGGGCGAGATGCTGGACAAGCTGGTGCCGGATATTCAGCGGACCGCGGAACTGGTGCAGGAGATTACGGCGGCCAGCAAGGAGCAGGACACGGGAGCCGAGCAGATCAACAAGGCTCTGCAGCAGCTGGAGCAGGTGATCCAGCAGAACGCTTCGGCGGCCGAGGAGATGGCGTCGACCACCGAAGAGCTGACGGGGCAATCCGAACAGCTGGTGAGCGCGCTGTCCTTCTTCAAAACAGAGGACGAAGCGGATGCGCCGCGGCGGGGAGGAAAGCCACCGCGTCCGGCGCACGCAGGAAAACCTGTACCCCAGGCAGCGGCCGGGGGGAGCAAAGCGTCGGCGAAGGGCGGAGTGAAGCTGCGCCTCAGCGACAAAAAAGACGAGCTGGACGGCGAGTTCGAGCGCTACTGACCGGTGGCGGCGCGTCGCTCGAACGCGGCGCGCCGTCCTGCGGCGCACAGGAAAGGAGTTGGAGAGATGAGTGTGAACGAAATTACGGAAACCCGGCAGTACCTGACCTTCCGCCTCCGCAACGAGATCTTTGCCATCGACGTGGCGAAGGTGCGGGAGGTGCTCGATCTGACCACCATTACGGCGATTCCGCGAACGCCGGAATTCATGAGCGGCGTGATCAATCTGCGGGGCAGCGTTGTGCCGGTGGTCGATCTGCGTCTTTGTTTCGAGATGTCGAAGACGGAGAACACGCGGAACACCTGCATCGTGGTGGTCGAGGTGCAGCTGGATGGCGAGGCGACGGTGATTGGGGCGCTGGCCGATTCGGTGGAAGAGGTCATCGATCTGGAGCCGGATCAGATCCAGCCGGCGCCGCGGATCGGCACGCAGATCCGCACCGATTTCATCCGCGGCATGGGCAAGCGCGATGCGCAGTTCATCATGATCCTGGACATCGATCGCGTCTTTTCGGCCGATGAGCTGGCTGCGGTGCGGGGCCAGACGACGGAGGCGGCAGCCTGAGGGAAGGGGCGCTTTGGCGCCCCGGCTTTTCAGGAGTGCACACCATGATGGCTCAGGAGGATCAGCTTGCCGGGCGCGATTTTACGCGGCTGACGGCATTTATCTACTCGGAGACGGGCATCAGCATCGGCGTCGAGAAGAAGACGATGCTGGAGGGCCGGCTAAAGAAGCGGCTGCGCGAACTGCGCATCGACTCCTATCGGGATTATTGCGATTACCTGTTCGGACAGGAGGGTCTGCGCGAGGAAAAATTCCTCTTCATCGATGTGGTGACGACGAACAAGACGGACTTTTTCCGCGAGCCGAAGCATTTCGAGTACCTCACCGGGAAGGCACTGCCCCGAATGGTGGAGCTGGCGGGAAATCAGCCGCTGCTGCTGTGGAGCGCGGGGTGTTCCTCCGGAGAAGAACCCTACACGCTGGCGATGGTGCTGAGCGAATATGCGGAGGCACATCCTGGATTCCGCTTTCGCATTCTGGCCACCGATATTTCGACCCAGGTGCTGGCCAAAGCGGAGAGGGCAGTCTACACGGCGGACGTTGTGGAGGCGGTGCCGCCACCGCTGCGGCGCAAGTATCTGATGCGCAGCCGTGAACCGGATGCCGATCGCGCGCGCATCGTACCGGAGCTGCGCCGGCTGGTGGAGTTCCGCCGGCTGAATTTCATGGACTCGAATTACGGGCTGACCGAGAAGGCCGAAGGGATCTTCTGCCGCAACGTCATCATCTACTTCGACCGGCCCACGCAGGAGAAGATTCTCAGAAAGCTGACGCATCAGCTGAAGCCGGGCGGCTATCTTTTCGTCGGGCACTCGGAAACCCTGCACGACATGAACCTGCCGCTGGAACCGCTCGGGCCGGCGCTCTACAGGAGGCTCGATGGCAGCGGATGAGGAAGAGACAATTGCGGATATTTACGTGCAGCCGGGCGAGTCGCATCTGGTGCGGGAGCCGACGATTCTGCGCACGGTGCTGGGATCCTGCGTCGGGGTGACGTTCTGGCACCGACGGCTGAAGATCGGAGCCATTTGCCATCCGATGCTGCCGAATTGCCCGCACGGAAAGGACAGGCTCAGCGTGGCGGCGGCACGGCGATACGTGGACTTCGCCATCCGCGAGCTGGGGAAGCGGATGGATGCGCTGGGCGCGCCCCGCCGGGAGATCGAGGTGAAGCTGTTTGGCGGCGCCGACGTGCTGAAAGTGGCGCGGGACAGCGCGGGTCGTCCCACGGTCGGCAAGATGAACGCCGATCGGGCGATCGAGATCCTCGCCGAAGAGGGCTACGCGGTCATCGCGCAGCGGCTGGGCGGGCCGAATGGGATTCACATCGATTTTCTGACGACCAATGGCGAGGTCCGGTTGCGGAAATTGTAGGGCGCAAGAGTCGAGTCGTCGAGGGCGGCGACAAGGGGAATGGGTTTGGCAAAGATTCGCGTATTGATCGTGGACGATTCGGCCATGGTGCGGCAGACCCTGACCCAGGTGCTTTCCTCCGATCCGGAGATTGAAGTGATCGGGACGGCGGGCGACCCCTATGTCGCGGCGGAGAAGATCGCCGAGCAGGTTCCGGATGTGATCACGCTGGACGTGGAAATGCCGCGCATGGATGGCGTGACATTCCTGCGCAAGCTGATGGCGCAGCACCCCATCCCTGTGGTGATTTGCTCGAGCCTGGTCGAAGAGGGAGCGCAGACGGCTCTGGAGGCGATCGAATGCGGCGCGGTGGAGATCGTGACCAAGCCGAGGCTGGGGGTGCGGCAGTTTCTGGAAGAATCGCGCACGACGCTGTGCGATGCCGTGAAAGCCGCGGCGGGAGCGCGCCTGCGGCCGATCAGCCCGCGGCGCACCGTCGAACCGAAGCTGACCGCCGATGCGGTGCTGGGGCCGGCGACCGGCGCCATGGCGAAAACCACCGAGAAGGTGGTGATGATCGGCGCTTCGACCGGCGGCACGGAGGCTCTTCGTACGCTGCTGGAAGCTCTGCCCGCGGATACGCCGGGCATCGTGATCGTCCAGCACATGCCGGAATTGTTTACGCGCGCCTTTGCCAGCCGGCTGGACGGCCTGTGCGCCATCACGGTGAAGGAAGCCGAAACCGGGGACACGGTTTTGCGCGGCCGGGCGCTGATCGCGCCGGGAAATCATCATCTGCTTCTGCAGCGCAGCGGCGCGCGCTACTACGTCGAGGTCCGCGACGGGCCGCTGGTGTGCCGGCATCGGCCTTCGGTCGATGTTCTGTTCCGCTCGGCCGCGCGCTACGCGGGCCCCAACGCGGTGGGCGTGATCCTGACCGGCATGGGCGACGATGGGGCACGCGGCATGCTGGAAATGCACCAGGCCGGAGCCACCACCATCGCTCAGGACGAGGCCACCTGCATCGTCTTCGGGATGCCGAAGGAAGCGATCAAGCTGAATGGCGTGGACAAGGTGATGCCGCTGGAAAGCATCGCCGGAGGCATCCTGCACACGGCGCGGTGAAGCATTCGATTGCGGGTGCGTCTCTTTTTCACAGATAATCGGAAGGAAAGCTGCTGTTGAGCAGTTTTCCTGGATTGCGTCCGCCGCAGGATCGCATTCGTAATCCACGCGCCGGAGCCGTATGCCCCAGAAGCGTTTCTTGCTGACCCTGATCAAGCCGTCGCACTACGACGACCAGGGCTACGTGATCCAGTGGTTCCGTTCGGCGATCCCGTCGAACACGCTTGCGGTGCTCTACGGGCTGGCCTTGGACTGTAAGGAGCGGCGGGTTCTGGGCGATGAGGTGGAGATTGTCGTTCGGGCCATGGACGAGACCAACACGCGGGTTCCGCTCAAGCAGATTATCCGGGAACATCGAAAGACTCCAGGCCTGGTAGGGCTGGTGGGGGTGCAGTCGAATCAGTTTCCGCGCGCCATGGACATCGCGCGCCCGCTGCGCGCCGCAGGTATTTCCGTATGCATCGGCGGGTTCCATGTCTCGGGTGTGCTCTCGATGCTGCCCGGCATCACGCCGGAGCTGCAGGAAGCGATGGACCTGGGCATTTCGCTGTTCGCGGGCGAGGCGGAGGGGCGGTTCGAGCAGGTGCTTCGCGACGCTGCAAAGGGCGAACTGAAGCCGCTCTACAACTACATGAACGATCTGCCCTCGCTCGATGGCGTGCCGGAGCCGATTCTTCCGGCGACGCGCATCAAGCGGACCGGCGGCAGAATCACGACCTTCGACGCGGGCCGGGGCTGCCCGTTCCAGTGCTCGTTCTGCACGATTATCAATGTGCAGGGGCGGAAGTCGCGGCGGCGCACGGTCGACGACATCGAGCGTATCGTGCGGCGCAATCTCGCGCAGGGCATCAATCGTTTCTTTATCACCGACGATAACTTCGCGCGCAACGGCGACTGGGAGAAGATTTTCGATCGCCTGATCCAGATGCGCGAGCAGGAAAAGTGCAATATCAAGTTTGTGATCCAGGTGGACACGATGTGCCACCGGCTGCCGCACTTTGTGGAGAAGGCCGGCCGCGCAGGCGTGGCGCGCGTGTTCATCGGGATGGAGAGTATCAACCCGGACGCGCTGCTGGGCGCGCGCAAGAAGCAAAACAAGGTGAGCGAGTACCGGAAAATGCTGTTGGCCTGGAAGAAGGCGGGCGCGACGGTCTTTGCGGGATACATCCTTGGGTTTCCGTCCGACACGCCGGAGTCGGTGCTGCGCGACATTGAGACGATCCAGCGCGAGCTGCCCGTGGATTTGCTGCAGCCGCATTGCCTCACGCCGCTGCCGGGGTCGGAAGATCACCAAAAGCTGTTTAAGGCGGGCACGTATCTCGATCCGGATCTGAACAAGTACGATCTGGAGCACGTGACGCGCGAGCACGAGCGCATGACGCAGGCGGAATGGCAGAAGCTGTACCACGATGCGTGGAGGAGCTACTATTCGCCTGCGCACATGGAGACGGTGATGCGCCGGTCGGTGGCAACGAACGCGCAACCGGGGAACATGCCGTTTCTGCTGATGTGGTTTTACTACTGCATCGTGCTGGAGGACGTGGATCCGCTGGAGGGCGGCTATCTGCGCCGGAAGTATCGGCACGACCGGCGGCCCGGCTTCCCGATCGAGAGCCGCATCGCCTTTTATCCGCGCTACGCGGGGGACTTCCTGAAGAAGCACTGGCTGCTGACGCAGCTGGTGTGGCACTACGGACGCCTGCGGCAGAAGCTGAAGCGCGATCCGGCGGCGCGCGACTATATGGATGAGGCGCTGACACCGGTCACTGAGGAGACAGCAGAAGAAGTGCCGGCGACCGCGACGCACGAGCATCGAGCGGGCGCGGCGCTGGTGACGATCGGCTCGTAGCTCGGTGGCCGCGCGGCGAGCGAGCTTTGACGCGGTCAAGAAATTCACGGTAACACTCCATCGGGTGAGTGCCGTTCCTGTCTGAATCGAGTACATTCTCCCCGAAAAGTTGTAGATTGCGGCGCCGGTTTGGTGACGGGATTCGGCGGCGCGTTCGCTATAACAGCAGGAGAACGCGTGGCTCAGAGCCTGCGCAGTCCGCTGCGCGACGTTGAGCTGGAATTCCTTTCCCTTTTTCGCTGGCCATTCGCCGTCCCGGTTCTGCCCATGCTCAGCAATCGCCGGGTGCGGCCTTGCTGGTCACTCAAGGAGCTGCCGGGTTGCGCCAACACCTCTCTCCCGTCGATGCGCCACTGTCTCCTGGCGCCACAGGAGCGGACGCGGCCCGATCACGAGCGACGCTCAGAAATCGCGGGCTGCACGGCCATGAAGGAACTTCTGTGGGGCTCGAAATCACCGGAGCTGGAAGGCGCGGCCATGCCGCCGCCGCCATTTGCCTTCGGCACCTACGATCCCTTCGCGCCGCCGGAGCCTTCGGCCGCGCTCGATTTGCGGGGCTTCATTCACATCCTCAGCAAGGCGCGATATCTGACGCACGTCCGCGAGCGCGTGGACTGGAAATCCGGCATCGCGCGCTGGACGCGATCGCGACAAAAGCCGCTGCTGTTTGAAAATGTGAAGGACTATCCGGACCAGCGCGTCTTCACGAATGGGCTGGCGAATCCTTCCTGCATTGCGCTGGCGCTGGGCTTCGATGCGGGCCTGCCGCTCGCCAGCGTCCTTGCGCGGGCGCGGAAACGGCTGCATGACCCGATAGCGCCGAAGATGGTGCCGACCGGGCCGGTGATTGAGAACGTGGTGCCGGCGAGCATGATCGACTTTTTCCAGTTTCCGGTACCGCAGTGGCACGAGCGCGATGGCGGCCGCTATCTGGGAACGTGGCACCTCAACATCAGCCGCGATCCGGAAACGGGCCAGCGCAGCGCAGGGATGTACCGGACCAGGGCGGTCGGACCGAAGCAGGCGACTCTGCATACCTCGCGACGCAGCGTTCTGGCGCGACACGTTGCGAGGGCAGAGGCAAAAAAGATCGAACTGCCGATGGCGATCGCGATTGGCGCTCCTGAAGCAACCGTCATCGCAGCCCGGGCGGCGTGTCCGAACGGGATGGATGCCTTCGATCTTGCGGGGGCTCTGCAACAGAAGCCGGTGGAGCTGATTCAGTGCGGGCATTCCGAGGCGCCCGCGTATTCGGAAATTGTGATTGAGGGCTTCGTACACCCAGGAGTGCGCGTGGACGACGGGCCGGCGTTCGACTACCAGGGGAAGCCGCACAGCCATCCGAAGGCCTTTCTGTTCGAAGCGACGCGACTGATGCACCGCGATGAGCCAATCTTCCGCGGCAGCGCGTTAGGCAAACCGGCCGCGGAGGATTATCAGGTGCATACGTTTCTGGAGGAGCTGAAGCTGCGCAACGCAGGTGGCTCGCGTCTGTGGGAGTTTGTGCAGAGCTTTTTCAGCTAGCCCTGGAGCGCCTGGAGGCGCAGGAAGGGCACGTTGTTCTGTTCAGCGCGAGCAGGGAAGACGCGGCAAATTGGCTTGACACAGGGGAGGGCAGAAGCTATCGTCACTTGCGGCGGAAAACGTTTACGCAAATAAGTAGCATCACGCGCCAAGCCCACTGTCATACGGGCCTCCGCCGATCTTTTTCCTTCCTGAAGAGAGGGTGACCGAATGCAATCCGTTTCGAGAAGGCAGTTCCTGAAGAAGGCCGGCCAGACGGGCGCTGCGGCGGGCCTCGCCGGAGCGGCGAGCCGGCTTGGATGGGCGCAGACCCAGGCGTCGACGCGCATCGTGATCGACTCCACGCGACAGATTTCCGCCATCGATCCCCACATTTACGGATCCTTCCTCGAACACCTCGGGCGCGCGATCTACGAAGGCATCTACGATCCGAAATCGAAGTTCGCCGATGCGAACGGATTCCGCAGCGATGTGATGAACGAAGTGAAGCAGCTGGGCGTGCCCATCATTCGCTATCCCGGGGGCAATTTTGTTTCCGGCTATCACTGGCTCGATGGCGTGGGTCCGAAAAAGAATCGGCCGACGGTGCTCGATCGCGCATGGAACACGCTGGAGCCGAATCAGTTTGGCACCAACGAATTTGTGACGTGGGCGCGCGAGGCGGGAGCGGAGCCGCTGTTCGGGCTCAACTTCGGCACCGGGACCGCGGAAGATGCGGCGGCGCTGGTGGAGTACTGCAACGTCGAGAAGGGCACGAAGTGGAGCGAGCTGCGGCGTTCGCATGGCTATGAGCAGCCGCACAACGTGAAGTACTGGTGTGTGGGCAACGAGATGGATGGGCCATGGCAAATCGGGCACATCCCGGCTCGCGAGTACGGCCTGAAGGCTACCGACGCCGCGCGGCAGATGCGGGCGATCGATCCGACGGTGAAGCTGGTTGCGTGCGGATCGAGCGGGCCTTTTATGCCGACGTATATCGAGTGGGACCGCACGGTGCTGGAAGAATGCTATGACGTGGTGGATGGCATTTCGCTGCACCGGTACTGGGGGAACACGGAGGAAACCAATCACGACAGCCAGATCTATATGGCAATGAACCTGGCGATGGATCGGCAGATCGAGGAGATCATCGCCGTTTGCGATACGGTGCGCGCGCAGAAGCGCTCCGGCAAACAGCTTTTCTCTCCTTCGACGAGTGGAACGTGTGGTACCGGGCGCGCAGCGGCGACGATGTGGACGGCCACGGCAAACTGGCGCCGCATCTTCTGGAGGAGCCGTACAACCTCGAGGATGCTTTGCTGGTCGGAGGGCTGGCGAACTCATTGATGCGGCATTCCGATCGGGTGAAGCTGGCCTGCCTCGCGCAGTTGGTCAACGTGATCGCGCCGATCATGACCAATGAAGACGGCATCCTGCGGCAGACGATCTACTATCCGTACGCGTGGGCTCTGAAGTATGCACACGGCGCCGCGCTCAGTGTTGAGCAGGAAGGGCCGGGCTATCCGGTGCCTCACCTCGGCCGTCCGATCGAGGACATTGGGCTGCCGGTACCGGGGTTCGGCGAGGTGCCGTGGCTCGACGTGACCGCGGTTTGGAATGAGGACAAGAAGACGGCCACGCTGTTCGTGCTGAACCGCGATCTGCACAACGAGCGGGAGATGGAGATTGTGTGGCGAGACCTCAGCCCTACCAGCGTGACGATGTTTGAGACGATGACAGGACCGGACCTGAAGGCGCTGAATACTTTTGCGGATCCGAAACGGGTGGTTCCGCAGACGCTGGACAAGCCGAAGGCGGGATCGACGATGACGGTGAAGCTGCCGTCGCGGTCGTACTCGGTGTTGTCGCTCAGCGTATAAGGCGGGTCTCGAAGAAGAGCAACGCGGGCCGTCTTGTCTCGCGCTAGAACTTCTGCATCGTCACACGCACGACGGTGGGCTTGCTGTAAAAGCAGAGCCCGCGATCGGTCTCGTCGCCGTTCCATAGCCGGATTGGTTTCCATTCGCCGCTTTCGTACGTGCCCTGTTCGGCGGTGAGGACCTGGCTGCGAATCCATGGCAGTTTGCCGGGCAGATGGAAGATCACGCTTGCATCAACGCCGGTGACAAGGAACTCATCCGGCCCGAGCTGAGCCACGAGTGCGGCACCGTGAGCGTCCTTGGTTCCGGGCGCGCTGCGTCCATCGTGCTGCGGAAATCCGAAGGCGACGGTCGCCTGCCACGAGCCGAAGTCGAGCTCCTGCGTTGCCTGGCCTGGCTCTTCGACTGCGGTCTTCAGTTTGCCATCGAACTCGAGCTGCGCGATTTCGCGATCCATGGGACCGATCAGGGCGAAGTTCTCTGCATGTGCGCTCCACGGCTGGTCGCCGAGAATGTTCCATCCGGATTTGTCGACTCCGAAAGGTGAGAATCCGATGGCGCCCCGGCCCAGCGCATAGAAGAAGAACTTGCCGAAGCTGTCGCTGCGGCCGGTCTCCGGGATCCAGAGTGGATTGTCGGGGCGCCGATACGCGTCCATCGTCTCGCGGTAGAACTGTGAGTCGTCGGAGTAGATGTCGGGACCGATCATGTCAATGGACGGAGCCAGCTTGCGCCACAGTCCAACCAGCTTCTGGACGGCTCCGCCGCTGGGATACGCGATGCCTGGCTGATCGAGCTGACGCTGGGGCAATTCCGCCGCGGGATAGTCGAGCCAGACGTTGATGTAGTACGGGATCGCAAATTCGCTTTTGCCTGACGTCGCGATTTCGTTGATGTACTTCGCCTGGTAATAAGCCTGGAACATCTCATCGGCGTCGCTGCCGAAGACCTGGCGCCAGTTGCCGGGTTGCTTGCCGGCGGCCTGGACCATCTGGGCGGGAACCGGCCCCGCAAAGAGCTTGTTCGCTTCGGCAGAGAAGTCGCGCACGCTGCCGATGTTTCCCGACTCGTTCTCAACCTGAATCATGATCACCGTGTGGCGGTCGTCGTCGATTTGTTTCAGATGGCGCATCAACGCGGTGAATGCTGTCTTGTCTGCATCGCGGGTGTTGGTGGAGATGGGCGAGAGCACATCGATCGGCTCTCCGTCAGGGCGAATGACGCGCGGAAAACGCGTGGTGTCTGTTTTGACCCAAGCCGGCACGTAATGCATGTTGCCGTTTTTCCAGGTGCCGAACCACAACAGGACCACCTGCAGGTTGTGCTCGCGAGCGCCGTTCACGACAGCGTCGACGTTGGTGAAGTCGAATTTGCCGGGTTGAGGCTCGAGTTGCTCCCAATAGACGGGAGCCTCGACGGTGTTGGCATGCAATGCGGTCATGGACTCCCACACCTGCGGCAGTTCGCTGGGCCAGGCGCTGGAGTTGTGAATCTGTCCGCCGAGAATGAGAAAGGGCTTGCCGTCCACCAGCAAGGCGTAACGACCGTTCTGTTGCACGAGTCGCGGCGGTTCGGCGGCGAACGCGGGAAGGAAGGAGGTCGCGAGGAGAAGGAAAAGAAGGGCGGTTCGAAGCTGCGAGGAATTAGTCGTGGCGCGGAAACGCATGTCGATCACCTGATGCAGGAATGTAATCGCGTACAACTTTGAATTCAAGCGCTGATGCAGAACCGCTGGCCGTGGCAGTATCCATGGGGGATGCCCGAACGGGACTATGGGCGGCGTGCCGCAACGGAACGATATCGCAGAGCCGATTCAGCCTTAACTTGCCAGCTGCTGCTGCGCGCAGCGACCCGGGGTCAGGCCGGGTTGAGAGAAAGCTCAATCCCCTTCGCCCATTCCTGCAGCATGCGGGCGCCGATCTCCTCAAACTCCGGACGCTGCTCCTTATAGTTGCGGAGTTCGGCGGAGGTCGAGGAGATCGCTTCCGCTACGCGCGCGAGGATGGCGCGCACGCCGGCGGAGCGAGTCCGGCGCGCGTCTCACCGAGGCGCTGCAGATCCTTTGCCCCTGGCCACCGAGTCGAGCCGTTGAGCGTCAGCGCCATGCTGTCGCTGGGCAGATAGACCGAAGTCGTTACGACATCGTAGGCCGGTGCGAGGCGAGCCTCGCCCTGCACATCGTCATAAACGATGCCGAAGTTTTTCAGGTGAGCGTCGCCATTGCGCAAGGCACAGTTGAGGACGATCAGGGTGAAGAGGCGTTCAAGGTCCTCGCCGACGTGGGGAGAGTTCGCAAACTGCGTGAATCGCTTCATGACCGAGGTTTCGTAGCTGCCGCGATATTTCTCCTCGGTACGGCGCGCATTGAGCACGCAGAAATCCTCGAATCCGCGATACGTGCCGTCGGAGCGCAGATCGAAGCGGTCGATGACGAGTGCGGAGGCATCCTCGGCGAGGCGGTAGCGCGGAAGCTCCAGCCCGCAACGCTCCGCGGCCTTCAGGCAAAAATATTCGTTGGCGGCGAGCTGCGGGAACTCGTTCCGATCCCAAAACTTCACGATATGGGTGGCGCCGCGATAGCTCTCCGAGAGCCGTGCCTTCGACTGGCTGAGCTGGAGCGAGGCGGTCTCGTCGCGCACCATCACCTTGGGCTGCACGCCACTGATGCCGGAGAAGGTCGCGAACTTCTCGAGGAGGTAGCGGTACAGATCGCCGCCGCGGCTCCGTTCCAGAATTTCGTCGACGGACTGAAAGGGTACATCTTCGGAGAGCGGCTGCTTCTCTCCGGAATAGCGAATGCGGCCGACCTGGAGCGGCCGACGATATCAGCAGATCGAAGTCGTCGAAGACTCCGGTTGCCTTGGCGAATGCCAGACGCAGTCGCTCCCGCAGCACGCCTTCGGGAAGGTTCATGTCGAAGATCGGCGGAAGGCCGTAGGACAGATCCCAGGAGGACAGGCGCACCGGCATGGTGACCGAGACCGCGCGGTCGGGCGATGCTCCGGGTTGATAGAGGAAGGCGCTGCCGCGAGGACCCTGACGGTCGAGCAGTCCGGCCTCAACGCCGTCGGTCCAGACCTTGATCATCCTGTTCCTCTTCCCGTTCTTCCGCCATCAGGTCCTCGAGCGTAGGCCGGCGAGCGGAGGATTCGCGCAGATTCAACTCCAGACCGAGCGCGGCCAGGATGTTCGTGATTTTGGTATAGCCGAGCTCGCCCATGCGACCGTTCTCCAGCGCATCGATGGTGGAGCGGCTGACTTTGGCTTTTTCGCGAGCGCAGCCTGACTCAGGCCCAGGGCTTTACGCCGGGCAACGATCTGGTCTGCGATGGAGGAAAGGAGCAGCACATGCTTAATATATCACGCATAACCGGTTATAGTGGTGGTGTTTGCTTTATATATTGAGCATTAAGCGGAGCGTTTCTCTTGCCGAGCATAGGCAGCGAGGTGGGGCGAGGAGGAGGGGGGATGTGCGGGACCGCTTCAGATCCGCATGGGCATGATGATGTAGCGGTACTTGTACTCGTCGGAACCCTCTTCGGGGCGGATCTGGCCGGCTGACTGTGCGTCTTTGAACTCGAGGCGCACCTCGCCCTCGTTGCCGATGGCCTTGAGGAACTCGATCAGGTACGAGGAGTTGAAGCCCACCACGATGGCATCGAAGGTGTACGGCGTTTCGATGGTGTCTTCCGACTCGCCGGCTTCGGTTGAGGACGAGGAGATCTTCATCTCGTTCTGCTCGAGCCGCATCTTGATGGCGCCGGAGCGCTCGTCGGCGAACTGTGCGACGCGCTGGATGGAGGCAGCCAGATCGGGACTGCGCACGATGACGAACTTGTTGTTGTCGCGCGGCATCACGGCTTCGTAGTTCGGGAACTGCCCGGTGAGCTTACGGCTGGTGAGCACGCGGTGTCCGACGCGGAAGAAGAGCGTCGAGTCGTCGTCGGCAAACTCGATGTGCTCCGCCTCGGTGTTGGAGAGCAGGGACTGCAATTCCTGCAGAGCCTTGCGCGGGACCAGTGTTTTCTTCTCATTGCTGATGCCGGGAAAGTTTTCGCCCGACTTCTCGATGTGCGCGAGGCGATGGCCATCGGTGGCAACCATGGCAATGGACTCGGCTTTGAGAATCAGCAGGGCGCCGTTGAGGGTGTAGCGGGACTCTTCGTTGGAGATGGCGAAGATGGTGCGAGCGATGAGCGTGCGCAGGGAGGCGACGGGAATCTTGATGGCGGCGCTTGTCGGGAACTCAGGAACCTGCGGGAAATTTGCGCGCGCCATGCCCACCATGCGGGTGTTGGAGCGACCGGCGCGAATCTGCACCCAGTGGTTCTCCAGCAGCTTGATCGACATGTCGCCGTCGCCGAGGAGGCGGATGTAGTCGTAGAGTTTGCGCGCGGGAATGGTGCATGATCCGGGCTTCTTGACTTTCGCCGCGCAACTGGTGCGGATGCTCTGATCGAGATCGGTCGCCGTGATCACGATCCGGTCGCCGTCGGCTTCCAGCAGGAAGTTGGAGAGGATGGGGATGGTAGTTTTGCGCTCGACAACGCTTTGCGTGGCGGTCAGCTCACGCAGAAGATCCTGACGGCTGACGGTGATCTCCATAGTCGCTCCCTGAACCGCTTTTTCCTCTTCGACAGCCGGCATGATGGCTTTCCCCCGAATCGATTGGACTCACTGTACACCAGGCAGGGCGGCAGGCCGCAAGGGTACAGGACCGAAGAATCCATTCTAGAGGCCAGGGGCCGAAATGCGCTCTCTGGAAAACGGGGAGTTTTTGTGAGTCGCCTGACGATGGACTCGCTGATCGTCGGAGACGGCTACGACTAGAGGTTTTTAATTCTGTTCTTCTCTAGTAGTCGTAGTCGTTTGCGCTGGAAAAGTGGAAAGCGGTTCGAAAACCGCCTGCGGAGCGGCGATGGGCTGGGTCGGAGTTTTAGAAAACGTGGGTGTGGGAAAGAGAACAACGCGGAAAAGGGGAGGGCGATGGGCTTCCGGCGCACAGAATCTCCACCGCTTTCACAGGGGAGTGGGAAAGCAGGTGTGGAAAGACCTGAGCGTGAGTGGAAAGGGTGGTTGGAGACAGACGGGACACGGGTCCGCAACGAAGGCGCGATCCACAATCGACGGCTCCTGGGATTTCGACGTGGGTTTGGAAAGGGGAGGGCTGAGGGAGGGTCGGATTGGGGAAAAGCGGGTACGAAAAGACTCGCAGCGCGAAGGGTTAGTCCGCGCTGGTTGTGTCGTTGTGGCTGATGGTGATTCCGCCATTGACCGTCTGGACGTGCACGGTGGATCCGCCGCTGCCCAGGTCGGTGTTCAGGTGATTCTTGATCGTTCCCTGCACCGTCACGGGGAAGTCCACGTTGATGCCGCCATTGACTGTGCCGGTTTCCAGGTGGGCGTTGTAGTGCTCGGGGACGCGAAGATCGATACCGCCGTTGGTGGTGTCGGCATGGAGCCCATTGCCCTGCCAGTGATCGCCGGCGAGCGAGACGTTCAGGCCGCCGTTGACGGTGTGGCCGTCGACATCGCCCGAGACCCGATCGAGGGTGACGCCACCGTTCGTGGTTTCGAAGCGAAGATTGCCGTCGAGGCGAGTGAGGTCGATGCCACCATTCATGGTGTGCAGGTCGGCAGCGAGATGCTGCGGCACGCGCAGGTGGTAGTCGATACTGTAGCCGGTGCGGTTGAAGAAGTGAGTATGCGGGCCGTGATCGCGGAGCTCGCCGTTGGCGGTGTCGATGACAACCTGGCGCAGCAAATCGTCGGCTTCAGACTCAGAGGGAGCCCATGCCGACACGCGCGCTTCCAGGGCCACGTCGGAGCGATCCTCGCCGATGATTTCGATCCCGCCATTGACGGTTTCCACGCTGAGGTGGCTGGACGGCAGAGCGAAGGTGGTGCGGCGCATCTGGCAAACGTGGGCTTCGCCCCAGTGACGGCCGTTGTTATCGCAGTCGCCGTTGTGCCAGTTACCGGTCTGGACCTGGGCGGCGTGGACGTGCCGATGGGAGTGGGGGAGGGAAACGCCGAGCAGCACGATGGCGGTGAACGCAACGATAAACAGCGCGAAGCGGCGCATGGCACGAACCTCGCTGGGTGGGTACGCGGATAGAGGCATAGCAGTTCCCTGAGTTTGCGATTTTGGGGGAGCCCGACAGAGAAGAAAGAGCACGTATCGGGCCGGACCTGGCCTGGGCCGGAGGGTCGCCGAATCATTGAGTTACACGAAAATGGAAGTGCGCGCGGCTGTCCGAAAGACGGAACGCCTGTTCAGGAATGGACATCCCTGCTCAGGCAATTCCCTGTAGACAGCCGCGATTGCGAGGTTTCGACTGCGCGCCTATTTTTGCGCTAATTCGCCGTCTTCAAAGACCAGCGTGCTTGATTTCAGGTGAATTTCCTGCAGGACGATGCCTCCATTCTGCGAGGCCGTCACGACACTACTTGGATCGGCGAGAGGGTTCTTCTGGGCCACCAATTTCGCGTTCACGACCACGAGAGAGGCTCCGGAACGGGCCAGCGTGACTTTCACCGCAGGTCCGGTACCCTCCCAGGAGACTTTGTAGTCGCCCGCCGGAATCTGGGTTGAGCCGACGCTTACAGCCTGCGAAATTGTGACGGTATATGTTTTGGCAAATAACGGAGTGACCAGGAGAGCGAAAAGAAACGAAAACATCGAAAATTTCAAAAGAACTTTCACCGGGTATCACCTCATTGGTTGGAGCTGTACTTAATGAGATGGACTCCGGACCGGCGTGCGAGGATTCCACGCATTTCGGAGAGCGGTATGCCGGCCATTACTTTCGTACCGTTTCGTGAATCCCGTTGATCATGAGCACGACCAGTGGCACTTCACCGTTTCCGTTCCCAGAACTCCTCGTGACGATCGTCGCGGAAGCGGATCCCGGTGACCCTGCCCTCAGTGTCGCGTTCGAACGTTAGTCGACGCGTTCCGCCCGTCGGATAGAAGAACGTCGTTGCGCTCTCGGGCAGCAACTCCGTCACTTCGCCGATGCGATCCCGCGAGAACAGCCGGTCTCCCTGGCGGAACACCGTGGCAACCACTTCATTCTGGTCCTCGTACTGGCCGGCGTAGGCGTTGTAGAGGTTCGGGTCCACCCTGGCGGGAACCGGATGGACCGGAACAAGGATCTGCTCGGCCAGAGGAGAGAGCTTCGGAATCGCGCTGAGCCGCTGCGCCAGCAACCAGCGCGGCAACTGCGGCTCGCCGTAGGCGCGGTCCCAGACGTTATGTTTGATTCCCGCGTACTCCCACAAGCGAACATCGCCGCCGTTGGCCTTCAGGGCCTCGAACTGGAGCAGCGACTGCTTCGGATTCACGACGGGATCGTCGGCGCCATGAAAGATCCAGGCCGGCGTACGTCCTACGGCGCGCGCGTATTCGGCCGGCAGGGTGTTCACCTCGCGCCAGCGGTCCGGCTGATACGACCAGAAAACGCCGCCGCACACCGGCACGATGGCCGCGAACCGGTGCGGGTACGCTCTCGCGATCTCCCAGACGCCGTACCCTCCCAGGGAGAGCCCGGTGAGGTACACGCGGTCGCGATCGCCGTGAAACTCCTTCACCTCCGCATCGAGCGCCGCCATCGCCATCGTCATCATGTCTGGATCGGTCCAGTGATGATGGCTGAACGGCACCTGCGGCATCACCACCACGAAGGGCCAACGGTCCGGATGGAGCCGAATCGCCTGGGGCAGTCCGATCTGCGTCTCGTCCATGCCCTCGGAACCGCGTTCGCCGGAGCCGTGCAGGAAGAGAATCACCGGCCAGGTCTGCTGCTGGTTCCAGCCGTCGGGCAGGTAGACGACATAACGGTGCGGTGTGCCATTGACGTCGATGCTGCGGTTGAGGAAACCGGTGTCCTGCCGGTGCGGGGCTGCAGATGCAGGCAGGGAGAAAAGCAGGCAGCAGGCAAAAGCCAGAACAGAGCGTCGGGACATCGCGGGATGAGGACAGGGTACAGGGTGCGGGGCACACGGTACAGAGGATCGGCGCATCAAATCGTGGGAGCCAGCGGCGGGTGTCCGGGAATGGACGCCGCTGCCGAATTGCGGACAAGCGTGGAGGGATGAAGTAGCGAAGATCTGCAATAAGGCGCAGTCTTTTCTTGTCACCGGCGTTGTGGCGGGTTGGAATCTCAAATGCAGCAATTTTCCAGGGCATTCCTGCCAAAAATCAGGAGGAGCCGATGTCCGATTTGCTGGGTGATCTTCGAATTGCGGCGCGGCGTCTGCGCCATTCGCCAGGATTTGTCCTGGTCGCGGTGCTGTCGCTGACCATGGCCATCACGGCCAACCTGGTGGTCTTCGGGGTTTTGAATGCGGCGGTCCTGCGGCCGCTCAACGTGGCTGGAGCCGATCGCCTTTGGCAGATCGAGCACAAGGAGCACGGCTACATCAGCCACTCTTACCCCGACTTCCAGGATTTGCGCGCGCACGCCACGACGTTTAGCGATATAGCGGCGTTCCGCATCGGCGAAGCGGCCGTGAGCAGCGGTGGCGCACTGGCGAAGAAGAGCTGGATGTACGAAGTTTCGGGCAGCTACTTCGACACGCTGGGCGTGCAGCCGGAGGCGGGCCGGCTCTTCCACGAGAGCGATGACCACGGGACGAACTCCGCGCCGTATGTCGTGCTGAGCGATGCGTTCTGGCGGGCGCGTTTTGCCGCCGATCCCAGGATCATCGGGACCACGGTCGATCTGAACAAGCACCCGTTCACCATCATCGGCGTCGCAGCGCCGGAGTTCCACGGAACGGAGTTGTTCATGTGGCCGGATTTCTGGGTGCCGATGGTCAACGAGGAACAGATCGAGGGCTACAGCTACCTCACCAAGCGCTTCAATCATGAGATCTTCGTCTTTGGCGAACTGAAACCGGGCGTCACCATGCAGCAGGCTTCGAGCGACCTGAACACGGTTGCCGCGCAAATGGAAAAACAGAACCCGCAGGACGACGATCATCTCGGGTTCCGGCTGGTGAAGGCGGGGCTGTTTGGCGATCAGATCGGCGATGCCGCGCGCAGCTTCCTGGTGGCGCTGTTGCTGCTGGCTCTGCTGGTGCTTACTGCGGCGTGCGTCAACCTGGCGAGCATCTTTGCGGCTCGCGCCGCCGACCGCGGCCGCGAGCTGGCCATCCGGGTCGCCATTGGATCGAGCCGCTGGCGGGTGCTGCGCCAGGTGCTGGCGGAGGCGGCTCTGTTGTCGGTGGGCGGCGCGGCGATCGGAACCATGGCGTCGGTGGCGCTGATGAAAGTGCTGAGCCAGTGGCATCCGGTTCCGTCGCTGCCGATTCATGTGGCGGTGGCTGCCGATGCCGGGGTGTACGGCATTGCGGTGCTGCTGGCTGCGGCGAGCTGTGTTTTGCCGGCGGTGCTGACGGCGCGGCAGATCTGGCAGATCGACGCGATGCAGGTGATGAAGGGAACCGCACAGACGATGTTCCGGCGCATGACGGTGCGCGATTTGCTGCTGGGCTTGCAGGTGGCCTTGTGCGCGCTTCTGGTGACGTGCGCGCTGGTTGGGTTGCGTGGCATGACCCGGCAGCTGCACGCACCGATCGGCTTCGAGCCTGACGGAGTGGTGCTGGCGCAGACCGAGATGAAGATGGCGGGCTACTCCGACGCGTCGGCGCTGCCGGTGCAGAAGCAGTTGATGGTGGAAGCGGCGCAGATTCCCGGCGTGACGGCAGTGGGGACCATCGACGATCCGCCGCTGAATGCGGGGGGAAGCAGCACGCCGGTCTATCGGGAGGGCACGGAGGATTTTCGCGGTTCGAACAGCGCGTTGACGGCGAAGTTCAATACCATTTCGCCAGGTTATCTGCAGGCGGCGGGCACGCACCTGATCGCGGGGCGCGATTTCACCTGGCATGACGATCAGAACGCACCGCTTGTGGCTTTAGTGAACCAGACCTTCGCTCGAACTCTGTTCGGCAGCGTCCATGCTGCTTTGGGCCGGCGATTTGCTGAGCCCGGGCCGCATCACGCGTTGCTGTATGAAGTGGTCGGTGTCATCGAGGACGGAAAGTACGATTCGCTCACGGAAGCGCAGCAGGCGGCGATGTTCTGGCCGCTGGGACAGAACAACGAGAACGGTATGACGCTGGTGGTGCGCTCGAAACGGCCGCCGGCGGAGATTGCGGCGGCGCTCGGGAGCCTGATGGCGAAGACGGATCCGAACCTGCCGGTGACGATCCAGAGCTGGCCCGATGCGCTGGCCCTGGTTCTGCTCCCGGCGCGCGTGGCGACCGTCGCGCTGGGATTGCTCGGGCTGCTGGCGGGCATTCTGGCGGCGACTGGAATTTTCGGCATGGCCAGCTACGCTGTCGCGCGGCGTCTGCGCGAGATGGGCATTCGGGTGGCGCTGGGAGCGCAGCGGGTGCAGGTGCTGCGGGCCGCTCTGGGACGCACGCTGCTGCTGCTGGGCATTGGGTCGATAGCAGGACTGCTGCTGGGCGCGCTGGGCACCCGCGTTCTCGCCAGCATTGTGTATCAAGCCACGGTCTACGATCCGCTGGTCATCACGGGAGCGGTCGGCGCGATGGTGCTCATCGGCCTGATGGCGGCCGCGGTGCCGGCGCAGCGGGCGGTGAGCGTGGAGCCGGCGGTGCTGCTGCGCGAGGAGTAGCGGTCGTTCCTACACAAACGGATTCTTCACCGTCATGGAACCGAAACGCTGACCATGCTGGAAATCTTCGCTGTAGAGGATCGAGCAATCGGCTTCGACGGCGGCGGCGACGATGAGGGAATCGAACCAGGGAAGACGGTAGCGGGTTTGCAAGCGAAGGGCCTCAGCGTACAACCCAAACGAAGAATGGATGATGGCCAGAGGCTGGAAAACCGTCGCCAGAAATCGTTCCACATCTTCAACGAGCAAGGTTTTTCGGAAACGACGCAGGACCACGTTTACAAATTCCTGAATTACCTGATAGCTGGAGACACCGTTTCCGCTGTTCACCACGTCGGCGATCAGCTTCCTGGAGCGGCGAGCTTTCGTGGGGTTGGCTTCGTCGCCGGCGTAAATGAAGATGTTCGTATCGAGGAAAGATCTATCGCCGCTCATTCATCTCTTCTCGGGTAAAGTGGCGCCCCCCGGAATTTCCAGAACGAAGGGTTTTGAAGAAGGCCTCCACTTCCCTCCGCCGCGCCCTTCTGCCTGCATACTGCACCAGCCACTCGCGAAAAGCCGCGTTCAGTGTGGTGCGTCGCGATCGTGCAACGGCGCGCGCCTGCTCGATGAGATCCTCGTCCGCGCTCAGGGTAATGTTCTTCATACGAAACCAGTGTACACGAGACTCGTGTAGCGGAATCAGAGGAATCTCTTATCGACGCTTCGCATGCTCAACCTGAGCTTTGTTCGGAAGCCCTACAATGGCCGCGGAGGATTTTCCCGATGAAGCTGAACCGCCGCGACTTTTCGCGCCTGACCGCGATGACTGCCCTGGCTGGAGCGCTGCCGGGCTTGAACGCGCAAACCGGGAACGACACGCCAGGGAAAAAGTTCCGCTGGTGCATCGTGGCTTTGGGCCGGATCTCGATGGGGCATTTCATGCCGGCGGTCGAGCTGTCGAAGACGGGAAAGATCACGGCGCTGGTCAGCGGCCATCGCGAAAAAGCCGAGAAGCAGGCGGCGATGTACAACGTACCGTCGCCCTCCATCTACGGTTACGACAACTTCGACGACATCGCGCAGAACAAGGACATCGACGGCGTCTACATCGCGCTGCCCAACTCCATGCATGCCGAATTCACGATTCGCGCCGCAAAGGCCGGCAAGCACGTGCTGTGCGAGAAGCCGATGGCGACCAGCGTGGCCGACTGCAAGGCGATGATCGAAGCCTGCCGCAAGCACAATGTGAAGCTCATGATTGCCTATCGTTGCCAGTACAACCCCGTCCACCTGAAGGCCATTGAGCTGATTCGCTCCGGACACATCGGCCAGGTGCAGGCGATTGAGAGCGCGTTCGGGTTTCCGATTCAGCCCGGCGAGTGGCGGCTGAACAAGAAGCTGGCCGGCGGCGGACCGCTGATGGACGTTGGTATCTATTCGCTGAATGCCTGCCGCTATCTCACCGGTGAAGAGCCGGGCGACATCAAGGCGAACTCGTCGGTGATCGATCATGACGGCCGCTTCAACGAAGTGGAAGAGAACGACGGCTGGACGATGAAGTTTCCTTCCGGCATTCTCGCCAGCTGCACCACGACGTACGGCGGAGACACCGGTGGCGGCGGATTCTTCAAGGTACACGGATCGAAGGGCTGGATTGCGATGGAGCCGGCGTTCGGCTACGAAGGCATGCAGCTGACGGGGCGGGTGGGCGGCCAGCCGATGAGTGAGCCGCAACCCGACAAGGATCCCTGGGACTTCGTGCGCCAGGCGGATCATCTGGCCGAGTGCGTGTGGGAGAACAAGGAGCCGAAGACACCGGGCGAGGAAGGCCTGCGCGATTTGACGTACATGTCGGAGATCTACGTTGCGGCGGGGTTGAAGGGCTTGTAAGAGGCTATGCCCTCACCTTCATAAACTGTCATATAATGAAGGTATGGCCATGTCATCCCTGAACATCTCTTTGCCGGAACCGCTGAAGGACTACGTCAATCGCGCGTTCAGGGCGGCGATTACGGGACCCCCAGTGAGTATGTGCGCGAGTTGATTCGGCGCGACAAGGAGCTGCGGCTGGCGCGGTTAGAAACGGAATTGATCGAGGCACTGCACTCGGGGGACATCGAATTAAAGCCGGAGGATCTGAGAAGGACCTCTCTGGTAACGGTACTTCGGAAGAAAATGGGAACCCGAAAAAGCAAAAAAGCATAGCGGATCGAGTAGTCTCACCTGGACCTCCATGCCCAGATCACGCGTGCTCCGGCTTGTTCTTACTCGTGCGGCGAGCAGAGCCATCGTCGAGCAGGCCAGCTACTATGCAAAACGCGAGAGTCAGGCACTGGCCGACCGGTGGGAGGCTGCGGTACGCGGCGCGCTGGAGCGCTTACCGGCAGAGGCAGCGCTTGGGTCATGGTGCAATTTCCGGCATCCGGATCTGCGGAATCTGCGGCGAATGCCCGTACCGGGTTTCACCGGCATCTGATTTTCTACGAAGACTTGCGAGAGCAGAATCTGATCCGCGTCGTGCATATCCTGCATGGCGCGCGGGATATTGAAGCAGTGATTACGGCGCCGCCAATCGTGTGAAGAGGAAGTACCACCCCAAATCAGCCGTTCAGGGTTTCCTGCAGCTTGTTCAGGGTGCTGTTCAGGTTCTTGTCGTTGCGGCGCTGCTCGTCGATCTTGCCGATGGAGTGCATCACGGTAGTGTGGTGCTTGCCGCCGAACTGGCGGCCGATCTCGGGCAGCGATGCTTCGGTCATCTGCTTGGCCAGGTACATTGCGATCTGGCGCGGCACCACGACCGCGCGCGAGTTGTTGCGCTGCTTCAGTTCCGCGACGCGCATGCCAAACTGCTCGGCCACCGCGCGCTGGATCGACTCGATGGTGATCTTGCGCACCTGCGTGTCGATGAACTGCTTGAGGCACTGCTGCGCGGTGGGCAGGGTGATCTCAAGGCCATTGAGGCCGCACCACGCGATCAGGCGCACCAGCGCGCCTTCCAGCTCGCGCACATTCGTCCGCACATTGGACGCGATGAACAGCGCGACATCCATGGGCAGCGGCTGGGGCAGATGCTCGTTCTCCGCCTTCTTCTGCAGGATGGCAACCTTGGTTTCGAGGTCGGGCGGCTGAATGTCCGCGATCAGTCCCCACTCGAAACGGCTGCGCAGCCGGTCTTCAACCTCGGCGAGCTCGCGCGGCGGCCGGTCCGAAGCGATCACGATCTGTTTCATGCTCTCGTGCAGAGCGTTGAAGGTATGGAAGAACTCTTCCTGGGTGCGCTCTTTCTGCGATAGAAACTGGATGTCGTCGATGAGCAGCACATCCACCGTGCGGAAACGGTCGCGGAAGCTGGTCATTTTGTCGAAGCGCACCGAGCTGATCATCTCGTTGGTGAACTTCTCGGCGGAGACGTAGGAGATGGACGCGCCGGGATTGCGCAGCTTCACTTCGTGGCCAATGGCGTGCATCAGATGGGTCTTGCCCATGCCCACGCCGCCGTAGAGGAAGAGCGGATTGTAGGCTTTGGCGGGCGACTCGGCGACCGCCATGGCGGCGGCGCGCGCAAATTGATTGCCCGGGCCGCAGACGAATGCATCGAAGGTGTAGCGCGCATTGAGCTGCGCGGCCGTGGACCAGTCGAAGCGGGCCTGCTGTGGTCCTGCATGCTGCGCAGGGCGTGGCATCCCGCCGTTGGCCTGCATATTCGCAATCGGTGTCGAGGAAGAAGGCGCGAAACCGCCGTCTTCGCGGGCGCGCGGAATCGTCGGATCCTCGTCCGGAGTGATGAACGAGACGTCGTCGAACTCCAGGTGCAGATTCTCGATCGCTTCCTGAATCAGATCGCCGTAGCGATCGCCGACGTTCTTGAACTCCGGAGTGGGAATGCGCACGAACAACATCCGCTCGCGGGTGTAGCTGTAGCGAGTGGGTTTCAGCCAGGTATCGAAGGATTGCCGGTTGACCTTCTTTTCGAGCGCAGCCAGGATTTGTATCCAGGGATTGAGAACAACAGAAGGCGTGACGGCGAATGACATGCGCAATCCTCTTATAGCAAACACCCGGGAGCGGAAGTGACCGGTTGCGCCGCGGGCCAAAAAAATACAGAAATACCCAAGGTGATCCCTGGCGTGTGGAAGCAGGGCGAATGCAAGGGGCAATTCTGTACTGGCCGGGAGTGGCTCCGATCTGTCACGCATCGGAGCGACGGTCAAAAATCTCTTCCGACAACCGCAGGGCGTCGAAAAAATCTTAAGTGAACGTTGCCGATAGTAGCACAGCCGGAGGCGAAGAGAAGGGGCTTGAGAACAGAAAAATTTCGCACGCACGAAAGTTGCACCGATGCTGGTGAAAAAAGTAAGAGAGCCGCGATTTTTGCGGGCACAAATGCGATGAGATATACTCGATTCTTGCCGCAATGAGGCATGTTCTCTGTAGTTGCGCGGCCAATCCGAGCCGTTGCGCGTCCGAAGAATCAGCGAAGCGACGCGATGCGCATCCAGGCGAAAGCGAAAAAGATCAGGAGCGAAGTTTTTCCATGCCCAAGCGTACTTTTCAACCCAATCGCCGCAGCCGCTCGAAGACGCACGGCTTCCGCAGCCGCATGAAGACTAAAAGCGGCGCCGCGGTGCTCTCGCGCAGGCGCGCTAAAGGCCGCAAGCGTGTCTCCGTCAGTGCGGGCTATCGCGATTAGATCTGCCGTTCCCATCCCCTCAGCCGGACCGCGGCTTGCGTGGCCGCCATCCCAGGATTGCGACAGAATGGAGATATGCCGGAGGCAAGATTCGACTGGCGCAGCGCCCGTCTGCGGAAACACGCTGACTACCAGCGCGTGTATCGCGACAGCCGCCGGTACTCGTCCGCTTCCATGAGCTACTTCTTCCGCGCACGATCGAACGAAGACCCGGCCGGCGCGCAGCCACGGGTGGGCCTGACCGCGGGACGGGTGCTGGGCGGCGCGGTGGAACGAAACCGCATCCGCCGCCGTATGCGTGAAGCAGTGCGTCTCCACCTGGATGAGCTTCCGCCGCGCGTCGATGTTGTGCTGCATCCGCGAAGATCGGTACTCGACATCGACTTTGCGCGCCTCGAGCACGAAGTGGCACGCATCTTTGCCAGCGTAGCTGTGGGCGCGGAGGGAAAGCAGTGAAAATGAACCGGAACGAACCGCTTCGGATCGCGCGATCCGCTACGGCACGCGCGCTGCTCGCGTTCTATAAGCACGCCGTCTCTCCGGCTCTCCATGCCATCGCGCCCGGGGCCTGCCGATTTCAGCCGACGTGCTCCGAATATGCAGCCATCGCGGTCGCCGAGCATGGCATGCTGCGCGGCAGCCTGATGGCTTTGGGACGTTTGCTGCGCTGTCATCCGCTGCACAGCGGCGGCTTCGATCCGGTTCCGGAAAAACGAACCGCGTCCCGAGCACAGAATTCCAGCAGCGCAATCCCCTGCGTTCCGCAGATAGAAAACAGGTAACGGAAGACTTGGCAGAGATACAAAATCCCAATTCGCAGGGCAGTGGCGGCTCCGGCGGCGGCGGCGGAGGCGACATGCGGTCGCTCTTCGGCTTCATGGTCGTGTTTTTAATCATGGTGATCGCGTTCCAGTATTTCGCGCCGAAGAAAACCCAGCAGCAGACCCCGCCGCAAAAGCCTCAGGCAACACAAACGCCGCAGACGCCCGCGCCGGCTCAGCCGACAGAGCCTGGGGCGACTCCTGCACCTTCTTCTGGCCGAAAGAAGTCGTCCGCGCCTGCAGCCGCCGCGGTCCAGGCGCCCAGCGAATCCGACACCGTCGTCGAGAACGAGCTCTACCGCATCACCTTCACGAATCGCGGCGGAGCCGTGAAGTCCTGGGTCCTGAAGAAATACAAAGACGACACCCAGAAGAACCCGCTCGACCTGGTCAATCAGGCTGCCGCGGCGAAATTCGGCCTGCCGCTGTCGCTGTTCACCTACGACGCGGGCCTGAAGAACCGCCTCAACTCCGCTCTCTACATTCCATCGGAAACCGGGACGGTCAGCGTTGCGGGCGCGGGATCGAGGACGCTCACCTTCGCTTATTCCTACGGCAGGCTCACCGTCCGGAAGACCTTCCACTTCGACTCCAGCTACGTGATCGGCGCCGACGTTTCCGTCACGCAGGATGGCGCGCCGGTCGCAGCGCTGCTCGCCTGGCCTTCGGGGCTCGGCGACCAGACCACGCTGCAGGGTTACGCGGGCGCAACCATTGCCACGTCGCAGAACGGCAAGACCGACGAGACTGCTGCCAAGAAAGTTGTGGGTGGCGATACGCAGCGCGGCTCGTTCGACTACGCCGGGGTAAGCGATCTTTACTTCGCGGCCGTCTTCATGCCCACGACGCCTGCCGACACCGCAGTGGTGACGGAGCATGAATCGCTGGCTGTGCCGAAGAATCCGGCACAGCCGGATCCGAACGCCGTCGATCAGATGCCTCTGCTGGGCGCCGCCGTGGGCGCTGTCGGCGGAGGCGAATTCAGCACCCGCCTGTTCGTGGGCCCCAAGCTGCTCGACCTGCTCGACTCGGTCCACACCGCCACCGGCGAAAACCTCGAGCACGTGGTGAGTTTCGGATGGTGGGGCTGGATTGCCAAGCCCATGCTGCTGGTGCTGCGCTTCTTCGTCACGCACGGCATTTCCAACTGGGGCTGGGCGATTCTTATTCTCACGCTCATCCTCAACGTGGCGATGCTGCCCACGCGCGTGATGATGATGAAGTCTTCGCTCAAGATGCAGCGCATCCAGCCGCAAATGGATGCCATCAAGGCGAAGTACGCGAAATATAAAACCACTGACCCTCGCCGCCAGGAAATGAACAAGGAGATGTTCGACCTGCAGCGGAAAGAGGGCGTGAACATGTTCGGCGGCTGCCTGCCCATGCTGCTGCAGTATCCGCTGCTCTTCGGCTTCTACCGCATGCTGGAGTACGCGATCGAGCTGCGCCAGGCGCACTGGCTCTGGCTGCCTGATCTTTCCGCGGCGGACGGGATGCACATCCTGCCGCTCTCGGTCATCGTCTCGATGTTTCTGTCGCAGTTCTTCACTCCCTCGCCGGGCATGGACCAGAAACAGCAGCGCATGATGGCCTTTATGATGCCGGCCGTCTTCGGGGTCATGATGTGGAACATCGGCTCCGGTGTCGCGCTCTACTGGGCGGGCAGCAACCTGCTCGGGGTGGCGACGCAAATGGTGATGAATCGCACCAGCATGGGCGTCGAGATGCGCGCCATCGCGGCGAAGCGGGCGGCCAAGCGCGGACGCAAACCATGAAGGCGCGCCGTTAATTTGCGCCGGCCAGGGAATTAGTGGCTCAGAGCTTCGTCAACGTGATCTAATAACTCGGGAACCTGTCACTAACCATAGATTCAATGCCGATTGACGATTACTCCGCCGCCGCACAAAAAATCGCAGAATTCCTGAATAGCCTCATCCATCTGGGCCGTCTGCGCCTGAAGTTTCGCATCACTGCGGGGCCGGGCGCGGTCGATCCCGCAGGTCTGGAGGCGCGAGAAATCTATGTGGAGTTAGCCGGTCCTGACGCCGGCCTGCTGACCCAGCGCGGAGGCGAGCTGCTGCGCGCGCTCGAGCACGTCGCGGCCAAGGCGCTGCGCCTCGAAAATGAGGAACACGACAAGATCTCTTTTGACGCGGAGAACTTCAAGGCTCTGCGCGCGCGCGAGCTGAAGCTGGCTGCCGAAACCGCCGCCGAGCGTGTACGCAGCACGGGCCAGCCCTACAGCTTTGCCCCCATGAGTTCGCGTGAGCGGCGCATGCTGCACCTCGCGTTCCGCTCCTACACCGATCTTGAGACGGCCTCGTCGGGCGAGGGTTTGCGGCGCTACGTCGTCGCGTACCCGAAGGGATATGAGCGCCGCGACTCCGAGCCGAGAGAAAGCCGCTTCTCCGGCCGGCGCCGCTAAACTGGCCACATCCCGCCGTCCGGCGAGGGAGTTGCCACTCGTGCAGCCTCATCCACAAACGAAGGAACGGGAATCGGTGGCGCAGGAGACCATCGTCGCCATCTCCACGCCCCCGGGCCGCGGCGGCATCGGCATCGTTCGCCTCTCCGGTTCCCACGCGCTTTCCATCGGGCAGGGCCTGGTGCGAAGCTCCGCGGCGCTGGAACATGGGCGGGCGCGACTGGCGGAAATCATCGATCCCGAGCAGCAACAGAGAATTGACGAGGCCGTTGTTACATATTTCGCGCGCCCGAACTCCTATACCGGAGAAGATCTGGTTGAGATCGCCGCCCACGGCTGCCCCGGTGGTTCTGGAAATGGTTGTCCGCCTGGCTCTGCGTGCGGGAGCGCGGCTGGCGCGGCCAGGCGAATTCACCGAACGCGCTTTTCTTGCCGGCCGGATCGACCTGACCCAGGCGGAGGCCGTGCGCGACCTCATCGAGGCGCAGACCCTCTACCAGGCGCGCATCGCCGCCGAGCAAATGGGAGGGGCCCTCTCCCGGCGGATCCAGCCGGGCAAACAAAACCTGGTGGAGCTGATCGCGCTGCTCGAAGCCGGCATCGATTTCGCCGAAGACGACGTAGAGGTCACTGCGGACGTGGAAATTGTCACACGCATCGATACGATTTCCTCCGAACTGCAGGCAATCGCCCGTTCCTTCGAGCACGGCCGTCTGGTGCACAGCGGCCTGCGCCTGGCCATCGTGGGCCGCCCCAACGTCGGCAAGTCCTCCCTCTTTAACCAGCTGCTGGAGCGCGAGCGCGCCATCGTGACGGCTCAGCCCGGAACCACGCGCGACCTGGTCACCGACCGGCTCTCGCTGGGCGGCGTTCCTGTGGAACTTGTGGATACCGCCGGCTTGCGCGAGGCGAGGAACGAAGCCGAAGCCATCGGTATCCGCAAATCGCGCGAGATGCTGGCCGACGCTGACATCGTGATGGTCGTGCTCGACGCTTCCGTCCCACTGCGCTGCGACGAACGCGATCTGATCGCTTCCCTCGAAGGCCGCCGCGCCCTGGTCGTCCGTAACAAGTCGGACCTGAACGACGGCGCCGAGGTTGCGCCGGACCTTCCGCTGCCCTCAGTCGCGACCTCAGCGCTTACCGGCGACGGAGTGCAGGCGTTGCGCGACGCGCTGGCGGAATCGGTCCGCAATCCTGCAGGCGAAACCGAATCCGGCGTTCTCACCAGCCTCCGCCACTTCGAAGCGGTGAGCGGGTCGCTGGCGTCCCTGGCCAAAGCCTGTGACGCTGTCGGCCAGAAAATTCCGCACGAGATGCTGCTCCTCGACCTCTACGCCGCCCTGCGCCAACTCGACAGTCTCACCGGGGAAACCACCGCGGACGATATCCTGAATCGAATCTTCTCCACCTTCTGCATCGGAAAGTAGCGAGCGTAACGATGAAACAAGGTCTCTGCCCAAAAGCGATGCTGGCCGCTGTGCTCAGTCTGGCGGCCTTCGTGACCTGCACACCGAAAGTCCTTTCCCAGAAGACCGCCCGCAACAACGGAGAGCAGAAGGTCATCCTCGACACCGACATCGGCGACGACATCGACGATGCCTTTGCGCTGGCGCTTGCCGTTTCCAGTCCGAAACTGCAGGTCATCGGTGTCACCACTGCCTGGGGCGATACCGATCTGCGCGCGAGGCTGACGCAGCGTTTTCTTAAGGTCAGCGGTCACGGCGACATCCCGGTTGCTGCGGGGCCAAAGACGCACGCTTCCTCGACCTTTTCTCAAGCTCGCTGGGCCCAGGTCGACCCCATGCCTGCGAAGGGATTCCCCGACGCGACCGACTTCACCCTGAACGCGATCCGCCGCAATCCCGGGCAGATTACCCTGATCGCCATCGCTCCCTTCAGCAACATCGGCGCGCTCATCGATCGCGATCCCGCAACGTTCAACCAATTGAAGCGAATCGTACTCATGGGCGGGTCGATCCAGCGCCGCTACGGCGATCTCGGCTATCTGCCCGACCGCGGCCCCGAGCCCGAGTACAACATCATGATGGACATCGCAGCCTCGAAGAAGCTGTTCGCCTCGGGTGTGCCCATCGAGGTGATGCCGCTCGATTCCACCCAGCTGAAGTTCGACGAAACGATGCGCGACACCGTCTTCAGCCAGGCCACGCCCATGACCGATGCGCTGCTGTCGTTATATGCGGAATGGAGCGCCTCAACCGGCAACTCGACGCCCACGCTCTTCGACGCGATGGCGGTGGCTGAGGCGATCGATCCCGACCTGTGCCCGACCAGGCCGATGGACATCGAAATCGACGACAAGGGATTCACCAGGGTTGGCGCCGGCGAGCCCAACGCCGATGTCTGCCTGCAATCGGACTCGGATCAGTTCTTCCACTTCTATATCCCTGCGATCCTCAACGCGCCGCACCGGTGACTGGGCAAATGACGGCAAACCAGACCCACGATCGATTCGACCTTACCGGCCGCGTGGCGATAGTCATCGGTGGTTCCACCGGCATCGGCCGCGCCATCGCCCTCGGGCTCGCCGACGCCGGAGCCGACGTCGTCGCGAGTTCGCGCCGCAGCCGCGAAGTGGCCGAAGTGGCGAAGGAGATCCGCGCCAAAGGCCGCCGCACGCTTGCCCTCACGTCCGATGTGCTGGAACGCGCCACTCTTGAGAATCTGCACGCCGAAACCGTCGCTGCCTTTGGCAGAGTCGACATCCTCGTGAACGCCGCGGGAACGACCAGGCGGATGCCCACCCTCGAAATGCCGGAAAAGGACTGGCGCACGATTTTGCGTACCAACCTCACCGGGATATTTCACGCCTGCCAGATCGTCGCGCCCACCATGGTGAAACAGGGGTGGGGCCGCATCATCAATATCGCCTCGCTCGCCACGTTTGTGGCTTTTTTCGAAGTGGCTGCGTATGGCGTGAGCAAAGCGGGCGTGGCGGCGCTCACCAAGTCGCTTGCCATCGAGCTGGCGCGGCATGGGGTCTGCGTCAATGCCATTGCGCCCGGTTTCTTTCCCACGGAGCTGAACGAGATGCTGCTGGAGAACACACCCCGCGGGCGCGAGGTGCTTCTCCGCACGCCCATGGCCCGCTACGGACGCCTCGAGGAACTGGTCGGCACGGCCGTCTTCCTCGCGTCCGAGAGTGCTTCCTTCATAACCGGCCAGGCCCTGGTCGTCGACGGCGGCTTCCTGGCCAGCGGCGTCAATCAGTAGAACTGCGGGCTCGCGCGACGCCGTTCCCCGCACAAATTGCGGCTTTCAGGCCGCCATCCGGCACGCTGCAGAATCTCCTGTGGCGTAACTTTGGGCAGCGCAGTGTACATTTGTAAGTTATCTTGACAAGGCTCCGGGGTTCGAAGAGGAACGTGCGCGGGATTCGCCATATCGATCTGACGGATGTCCAGCTGGCTTCGAGTGAAACGGCGAGGCACATCAATCGCGACATCGTGCTGGAGCTCATTCGCACCAGCCAGCCCATTTCCCGCGCGGACCTGGCCCGCCGCTCCGGCCTTCAGCGCAGTACCGTCTCGCAAATCGTCGAGCAGCTGATCCGGGAACAGTGGGTGCGCGAAGGCTCCGTCGCTTCGGCGCCGCGCGGCCGGCGGCCAACCCTGATTGGGCTCAATGAGGACCTGGTGGCGATCGCCATCGACGTTCATCCCCGGCAGGCAATCGTCGCAATCGTCGATCTGAATGGCCGCCTGCTCTCGCGCTCGCTGGTGCCGCTCACTTCCGATCCGGAAGGCTCCACCCGGATGCTCATCGAATGCATGCAGCGCATGGAACACGTGCCGCGTAAATCGATCGAGGGCATCGGCATCAGCTTGCCCGGACGGGTCGATCCGGCCACGCAGAAGCTCGCTTTTGCCCCCAACCTTCACTGGCCGGACTTCGACATCAAGCAGGTCATCGAGACCAGGATGAATCTTCCCGTCAAGATGGAGAACGCCGCGACCGCAGGCTTGCTGGCCGAACTCATCTTCGCGCGCATGGACGGCACGCGCGATGCGGTGCTCGTCACCATCTCGGAAGGCGTCGGCACCGGCGTTTTCGCCAACGGGCAACTGATCTCCGGAAACCACGGGCTGGCCGGCGAGTTCGGCCACATCCCGGTCGATCCGGCGGGTCCGCGCTGCGCCTGCGGGCAGAACGGGTGCTGGGAAACCTTCTCCTCGTGCACCGCCGCGCTGCGCTACTACCGTGAACTACAGCCCAGGGCGCGCCCCATCGATTATCCCGAGTTGCTCAACCTTGCCGAAGAAGGCAATCCGCATGCGGCGCGGGCTCTGGAAAAGCAGGCCACCTCGATCGGCCGCGGACTGCGCATGATCATTGCCGCACTCTCGCCCAGCACGATTCTCATCACCGGCGATATCTCGCCTGCCTGGCATCGCTTCGGCCCCATTATCGAGAAGGAAGCCGCCATCCTCACCCTGGCGGGCGAACCTCCGGTGATTCGCCCCGGTCATGAAGGAGAAGTGGCGCGCCTGCGAGGGGCAGCCGCCCTGGTCTTCCAGCGTCGAGGGCTGCTCGATTCGACGGGAGCTGAAGAAGGCGCCCGAGCAGCCAGCTAGCCCTTCTTCCGTCCTTCTTTTGTCTTTTGCTCTGGAGCCGAACAAAATCCTCCGGCTTCTGCGAAAATGGCCCTTCCGCCCTTCCGGACCATGACTGATCGCCTCTCTCGTCTCCGTCTCCTGGTCGTTGCCGCACTCCTTGCTGTCGTCGCACCTCTCCACGCTGAAGACGGCTCCCAGGGCTGGCTCCGCTATGCGCCGCCGGATCTCCATGGCATTCCGGCGAGCTACGAAAGAATGCCCGCCACGCTGGTGGAACTCGACTCGTCCGCTGAGGAATTCAGTGCCCAGAAGGAGCTGCGCCAGGGTGTGCAATCGATGCTCGGCCGCGTGCTTCGCGTTGAAATTCCCAACCACGCCAGGATTCCGGCAAACGAGGACGCCTGGGTTCTGGGCACCGTTGAAGAAGTCCGCGCAGTGCTTCCCGAATACCGCGTTCCTGCGCCCGGCCCTGAAGGCTTTTCCATCTCCATCGTCACGGCTCACGGCCACCAATACTGGATCGTCGCCGGCGCCGATCCCCGCGGCCTGCTCTACGCGACCTTCCACGTCCTCTCCGGCATCGCGCGCGGCGTGAGCTTTGCGCAACTCCAGGGGAGCGAAACTCCGGCCGCGCCTGTCCGCTGGGTCAACCAGTGGGACAACCTCAACGGCACCATCGAGCGCGGCTACGGTGGCCGCTCCATCTTCTTCGATAACGATCAGGTGCGCGGCGACCTTACCCGCGCCGGCGAGTACGCGCGCCTGCTGGCTTCGATCGGCATCAACGGCTGCACCATCAACAACGTCAACGCGAATCCAAAGCTGCTCACGCCCGCAGATGATCCACGAGGTCGCGCGCATTGCCGACGCCTTCCGTCCCTGGGGTGTGCGCCTGTCCATGTCCGTCCCCATCGACGCCCCGCAAGTCCTCGGCGGGCTCGACACCTTCGACCCCGGCGATCCCAAAGTTGCCGCCTGGTGGCGCGCGAAGTTCGACGAGGTTTACGCTGCCATTCCCGATTTCGGCGGCATCGAGGTCAAGGCCGATTCCGAAGGCCAGCCCGGTCCCTCCAAATACGGCCGCACCCCCGTCGACGCCGCCAACATGTTCGCCGCGGCGCTCCAGCCGCACGGCGGCATCGTCGTCTACCGTGCCTTCGTCTACAACCACCATCTCGACTGGAACGACATCAAGGCCGATCGCGCCCGCTCCGCCTACGACATCTTCCATCCCCTCGACGGAAAATTCGCCGACAACGTCATCGTCCAGATCAAGAACGGCCCCATCGATTTTCAGGTGCGCGAGCCCGTATCGCCGCTCTTCGCCGGCCTGCATGAAACCAACGAAGCCATCGAGCTGCAAATCACCCAGGAATACATGGGCCAGGCGCGCCACCTCGTCTTCCTGCCGACGCAGTGGAAGGAAGCCCTCGACTTCGACCTGCATGCCGAGAACCGGGCTACGCCAGTTAAAGAAATCATTGACGGCAAAACTTTCCATCGCCCGCTGGGCGGATACGTCGGCGTTGCCGACGTTGGGCTCGATGCCAACTGGATGGGCCACCCCATGTCCATGGCGAACCTCTATGGCTTCGGCCGCCTCGCCTGGAACCCCAACGCCACAGCAACAAGTATCGCCGAGGACTGGACCCGCCTGACCTTCTCGAATGACCCGAAGGTCGTCTCCACCGTCAGCCGCATGCTGCTCACCTCGTGGCCTGTCTACGAGCACTACACCGGCCCGCTCGGCCTGCAGACACTCACCAACATCACCGGCCCCCACTACGGACCCGCGCCGCAGTCGCAGGAACACAACGGCTGGGGCCAGTGGATCCGCGCCGACCACGACGGTGTCGGGCATGGACCGGACTGTCTCGACCGGCACCGGCTACATCGGCCAGTACCCGCCCGCCGTCGCCGCGATGTACACCTCGCTGAAGACCTGTCCGGACGACCTGCTGCTCTTCATGCATCACCTGCCGTACACGTATCGCCTGCGCACCGGCAAAACCGTGATCCAGACGATCTACGACGATCACTATCTCGGTGCGAAGGAAGCGGCCGGCTTCGTCACGCAATGGAAGATCGCTCGACGGCCTCATCGATCCGGAGCGCTACGACAAGGTTCTGGGCCTTCTCGAATACCAGGCCGGCCATGCCATCGTGTGGCGCGACGCCGATCAATCGCTGGTTCGAGAAAATGTCCGGCATTCCTGATAATCAGCACCGCATCGACCACGATCCCAACCGGATCACCGCGTCCCAGATGCAGCTCCAGGGCTACACCCCGATCGACGCAACCATCTGGGAAACCGCGACCAGCGGCAAAGCCTACGCCTGCGAGGATCGCACCTCGTGCACCGCCTCCGCGAAACTCAACCGCCCCGCTGGTTGGTACAGTGTTGCCGTGCAATATTTCGACTATCGCCGCGGTGCATCGGCCTTCGCGCTGCAACTCAACCAGCAGACCATCGCCACCTGGACCGCCGACAACACGCTTCCCGGCGAAGCGCCCAACGGCGACACCTCCACACGCTTCACCCTGTACGGTGTTCCGCTGCGTCCCGGCGACACGCTGACGATCGAAGCCCGCCCCAACGACGGTGAGCCCGCCCCCATCGACTACATCGAGATCACGCCGGAACCCGCGCCTCAGAATGCGAGCGCTCACTGACGCGATGAAGCGCTCCGACATCGCGCGCCGGCGGCTCGACAACCAGCGCCTCACTCGCCCCTCATTCACCACTCCGGCCGAGGTCGTCCGCTGGTTCGGCGCAATCCAGTCGCAGGACCTGCCGGGTTCGCTCTACGCCATCGGCCTGCGCATGCGCGATGCCACCGAAGCGCTCGTCCAAAACAGCATTGACTCGGGAGCGATCGTGCGCAGCTGGCCCATGCGCCGCACCATCCACTGCATGGCCGCTGAAGATGCGCGCTGGATGATCCGCATGCTTGCGTCCCGTGGCATCGCGCGCATGCAGCCCTACCATCGCAAGATGGGCATTACTGCGGAGCATCTCCGTCGCGCGGGCAAAGTTTTTGAGTCTTCCCTCGCCGACGACCAGCAACTGACCCGCACCGAACTCTATCAGCGCCTGAACGCGGCCGGTGTCTCCACCGACATGCCCGACGGCCAGACGCGCGGGCTTCATCTTCTCTGTCACTGGGCGCAGGCTGGCCTTATCTGCATCGCCGCCCGCAGAGAAAAGCAAATCACCTTCGCACTGCTCGAAGACTGGACCCCGCGCGGCCGCGATCTCGCCGGCGACGAGGCCCTGGCGGAACTCGCAACGATCTACTTCCGCGCGCACGCTCCCGCAACCCTAAAGGACTTTGCCTGGTGGGCGAGCCTCCCCATGGCCGAAGCCCAACGCGCCGTGCATCTCGCCGGCGATCTCCTGAAGCCCGTCAGAGTCGATGGCGGCGAATACTGGCTCATGCGTGACGCGCCTCGCGCCTCATCCGTGCCGTTGCCCATCCTTCTGCTGCCGCCCTTCGATGAATACACCGTGGCCTACGCCAATCGCGCCGTCGCCGCCGATGAATCCATCCTGCGCTCCATCAGCCACGGCCTCGCTCCCAACATCCTCATCAATGGCCGCATTGCCGGAACCTGGAAACGAACGCTCCGCGCAAACGATACCGTCTCAATCACCCCCAGCCTGTTGCGTATCCTGAACAGGAAGGAACAAATCGGCCTGACGCAGGCAGCCGAGCGCTACGCTGCGTTCATCGGTCGAGAACTCACCGGCACTGACAATCCCCGCAAGCCGCGCAGCCGAACACAAAAAGGAAAGCCGCAACGATGAAGATCACGCGCGCCACCGTCAACATCTGCTCCCCGGGCCGGAACTTCGTCACGCTCAAGATTGAAACCGACGAAGGCATCTATGGCCTCGGCGACGCCACTCTCAACGGCCGCGAGCTCGCCGTCGCCAGCTATCTCACCGATCACGTCCTCCCCTGCATCGTCAACCGCGACCCCTTCCAGACCGAGGACATCTGGCAGTACCTCTATCGCGGAGCGTACTGGCGCCGCGGTCCCGTCACCATGTCCGCCATCGGCGCGGTCGACATGGCGCTGTGGGACATCAAGGGCAAGGCGCTCAACACGCCGGTCTACAACCTGCTCGGCGGACGCAGCCGCGATGCCGTCCTGGTCTACTGCCACGCGCACGGCAACGACATCGAAGAAGCCTGCGACGATGTCGCGCGCCATCAGGAGATGGGGTACAAAGCCATCCGCGTGCAGAGCGGCATCCCCGGCCTCGACGCCACGTACGGCGTCCCCAAAGGCGCGCTGCCGCTACGAGCCGGCCGAGCGGGGCCTGCCATCGGAAAGCCGCTGGTCCACGGAAAAATATCTGCTGCACGTGCCCAAACTCTTCGCGCGCGTGCGCGAGCAGTTCGGTGACGACCTGCATCTGCTTCACGACTGCCACCACCGCCTCAGCCCCATCGAAGCTGCGCGCCTCGGCAAAGAACTCGAGCCCTTCCACCTTTTCTGGATGGAAGACCCCGTCCCCGCCGAATTTCAGGAAGGCTTCCGTGTCATCCGCGAGCACACCGTCACGCCCATTGCAACGGGCGAAGTCCTCAACTCTGTCTGGGACGTGCACGACCTCATCCGCAACCAGTGGATCGACTACGTTCGGCTGACGCTCACCCACGCCGGCGGCTTCACCGCGCTCAAAAAGCTCGCCGACTTCGCCGCGCTCTACCACGTCCGCACCGGCTGCCACGGCCCTACGGACCTGTCGCCCGTCTGCATGGCTGCGGCGCTGCACTTCGACCTCGCCGTTCACAACTTCGGCATCCAGGAACACATGCCGCACAACAAAGAGACCGACGAAGTCTTCCCCCATAGCTATAAGTTCAGCGACGGAACCATGCACCCCGGCGATGGCCCCGGCCTTGGCGTGGACCTCGACGAAAAACTCGCCGCGAAGTATCCCTACCAGCGCGCGTATCTGCCCGTCCTGCGCAAACTCGACGGAACCGTATGGGACTGGTAAGCCGATTCTGTCTTTTGAAGGAGTCCTGTTGTGACCAAGCGCTCGACCCTCATCCTCTGCGCCTTCCTTTCCACCGTCCTCGTCTCCGCACTCGCGCAATCGGCTCCTGACTACAAAGACCAACCCTGGTTCGACTCCTCCCAGCCTCTCGACAAGCGCGTCGACGCGCTCGTCCACGCCATGACCCTTGAGGAGAAGGTCAATCAGATGGAGAACCACGCCGCCGCCATTCCGCGCCTTGGCGTCCCCGAGTACGACTACTGGAGCGAAGGCCTGCACGGCATCGCGCGTTCTGGCTACGCTACGCTGTTTCCGCAGGCCATCGGACTCGCCGCGACGTGGGACGTCCCCCTCCAGCACCAGGTCGCCGACGTCATCTCCATCGAAGCGCGCGCCAAATACGAGCAGGCGATGCGCGACAACCTGCACAGCATCTTTTTCGGACTCACCATCTGGTCGCCGAATATCAACATCTTTCGCGATCCGCGCTGGGGCCGCGGCCAGGAAACCTACGGCGAAGACCCCTTCCTCACCAGCCGCATGGGCGTCGCCTTCGTCGAAGGTCTGCAGGGTGACGATCCGAAGTACTACCGCACCATCGCCACGCCCAAGCACTACGCCGTACACAGCGGACCCGAGCCGCTGCGCCACGAATTCAACGTCGACCCCTCACCGCACGACCTCGAGGACACGTATCTCCCTGCCTTCCGCGCCACCATCAAGGATGCGCACGCCGACTCCATCATGTGCTCCTACAACGCTGTCGATAACGTTCCCGCCTGCGCCAACACGAAGCTCCTGCAGCACTACCTTTACCAGGACTGGGGGTTCCGCGGCTTCGTCACGTCGGACTGCGGCGCCATCCGCGACTTCTTTTCCGATACCGGCCATCACTACTCGCCCGACATGGCGCACGCCAGCGCCGCCGCGGTGAAAGCCGGCACCGACACGAACTGCGGCCAGTCGTATAAATCCCTCGTCGATGCCGTCCACCAGAACCTCATCTCCGAGTCCGAAATCGACGCTGCCGTCGAGCGCCTCTTCACCGCGCGCTTCAAGCTCGGCATGTTCGATCCGCCGTCGGAAGTGAAGTACGCGCAGATTCCCTTTTCTGTCGTTGACTCGCCTGAGCACCGCGCCCTCGCCCTGAAAACGGCCGAGGAGTCCATCGTCCTGCTGAAGAATGACGGCATTCTGCCGCTCAAGCCAAGCCTCAAAAAGATCGCCGTCATCGGTCCCAACGCCACCTCGCTCGCCGCGATTGAAGGCAACTACAACGCCATCCCCTCCCACCCCTCGCTTCCTGTCGACGGCATCGAGGCTGCCCTCGGCGGCAAGGCCACGGTCGCCTATGCGCAGGGATCCGCTTACGTTGACGATCTGCCCATCGTCCTGCCGCGCACAGCCCTCCACCCCACTGCAGACTCCAAAGAGGACGGCCTCAAAGGCGAATACTTCAGCAATCCAGACTTCTCCGGCAAGCCCGCCGCTACGCGTATCGACAAGGAAATCGACTTCGACTGGAACGCCGCCAGCCCCGTACCGCAACTCGGGAAGACCGACTACAGTGTGCGCTGGACCGGCGTCTTCACCCCTCCCGCTCCCGGCCACTACCAGCTTGCCTTCAAGCGCGGCCGCTGCTACCGCTGCGGAAACGACGAAACCTACGCGCTCTGGATCGACGGCAAGCAGGTCTACGACAGCACCCAGCATCCCTCCCAGAACCGTCGCGGCGAGCCCGACCCCACCGTCGACCTCGACCTCGCCGACACCCATCCGCACAACATCCGCGTCGACTACGTCTTCAAAACGCAGCTGCTCGGTGCCGCCATCACGCTCGAATGGCAAGCCCCCGCCGAGGCTCTCCGCAATGAAGCTGTTGAGGCCGCGAAGGACTCCGACGTCGTCCTCGCCTTCGTCGGCATTTCACCCAACCTCGAAGGCGAAGAGATGCCCGTCCACGTCACCGGCTTCGATGGCGGCGACCGGACCGATATCGACTTGCCGAAGACGCAGCAGAATCTGCTCAATGCTGTCGCAGGCACCAGCAAGCCCGTCGTCGTGGTCCTCATGAGCGGCAGCGCCATCGCCATGACCTGGTCAAAGGAACACGCCGCCGCGCTGCTCGAGGCCTGGTACCCGGGCGAGGCCGGCGGCGAAGCCATTGCGAATATTCTGACCGGAAAGACGAACCCCTCCGGACGGCTGCCTGTCACCTTCTACGCCTCCGATTCGCAGCTGCCGCCGTTCACCGACTACAACATGAAGGATCGTACTTACCGGTATTTCGCGGGCGAGCCACTCTATAACTTCGGCTACGGGCTAAGTTACTCAACCTATAGCTTCTCGGATCTGAAGTTATCTTCCGGCGCGCTCCCCGCAGGCAATCCTCTTACCGCCGAGGTTAAAGTTACGAACACGAGCAGCCGCGCCGGCGACGAGATCGCCGAACTGTACCTCGTCCCCCCGGCGGGCAGCGGCTATCCGCTGCGCAGTCTCGAAGGCTTTGAGCGGGTCCATCTCGCTCCGCACGCGAGCGCCATCGTGCACTTCCACCTCGATCCCCGCGACCTCAGCGAAGTGGACACCGCCGGCCATCGTGCGGTTCGCGCCGGAGAATATCGGATTGATGTTGCGGGATCTTCGCCGGAAGCCACAGCCACTGCAGGCGGCGTCTCGGCAAAGCTCACCATCACCGGCTCCAAAGATCTGCCGGAGTAGCCGGGCGACCTCAGTTTGTAGAAGAGCCCTTGCTCCGCAGGGCGTGACGCAGCAAACTGATTTTGCCGCGAGACTCAGGATCGTCTTTGAGTCGCGTCCAGCCCGCCTGCACCAGCGCAACCAGAATCCCGAGGAGGAGGCCCACAGCCGTCGCAATCAGAACGATCAGGGCGCGTTTCGGAGAGGACTTGCGGTCGGGCCGCACCGCCGGGTCGACCACCTGGATCAGCGATCCTTCCTTGGCTTCATCGAGCTTGGCAATTTCAAACTGCCGCGCCAGGATGTCGAACATCGCCTCGTAGTACTTCACATCGCGCAGTCGCCGCACGTACTCGAGGCCCGCTTCCGTCAACTTCCCTTTCGGCATGATCAGCGCGTTCGGGTTATCTTCGGCGCCGCCCAGTTTGGCCAGCTGCGCCCGCATGCCCTCCAGCTCCTGCTGGGTCTCGATCAGTTGCGCGTTCCCCCCCGACGCGAACGTCTGCATCGCCTGAATCTGCACTTCCTTGGCAGCGATCTGGGCTCGCAGGCTCGCCGCTGAGGCAATCAGCGCCCGGGCCTGACTGTCCAGCTCGATCAGCCCCGTCTTCTGCTCGGTCGTCTGCAGCGCCACTTCCGCGTTCGCCAGATTATTTTTGGCCTGCACCAGCTGCTGCTGGAAGAACAGAGCCCGTTGTTGAGCCTCGGTCATCGCGAGATTCTGCGAAAGGTCGCGAAACTCGCTCACGTAACCGTTCGCCAGTTGCACCGCGCGGTCCGGGCTGCGGGCCTCCACCGCAATATGAATGCAGGCCGTCCTTGCCGGACCCGTCCACCGTCGCGTGCTTCTCAAAGGTTTTCCGCGCATCGGAGAGCAGTTTCTTGTGATACTCCCGCTGCAGCTCGAAGTCGTGCACCATCCGGTCTTCCACCGTCTGGCTGGTGAGCATGCCCACGTACATGTCGTTGGGATTCTTCAGGCCGAGGCTGCCGGCGCCGGCGAGCGCCGCCATCGAGCCCAGGCTGCCCAGCTGCGAGGCGATCGCCGAGCCCAGAGAAGTATTTTGCTGGGGCGGCATCAGCGTCACATTTGCGGTGTACCAAACGGGCAGCAACAGAGATACGACGATCGACACGACTGCGAAAGCGCCGGTGAAATACAGAATCGTCTTTCTGCGCTCGGCCAGAAGGATCAGAAGATCGAGGAGCGAAAACTCCTGGCTGGCCGCGGGAGCCGGATGCCCCGCCGCCGACGCAACAGCGCTGCGTTCCTCAAGATCGGAGTAGCGTGTCTCAGTTGCCATCAAAAAACTGCCGATTCACCAGCTTACCGGCCAGCCCATGAACGTCATCTTACAGGCTTATGAGGCCCACCCGCCCTGCTACTGAAGTACATTGATCGCCGCTGCACCCAGGGCGAACTGTGAGAACAACTGCGACCAGTCCAGAATCCCTCGCAGCACCGACGGCTTGAAGGTCTTGTTCGGAACCACGATGGTATCGCCCGGATTCATCCGCAGCGTGTCGAACTGGTTGCCCCAGATTCCGTTCTCCGCCTCGCGGCTGATCACGGATCCATCGGCGCGGATGATAAATGTGTGTTTCCGGTCGGCATCCCGATTCGGCCCGCCCGCCAGGTGCAGATACGTCCCGGCCCGTCGTCCGGTCTCATACAGGAAGGAATTCTGGTCGTACACCGCGCCGACCACGTTCACGCTGGCCGGTACCGGGGGCACGACGAATCGGTCCCCGTCCTCCAGCGCGATATCCGGCAGGACGTCGATTCCGCTGCTGCCTGCCCGGAATTCCAGAACAATCCGCCCCGTCGCCCGCATCTGGCGCAGCCTTCCCAGCAATTCCTGTTCGCTGGACTGCGCCGCCTGGCCGCTGGCCAGTTCCTGCGAGCTACCCGCTCCCGCGGCGGCGACTGCGAGATTCCCCCGCTGCATCTGCATCTCGAGTTCCTGCACGTATTCGTCCATGCGGCGCTGCTGAATCGCGCGCGTCGATTCGCGCGTGAACTCCGACCCGAACAGGTAGGCGGTCGATGTAAATCCCCCCGCGCGCTGCACCAAATCGCGCAGCGTCTCACCTGGCTGAACCGTATACACGCCGGCGTGCACGAACTCGCCTTCCAGACGCACAAACTTCGTCTGCTGCGCAATCGGCACCCGGATGTCGTTCTGCGAGAAGATCGAAACCACGTCGCCGGCTTGCAGGGCCAGGTCCTGCGAAGTATCGTGCTGCAGCACCAGCTTGCCCAGATCGAACGGAAGCAGGACGGTTTTCAGAGTCGCCGGATCCATCCGTTCGATCACCGCATAATCCCAGTCGATCTCCGGCGCCAGCGGTCCCACGTCGGTGCGCGTGGCCATCGAAGCTGCCGGTGTCGTTTGTTCCACCGCCAGCGCTGCGCTGCCGGCACGCTGCGATGCCGCCAGACCGCGTTGTGACGTCGTTGTGTCCTGCGCAGGCACTCCTGCCTGTCCCGCCAGCGTGTCGCCGGGGGAATTCTGATAGTTCCGGTAAGTCTGATCGTTCTGGTTATTGGCTGTTCCGTTAGGCTGACCGCCAGTCGAGCCGTTCTGTGCCAGGGACTGATCCTCGCTCATCGATGGCTCGATCAGTCGCCGCTGCGGCAGTTCCGTAGCAGCGGTGGGCTGTTTCAGGGGCGGCAAATGCTGCAAGGGCTCAAACTCCGGTCCCGGCAACCCCATCTGCGCGCGCTTCCACCAGTAGTTGCGCGCGATGAGCGAATCCTTGTCCGGAATCAGATCGCTCACGTGCATCCCCTCGTGCCAGGCGAAGCGCCCGGGATTCGCGATGTTTCCGCGCAGCGTGACCGTCTTCTCATAGCGCGGAATAATCGAGAAGAGCCGCACCACATCGCCATCCGCCAATGGCGTCGCCAGCCCGGCGGCGTCCCATGCAACTTCCATCGTCGAGCGGTCGCGGTGTTCGTCGATGCGCTCGATCGAAACCCGTGCGTGAGCGGCGACCACCGACCCGCCGCCGGCGTTGGCGATGGCATCGCCCAGCGTTTCGCCGGCGCGCAATTCATAAATCGCCGGGGTCCTCACGCTTCCCGTTACCGCTACCTGAGGTCCAGCGGGCGGAATGAACAGCACATCGCCGTTCTGGAGCGTTACGTCCTTTGACTTATCGCCGTGTACCAGCAGCGAATACAGATCGAAGTCCGTTACGTCCGCGCCCGCGCGCCGCAGAAGGATGTGGCGGAACGATCCGCTCGCCGAAGGCCCGCCGCTGGCAAAAAGCGCGTCCACCAGGGTGCTCAGCGAACTCACCGTGTACACCCCCGGCCGCCGCGCTGCACCGGCAAGATAAACCTGGATGGCCCGAATCTGGCCCACGTCGGCCGTTAGATCGAAGTTGCGGTAGACCCGGCTCACCGCCGAGCGCAGATGCCCGTCCAGTGCCGAAAATGGCATTCCCGCCACATGAACCTGCCCGATTTGGGGCAGATAGATCTCGCCGGACCGATCCACTCGCACGTTCGCGCTGAAATTGACCTGTCCCCAGACACGGATGCGGAGTTCGTCCCCCGGGCCGATTACGTAATCGGGAGGAACAGGAACCATGTCCAGGGGCGCGAACGTCGAAGGCACGCGCCGGAACAAATCTGCTCCATAAATCGGAAGTGACTGTCCGGTTGTCGATGCAACGAATTTCTGAAACTCCGTCAGCGCCTCAGGAGGAAGCGGCTCCTGCTGGACTGGCGAACGCGTCGCCGGTTGCCGCGCAAGATTCTCGTTGTCTCTGTAGTCGAAGAACGCCGGCCGCTGCGGGTTGGTTTGGATTGCCGAAGACGATGGACTCAGCGGGATCTGACCTTGTTCCTGCGTTGCGCATTGTGACGAGTTCGCCAGGAGCGGATCCGAGCAGTCGACATCCGTGGCAGGGTTCTGCGAGTTGCCGGGAATCTCCTGGGCTCCTGCAGACACGGCCACTAACAGGCACGCGGCCGCCAGCACCAACGGAAAGCATCGCATCATACGGAAGTAACGCACGAAGTCAGAATGAGGACGCTGTCTGCGCCGCGAAGCGTTTGGTTTCATTGATTCGTGCGAGGAGGATTTCCTTGTGACCACAGTCTAGCATGCAGTCCGGACACGTACCCCCTTGTATACCTTTGGGGGATTGATGTGCGCCATTGGTGGACGTTATTGTCGTAATGATCTTTACGTGACATTAGTGCTCGCGTGATCGATTTTGATCCTTGATCTCCGGGCTCCCACGGTATACTGCACCCAGAAACACCAAAGCCTCTTGATTACAATTCAGTAACAACTTACACATTCATACATACGCCATCAATAGAACCCGCCGGGACCACTGATTTTTTCCCTCTGGTTTGCGAAAGTCAGAATGCCAATCGATGTTGTGACGGGTGGGAATGAGTTCGCTTTCATTCGATAATGTGTTTTCCTCCGACACCGCTGATGCGTCAGCAGGTGCCATGCACCTGGGTTCGGCCGACCGCACTGCAAAACGCACCGGTCCCTCTCGTGCGACTGCTTCCGGCATGCCTGTGGCCGCCAGTCCCTGGGCTCTCTCCTCTCTCCGCCGTACCATCGAGATCGCCGTCGCCGTCATCGCCCTGATCGCCTTCTCGCCTCTCATGCTCGGCGCCGCACTGTTCGTCCGCTTCGGATCCGCGGGCCCGGTCTTCTTCCGGCAGCGCCGCATGGGACGCAATGGTCGCGAATTCATTCTCTATAAGTTTCGCTCTATGTGTCCCAGGAAGGGCAACAATTCTTCCATTACGGTGAGCGGGGATATCCGCATCACCCCGGTGGGGGGCTTCCTCCGTCGCTACAAGCTGGACGAGCTCCCGCAGTTCTGGAACGTCCTCCGTGGCGACATGTCCCTCGTCGGTCCACGGCCCAAGCTGCCCCATCACGAAGCGCTGCGCATGGCCTGCCGGCCGGGCATCACCGGCGCCGCCACCCTGGCCTTTCGCAACGAAGAGGAATTCCTCTCCGAGATTCCCGAAGATCAGCTCGAGACCTTCTACGAGACCTTCGTCAAACCCGCGAAAGCCCATCTCGATGTGGAATACATGCGTAAGGCGACCCTCGGCAGCGATCTGAATATCCTTTGGCGTACCGCCAGCGCCTGCCTCTTTTCCAACGACAACGCAATGGCCGAATCCGCCGCGACCATCATGCAATACGAGCATGCTGCCCGCATCCGCGCAGAGAAGCTTCCCTCCGCCTCGGTCGGTCACTCCATGCCCACCATCGCCTATCCGGTTGCCGCTGGGGTCAACCAGGAACTCTAAGAGCGCCTTGCCCGCCCGTCCCGTAAACGGAACGCGCGGCTCTTGCTGCGCCGCATCCTGATCCCCGCGTCTGTTTCCCGATTCGAAACGACAGCAGTACCAACGGCACTTGCCCAGACCAAACTAAGCGTCGCTCCCCCCGTCCAGGCCCGAATAATAGGTTCACCTCGCACGAGTCTTCCTGCGTCCGTTGTCGCATCTGCAGGCGTACTGGTGCGAAGACCTGACTGCAATCGCGGTGAACCTCTGTGGGGAGTTGTATGCAGGCGCTCAATCTTCGGTCGGGCGCCGTTGCCGGGCCTGATCCATCATCGCCGTCCAGGCGGAACCGGTTCCGCCGCAATCGTCGTGCCTCGGCGATGCTGCCGGTCCTCCTGCTCTGCGTAGCGGTTCAGGTTCTGACGGCGCAGGCGCAACCCTCCACTCAGTCCGAGCCTGCTCCTTCCGTCATTCCAACCCCTTCGACGGTCTGGAACTCCGTCGGTCCTTCACAGGTCAGCACTGCCGCATGGAACCTCGTCTCCGGACGTGTCATCAGCATCGCCGCCGACCCTTCCGATGCCACCGGCAACACCGTCTACCTCGGCACCGAAGGCGGCGGAGTCTGGAAGTCCACCAACGCCGCCGCCAGCCCCTCCAGCGCGACCTTCACCCCACTCACCGACAACCTCAGCGTCTGGACCGTTGACTCCCTCACCTCGCTCAGCATCGGCGCCGTCACGGTCCAGCCCGGGGGCACCGGCGTTATCCTTGCTGGCACCGGCGATCCGAACAGTGGCTATGGATCCTGGTACGGCACCGGCCTGCTCCGCTCCACCGATGGCGGCAATACCTGGAGCCTGACCTGGGTCACCCCGGTCAGCCAATACGGCATCAGCTACGACTTCGTTGGCACCGCCGTCAGCGGGTTTGCCTGGAGCACCACGACCTCCAATCTGGTTGTCGCCGCCCTCTCCGAACCCGGCAGCATCACGACCGTCGTCAATTCACTCAACAAACTGGACACCCTCGGCATCTATTACTCCCAGGACGCCGGCGCCACCTGGCACCTGGCCACCCTCGAGGACGGGACCCAGGTCATCCAGGGGGAGCAATACTTCAGCAGCCGCGGCAATGCCGCTACCGCCGTGGTCTGGAATCCCATCCGCCAGCGCTTCTACGCCGCCATCCGCTTCCACGGCTACTACGAGTCGCTCGACGGCATTACCTGGACCCGCCTCGCCAACCAGCCCGGGGCCAACCTCACCAAAACCAGGTGCCCCACCAATGCCGGCGGAGCCGCATCGCCTGCCTGTCCACTCTTTCGTGGCGCCCTCGCTGTCCAGCCCTCCACCGGCGACATGTACGCTCTCTCCGTCGACAGCAATAACCTCGACCAGGGCCTCTGGCAGGACGCCTGCCACCTGAAATCCGGCAACTGCTCCTCGTCCACGGTCCAGTTCGCCACGAAGATCGACGACAAACCTCTGCAGTCTCCTGCCGGCAGCGGCACCATCGCCCAGGCCGATTCCAGCTTCTGGCTCGCCGCCGTCCCATCGCAGCAGGACACCCTGCTCTTCGCCGGTACCCAGGACATCTGGCGCTGCAGCCTGGCGAACAGCTGCGTGTGGCGCAATACCACTAACACCCAGACCTGCGCCGCCGCCCAGGTCCCTCCCGGCCAACACGCTGTCGATGCAACCTTCGGCTCCACAGGCCTGCTCTTCTTCGGCAACGACGGCGGCCTCTGGCGATCCACCGACAGCGTCAGCCAGCAGAAGACTGCCTGCAACACCGATGATGCCAGCCACTTCCAGAACCTCAACGGCGGCCTCGGCTCTCTCGCACAAATCGCCAGCTTCGCCGAGGATCCCGTCACTCCATCCACCTGGCTGGTGGCGCTCGGTCCTCTGGGAACCGCGGCTCCCGGTTCGGACTCAACGACGCCGTGGTCCCAGGTCCTCGACGGCGAGGGCGACAACGTCGCCATCGATCCCATCAGCCCCTTCAACTGGTATGCCACCTCGATCGGTGGCGTTGGCATCAATCGCTGCACCGAAGGCACTTCCTGCGATCGCGCTGGCTTCGGCCCGGTCGCCATTGGCGAAGCCCAGGTCCAGAACGACTTTCAACCCGTCCCCGCTCCCTGGATCCTCGATCCGCAGAACACCGCCAACGTCATTCTCGGCACCTGCCGCGTCTGGCGCGGACCCGCCACCGGCAGCGGCTGGAGCCAGCAGAGCCTCCTCAGCAACATGCTCGACAAGGTGAAGCAGCCATCCTGCAACGGCAACGCCGAAATCAGCGCTCTCGCCGCCGCGCCCATCACCACCGGTTCCTCTGCCGGCGACGGAGCCGAACAGCTTTACGCCGGCATGGCCGGCTCTCTCGATGGAGGAGGGCTGATTCCTGGCCACGTCTTCACCGCTGCCGTGAACAACGATTCGCAGTCCTCAGGCACCACCTGGGTCGATCGCTTCACTTCACCTGTCACCAATCAGGGCTCTTCCGGCGGGCAATTCAACGCCTCCGGATACGGCATATCCAGCATCGTCCCCGATCCGCACGACCCCACCGGCCAAACCATTTACGTCACTGTCCGGGGCGCCTCCGGCACCGCCGCCTACATCCCCACCGTCTATCGATCCACCGACGCCGGCGCGCACTGGGCCAACATCAGCTCCAATCTCCGCCCCTCTCCAGCCAACGGCCTGCTCGTCGACCCCAACGACGCCAACATCGTCTACGTCGCGAGCGATGCCGGTGTCTACATCACAAATAAGGTCTCCAGTTGCGTGGCTTCCACGAGTGCATGCTGGAACCTTTACGGCAGCGGCCTTCCAACCTCACCGGTCACCGGCCTCATGGCCTACAACGAGGGCGCGACGCAAAAACTCCGGGCCGCTACGTGGGGGCGCGGCATTTGGGAAGTCGATCTCGCCACTGCCGGCATCGCGCCCACCACGGCCACCGCCGACCCCTCCTCGCTTACCTTTCCCGGTCAAAAGGTCCAGACCACGAGCGCCGCGCAAACCATCGCGCTCACCAATACCGGCAACCTCAACCTGAACGTCACCAGTCTCGACATCACCGGCGACTTCACCGAAACCGACACCTGCACCGGCCAGTCCCTCGACCTTCACGGATCGTGCCAGATCTCGATTACCTTCAATCCTTCGCAAAAAGGGGCCGCCGCCGGACTCCTTACCCTCTATACGAATGTCACCGGCGGTCAACTCACCGTGCCCCTCTCCGGTACCGGCCTTGCCCCGGCTTCGATTCTGCTCACGCCGTCATCGCTCACCTTTACAGACACAACCGTCGCCTCGCACTCCGATCCGCAGTACGTCACCGTCGCCAACACTGGCGACATCGCCACCGCCCTGAGCAGCGAAACCGCCACCGGCGACTTCTCCATCGCAGCCAACACCTGCGGCGCCTCGCTGGCTCCGAACTACAGCTGCACCCTGGGGATCGTCTTCACCCCAGCAGCCTCCGGAACAACGAAACGGCGTCCTCACCGTCGTCGACTCCGTCGGAACCCAGACCGCTCCGCTCTCCGGCGCCGGCCAGAACCCGCCCACCGATACGCTCTCGCCGCTGTCGCTCACCTTCGCGCCGCAGCAGGTTGGCACCACCAGCGCGGCGCAGACAATCACGCTCACCAACAGTGGCGATCAGATTCTCACCGGCATCGCCGTCACCGCCACCGGCGACTTCGTCGTTGTCAACAACTGCAGCGGAACCCTCCAGGCCCAGGCCTCCTGCACCCTCTCCGTCTCGTATGCGCCCACCATCGCCGGCGCCGAATCTGGCACCATGACGGTTACAGATAAGTTTCGCTCGCAGAACATCGCTCTCAGTGGCACCGGTGTCACCCCTCCCGGCGCTTCTGCTCTGCCCACCGTCGATCGCCTTCGGCGGCTACGCCGTCGGAACCACCAGCAGCGTCCAAACCGTCACCGTCACCAATCAGGGCGGCTACGATCTCACCAGCCTTGTCGCGACGATCACCACCGGCTTCACACTCGCTACCAACAACTGTCCCGCCACGCTCGCCATCGGTGCTGCCTGTCAGCTCGGCATCACCTTTTCGCCCGCAACGCGCCGGCCCCGTCTCCGGATCCGTCACGCTTACCGCTGCCAATCTACCCAAATCCCTCACCGTCACCCTCACCGGACAGGGCGACGATTTCGGCCTCTCTGTCAGCGGCTCCTCATCGGCGATCGTCACCAGCGGCCAGACCGCCACTTTTGCCCTGCAGCTCTCCGGCCTCGCCGGTACCAGCGGCACCGTCGCCCTCACTTGCGCCGGCGCCCCGCAAAACGCCACTTGCTCCCTGAACCCCACCAGCATCGGCGTCACCAGCGCGAATACCTCCAGCGTTACCGTAACGATCGCAACGGGAGTCTCGACCTCGGCCGCCCTGACCCCGGCTCCGAGCCTCAAAACTCCAGGCTGGAAATCCGCGGCGCATCTCCTGAGTCTCGCGCTCCCTCTGGGTCTCCTCGGCCTCCGTCGCCGCAGATCTGCGTACAAGCTCCTGCTGCTCGTCCTCATCGGGTTCGGGTTGACCGGCTGCGGCATCAGCAGCTCCAGCGGCTCGGGAGGAGGAGGCGGCGGAAGCGGTGGTGGTGGTGGCGGTGGTGGAAATTCGACTCCAACACCCTCCGGGACCTACACCCTCACCGTCACCGGAACCATGTCCAATATCGTCCACACCGCGAAGCTGACGCTCACGGTGCAGTAGCGCAACCCCGCTGACCCAAACAAACAGGCCGCCCCGAATGGAGCGGCCTTTCTGTTTGGAACCGTTTTCTGAACGCCGAACGCTGTGCGCTGAACGCCGTCCTAGTCGTGCACCGTATCCACGAACGCCCGCAGCTTCCGCGAGCGCGATGGATGCCGCAGCTTGCGCAGCGCCTTCGCCTCGATCTGCCGGATGCGCTCGCGCGTCACCTGGAAGCTCTGTCCTACCTCTTCCAGCGTGTGCTCCGAACCATCCTCCAGGCCGAACCGCATCTTCACCACGCGCTCTTCGCGCGGAGTGAGCGTGCGCAGCACCTGCGACGTGTACTCCTTCAGGTTGACGCTGATCACCGCATCCGAAGGCGACACCGCCTGGCGATCCTCGATGAAGTCGCCCAGGTGCGAATCTTCCTCTTCCCCGATCGGCGTCTCCAGCGAAATCGGCTCCTGCGCAATCTTCAACACCTTGCGCACCTTCGCCACAGGAATATCCATCCGCTTGGCGATCTCTTCCGAGGTCGGCTCGCGCCCCAGCTCCTGCACCAGCTGCCGCGAAGTCCGGATCAGCTTATTAATGGTCTCGATCATGTGCACCGGGATGCGGATCGTTCTTGCCTGATCCGCAATGGCGCGCGTGATCGCCTGCCGGATCCACCACGTCGCATACGTCGAGAATTTGTAACCGCGGCGGTACTCAAATTTGTCCACCGCCTTCATCAGGCCAATATTGCCTTCCTGAATCAGGTCCAGGAACTGCAGTCCGCGATTGGTGTACTTCTTTGCGATCGACACCACCAGGCGCAGGTTCGCTTCAATCAGCTCCCGCTTCGCCTGCTCCGCGTCCATATCGCCCTGGATCATCTCGCGCTGCGTTCGCTTCAGCTCCGCGATCGCAACGCCCACTTCTTCTTCCAGCTTTTCCAGATCGATCTTGCAGTTCTTCTGCTGCCGCTTATATTCCTTCTTCAGCTCCTCCGAGCGGCTCTGTTCGTACTTCTGGTCCAGCGAACGGATCTGCCGTTCCAGCGTCCGCATCGCCTCGACCGTCTTGTTCACTTTGTCCAGCAGCCGCTTGCGCTCGAGGTTGGTGTACTTCAGCTCGCGCACAATGCGCGACACCAGCACCTTCTCGCGCGCGATGCTCCAGCGCAGCCGCCGGTGCTCCCGGGGCTTGCTCTTCTGGTTCACCGTCGCGAGCTTTTCTTCCAGCTGCTGCGCCTTCTTCTGGTGCTTCACCAGCGTGTCGACGCGCGTCGCCGTTGCGCGCACCCGCGCCTGCACTACTTCTTCGGTCAGCTCCTCATCGTCGAAGATGACCACTTCCTTGATGTTGCGCACGCCGCGCTTCAGGTCTTCACCCAGCGCCACGATCTCGCGGATCACCACCGGCGAACGCGAAATCGCTTTCAGCACGCGCAGCTGCCCGCGCTCGATGCGCCGTGCGATCTCCACTTCGCCTTCGCGCGTCAGCAGCGGTACCGTGCCCATTTCGCGCAGGTACATGCGCACTGGATCGTTGGTTTTTTCGAGCGTCCCCGGCGTCAGGTCCAGCTCGACGTCTTCCCCTTCTTCTCCTTCGAAATCGTCACGCTCGGCGCCCGGCCCAATCTTCGGACCGCCCTCGAGTATGTCGATTCCCTGTGTGCCAATGGTTGTGATCAGATCGTCGAGATCGTCGGGCGAGTTCATGTCGCCCGGAAGAAGGTCGTTGACCTCGTTGTAGGTCAGGTAGCCCTTCTCCTTCCCCGCATCGATCAGCTTCTGAATGTCGGCTTCGTATTTGTCGTCAATCGCCAAGCGGATGGGTCCCCCCGCGTGAATTTTTAGGATCTTCTGTCTCACCTGGAGTGGACGAGGTGCGGTCAGGCCATAAGAGGCTTTAACCCGTAGCGGCTCAGAGGCCGAGTGGGAATGGGCGCACGTCTCCCCGGGACCTCCAGAATAGCACGAAACAGGCTTAAATCCGGCCAATTCTTATATTTCGGGCCAGAATCAGGCCCTTCGCGCCGTCTTGTCAGGACAGGATCCTGAATGATTTAGATGTGGAAAACCCCAAAATGTTTCATCAGCAGGCCCAAACTCGCCTCTTTCGATCCAAACCACCGTACCGTGACCCTCGGCCGCCAGTACCGCGAGTCGCTGACCGGCTCTTAGCTGACTGCTGACCGGCCTTCCGCTTGCCCTCGCTGTACCCTATACCCGAACCCCGTGGCCACCGACTTCGCCCAGTCCGTCAAGGAGCAAGCCGACATCGTCAAGATCATCGGCGACTACGTGCGTCTCAGGAAAGCCGGCGCCCAGAACTACACCGGCCTCTGCCCCTTCCATAAAGAGAAGACCCCCTCCTTCTCGGTCCACGCCGGACGCCAGTTCTTCAACTGCTTCGGCTGCCACGAGCACGGCGACGTCTTCACCTTCATCCAGAAGATCGAGAACGTCGGCTTCTTCGAGGCGGTCCGCACCGTCGCCCAGAAGAGCGGCATCCCCCTCCCCAAGCGTGAGTTCTCCTCGCCGGAAGAAGCCGCCGAGCACCGCCAGCGCGGCAAGCTCCTCGACCTTCACGAAGCTGCCACCGCCTGGTTTGAAGAACAGCTCCGCTCCCCCGAAGGCGCCTCGGCGCGCGAATACCTCACCGGCCGCGGCCTCACCGCGGACGGCATCGCCAAGTTCCGCATCGGCTACGCGCCCGACTCCTTCCGCGCCCTCGGCGAGCGCCTGCAGTCCCTCGCCGACCCCGACGCCCTGCGCGCCTCTGGTCTCTTCTCCTGGAAGGACCAGGAAGACGGCTCGCCTGGGCCGATGTACGCGCGCTTCCGCAAGCGCATCATGTTCCCCATCGCCAACGAAGCCGGCCGCGTGATCGCCTTCACCGCGCGCACGCTCGCGTTCGGAGACACGGCCGGCGAGAAGGCCGGCCCCAAGTACCTCAACTCCCCCGAGACAGCGCTCTACTCCAAGAGCCACGTCCTCTTCAACCTCGACAAGGCGCGCCAGGCGATCCGTCAGGACGGCGGCGCGATCCTCGTCGAAGGCCAGATGGACTGCATCTCCGTCTTCCTCGCCGGCATCCCCAACGTGATCGCCACCAGCGGCACCGCGTTCACCGAGTCGCAGACCCGTCTCCTCCGCCGCTACGCCACGCGGGTCATCGTCAACTTCGATCCCGACACGGCCGGAGCCAACGCCGCCGAGAAGTCCATCGCGCTGCTCACCGAAGAGGGGTTCGACGTCCGCGTCCTGACCCTCGAAGGAGGGCTCGACCCCGACCGCTACATCCGCGAGCGCGGCGCCCGAGCTTATGTCGACGCACTCCGCGCCTCGCCCACCTTCCAGTCGTACCTGACGGACCGCGCCCGCCAGCTCTTCCCGTCGCGCGATCCAAAATCCAAGGCCGACGCGCTCAACTTCCTGCTCCCTCACATCCGCCGCATCCCCAACCGCATCGCGCGCGACGCCTTCGCCATCGACGCTGCCCAGGCCCTCGGCATCGACTCCGCCCTCGTCAGAGCGGAGCTCAAAGAAGCCGCCGCCAAACGCCGCGACTCCCTCGCCTCGCAGAACTTCGCCCTCAGCCACGCCGAGCGCATCCTTCTCCAGGCCTTCTCCGCGCCGCGCTCCAGCGACTGCAACATCATCGCGGAGGGCAACTGGCACCAGCACGGGCACGAGATGGCCGCTCTCCGCGCCGATGTTCGCGCCATGGTCGAGCAGCTCCGCGCCCGCCCCGATGGCGCCGACCCTCTCACCGCGGTCCTCGATCCTGGCCACCGCCAGATGCTCGCCGAGCTCTTCCTCTCCATCCACGACAACGAGCCCAGCACCGACGACGTGGACGCCGCCGTCCTCGCCATCCGCCGCCAGGCCCTGGAGCAGGAGCAGCGCCAGCTCCGCGCCGACATCGAGCGAGCCGAGCGGGCGGGGAACGCAGCGGAGGTCGCCCGATTGGGAGGGGCCAAGCTCGAAGTCGACCGGCGTCTTCGGGAGCTCGACTGAGCGCGGCTTAGGGGGGGGCCTGTTGACGCGTGGGACGATTTGCCGACAATCGGCCAACGCGTCAAAAGCCGACTTTTCCTTACGAATCGGATCAATGAGTGACTTGGCGATGATGCACTCGTTGAGCCCTCGCGGAAGATCGGGGGGTTTTAAAGCCCCTTTTTTGAGGACTAATAACCAATTTGGACCCTACTCGGATATCTCGGGGTTTGTTATCCCAACTCCTTCTTGCGCTTTCTTAGTGTTCCTTGATACAAGGCAGATGTCAAAGAAGGACCATGCCTCCGAGCCTTGGACATTGCATTCCATACGAAGGAGTTGCGGAGTCTTTCCACAAGCCCAACTCTTGCAGCGAAAAAGCTGGGCGAGGATACCGCTGCGGCACTCAGAGCAGCACTCGCAGACATCGACGCGGCAACGAACCCCGAAGAACTTCCGACTTGCCTTTTTCCCCCGGATGAATCGGCAACTGAATTCCGTCTACCCCTGACAGATCGCTGTTTTGCGGTCTTCGCATCGAACCACAGTCGGGACCGAGAGGCCTCGGCAGGGATTAAGACCGAATGGCGGCGGGTGAACAGGGTTAAACTAATGGGGATTACACAGAAAAATGACTGAGCCGGCCTTCCAACCGAACTGGGCATCACCGCCAGGTGAAACCATCCTGTCGATCATGAGGGCTCGAGAAATTCCCGTTTACAGACTCTGTGAACTGGTCGGGCTGGCTGAGCATGAAGCACTTCGACTGCTCAGTGGCAAGCATCCTATCGACGCAAACCTCGCCAAGCGGATCTCGGCAAAGCTCGGCTCGACACCTCGTTTCTGGACAGAGCGGGAGCGCAGATATCAATCGAGCATTAAGTCACTCGCGCTGCGCCGCCCGGGACTGGAGCAATGGTTCCGCTCGTTTCCCATCTCTAAAATGCGCGAGATGGGCTGGATATCTAGGCTTACAAGTGCCGCCGAGGCTCCCTTTTGAGCTGTTGGATTTTTTTGCCGTATCCACTGTGGAGCAATGGAAGGACGAGCATGTCAGCCGCTTGGAGCGAATCAAGTTCCGAACTTCAAGTACATTTGAGAACGGCACCGCGGCTACGACTGCATGGCTTCGCAGAGGCGAACTCGTTGCACAGGAGATGACCTGTAAGAACTGGAACCCCCAGGGATTTCGTAAGTCCTTGGCAGCACTGAAGTCGCTATCGATGGAGCCAAGCCCGCGCGTATTTCTTCCGCGCCTTCAATCGGAATGTGCCAAATACGGAGTCGCAGCCGTAGTAGAGCGCTGCCCAATCGGTTGCGCGGCGAGCGGTGCAACTCTGCGGCTGGACTCAGGGCGGCCCCTCCTCCTGCTTAGCGCCCGGTTCCTGTCGGATGATCACTTTTGGTTCTCGTTTTTCCATGAGGCGGCTCATCTGATTCTGCACGATGCGGAGCTCAGAATCGAGGGCGAGGGCCTTTCTGGAACATCAATCCAAGAAGCCGAAGCAAACCAGTTCGCCCAAAAGATACTAATTGAGCCGCAGGGAGAAACTGCGCTCGAAGCATTACCAATTAACAAATTTGCCATCGCAAGATTCGCTCGGAAATGCGGCGTGTCACCGGGGATAATCGTTGGTCAGTTGCAAAACAGGAAGCGACTTTCCCCGGGGCGGTTCGGCGCGTTCAAAACGCGCTACGCGGCAGCAGATTTCACCCGCGGAAGCGCTCGGGCATAGTCGGACTCTTCTGCCAATTGCAGAGGCTATCTTCCATCGCTTGCTTATTGATCCCGAGCGATTCGGCCAGCATGTTTGCCGAGCGCTCCAATGCGGGATCTGGCACACGGGCAAGCTCGCTCCCGTGGAAAAGCAGCTTGGCGCCTATGAGCGGCCCGGTCGCTCCTTGAAAGTGAACAGAGTCCGGTTCAATGGGCGCGAACCCACATTTGCCAATCATGCAGAGGTAGTCGAATCTGGCCGTTCTGCCGAAGGTCCTCGCCGCCGCCATCTGCTCGTATAGATCGCTGAACGCCAGCGATCCGTTTCCTGCGTGGCTTTCGATTGCCCGTGCAAAAAGCTCTTGGTGGCTCCCCCCGCCCCTCACCCACGCAACATAGCTCTCGACGGCAGCACCCGTGCCGTTGGTCTTCCACGCATCTAGGCTCTGATATTTCCTGTGGTTTCCAAAGGCACGGTGGGTTGCAGCGTCAGATTTGAGGCGCACCGCATTCTTGCCGAGCCACATTCTAAACCCGTATGGATCGCTTGCTGTCGCCTCCCAATCCCAGTTGCAACCGTTTCCCAGATGTCCATAAACATCGCGGAGAAGTCGGTATCCGCTTTTGAGATTTCGTCCGAAGTGTGTGAACAGGAAGATTAGCCAGTAAGCCTCCTCCGCCTGCCCCGACCTATGCCTTAATATAGCCGCCCTTACCGGGTCGAAGAGATCGCTACCGGGATCCACGCGTAAAGGGGATATCGGTCGCCCCGCAACTTCGCTGACGTACCTAATGCGGCGTAAGCTTTCTGTGATTTGGAAAACGAATGCTTCCAATGCCGAAAGGGACTCGATCCCAGGGAGGGGTTGGACGATCTGGAATACTCCGCAGCTTGGCCCGGAACATCTCAGCACGCCGTCTATCCTCTTCCTTCACCGTTTCGTCCCCGTTCTCATCTCACAACTGAAAAAGCGTACCACTTGATCCGGGGCGTTGCTCGGCTTCACGCTTTCGAGCCCGACGGTGCTTAGTTTCGACAAAGGGTCCATACGAGTCGGAGCTCATACCCTTTCGCAGACGGCTAATTTCTGCACTCGATGCCCCGTCCCTGTCGGCTTTGTGTATCCGAAGAAGCTGGACGATATCCCGCCAATAGTCCGGTAGAGACGGAGGTATCCGCGGATTTCGGCCCCTCCTCAACGCTTCTTCTAGGGAACC
>CAVPCB010000095.1:0-8250 GCA_963702285.1 uncultured Acidobacteriaceae bacterium | reverse complement strand
CCGGAGCGAGCAGCGTCGCCATCTCCGCCGCGGAGCGCCGTCTCAACGAATTCCTATCGCACGAAGGCGGTCTGCCTGCGGACACTCTGCGCTCGGGACCGGCTGCGATTGCGGCTGCGGTTCACACGCGCTTTGGATGCGATACCACGCAGCTGGCAGCCGACCTCGAAGCTGTGCGTCAGGCAGAGTACGATAATCCCCGACCCGTTGCGGCGCTGGCGCTGGTGCGACGCCTCGATCGACAAATCGCGACGTTGAGCGACCGGATTCGCAAGCCGCAGCAGAACGCGGGACTCAAGTCAAAACCAACCCAGGGAAACGCATGACTGAAATTGCCGAAAACAACAGCGAAGTCCGGACCGTGCTCTCCATTTTTGAACGAGGCAAGACGGAGCTGGGCAGGATCATCTCGGGCCAGACGGAGCTGATCGAGCAGGCCATCCTCACGTTTCTTTGCAGCGGTCACGCTCTGGTGGAGGGAGTGCCGGGCGTGGCGAAGACGCCTGGCAGTGAAGACGCTGGCGAAGTTTCTCGGGCTCGACTTTCGCCGTGTGCAGGGCACGCCGGACATGATGCCGGCGGACATCCTCGGCACGAGTGTGTTTTCGCCGAAGACCGGGGAGTTTGCTTTTCACAAGGGGCCGGTGTTCACGCAGTTCCTGCTGGGCGACGAGATCAATCGCATGCCACCGCGAACGCAGGCGGCGCTGCTGGAGTCGATGGAGGAGCGGCAGGTGACCGCTCGGATGGCGAGCCGCCATCGCTGTGATGAGTTCTTCACAGTCTTCGCGACGCAGAACCCCGTGGAGTTTGAAGGAACGTATCCATTGCCCGAAGCACAGCTCGATCGCTTTCTGTTTAAAGATCAAGGTTGGATATCCGAACACCGGCGGATGAGCGTTCGTTGTGCTTGGAGCGTCATCAAACATGGCGACCGATCTACTGCCGTTGTCTCGCAGAGACTCCTCTGATCGCTGTCCGTTCCGTTTGAAGTGCTGGCGCAGCGCGCGGCGCGCAGGTCCGGGCGGTTCGGGTTGAGCCGGCAATCTCTCGATTACTTGCTTGCGATTGTGCGTCGCACGCGCGAGTGGCCGGCGATTGCTGTTGGGAGCGAGTCCGCGCGCAGCCACTCTCCCTGCTGCTGGTGGCGGAAGGCCCACCTGCGGCGCGCGAGGGCCGGGACTTTGTGGTGCCCGACGATGTGAAAGATGCGGCAATTTTCCAGTGTTGCGGCATCGCCTGGTGCTGCTGCCCGGAAGCCGAACTCGAAGGGCTGGACACAGACCGGGTGGTGAGCGAGGTGCTCGCGGCAACGGCGGTGCCGAAATGATCCAGACACTGATTCCGGCGCCGGTGACCGCGGAGGTTCACACCAAAGGCCGCTTCGGCAGGATTTTCAGCACCACGCTCACCGGGCGCTCGTTGCTGTTGTTTCTCGCCGGGCTGCTTTGCGCAATTCCCGGCTTTTTCGGGCTGCACTGGTTGGCACTGATGCTGGCGTGAGGGACACGGTGGTCCTTTTGCTGGTGGTTGCAGATATATCTGTCACTGCCACCGGCACATTCTTTTCGAGTGACGCGAACCTTTGTGGACTCGCCCGTGCTGGGCCGGGAAACCCGCGTCGAGATCGCGGTTGAACACGGCGCCAACGCGGTTCTCCGGGTCCGCGTGTTCGACGATCTGCATCCGGCGCTCGCACAAATGCCAACCTCGGGCACGATCAGCGCCTTTCCTCGCGATCCGGCGCGCGTCATCTTCACGGTGACTCCGAACCGGCGCGGAGACTTTACTCTGGGTCCCGTTTGGCTGCGCTGGACTGGCCGTTTGCGCCTGGCCGAACGCCGCGCGCTCTGCGAGCCGGCGCAGATGGTTCGGGTTTATCCGGCCATGGAGCGCTCCGCCGACGATACGGCACTGTATCTGTTACGTATTCGCCAGATCGAGCTGCAGCAGCAGCGTCTGCGCCTGACCGGCACCGGCCGCGAGTTCGACCACCTTCGCGATTATCGCGCCGGTGACGAGATGCGGAACATCTCCTGGCCAGCCACGGCCCGCCGCGCCAAAATCGTCACACGCGAATTCACCACCGAACGCAGCCAGCAGGTGTGGATCGTGGTGGACGCGGGGCGATTGTATCAGGGAACGGTCTTCGAGATGCGCCACGCCATAGCGGCGGGCCGTTCATCGCATCCGGCGAGTTTCCGCGACGCGGCGTCGAACGAGTCTTTTCTACTGAGTCTGACGCAGCTCGATCAGGCGTGCAGCGCGGGGATCGCGCTCGCGCCGACGGTGATGCAGGCTGGAGACAAGGCGGGCCTGCTGGTGTCAGGCCGCGCGATCCAGCGGCGATTTTTACCGGCTGCGGGAGCGGGCGCGCTGCGCGTGATGATCGACTCGCTCTCCCAGGCGCGCGTCGAAGGCTCGGAAGCCGATCACCTGCGCGCCGCGGCTCGGCTCGGCCAATTGCAGCGCCGCCGCGGCCTCGTTCTTTGGATCACGGAGATGGCCGACAGCGCGCGCCGCCCCGACATTGCCGACGCCGCGGCCGGTCTGGCTCGCCGTCATGTCGTCTTGCTGTTGGTCCTGCAGCATCCGGAAGTTCACGCAACAGCCGCGCGCGAACCGCAAACCGCTGTTCAGATGTTCGAGTCGGCGGCGGCGCAGGAAGTGATCGAGCGCCGGCGCCTGGTTCTGGCCGGACTTCGCTCGAAGGGAGTGTTCGTTGCGGAAACTACGCCGGGAGCGCTGCGCACCGACGCGATCAATGAGTATCTGGAAGTGAAGGCGCGAGGCCTGCTCTGAACCAGAGCACAGGGCACAGAGCTCAGCGGAGAGCGCGGGCGGGATTTCAAGGTACCGCTGCCGGATTCTGAGCTCTGCGTTCTGCGCCCTGTCCCGACGTCAGCCACAATCCAAGGCCTAAAAACAGCACGGCGCCGGTAAGGAACTTCACGACAACAGGTGCGCCCGACGGTGACAAAAATGCCTCCAGCGTGCCGGCGATCATCAGCAGCGGAACGGTTCCAGCGAGGAGCCGGATGGCTTCCACCGAGGCGCGCGCCAGCGAATCCCGGCGCTTGTAGATGCCTGGAAACAGCATCCCCGTGGCAATGCGGAGGCCCGCGGCCCCGGCGATGCAGATGCTCGGCAGCTCCAGCGCTCCATGCGCCGCGACGAAGCTCCAAAGGTCCAAAGCCATGCGCGCCTGTGCGCAGGCCGTGCTCACCACGCCCAGTTCCATGCCATTGAAGAAAAGCTCGTAGAGGGTCCAGAGTCCAGCCGTGATTCCGCCCGCGAACGTCATGAAAGCGACACCGATGTTGTTGGTCATGATGCCGGTGGAAGCCTGCGGCTTCATGCTGACAAGACTGTGCGTCCACATCTGGTGCTTCTCGATGGAGGCGACCATGGCCGGACCAAGAATCATGCGCTCGAACGCCGGCCGCGCAACACTCAGCAAGGTTCCCAGCGCCGCGCCGGCCAGAAAAATGGCCACTGCCGCGGCAACGTACGGGAACATGCGGCGGAAGATTCTCGGGTACTCCACAGCAAAGAAGTGAACGATCTGCCGAGCTTCGAGTTTTCTGCCGGAGTAGACGCGATTATGGGCTCGCGCCAGCAGCAGGTTCAGGTATTCTTCCTGGGTGCGCGACCCGCGATCGCCGCGTACCGCGGACAGATCCTGGGCCACCTGCCGGTAGAGCAGCCCCAGTTCGCGCAGCTCGTCGCCGGAAAGCGACTTTAGCCCCGACTGCTCCGTCTGGACCAGCAAAGCATCCAGGCGCCGCCACAGTCCCTGCCGTTGCTCGATCCAGCGGTTGGAAATCATGCCTGCGCCGCGCCCCGAAACCGGTCGATGAATCGCGCCATGGACGAAACTCCCGACCAGCTTACCATCGACACTCCGGAGCAGGTCGCCATCCGCTTCCCCATTGCGGGCATCGGTAGTCGCTTTCTTGCTGTGCTTGCCGACACGGTTGTGCAGATCCTGATCTACCTGGTCCTCTTCTTCCTGATCTTCCTCGTCATTAGCTCAGCGCCTGAATCCTTCCAGGCTATCGCTCGCGCGGACGAAAAATGGTTCATCGCCGCGATCATCCTTTTTTATTTCCTGCTGTACTGGGGCTACTACACGCTCTTCGAAGCCTTCTGGAATGGACAAACCCCAGGCAAGAAGCTCTGCAAGCTGCGCGTGATCCGCGACTCCGGCCGGCAGATCACTCTGTTCGAATCGATGACCCGCAACCTGATCCGCGTGGTCGATGCTTTTCCCAGCTTCTACGCAGTCGGTATCGTCACCATGCTGTGCAACCGGCGCAACAAACGGCTCGGCGATTTTGCGGCGGGAAACCCTGGTGGTTCATGAGCGCGCTCCGGAACCGGCGCTGTGGAGCGGCACGGCCTCGCGCACCATTACGGCGGGCGCCTTCACGCCCGTTGCGGCAGCGCCGGCTGTGGTGGTCGATCCCAACGCCATCGATCTGCCGGCGGACGCGGTTGCCCGCCTGACTGCCGACGACCTGAACGTCATCGACCACTTCTTTGCACGAGCCATCGATATCGACATTCCGCGCCGCCGCGCCCTGGCCGAGCGGCTCGCCCAGCAGATGACGGCGAAGATGGGCATCGCGCTGCCGGAAGGGGTGACGTCGGAGCGAATGCTGGAATCTGTTGCCCGCATTCTGCGCGGCATTCGACGCTAAATGCTGTGGAATCTGCGCGGCCGCCGATGAATCTGCGACTCTGGCCCGGTCTGTTGCATCCAAACTTCAAGGGTGATTCTGCCTGCCGCGTGCGGTACACTCAAAGGGCAGAAGGTTTTTCCCCAGGAGATTCCATGGCTACCAGCACTGTCACTACCAGCACACCCATTCCCGAAGCGGCTCCCGCGCCGAAGACGGCGCCTGTTCGCCTGACCGACAGCGCGGTAAGCAAAGTGCGCGAAATTATGGCGACGCAGGACCCGCTGCCGGCCGGCCTGCGCATTGGCGTCGTGGGTGGCGGCTGTTCCGGCTTTCAATACTCCATGTCGTTTGAGAACCAGTCCGGCATGATGGACAAGGTTTTCGACTTCAATGGCCTGAAGGTGTTTGTCAACGCGACGTCGCTGATGTATCTGAACGGCTGCACGGTGGACTACGTGGAGACGATCGAAGCGGCCGGCTTCAAGTTCGACAATCCGACCGTGAAGAGCACCTGCGGTTGCGGCTCCTCGTTCCAGGTCTAAGTTTTCAGATTGAGGAAGTGAGAAGGCCCGCCATGGCGCGGGCCTTTTCCTATTGCTGCGGGTTCGTCGGATCTGTGGGCGATGTGGGATTCGTGGGTGGGCTTCCCTGGAATACCGGTCCCATTGGTACCGCCATTATTGTTTCCGCCGGATGACGAGCTGTTTCCCGAGTTGTTTCCGCCGAACGGCGTATTGTTTCCGAGTTGTTTCCACCAAACGGCGTGTTCGGATTGTTGGCGTTCCGCCTCCCAATCAAGTGATCCCCATCGCCTGATCCTCCATGGGGTCGTAGTCGAATTCCCACTTGTTGTAGCGCTTCTGCAGCTTGTATCGATCAGGGATGGCTTATCGACCGGCAGCGTGAAGCCGACGATGGGTCCTCCTCCGCCAAACGTCGTAGCGGAGGTACCGGTCCGCTTGATCCGAAGGGCGAAGCCGTCGTGGATCCTGGCGTGGTGGTCGGCGTGGTCGGGCAAACATCGACGACCCACCGGTTGGCGTCCCACCAAAGCCCGGGGAAGGCGTGCCGGGCGAGTTCGGAAAACCGCTGTTTCAGCTGTTCGGACTGATCCGGGCTGGCGACCGGCACGCCATTCGCGTCGGTTGTTGTGGTCGTTGCGCGACTGCATACATCGAAGCAGTCCCACCAAGGCCGGCCCATCAGCGGCTGCCCGAAGAATTCCAGCGGCCGCACGTGCGCCTGTCCGAAGAACACGGCTTCCAGTCATCTTTGCCGGTCAGCGGATCTTTGTACTTCCTGCGCAGAAAGCGCATTTGGTCCGTCTGGACGAGCTGGTCGATGGATGTGGGGTAGGAACCAACTTCTGATAGTAGAGCTTGAGGGCTCGCTTATATTGTTCGCCGCGATGGATCGTCTCCAGCTCCTTGTCGCGCTGGATCGACTTCGCGATCTTCGGCGCCGCGATGGCCAGGCTGATCAGCAGAACGACGGTGAGAAAGATGACCGCCAGCAGGACGAAGCCCGACTCGCCTTCCGATGCCGCCGACCGTTTCACCGCTGACCGCTCCATCGCTAACCGTTTTATCGCTGACCGTTTCATCGCTCGCCTCAACTCTGTGTCAGCGGCAGAGTCTGCGTGTTGTTGTACAGCAGATCCGTCACCTGGATGGAAAGCGGCGAAATCTTCACCACCTTGTAGTGATGGTCCACCACGTCGCCTTCGTTGGCGATGAAGACGTCATCGCCGTGCAGCAGAAAGGCCTTCTTCGCGCCGTTGTTGGCCGAGTAGCCGAAGAATTTCAGATCGATGGGCGGCGGGGGAGGAGGACCAGGAGGAGGCTGCGGAACCACCGGTTGCGGCCGCACCTGGCGACCTCCTTTCGGATCACCACCGGGGCCGAGGTCATCGAGAAAATATTGCGTCCCTTGCCGCTGTACTCCAGCGACTCCGCACCCCCATCACTTCCGGATGCAGCGTCGGATCGAGCTTTTCGAGCGCAGGCATTTTCTTCGCCGCATGACCGTTGGCGTCTGTTGCCGCGGTCAGGGGTCCCGCGTTTTCGGGCGTCGATGGTCCCTGCGAAGAGGATGACGTTGCGGGCGCCGGGGCCGGCGAAGGAGCTGCCGCCGAACATGTACCGCCACGAAGTACACGGCGGCGCCGATCAGCACCGCGGCAAGCACCGCGAAGATGACGAGGTTCCGCTTTCCCTCGAAGCCGGTCTTCATTGCGGTCCTTCGCCTCCCGCAGGTTGCGGCCTACGCCTGGCGCGGGTTTCACGGATTATTGCCCCGTTTCGCTCGGGCAGGTCGTTGGCACCGCCGCGAAGATACGTGGTCAGGCGCAATCGCAGATTCACCAGCCCGCCCTGCTGCCCATTCAGGGTCACGCCGTCGATGATGAAGAAAACGTGGTCCTGATCGCCCTCGAGGCCGTTGATGAAGTGCATCAGCTCAGAATACTGGCCGCTAAGACCTGCATCGATGTGCAGCTCCGTGAGTCCGCCAGCCGGCGCCGGATTATATGCATACGCAGGCGCGAGCAGCTTGACGCTGTTCTTCGCAGCCACCGATCCCAACTGCGCCAGCACCGTCGACCAGTTCGGCGCGATGCGCTTGCCATAGAACTTCTGCGCGTCGTCATCCGCCGCGTTCACCTTCTGCGGCAGCCCGTTCAGGTGCTTCATCTGGGACTCGAGCTGCTGCAGCCGCGCCTCTTCCTGAATGAACGCCCCCGACTGGTTGGAGCGGATCGCCCTCCACGCCAGCGCGAAACGCACGCCGATGAACACGTCGGCCGCCACCACCAGGGCGAGCAGAAGAAAATGCAGGTTGAGCTTCGGACGCGATTCATGGAGCCTTCCGCCCTCCCGTCGCGCCGCTCGGCTTCTTCCGCGCTTTGGCTTCTCTCGACTTCGTCGGCGCCGCCTTTTCCGGCTTCTCGTTTTCGGCGGGCTGGAGCGGCAGCGGCCGATAGTCGGCCAGAATATCGAAATTCACCTGATTGTTCGTGCTCACGTTCTGCGCGCCGGGAGCGCCCTGCGCCGTCGCCAGCGACTCCGACGCCAGCCGGGGCGCCGCAAAATGCTTCGACTTTTCCAGATTCCTCACCAGATCGAGCTCATGGTCCCGCTCGCCGGTGACGCGCAGCCGGATGATCAGTGCCCATCCTGCGCAACGATCGGATCGATGCTCAGCACCTGCACGCCCGTCGGCAGCACGGTTTCCAGATCCGTCATCGTCGCGGTCCACGAGAACGCCTTGCGCTGGAAGAGCGAATTCAGAAATACCGACTGCTGCAGGATGCTCGCGTCCTTCGGCTGCTGCATCACGCGCCGGTACTCCTGTTGCTGCTGTTCGAGTTCCCGAACGCGGCTCTGCACCGTCGCCACCTGCGCCCCGCGCGGCCTGCGCCTCATCGCTCTCGTTGCGGTAGAGATACCAGAGAGCGCCACCCAGCAGGGCAAGGATCACGATCCACGTGCGCAGCCGGTTGTAGATCGGCCGCAGGTCGATATAGGGTTGGCTCGCGAGATTGACTGCGATCTTCATCCGGTCGCCA
>CAVPCB010000094.1:0-21103 GCA_963702285.1 uncultured Acidobacteriaceae bacterium | reverse complement strand
CGGCGCGGATGCCAGCGCTATTGGTCGTATAATTACCGGATCGGTTAAATCGTCACCAAGCCGGTCCCACAGGCACAGACATAGGGCGTTTTTCGGCCCAGCGTTTACGGCACCGGAGGGCATTGGCACCAAAGTACTCGTAGATATGAAGCGACACCATTTATTCAATGGTTTCGATGGTGTTAAATGTCAGCGTTGTAGACCGTCTGTGTCAGTTCCAGCACCCTGCTGCTGCGATGCTGCGGGCTTCCACCTAGCTGGCACCACACATCATACTTGCCTCGAAAAGCACAGATGCTCTACTTCTTAGAGGAGAACTTAATCAAGCATACAGTTCCGTCTTGATTTCCTACAACTACAGCCTCGCCATCCAAGAAGAGCGGAATTCGTCGAATTGAAAGGCCCACATCCCAGTGGTCTGACCCGGTCAAGCTAAACTCGCCGCTGTAAAGCGAAGCCCGCCCTCGATCATCAGCAAGAACAATTCTATTCGTCGCGGCGCTCGGGTTGTTTCCCGCGCTGACGGCATGGATTTCCTTCACCTGTCGCGATGCGGCGCATGTTGCGCACGGTGAGCCGCTGCGGGAGTGCGCTGAGGCGATGGCACAGTCGGAGCAGATCGTGGCGATTGGGATCAACTGCACAGCACCCCGTTACGTTGAAGCGCTCATTGGGGAGGCACGGCGTGGCTGCGGCGACAGGAAGCCGGTGATTGTTTATCCGAACTCAGGCGAGACGTGGGACGCGGAGGCGCGCACCTGGCGCGGGATTTCCGACACGCGGGAGTATGGCGCGCTGGCTCGGGCGTGGTATGCCGCCGGAGCGCAGGCCATCGGCGGCTGCTGCCGCACCGGCCCGGGGCATATTGCGGCGGTGGCGAAGGCTTGTCGGGCTTCTTGCCCGTAGTATCCTGAAGGAACGCGCCCGTAGCTCAGCTGGATAGAGCGGATGCCTCCGGAGCATCAGGCCGGGAGTTCGAATCTCTCCGGGCGCACCACTTCTCAACTGACAGTTGCTGCGATCATGGCGAAGAAGCCGCTCGACTGGCCCGGAACAGAATACGAACGGGCCGCAGCAACCAGACTTGCCAGGGCTGGCGCAGGCGAAAGCGCGCGGCGAAGGCAAAGTCATCGTCAATGAGTCGCGTCAGGAGAATGCGGAAGTGGCGAAGCAGGCGGAGAAATCGCCTGAGCGGGCGGGTCTCCATCATCAGATAGAAGTCGTGTTTCGCGCGCCAGTCGATCCTGGGGCAACGTTCCGTCATGCGTTCCAGCCAGAGACGATCGGCAAGCTGCTCCAGCCGCTCCCGGCGGCGGCAAGTGTCCACGGAAAGCTGTGGCGTGCAACGAGGATCGAGGCGGGCCGCCATCATGGAGCCAAAGGCCACAAGGTCGGCGACTTCATGGTCACGCCGCGAACCGCTGCCGGCATCGGGCAGCGGGAGCTTCTGAAAAGCAAAGGTGAGATCGAGGATGTGGCTGAGGCGTTCGAAGCGGTGGCGCGCGCTGTGAAGGCAAAGAAACAGTAGCTCGTCGGCAGGCGCCAGAAGCCGGGCTGGGACTCCCTGAAAGTCTGACAGAAGGGTCTGCTCCCAGGCACGCTTGATATCGAAGTCGAATGCCAGCGGATGCTCGACATCGTGATGCAGATCCACGGTGACCGTCTCGCGATACCAGGGCCGCTCGTGATCGTCGCGGCGACGCCTGGGCCGAAAGCCGAGCTGGGCGAGCAGCGCTTCTGAGCGCGCCAGATCCGCCGGGCGAACCAGCAGGTCGAGGTCGGTGCACGGTCGCAGAGCCGCGTCGCCACACAGCCGTTCGGCCATCCACGGGCCTTTGAGAGAGACGACTGGAATGCCGCGCTCGTGAAAATCCGCAAGGAGGCTCCTGAGCGTCGAAGTCCAGAAGAATGCGGAAACCTGCGTGTCACGGTGGATCTGCCGCAATCGCGCATCCAGGCCTGGGGGCAAGACGCCGGGGATGGAGCGCAGCCGAGCCGCGGTCCAGGGCAGAATGTTCTCCTGTCGCGCGAGATCGAGGACCGCTCCCCACTGCGCTTCGGAGCCATCGCCGGCGCTCGCCTCTCCCCGCAGCAAGGCCAGCAGAAGGGGCATTCCCGGTCTCATGCCGGCGCTCCTTCCGCGGCCAGGGCAGCGATGAGGGCCTGCGCAGCCGCAGCTGCTTCGCCTCGCGAAGACTTCAAGACGACGGCATTTTGCACCGTTGCGGAAACAGTGGCCAGGACCCGTGCCGGGGTTCGCTGCACGGGCGCGGCGTGCAGCAGCATTTCCAGCACGGCTCTGCCACGGGACACCGGCTGCGGAGCCCAGCAGGCATCCTTCGCGTATTCGGTGAAGACGATCATTGCGACGGGCAGAGCCTGGGTTCCGGCGCGTCCATTCAGTTGCGTCACCGGCACACTTGTCTGGTCGGGTTTGCCGGGCTGGCGAATGCGCAGGTCGCGCGCAAACGGATGCACCCTTCCGTGGGAATCCAGCAGAGCGAATTCATCCGAGTAGTAAGTGGCTCCGGCTCGAACCAGCTCCGCGACCAGCGTGGACTTACCCGCATGACTGATGCCGGGAAGAAGCAACGCGCGACCCCGCCAGGCAACGACACCCGCGTGAACGAAAACAAACTCAGGAGCATATTCGGCGACGTGGCTCATGAGATGGCCGCCCAACTGGATGAGGCCGGGCGCCATCGCTTCGCCATCGACGAGGAGTTCGCCGTCGGCCAGCACCTGATAAGTTGCGCCGGACTGAGCGGCACGTAAGGCAAAACTGCGAGCACCGGATGCGGAAGCCATGCACGCAGCCGAACCATAGGGCGCGTGCCGCCGCATCCGCTCGAGCATCTCGGGACTCTCGGCTGCAAGCCGAAAAGGAACGCCAAACGCGACCATGTCCAGGACGTGATCGACGCAGCCATATGGAGGCTGCTGGTATGGAGCGTTCTGAACTTCGGGCGCTGACATGTTCCTCTTCCCCGAGCTGCTTCGAATGACTCTATGGCTGCGCCGGCAGACCGAGCAAGGGTGTTTTCACCGGAGTTGCAGCCCCGACAAATTCCGTCAGCGTATTGGAAAAGGCGTTGCTGATCCAAAGATTGCCGCTGGCGTCGACACCGGCTCCGAAGGGTCCGTCCAGACCCGCGTCGAGTCCGAACCCATCCGCAGGAGAAAGAGCCTGCAGCGTGCCGCCTGTGAATTCGCTGATCGTATTGCCATGATAATTCGCGAGCCAGATATTCCCGGTTCCATCGACGGCGATTCCGTCCGGCGTTTCAACGCCTCCGGTCTTCACTGCCTGTCCCAGCAGAGCTCCCGAAGGAGAAAGTTTGAAGACGGCGGATGCACCGAAGTCGGCTACCCAGACGTTGCCCGCCTGATCCAGCGCGATTCCCGCCGGAACATCGCAACAGGAGTAATTGGTCACCCCGCCGGCCGGCGTGACCATGGCCACTCCGCCCTGATAGGCAAACCAGCCGTTCTGATTTGCGTCCACTGCGACCGCGGTCGTGAAAACCAGTGAGGAGGCAGCGTAGCCCTGAGCGCCCGACAAGGGAGTGCCGTCTTTGGCCAGCAGCGTCGCGGCGGCGTTGGCGTAATCCGCGACCCACACATTGCCGCCGGGAGTGGCGGCTAGAGCGAACGGAAGATAGATGCCGCCGCCGGTGTAGCCGGAGCCGGAAAGGTTGGCGCCAGAGCTGCTCAGATGCGTGACGCTTCCCGTGGAATTGCCGAGCGCATTCGCAATCCAGACCGAATCCTGCCCATCGACTGTGATTCCGAAGGATGCCTGAAGGCCGGTCGCCGAATATCCATTGGGAGACGCGGGCACGCCGGTTGGCGAGAACTCCGAGGCCTCGCCGCCGAAATAATTCGCAACCCAGATATTGCCTTTGGAGTCGATGGCCAGCGAGCCGGGAAGATTCAGGCCGCCGCATCCGGAACTGCACTTGCCAAAAGTGGCCGAGAGCAGCCATTCGTGAGGAGCGGCAGTCAGTACCGGCTGATAAGGACCCTGCGAAAGCAGCGCAAACACTCCAGCCACGTTCATCGCAGGATTGCGAATGATATTCAGCGCGGCATCGAGCGTATTCGATGGCGCGGCAGTCCCCACCGTCGCAGCACCGAAAAGAGACTGGCACGCCGTGTTGCTCCCCTGATTGCAGGTCCACAAAATATCCGCCAGGGTATTGAGTTTGGAGACTTCGATGCTCGAATTGGCAGGCAGCGCGGCGCCGGGCGATGTTCCCTTGCTGTTGTCCACCAGATTCACGGCGGTAAGGAATGCATTGCGCAGCCCTGTTGCATTGGTTGCGCTGGCTCCAACGGCGGCATTGGCGCCGATGAACTGGTTGAGTGCCCATGCGGCCGCGGCAGTCGTCACCTCATTCATCACCACCGTGGTCGATGAGCTCAGACCGGCGCAGTCACCCAGAGCGGCCATCATTGCCAGCGCGGAATTATCCGCACCGGACGCGGACGTTCTGCCGCCGCGCCCCACCAGATAAACCTGCGCACTGCTGCTCGGGCACGCAAAGGAAGGAATGGAGAAATTGCCGGAGGCGTCGGTGGTGACGGCCTGCGAGGTCAGCAGATTGGTCGCGCCCGCGCCTGTCCCGCTGGAACCGGCAGCGTAGAACGAGACCGCAGCCCCCTCGACCGGACTGGTGCCACTGTGCATCTGTCCTGTGAATGCGGGCGTGACAGGTGGAGGGTTCGACCCCGATCCCGAGGTGTTTCCGTTGCCTCCGCAACCCAGCACAAGCGCGCCGGCAGCCAAGGCGGACAACAGCGAGATCCTTCGCTGGAACCCTGTTTCGAGTTTGCGTGAAGGGGAATGCACTGGGTCCTCAGTCAGTGGCGGTCGGCGCAGTTAACGTTGGCATTGCCGTCGATCGCGATGCCGGACGGGCCAGATATGCCCGCTCCCGAGGAACTGGGTGGCCAACTTTACCATATCCATGGTTACCTCGAAAACAACCTGTTGGTCAGGCTCTCGATCTCTTGTAGCCCGTGGCGCTGTAGCCGATTTCGCCTGACGCATGATGAGCGTTAGATAGATGCGGCAGTAACCTGTTCGACTGTTACTACCCCTTCGGGCAATCCGGCGTAGGCGCGAGCGCTGCTCCATTCCCATTCCTCGGGGCTGACCACGAGCCCGGCCTTCACCGGCTCCGCGTGCATGGACGCCAGGCTCGCCGCAACCGCCTCGGCTCCCACGATGTGCGTGTCCGAGTAGCGGCTCTCCCAAACCTGCTCGTCCAGTCGCGCAGAGCTGTTAAATCTGCGGCGGTAGCGAGCCTGTAGTGTTTCTACCGCATTGGCGGCCGTATCGATCTCGGGCTCGCGCATCAGCAGCCGGAAATGGTCCGGCATCACCACGTATCCGACGACTGCGAAGCGGAACTTGACACGCAGCTCTTCCATGAGGCGCACGAAGACGTCCCGATGCTTCTCTTCCCCCCAGCTTGGGTAGCTTCCGGTAGCAGGTGCAGGCGATGAGATGGAGATGGCCTTTGCCGTAGACGGCCTCGCGGTGCTTAGGCATAACCCTCAGTGTAGGGGCTGCGGCGCATTTTCGAGCGTGGTCGAGCAACGCCGCGTCGCTCTGTCCTGCCCTATAACTTTGCGGAATCATGAAGACGAGTCCCTGTCTTCTGCCGGCTCGTTCTTCGGGCGCACAGGAGAGGTGGGAACAGCTCACGCACAGGGCACACGCTGAGGGGGAAGCAGGGCAACCGCACACTGGAACCATCCCGTTTACTGGATGCCGGAGAACCTATCATGAACCTTCGCCCCACCCAGCTTCTTACGCTTCTTGTTATGGCAATCCTGCTTCCCCTCCCAGCCCGGGCGCCGAGCCTGGGTCTCTTTGAAGGCCAGGCGGACGTGGGCGCCGTAACGCCGCCCGGGACGGCGACCTTCGCTGCGGATACCTATACGCTGACTTCCGCCGGCGCGAATCTGTGGGGTGCGGAGGATGGGTTTCATTTCGTCTGGAAGAAAATGTCCGGCGACGGCACTCTGACAGCGGACATCGATTTCCCTGAGACGGGCGCCGAGCACAATCCGCATCGCAAAGCGATTCTCATCTTCCGTCAGTGTCTCGATGCCGGTTCAGCCTATGCTGACGCTGCGCTGCACGGGGTTGGCCTGACCGCGCTGCAGTTCCGGCGAGAAGCGGGCGCGATGACCGAGGACCTGGAACTGAGTACCACGACCGGCGCCGCGGCGGCTGGACTGGAGAAACGGGGCGACACGTTAACGATGTATGTGGCCTCGGAACCTGGCGGCACCGCTGCATCAGGTAGGCGCCAGCGTCCAGCTTCATCTCGCCGAACCGTTCTACGCCGGCATCGGCCTCTGCTCGCATGATCCCAACAAGACGGAGAAGGCTGTCTTCTCGCATGTCACGCTGGAGCAGGCCGCGCCGGAGCCGTCGAATCTGACGCTCTACAGCACGCTGAACACAATCGGCGACGATAAGGACTTTCGTCGCGATGTGGTCGTTTGGTCGGCGCAGGGGCATTTCGAAGCGCCGAACTGGAGCCGCGACGGCAAAACGCTGATCTTCGATCAGGATGGGAAGATCATGACGGTACCCGCGGATGGCGGCACGCCGCAAGCAAATCGATACGGGCGACGCCACCCGCTGCACCGGAAGCCACGGCCTTTCGCCCGACGGCACGCACCTTGCTGATGACGTGTGCGACCACGGGCAAGTCCGAGTTCCGCATCTACATCGTGCCCATCTCCGGCGGCGCGCCCCGCGTGCTGACCGAACACCCCAACTCCTGGTTCCACAGCTGGTCGCCGGATGGCAAGACGATTCTTTTCTCGCGACCCGATCATGGGTCTCTCAACATATTCGCGATCCCCGCTGAGGGTGGCGAGGAGCATGCGCTCACGACGGGTACGGGCATCAGCGACGACCCCGACTACTCGCCCGATGGACGATACATCTACTTCAACTCCGACCGCGGCGGCTCGATGCAGATCTGGCGCATGCATTCCGACGGCAGCTCGCCCGAGCAGATGACCAACGACGACTGGGTGAACTGGACGGCGCATCCTTCGCCCGACGGCAAATCGATCGTCTTCATCAGCTATGAGCCCGGAACCACCGGACATCCGGCGAACAGGCCCATTGCGCTGCGCGTGATGTCGCTCGACGATCGCCGGGTCCACGTGCTCTTCCGCCTCGTCGGCGGCGGGGGAACGATGAACGTGCCGTCGTGGGCGCCGGACAGCAAACGGCTGGCCTTTGTGAGCTATCAAATGCTGGCTCCGGAGAGCGCTGGCCAGGGCAGCACACATCCATAACAGAAGCCGTTCGCGCCGCCGACGGGCCAGTCCAAAACGAGTGCGTCTATTCCTCCAACGGGCGGTCCCCTTCGCGCCGTTGCTGTGCTACTATGCCCACACTCGGAGTCACTTCTCATGGCAGGCGGGCAAAGCTGGGCGGGTTCGGAGAGCCTCGCGCAGACCACTTCCGGTTACGATCTTCGGCCTCTTTCCACCGGTGAAGTTCTCGACCGCACCTTTCAGCTCTACCGTTCGCGATTTGCGCTGTTCGCAAGCCTGGCCGCGCTTCCCGCAGGCGTCAGTTTCGTGAGCGGCGCCCTGCAGGTGCTGTTCACCATGGGCGAGCGCACCATGCGCAACGGCATCCAGGTGCAGACCATTACGAAGCCCGTGCTGTACGGCATCATCGTCACCATCGGCGTGTTGCTGTACTTCGCGTGTTACGGAATCACGCAGGCGGCCACCACCTGGGCGGTCGCGGAAATCTACCTCGGCAGGGCTGCGTCGGTTGGAACCGCATGGAGGGCCGCCACCGGTCACTGGTTCCGGTATGTGATGGTGACGCTGCGCCAGTACTGGAGCATCTGCTGGTGGTTCATGCTGTCGGTGGGTATGTTTTTTGCGGTGCTCGTGCTGCTGCCACGGGTGGGCAACGGCTCGGCAATCGCGGTCGGAATCCTCTCCTTCATCTTCGGACTGCAGATCTTCGCGAGCGGCATCTATGCCATCTACGCCGCGATTCGTGTCTCGCTGGCGGTGCCCGCGTCGGTGATTGAATCGCTGGGACCCAACGCGGCAGTGCGGCGCAGCATGGCTCTGCTCACCGAGCGCAAGGGCCGCATCTTCCTGCTGGGCCTGCTGATCGTCGCCATGGGCATGATTGTCGGCGTCGTGCTGCTGCCGCTGACTTTCATCGGAATGCGCGCGCACGGCGCAGAGCGCTACCTGCTGCAGATGGTTCAGCTCAGCGGCGCATTTCTGTCGCGGCTGCTGGTAGGCCCGGTGGCCGCCATCGCGCTGTGCCTGTTTTATTTTGACGAGCGCGTCCGGCATGAAGGCTTCGACATCGAATTCCTGATGCTGCGCGCTGGTCCCCGCCCGCCAATCCTCCCGCGGAGGCAAGCCCATCTCCGGAGCCGGCCTAATCCGCTCGCGCTGTGTATTCGTTGTGCTGTGCGTTTTTGTGATCGGCGCGTTGCCGCTGCGCGCCCACGATGCGCAGGCGACGGTGTCGGAGCGCGTTCTGAAGCCGAGCACGCTGGCCGACTATACAGGCGAGCTTCATGACCTGCGGTCGCTCGCTGCGGCGTGCGCGCAAAATGCATCGGCCTGCGATCCGAGCCAGGTGGGCGCGGACGAGCATGTCACGCTGGCGAACAAGTCTTCCTTCGATGCGCATTTTGCGTGGATGAGCGATGCTCTGTCGTCGGCAAAGCCGCTTCCTGACGCGAAACGTGTCGCGCTGATGGCCACCGCCGAATCGCATATCGACGAAGATCTGGCCGATGCCCAGCCGGCGCCGGCGACGCCCGACTTTTCGCGTGCGAGGAAAGACGCCGATGCGATCCTGGCGAGCCGGGAGTTCAACACTTCGGCAGCGCCTTCGCTCCGCGACCAGATCGTCGCGTTGCTCTATCGCTGGCTCGACCGGATGCTCGCGCACGTGGCCGCATTCGGCTCGCGTTCGCCATGGATCGGGCCGCTCATCGAGTGGGGTCTCGGCGGAATTGCCTGCGCCCTGCTGCTGGTGTGGGCCTTCAGAACCGTGCGCAGGCAGCGCGTGCGCATGCAGATGGATGCCGCGCGCCGCGTCGAGCAGACCGACGAGCGCGTGCTGAACTGGATGCGCGAGGCCGAAGACTACGCCTCCCGCGGCCGCTTCCGCGATGCGGTGCATTGCCTGTACTGGGCCAGCATCGTCAGCCTGGAAGGCCGCCGCCTGTGGCAGCCGGATCGCGCGCGTACGCCACGCGAGTATCTGCGGCTGCTCGACCCGGCCTCGGCCGTTGCGCCTCTGCTTCGCCGCCAGACTTTCAGCTTTGAGACGATCTGGTATGGGCTGCGTCCGGCGGCGCGCCCGGACTACGACAACGCGCTGGAACTGCACCGGCAGCTGAGGTCGGCATGAAGAAGCTGAGCGGCGACTGGAAGTTCCTGCTCATCTTCGGCGGCGTTGTGACCGCACTGATTGTGGTGACGGGGATCCTCGCGCCGAATCGCGAAGACCGCGACCCCACGCCCAGCACCTGGAACTCGGGCACGGCCGGAGCGAAGGCCGCGTACCTGCTGCTGGCGCAGCTCGGCTACAACACGGTGCGCTGGGATCGCCCTGAGGCGGAACTTTCGACGATCGATGCATCGCACGCGACCCTGGTCCTCGCCGAACCCTCGCCTTCGCTCACCGCGCTTACCGAAAAAGATCGTCAGCAGCCCTTCGTCGATTTCCTTCATCGCGGCGGCCGCATTGTTGCAACCGGCGCCGTCGCGGCGCTCTTCCTTCCGGATGCGAAGGTCGCTCAGGCCGATCGGCTGTTCACCGACCTTTGCATCACCGCGCCGGAAGGCCCCGATCCGCTGGCGCGTGCCGGCGAGCTTGAAATGGCCGCGCCGGTTCGCTGGAGCGGCGACGATCCGGCGGTCCGCGTCTCGCAAACCTGCGGCAACGGCGCCGTGGTCGTCTCGTATCGCGAAGGCAAGGGCGAAATCGTCTGGTGGGCCTCCGCCACGCCGCTCACGAACATGGGCCTGCACAACGATGGCAATCTGAGATTGCTGCTGGCCAGCGTGGGCGGCCCGGGGCGCACCGTTTATTTCGATGAGTATCTGCACGGCGTCGATGCCAGCCCGTGGACTGCGACGCGCGGCACACCGTTCACCGCCATCGTCATCCAAACCGCCTGCATTGCGGCGCTGCTTCTTTTCAGCTTTGCGCGCGGCAGCGGACCCGCATCGTGCGCTGGTGCAGCCGCCGCGGGCTTCGCCGCTGGAATTCGTCGAGTCGATGGGCGCGCTCTATGCCAAAGCCGGAGCCAGCAGCGTCGCCATCTCCGCCGCTGAGCGCCGTCTCAACGAATTTCTATCGCACGAAGGCGGTCTGCCTGCGGACACTCTGCGCTCGGGACCGGCTGCGATTGCGGCTGCGGTTCACGCGCGCTTTGGATGCGATACCACGCAGCTGGCAGCCGACCTCGAAGCTGTGCGTCAGGCGGAGTACGATAATCCCCGACCCGTTGCGGCGCTGGCATTGGTGCGACGCCTCGATCGACAAATCGCGACGTTGAGCGACCGGATTCGCAAGCCGCAGCAGAACGCGGGGCTCAAGTCAAAACGAACCCAGGGAAACGCATGACTGAAATTGCCGAAAACAACAGCGAAGTCCGGACCGTGCTCTCCATTTTTGAACGAGGCAAGGCGGAGCTGGGCAGGATCATCTCGGGCCAGACGGAGCTGATCGAGCAGGCCATCCTCACGTTTCTTTGCGGCGGACACGCGCTGGTGGAAGGCGTACCCGGCGTGGCGAAAACCATGACCGTGAAGACGCTGGCGCGATTCCTTGCGCTGGACTTTCGCCGCATTCAGGGCACGCCGGACATGATGCCCGCCGATATTCTCGGCACCAGCGTCTTCTCGCTGAAGACCAGCGACTTCACTTTTCATCGCGGCCCGGTGTTCACACAATTCCTGCTGGCGGATGAGATCAATCGCATGCCGCCGCGCACGCAGGCCGCGCTGCTGGAGAGCATGGAAGAGCGCCAGGTGACGATTGACGGCGAGACGCACGCGCTCGACGACTTCTTCACCGTCTTCGCGACGCAGAACCCGCTGGAGTTTGAGGGGACGTATCCGCTGCCGGAGGCGCAGCTCGACCGTTTCCTCATCAAGATCCGCGTCACCTATCCGAGCGCCGGCGAGGAGCGGACGGTTCTTGAGCGGCACCATGCGAAGGCAGACACGCCGCAGTTGGAGGAATCGAAATTGCCGGCGTTTCGGCGCAGGATCTCACGGCCGCGCGACGGGAGTTGCGGGCGGTCCGCGTGGAGCCGGCGCTGTTCGACTACCTGCTTGCTGTGGTGCGGCGCACGCGCGAATGGCCCGCATCACGCTGGGCGCAAGCCCGCGGGCCGCGGCCGATCTTCTGATCGTCGCCAAGGCCTATGCGGCGAAGGACGGACGCGACTTTCTGATTCCCGGACGACGTGAAGCAGGCGACGCTCCGTGCCTGCGCCACCGCATCATTCTGAAGGCCGAAGCGGAACTGGAAGGCTTCGATCCGGACCGCGTTCTTGCCGACGTGCTGGCCGCAACGCCGCTGCCGAAATGATCCAGACACTGATTCCGTCGCCGGTGACCGCGGAGGTTCACACGAAAGGCCGCTTCGGCAGGATTTTCAGCACCACGCTCACCGGGCGCTCGTTGCTGTTGTTTCTCGCCGGGCTGCTTTGCGCAATTCCTGGCTTTTTCGGGCTGCACTGGTTGGCGCTGATGCTGGCGTGGGACACGGTGGTCCTTTTGCTGGTGGTTGTAGATATATTGTCACTGCCACCGGCACATTCTTTTCGAGTGACGCGGACTTTTCTCGACTCTCCCGTGCTGGGCCGGGAAACCCGCGTCGAGATCGCGGTTGAACACGGCGCCAACGCGGTTCTCCGTGTCCGCGTGTTCGACGATCTGCATCCGGCGCTCGCACAAATGCCAACCTCGGGCACGATCAACGTCTTTCCTCGCGATCCGGCGCGCATCATCTTCACGGTGACACCGAACCGGCGCGGAGACTTTACTCTGGGTCCCGTTTGGCTGCGCTGGACTGGCCGTTTGCGCCTCGCCGAACACCGCGCTTTCTGCGATCCCGCGCAGAAGGTTCGGGTTTATCCGGCCATGGAGCGCTCCGCCGACGATACGGCACTGTATCTGTTACGTATTCGCCAGATCGAGCTGCAGCGGCGGCGTCTGCGCCTGACCGGCACCGGCCGCGAGTTCGACCACCTTCGCGATTATCGCGCCGGTGACGAGATGCGGAACATCTCCTGGCCAGCCACGGCCCGCCGCGCCAAATCGTCACACGCGAATTTACCACCGAACGCAGCCAGCAGGTGTGGATCGTGGTGGACGCGGGGCGATTGTCGGGAACGGTCTTCGAGATGCGCCACGCCATAGCGGCGGGCCGTTCATCGCATCCGGCGAGTTTCCGCGACGCGGCGTCGAACGAGTCTTTTCTACTGAGTCTGACGCAGCTCGATCAGGCGTGCAGCGCGGGGATCGCGCTGGCGCAGACGGTGATGCAGGCTGGAGACAAGGCGGGCCTGCTGGTGTACGGCCGCGCGATCCAGCAGCAGCTTTTACCGGCTGCGGGAGCGGGTGCGCTGCGGGTCATGATCGACTCGCTCTCCCAGGCGCGCGTCGAAGGCTCGGAAGCCGACCACCTGCGCGCCGCGGCCCGGCTCGGCCAATTGCAGCGCCGCCGCGGCCTCGTTCTTTGGATCACGGAGATGGCCGACAGCGCGCGTCGCCCCGACATTGCCGACGCCGCGGCCGATCTGGCTCGCCGTCATGTCGTCTTGCTGTTGGTCCTGCAGCATCCGGAAATTCACGCGACAGCCGCGCGCGAACCGCAAACCGCTGTTCAGATGTTCGAGTCGGCGGCGGCGCAGGAAGTGATCGAGCGCCGGCGCCTGGTTCTGGCCGGACTTCGCTCGAAGGGAGTGTTCGTTGCGGAAACTACGCCGGGAGCGCTGCGCACCGACGCGATCAATGAGTATCTGGAAGTGAAGGCGCGAGGCCTGCTCTGAACCAGAGCACAGGGCACAGAGCTCAGCGGAGAGCGCGGGCGGGATTTCAAGGTACCGCTGCCGGATTCTGAGCTCTGCGTTCTGCGCCCTGTCCCGACGTCAGCCACAATCCAAGGCCTAAAAACAGCACGGCGCCGGTAAGGAACTTCACGGCAACAGGTGCGCCCGACGGTGACAAAAATGCCTCCAGCGTGCCGGCGATCATCAGCAGCGGAACGGTTCCAGCGAGCAGCCGGATGGCTTCCACCGAGGCGCGCGCAAGCGAATCCCCGCGCTTATAGATGCCTGGAAACAGCATCCCCGTGGCGATGCGAAGGCCCGCGGCCCCGGCGATGCAGATGCTCGGCAGCTCCAGCGCTCCATGCGCCGCGACGAAGCTCCACAGGTCCAGAGCCATGCGCGCCTGTGCGCAGGCCGTGCTCACAACACCCAGTTCCATGCCATTGAAGAACAGCTCGTAAAGGGTCCAGAGTCCAGCCGTGATTCCTCCCGCGAACGTCATGAACGCGACGCCGATGTTGTTCGTCATGATGCCGGTCGAAGCCTGCGGCTTCATGCTGACAAGACTGTGCGTCCACATCTGGTGCTTCTCGATCGAGGCGACCATGGCTGGACCAAGAATCATGCGCTCGAACGCCGGCCGCGCAACACTCAGCAAGGTTCCCAGCGCCGCGCCGGCCAGAAAAATCGCCACCGACGCGGCAACGTACGGGAACATGCGGCGGAAGATCCTCGGATACTCCACAGCAAAGAAGTGAACGATCTGCCGAGCTTCGAGTTTTCTGCCGGAGTAGACGCGATTATGGGCTCGCGCCAGCAGCAGGTTCAGGTATTCTTCCTGGGTGCGCGACCCGCGATCGCCGCGTACCGCGGACAGATCCTGGGCCACCTGCCGGTAGAGCAGCCCCAGTTCGCGCAGCTCGTCGCCGGAAAGCGACTTTAGCCCCGACTGCTCCGTCTGGACCAGCAACGCATCCAGGCGCCGCCACAGTCCCTGCCGTTGTTCGATCCAGCGGTTGGAAATCATGCCTGCGCCGCGCCCCGAAACCGGTCGATGAATCGCGCCATGGACGAAACTCCCGACCAGCTTACCATCGACACTCCGGAGCAGGTCGCCATCCGCTTCCCCATTGCGGGCATCGGTAGTCGCTTTCTTGCTGTGCTTGCCGACACGGTTGTGCAGATCCTGATCTACCTGGTCCTCTTCTTCCTGATCTTCCTCGTCATTAGCTCAGCGCCTGAATCCTTCCAGGCTATCGCTCGCGCGGACGAAAAATGGTTCATCGCCGCGATCATCCTTTTTTATTTCCTGCTGTACTGGGGCTACTACACGCTCTTCGAAGCCTTCTGGAATGGACAAACCCCAGGCAAGAAGCTCTGCAAGCTGCGCGTGATCCGCGACTCCGGCCGGCAGATCACTCTGTTTGAATCGATGACCCGCAACCTGATCCGCGTGGTCGATGCTTTTCCCAGCTTCTACGCAGTCGGTATCGTCACCATGCTGTGCAACCGGCGCAACAAACGGCTGGGCGATTTTGCGGCGGGCACCCTGGTGGTGCATGAGCGCGCTCCGGAACCGGCACTGTGGAGCGGCACGGCCTCGCGCACGATTACGGCGGGCGCCTTCACGCCCGTTGCGGCTCCGCCCGCTCTGGTGGTCGATCCCAACGCCATCGATCTGCCGGCGGACGCGGTTGCCCGCCTGACTGCCGACGACCTGAACGTCATCGACCACTTCTTTGCACGAGCGATCGATATCGACATTCCGCGCCGCCACGCCCTGGCCGAACGGCTCGCCCAGCAGATGACGGCGAAGATGGGCATCGCGCTGCCGGAAGGGGTGACGTCGGAGCGGATGCTGGAATCTGTTGCCCGCATTCTGCGCGGCATTCGACGCTAAATGCTGTGGAATCTGCCCAGTCGGCGATGAATCTGCGACCCTGGCCCGGTCTGCCGCATCCAAACTTCAAGGGTGATTCTGCCTGCCGCGTGCGGTACACTCAAAGGGCAGAAGGTTTTTCCCCAGGAGATTCCATGGCTACCAGCACTGTCACTACCAGCACGCCCACTCCCGAAGCGGTTCCCGCGCCGAAGACGGCGCCTGTTCGCCTGACCGACAGCGCGGTAAGCAAAGTGCGCGAAATTATGGCGACGCAGGACCCGCTGCCGGCCGGCCTGCGCATTGGCGTCGTGGGCGGCGGCTGTTCCGGCTTTCAATACTCCATGTCGTTTGAGAACCAGTCCGGCATGATGGACAAGGTTTTCGACTTCAATGGCCTGAAGGTGTTTGTCGACGCGACGTCGCTGATGTATCTGAACGGCTGCACGGTGGACTACGTGGAGACGATCGAGGCGGCCGGCTTCAAGTTCGACAATCCGACCGTGAAGAGCACCTGCGGTTGCGGCTCTTCGTTCCAGGTCTAAGTTTTCAGATTGAGGAAGTGAGAAGGCCCGCCATGGCGCGGGCCTTTTCTTATTGCTGCGGGTTCGTCGGATCTGTCGGCGAGGTGGGATTCGTGGGGAGCGATCCGGGCGAATCGTGACCGGCGCAGTATTGTCCCCGGTGGTCGTTCCTGTCGGGATTGGTCATCGAACCCGGCGCATTGGTCGTGTTTGGCGTTCCGCCTCCCAGCCCCGTGATTCCCATCGCCTGATCCTCCATGGGGTCGTAGTTGAATTCCCACTTGTTGTAGCGCTTCTGCAGCTTGTATTCGATCAGGGATGGCTTATCGACCGGCAGCGTGAAGCCGACGATGGGCCCTCCTCCGCCAAACGTCGTAGCGGAGGTACCGGTCCCGTTTGATCCGAAGGGCGAAGCCGTCGTGGATCCTGGCGTGGTGGTCGGCGTGGTCGGGGCAAACATCGACGACCCACCGGTTGGCGTCCCACCAAAGCCCGGGGAAGGCGTGCCGGGCGAGTTCGGAAAACCGCTGGTTCCAGCTGTTCCGGACTGATCCGGGCTGGCGATCGGCACGCCATTCGCGTCGGTTGTTGTGCTCGTTCGGCGACTGCGTACATCGAAGCCGTTCCGCCAAGGCCAGCGGTCATCAGCGGCTGCCCGAAGAATCCCAGCGGCCGCACGTGCGCCTGCCCGTAGAACACCGGCTTCCAGTCATCTTTGCCGGTCAGCGGATCTTTGTACTTCCTGCGCAGAAAACGCATTTGGTTCGTTTGGACGAGCTGGTCGATGGATGTGGGGTAAGAACCAAACTTCTGATAGTAGAGTTTGAGGGCTCGCTTATATTGCTCGCCGCGATGGATCGTCTCCAGCTCCTTGTCGCGCTGGATCGACTTCGCGATCTTCGGCGCCGCGATGGCCAGGCTGATCAGCAGTACGACAGTGAGAAAGATCACCGCCAGCAGGACGAAGCCCGCTTCGTCTTCCGATGCCGCTGACCGTTTCACCGCTAACCGCCCCATCGCTAACCGTTTTATCGCTGACCGTTTCATCGCTCGCCTCAACTCTGTGTCAGCGGCAGAGTCTGCGTGTTGTTGTACAGCAGATCCGTCACCTGGATGGAAAGCGGCGAAATCTTCACCACCTTGTAGTGATGGTCCACCACGTCGCCTTCGTTGCGATAAAGACGTCATCGCCGTGCAGCAGAAACGCCTTCTTCGCGCCGTTGTTGGCCGAGTAGCCGAAGAACTTCAGATCGATGGGCGGAGGAGGAGGAGGGCCAGGCGGAGGCTGCGGAACTACCGGTTGCGGCCGCACACTGGCGACCTCCTTCGGGATCACGACCGGGCGCCGAGGTCATGGAGAAAATATTGCGCCCCTTGCCGCTGTACTCCAGCGACTCCGCACCCGCCATCACTTCCGGATGCAGCGTCGGATCGAGCTTTTCGAGCGCAGGCATTTTCTTCGCTGCATGACCGTTGGCGTCTGTTGCCGCGGCCAGGGGTCCCGCGTTTTCCGGCGTCGATGGTCCCTGCGAAGAGGATGACGTTGCGGGCGCAGGGGCCGGCGAAGGGCTGCCGCCGAACATGTACCGCACGAAGTACACGGCGGCGGCGATCAGCACCGCGGCAAGCACCGCGAGGATGATGAGGTTCCGCTTGTTTTCGAAGCCGGTCTTCATTGCGGTCCTTCGCCTCCCGCAGGTTGCGGCTCGCTTGGCGCGGGTTCCGGATTATTGCCGGCTCGCTCGGCAGGTCGTTGGCACCGGCGCGAAGATACGTGGTCAGGCGCAATCGCAGATTCACCAGCCCGCCCTGCTGCCCATTCAGGATCACGCCATCGATGATGAAGAAAACGTGGTCCTGATCGCCCTCGAGGCCGTTGATGAAGTGCATCAGATCAGAATACTGTCCCGCTCAAACCTGCATCGATGTGCAGTTCCGTCAGCCCGCCGGCCGGCGCCGGATTAAACGGATACGCCGCGCGCGACAACTTGACATTGTTCTTCGCAGCCACCGATCCCAACTGCGCCAGCACCGTCGACCAGTTCGGTGCGATGCGCTTGCCGTAGAACTTCTGCGCGTCGGCATCCGCCGCGTTCACCTTCTGCGGCAGCCCGTTCAGGTGCTTCATCTGGGACTCGAGTTGCTGTAGCCGCGCCTCTTCCTGGATGAACGCCCCCGACTGGTTGGAGCGGATCGCCCTCCATGCCAGCGCGAACCGAACGCCGATGAAGACATCGGCCGCCACCACCAGGGCGAGCAGCAGAAAATGCAGATTGAGCTTCGGAACGCGATTCATGGAGTCTTCCGCCCTCCCGTCGCGCCGCTCGGCTTCTTCTGCGTTTTGGCTTCTCTCGACTTCGTCGGCGCCGCCTTTTCCGGCTTCTCGTTTTCGCCGGGCTGGAGCGGCAGCGGCCGATAGTCGGCCAGAATATCGAAATTCACCTGATTGGCTCGTGCTCACGTTCTGGATGGCGGCAGAGCCCTGCGCCGTCGCCAGCGACTCCGTCGCCAGCCGGGGCGCCGCAAAGTGCTTTGACTTTTCCAGATTCCTCACCAGTTCGAGCGCATGGTCCCGCTCGCCGGTGACGCGCAGGCGGATGATCACGTGCCCATCCTGCGCGACGATTGGATCGATGCTCAGCACCTGCACGCCCGTGGGCAGCACTGTTTCCAGATCCGTCATCGTCGCCGTCCACGAGAATGCCTTGCGCTGGAAGAGCGAATTCAGAAATTCCGACTGCTGCAGGATGCCCGCGTCCTTCGGTTGCTGCATCATGCGGCGGTACTCCTGCTGCTTCTGTTCCAGTTCGCGCACGCGGCTCTCCACCGTCGTTACCTGCGCCCGCGCGGCCTGCGCCTCATCGCTCTCGTTGCGGTAGAGATACCAGAGCGCCCCGCCCACCAGGGCGAGGATCACGATCCACGTGCGCAGCCGGTTGTAGATCGGCCGCAGGTCGATGTAAGGACGGCTCGCGAGATTGACTGCTATCTTCATTTAGCGCGCCAACGCCCCCGCTACCCCAGCCACTACGCCCGGCGGCACCGTGGTCATCGCCGAAGCATCCGTGGAAGTCAGGTCCACGAGTCTCGGCGCCGGCTGGACCAGGGCCGCCCATCGCGATTGCACTGCGGCATTGGCGCCGCCCGGGCCCGCGTAATACATCGTCGAGGGCAGCCTCGAGAGCGTGTCTTCATACCACGCCAGAGCGGTGATCACGGCCTGCGCCATCTCCTCCTCGCGCGCCTGCGGCTCCGCGGGCAGGTCCATGGACCGGTGCAGAAGCATTTCATCGCCTTGTGTAACCGCCGTGGTTACAGAAGCGCCGCTGTGATTCACCATCAGCGTGGCGCTGTCGCCCTCGACGGCCGCAGCAGCCGCCAGCGTGCTCGGCAGCACCGCGCCCGGTTCGTATCCGGCATCGCGAACCACGGCTTTCGTATTCGGCCAGCACCTCGGCGGGCATCACCGTCACCAGCACGTTCAGCTGACCGTCCTTCTCCGCCATCACCTGATAGCTGACCGCGGCGGTCTCCACATCGAAGGGCACCATCTTGCGCAGCCGGAAGCGGACCACCGAGAGCGCCTCCTGGCGCTTGGCCGGCAGTTCATCGAAATCCAGCAGCAGCACCCGGGCCGCCCCATCCGGAACCACCAGAGTCATCTCTTTGCTGTGCGACCCGAGGCTCTCCATCGCCGATTCCAGGGCCGCGCCCACCGCGTGCGCATCGACAAGATTGGGGACCTTGAGACCCGGCGCGACGGCGCCTTCCGGCAGCGGCGCAAAGGCCGTGACGATCTCGCCGTGCTTTTTGCCGGGACGCGCCGCGATCACGCCTTCGGGACGAATCTCGCACGCCGCTTTCGGACGCGACCCGGGCGCCGGTTTAAAGAGGTTCTCTACATTCGCCACTAGCGCGATGCCTCGTTCCTGCTCACCAATTCCGCCACTGCACGCTGCTTTCTAAGCCCTAATCCCTATTCCCTATTCCCTATTCCCTATTCCCTATTCCCTATTCCCTGTTCCCTGTTCTTAGCGCGATGCCTCGATGAACGTCACCTTATTAATTTCCTTCAGTGTTGTCAGGCCGCGCCGCACGCGGTCCAGCGCCGACTCGCGCAGGAAGTGCATGCCTTCCTGCTGCGCCAGCTTCCGTACTTCGGAGCTGGGCTTCTTCTCCAGAATGATTTCACGGATTGGGTCCGTCAGATCGAGCAGCTCGTGAATTGCGGTGCGGCCACGATAGCCGGTTCCGGCGCACTCGATGCAGCCGCGCCCCTCGCGAAAGGGGAAATCCCGCCATTCCTCAGGTCGAGGCCGCTGTCGATCAGCAAATCGTCGTCGTAGCGGACCTCCTGCACGCAGTGATCGCAGATGGTGCGCACCAGCCGCTGCGCCAGAATGCAGTTCAGCGCGGAGACGAAGTTGTAAACTTCGACGCCCATGTTCACGAAGCGGCCCAGCACGTCCACCACGTTATTGGCGTGGACCGTGGTGAAGACCAGGTGGCCGGTCAGCGCGGAGTTGATGGCGATCTGCGCCGTCTCCTGGTCGCGGATTTCGCCGACGAGAATCTTGTCCGGGTCGTGGCGCAGGATCGAGCGCAGTCCACGCGCGAAGGTCAGGCCCTTCTTTTCGTTGACCGGAATCTGGGTGATGCCGCGAATCTGATACTCGACCGGATCTTCGATCGTGATGATCTTGTCTTCGTCGCTCTTGATCTCATTGAGCGCCGCGTACAGCGTGGTCGTCTTGCCGGAGCCGGTGGGTCCGGTAACCAGCACCATGCCGTAGGGCTCGCGAATGTAGCGGCGAAAACGCTTGAGATCGTCGTCCGCAAACCCGACTACGTCGAGGGTGAGTTTGCGGAACTTCTCGCTCATCGACTCCTTGTCGAGCACGCGGAGCACAGCGTTTTCGCCATGCACGGTCGGCATGATGGAGACGCGGAAGTCGATCAGACGCCCCTTGTAGCGAACCCGAAAGCGTCCGTCCTGGGCACGCGGCGCTCGGCGATGTCGAGCTCGCTCATGACTTTCACGCGCGACAGGATCGTGGTGTGATGCTCGCGTGCGATGGGCGCCATGGCCGGCTGCAGCACGCCATCGATGCGGTACTTCACCAGCACGGAATCGTCGTAGGTCTCGATGTGGATGTCCGAGGCGCGGCGTTCGAGCGCCGTGAAGATCGTCGTGTCGACGAGGCGGATGATGGGGCTGATGTCTTCAGCGGACGTCAGCTTCTCGATCGAGATATTCTCGTCGGAGTCTTCGCTCGACGACAGCACATCGAAGGTCATTCCCTCCGACGCCTCGTCGAGCACGCGCTGGCTCTGCTCGGTTTTCTTCAGCAGGTCGGTGATCTGCGAGAGCGTCGCCACGCGCGTGACGATGCGCTGCGCCAGCAGGCCGCTGATCTCGTCCAGCATCATCAGCTTGCTCGGATCGCTCACCGCGATCACCAGCCGGTCCTCTTCCTGCTCCAGAGGCACGAAGTTGTAGCGGAACATCATGTCCACCGGCACGCTGCGCAGCACTTCATGGCGGATGCGGAAATTGCGCAGGTCGATGAACTCGCAGCGATAGCGGCGCGCCAGCGCCT
>CAVPCB010000093.1:0-85153 GCA_963702285.1 uncultured Acidobacteriaceae bacterium | reverse complement strand
CGGCGCGGCCATCAACACCGCGCAGATCACAGGCGAGGACACGCGCGGCGATGCCATCCTCGCCGCACAGTTCGATTCCATTTCGCCGGAGAACTGCCTCAAGTGGGAGAACGTCCACCTACAGCCGGACAAGTACGACTTCACGATCGCCGACCAGTACGTTGCCTTCGGCGAAAGACACCACATGTTCATCGTCGGCCACAGTCTCGTCTGGCACAGCCAGGTACCGGCCTGGGTCTTCCATGATGACAAAGGCAATCTCCTGACGCGCGATGCTCTCCTCGCCTATGCGCGACCACATCCACGCTGTCGTGGGCCGCTACAAGGGCCGCATCCAGAGCTGGGACGTTGTGAACGAAGCGCTGAACGAAGACGGAACCCTCCGCCAATCGCTCTGGTACAAGATCATCGGCCCTGACTATATCCAGAAGGCCTTCGAGTACGCGCACGAGGCCGATCCCGCCGCCCAGCTCAACTACAACGACTACAACCTCGAGAACGAGGCCAAGCGCAACGGCGCCATCGCGCTCGTCAAACAAATTCAGGCCGCAGGCATTCCCATCAGCACCGTCGGCATCCAGGAGCACGACAGCCTCGACTTTCCCACCCTCGATCAGCTCGACACCACCATTGATGCTTTCGGCAAACTCGGCGTCAAGGTCGCCATCACCGAGCTCGACGTCGATGTCCTGCCCCGCGCCACGCGCCAGCAAACCGCCGACGTCTCGGTGAGGGCCGCCCAGAACCCCGAGCTCAACCCCTGGCCGAACGGACTGCCCGATTCCGTCGAGCAGCAACTCACAAAGCGCTACGCCGACCTGTTCGGCGTCTACCTGAAGCACAGGGATGTGGTGAATCGCGTGACCTTGTGGGGCGTCACCGATGCCGACTCCTGGAAAAACAACTGGCCTGTGCCCGGTCGCACCAACTACCCGCTGCTTTTCGACCGCTCCGGCAAGCCCAAGCCGGCTTACGAAGCCGTTGTTCGCGAGGCTGCGAGCCTCGCGCATTAGCCCGTCGACCCACATGTCCTGGTAAAGGAAATACTCGAGCAGAACCGCGCGCTGCCACACGATTACAATCACTGGTGGCGGGAACTGAGATTTTCTTACCAGAGGGGCGGATGCCGGATACATCGATCATTTTCACAAGGGCGATTGAGGAGCACCTGAAGGTCATTCAGGCCCTCCACAGCCAACAGCCCGTCCTCGAACGCATCGCTATGAAGATGGCTCACGCCATTCTCGACGGACACAAAATCCTGTGGTGCGGAAACGGAGGCAGCGCTGCGGATTCCCAGCACCTCGCCGCAGAACTCGTGGGACGTTTTCGCCAGGAGCGCCGGGCTCTGCCGTCGATTGCGCTGAGCACCAATACCTCGATCCTGACCGCCATTGGCAACGATTACGGCTACGACCATGTCTTTCGCCGCCAGGTTGAAGCTCTCTGCACCCAAGGCGATGTGGTGGCTGGCCTTTCCACTTCGGGCAACAGCAAAAACGTCTGTCTCGCCCTGGAAGCCGCGCGGAAGCTGGGAGCAACCACGGTGGCCTTTACCGGCGCTGCAGGCGGCGCCATGGAGCCTCTGGCCGACGAAATCCTGCGTATCCCGTCCGGCGAGACCCCGCGCATCCAGGAGGGCCACATCCTGTGCGGGCATATGCTCTGTGACTACGTGGAACAGTGTGTGTCTGCGGAAGAATCACGCAGCTGAACCGTGCTCGTGATTTGCAGTATGGCACTATGGTAGGTTCAAAACATAACGACCTGTGAGCTTATGAGCAGCAATGACACGATCCTCGTTACCGGCGGCGCCGGTTTTATTGGATCGAATTTCATCTTGAACTGGATTCAGGCCGTGGGCTCGCCGGTGGTCAATCTCGATTTGCTCACCTACGCCGGCAATCCTTCCAGTCTGGATTCGATCAGGAACGACCCGCGACATACTCTGATCCACGGCGACGTCTGCGACGGGGAGTTGGTCGGTTCCCTGTTGCGCACGCATCGCCCGCGCGCCATCGTTCATTTTGCGGCTGAAAGCCACGTCGATCGATCCATCGTTGCACCCGATGCCTTTGTTCGCACCAATGTTCACGGAACCTTTACTCTTCTTGAACAAGCGAAAGCCTATTGGTCCGGACTCGACCCGAAGGACCAGAGTTCCTTCCGCCTGCTACACGTTTCCACCGACGAGGTTTACGGCTCACTCGGTCCGGACGATCCTCCGTTTTCTGAAACCACCGCCTACGCGCCCAACAGTCCTTATGCTGCCTCTAAGGCCGCCTCCGACCATCTGGTTCGCTCTTACTACCACACGTTTCACCTGCCGGTTCTTACCACCAACTGCTCCAACAATTACGGGCCTTTTCAGTTTCCCGAGAAATTGATACCCCTGATGATTCTCAATGCGCTCGAAGGCAAACCCTTACCCGTGTATGGCGACGGCGCAAATGTGCGGGACTGGCTCTTTGTTGAGGATCACTGCGCCGCCATTCGCACCGTTCTCGATCGCGGACGAGCCGGCGAGACCTATAACATCGGGGGAAACAGTGAGTGCAAGAATCTCGATGTAGTGACCACGATCTGCGACCTTATTGACGAAATGCGTCCGGATCCGAAAATCGGTTCTCGCCGGAGGCTTATTACCTTTGTTGCGGACCGCCCTGGTCACGACCGGCGTTATGCAATTGACGCCTCGAAGATCGCACGCGAGACCGGATGGCAGCCCGCCCAGAAGTTCGAGAGCGGTCTACGCCGCACCGTTCGCTGGTATCTCGACAATCTCGCCTGGGTGGATAACGTACGCACCGGCGGCTATCTTAAGTGGATCGAGCAGAACTATGCGGAGCGGCTGGCGCAATGAAAGGCGACCTTGAGATGACCCACTGCTTCTCCACTCCACCTGAGCGCAGATGAATATCGAAGAGACATCTTTGCCTGGCGTTCTTCTGTTAAAGTCGCGCGTCTTCCGCGACAATCGCGGCGCTTTTCAGGAAACCTGGAATCTGCGCGGGATGGAAGAAGCAGGCCTTTCCACGAAGTGGGTGCAGGATAACTTCTCGGTCTCCAAACGGAATGTGCTGCGTGGCATTCACTACCAGGTTGTTCAGCCTCAGGGAAAGCTCGTGCGCGTCGCCTATGGCGCTGCTCTCGATATCGCTGTCGATCTGCGGCGCAGCTCTCCTAACTTCGGACGGCACGTTGCCATCGAGTTGACCGCCGAAAATGGTGAAATGCTCTGGATCCCCGAAGGGTTCGGACATGCATTCCTCGCTCTCTCCGACAGCCTTGGATTTGCCTATAAGGTCACGGATTACTATTCTCCCGTCGGCGAACGGACGATTCTGTGGAATGATCCCGATCTCGCTATCCCCTGGCCGGTGGACCCGGCCGTGGTGGTCGTTTCCGACAAGGACAATAACGGCTCGACGCTGCGCGAAGCGGAGGTTTTTGCGTGACGGCTTCGCCGCGCATTCTTCTCACGGGCGCAACCGGGCAGGCAGGCAGGGAACTGAAGCGCAGCTTCGCTGGATTTGGCGAAGTCATCCCCGTTGACCACGAACATCTCGACTTATCGGCGCCGCATCAGATCCGCGACACGGTGCGGAGCATCCGGCCCGACATCATTCTCAATGCTGCCGCATACACGGCCGTCGATCGCGCGGAATCCGAGCCGGATCTCGCTATGGCGATCAACGCTGAGGCGCCGGCGATCCTGGCGGAGGAAGCTCGCACCCTCAATGCTTTGCTGATTCACTATTCGACGGACTACGTCTTCGATGGAAGCAAATCGGAGCCCTGGACTGAATCCGACTCGCCCCATCCCCTCAACGTTTACGGCGCCAGTAAGCTGGCGGGCGAGTTGGCCATCCGCCGCATCGGTGGCCGCTACCTGATCTTTCGGACCAGCTGGGTCTATGGTCCGCAGGGTCGTAACTTTTTTCTTACCATGCTGCGTTTGGGACGCGAACGCGAGCGCCTCACCATTGTCGACGATCAGTTCGGCGCACCGACAACGTCGATCCAGATTGCCGATGCCACGCGCGCCGTCGTCGAGGGGATTTTTACAGAACGATTCGGAACGCCGGAGATGTGGACCGGCCTCTACCACATGACTTGTGCCGGATCCACGACCTGGTTTGGCTTTGCTCGCGCCATCTTCGCGCGTGCCGCTCACCTGCTTCCACGTCAGCCCGAACTGATCCCAGTCTCGACCCGTGAATTTCCCACTCCGGCAACGCGCCCACGCAATTCTGTCTTATCCAACAGCCTGTTGATCGAACGCTTCGGGATCCACCTCTCGCCGTGGGAGACGGCGCTTGGCCGTGTCATTGACCTGACTCAGCTGTCGTAGCCGATGAGCCCGGCCCGGCTTCTCGCCCGATCTTCGTGCGCTGGTTCGGTTCAGCCGCCCGCTGCCCGTCGCCCGGCACGCGGTTGCAGCCCGCTGCTGAGTTCGCCTCTTGCCCGCAAGCTTCGCTCAGGCCGGTGCAGAACAGGACGCGAATCCCGCGATAGGGTTTTCGGAATCAGAATGACAAACGGAACCCGCGTTTCCGAAAATTTCACGCGAAGCCGAGGATTGGCGAAGGGCGGTGCGTGATCCCCAACCACAACGAAGATTGTTGGCCGGCTCTCTGGCGCAAGGGCGAGCTGTTGTACCGATCCATGCACAGCCCTCACCAGCCGAAACCACGAACATAGCGCGCTCGAACTCTGTAAATCCGGCTGTCTCTCACAAATCCCGTCTGGTGGCAGGTTCGCATGGGCAGGCACCGGGATGTGCGAATTCAAAGTCACCCAATAGACGAATTTTGGGGCCGCCGAGCCGGTCGATAATATCTCCTTGCCGACCCACTTCGGAATAGCAGTATCGCAGATCCCGGGAAACGCTCCTGGGCACGCTGGCAATCCCCTTTCCTCCAGTTGCGGCTCAAATATTTGCTTTCCAAAACCCAGCCGTGGATACCAGTCGTCGCGCCGAAACATTCCGCCCACGTAACCGTGCACAGCATACGTCTCATAGCCGCGATCCCGGAGAATCGCCGGAAGACACTGCTCTGCGTCGGAAGCCGAAATTCGCAGTACTCCAAAGCCAAGATGAGAATGGCATAGTTCCCGCACTTCGCCCGGAACCGTTAACCCATCGAACGGCGCGTCACCTTCCACTACATCGTACTTAGCTCTGATGCGGGAATCCTGATAGGGAAGAACGAGCTGACTCGCCATGTTACTGTCCTTCATCATTCCCCACGACTCAGTAACAATCAGTACTACATTCGGTCGCTGGGATTCAGGACTATCAACGATGTATTTCATCGCGTAAGACGACGCGGAATCCATCGGCTCCCTGTCGCCGACCCGAGACGCGGAATCGAGCGAGGTAAAGAACCGGCTGCGCACCGCCAGAGTGAGCCACGGACTCATTGTCAGACGCTGAGACACCAGGCTGACGTCATGTCGGGAACAAGGATTCTGCCCATCCAGCACGTCCACTGCGCTAAGCGTCATAGCCAAACCAAGCAGACAGCAGGCTGTCGTGAGCCGAAACCGCGACCGCGGAACCAGAAACGCCATGGTGGCGGCCACGGATGCAATGAGAATCCCCGCGGCAGCAAATTCCAACCTGCGCTCAAGCGGTAGCTCTCCGGCAAAGCGCGCGGATGTCAGCAACTCGGAGACGGTGAACTGGAAGGAGTAGCAGGTCGCGTAAACGAATCCGCCAAGCATCCCCGCTATCAGCAGACTAAAGCCGAGAAGCCGCGGAAGAAACAGAATCACCGTCCCGAGCAGGAGGCATTCTATGTTGATATAACCATGAGGTAGCAATGTTAGCTTGTGCTGTAACAGCAGCAGCGGAACATTGGGAAGAATCAGATACAGAGCAGAAAGGGAGAGCGCTTCGCGCCAGCGCGATGTAAAGGGATGAATGCGCCTGGCGTATCCTCTTGCGATCTTCTCAAGCGAAGGAGATGTCTCTGCTGCAATCTCCGCTTGCCGAACCAGAGTAACGTTACTAATAGTAGATAGATGAACGCTTTCCATCGATAAGCGGAACTATAAACCGGATATTCGCAAGTGCAGTTAGAAAAGTCGGATTGACAACACGCCACGGTAACGTGAAGAACCACCGTCTGACCTGGACGTACAGATTTCGAACCCGGCAACAGGCTGTTACCCCGAGCGCATTCAGCAGTTTGTAGAGACTGCGCGATTCAGCGCAGCAGGCAATGAAACTTCAGTACCGATTCACAACAAGACAACACCGGTTCGCGCTGGTCGCCGTGGGAGTTCCATCCGCATTTCGCCAAGGATCGCAGGACGACTCTCAACCGGCTCTCCAGAAGGCGTTGGGCCTACGGCCTGAGAAAGTCGTGCTCGATGGTTCGCTGCAGTCCTTCGTTCAGGGAGTAAGGCGGGGTGAATCCGGTTTGACGCATCCGCTCAGCAGTGAACTGCGTAGACTCACAAAATTTGCGGACACGAATCGTACTGATGGGGAAGGTCCTGCCTGAAAGACGCGCCACAACATCGAGAACGGAGCCACCCGCCAGCGCCACAGTCTTTGGGATTCTGAATTTGTTCCCGGGCTTGCCCAGGCATCGATTGACGTGCGCCACCAGATCCCGCATGTTCATGTCGGGCCCGTCGACATAATTGAAGATATGCACGCCCGGTCCCAGGCTCAGAGCGTAAACCAGGAACGCCGCGATGTTGCCCACATAGGCCATCGATTTCACGTTGGCGCCTGACCCCACCATCATGAACCGGCCGCCGGCGATCTGGCGCAGCAGATTGTAGACATTCCCGCGATTGCCTTCTCCAAAAACAACCGTGGGGCGGAGGATCGCAAGCGTTCTCCCGGCATCTTCCTCAGCCCAGGCTTTGTAGACGGCCTCGGCTTCGAGCTTCGTCTGACCGTAATGATTAAACGGCGCGAACGGACCCTCTTCGCTCACGGCGCGATTATGAAAGCCATAAACAGCCACGCTGCTGGTGAAGATTATCTTCTGGATGCCCGCGTCTCTGGCTGCTTTGCAGACTTGCGCCGCTCCCTCGACATTCACCTCACGGTATCGGGAAACAGGCCGCACATCATCCCGATGCTCGGCCGCGAGGTTAATAATCGTGTCGGCATTTTGCAGCAGGTGGCTCAGCGATTCTGCATCTCGTACATCGCACTCGCTCGATAATTCCGGGTAGGCCTCGCTCCGTCGAATATCGCCGATACGGAAAGGAATGGACCTCTCACGGAGCAGACCCGCCAGACGCGTACCAATGAATCCCGAGCCACCCAGAATCGCAACATACTTCTCGCCCCGAGCGATGGAGCCCTCTGCATTGGATGGGTTCACAGGGAGATTTTATCGCAAGCCAGGTCCGAACCAGCAGCATTCAACCGATGTCCCGCCGACGACTGGCTTGAGCGCAGCCAGAATCTCGCCTTGCTGGGACTGATTCTCTCGAATCGATGCTGCTTCACAACAGGCCTGCCAGTTCGGTCTGTGCCCGCTCCAGATCCTCCGGCACCCCGATGTCGAGAAAGTAGCCCCTGCACCGGAATGCCGCGGGCCGAAGCTCATTCAACTGCGGGACAATAATGTCGTTCTCAAAAGAGAATCGCTCCGGCAGTCCCTCCCGCCATGGAAAGTCCTGCGACAGCACATAGGCGCCCGCATTGATCCAGCCTGGCCCCGTTCTTTCTTTCTCGACGAAGCCCGTTATCCGGTCCCCCTCCACTACAACTCCACCGTAGCGCGCTGTGTTTTCTACCGGAGTAACAGCCATCGTCATAACCCCGCCGGCTTCGGCATGGCAGGCGAGGGCAGCGCGATAATCAGCATTCAGATATGTATCTCCGTTGAGTACCAAAACCGATGCCTCCGTCGCCTGGCGGAGAGCGAGTCGAATGGCGCCGCCGGTACCAAGAGGCTCCTCCTCCATCGAATAGGAAACAGGTATTCCCCGGTAGTTATCATTAAATGAAGCGATGATGATATCCCGAAGATAGCCGACGGACAAAACGACGCGCTCGCAACCGGCGGCCACCAACTGATCCATCAGAATTTCAAGAAAAGGGCGGCCGCCGACCGGGGCCATCGCCTTGGGCAGCTGTTTCAACTGCGAACGGAGCCGGGTTCCAAGTCCGCCGGCAAGAATAATCGCTTCCATCTGTCTGTTACCGATCCGCGGTATTCCCGCCCGGAGTATTCCGCGAAAGCGCCCGCTGCTGTGCCTCTACTTCACTTTCCATGCCTGAGCGCCGACACTGGTGAAGTGACAGCCGTAAACAATTCCGTCGTCTTCGCACTTGCGCAGCGCATCGGCAACATGGCCTTTCCGCATCGGATCGGTCAGAAACATCATAAAACCTCCGCCTCCCGCGCCGGAGATCTTGGCACAGTGAGCGCCGGCTTCCAGCGCGTGTCTGTACAGCATCTCGATCTTCTCGTTAACAATGCCTCTTGCCATCCGCCGCTTGGCTTCCCAGCTGTTCAGTAACACCTCGTGCAGAAGACTGAAGTCTCCGCGCAGCAAAGCTTCTTTCATGCGCAGGGCTTCCTGCTTAATCTCGTGCATAGCCTCGATCGCTGAGGCATTTCCCTGCTCGACATTGGTCGCCTGCTCGTGGATGATCTCTGCCGACGAACGCGACGCGCCCGTGTAAAAAAGCAGGAGTGATGCTTCCAACTCGGAACAAACGCTCTCCCGAATGCGCAGCGGATTCACCAGCACGCGGCCGTCTTTTCCGAATTCCATGAAGTTGAAACCGCCGAATGCCGCCGCATATTGATCCTGGCGGCCGCCCTTCAATCCCGCTTCTTCCCGTTCAAGCACATAAGCCGCGTGCGCGAGGTCGTAGTCATCCAAAGGATAGTTTGCCCACTCGGCATAAGCTTTCAGAGCCGCAACGACTAACGTCGATGATCCTCCCAGACCTGATCCGGAAGGCACATCGACTCTCGTGGTCAGGCGCAGGCTTAACGGCCGGCCCGCATTGAAGCGCCGCACCGCATAATTGTGTACGACCTTGAGCAGATCGAGACACCCGTCACTCTCCAGCGGCCGATCCGCGGCATATCTTGCGCTTGCGGATTGATCTGCCGATGAGAGCTCTACCACCCCATCGTCGAGGGCATCGATGGAGGCGTAGGCATAATGGCCGATCGTGGCGTTGAGAATGGCCCCGCCGTATTCTTCGCAATAGGGTGAAACATCGGTCCCGCCACCCGCCAGGCCCAGACGCAGCGGAGCTCGGCTTCGGATCACCGGCACGCTAACACCTCCGCGCCGATCCCTCCAGGGAACATCCGGGAAAGCAGCAGGTCACCGCGAGTCCAGATCGCGATACACGCGCAGCGTTTGCCGGGCACACTCCTCCCATGAATACCGCGCCACGACGCTCGCCCCTTTTTGCCGCATCTCCTCACGCAGGGATGAATCGTAGCATGCGCGTTCCAGCGAGTCCACCATCGACTCAACCGAGCTCGGATCGAAATATATCGCACCTTCGCCGCACACTTCCGGCATGCACGAGACCCCGGAGACTACCGGCACAGTTCCACACGCCATTGATTCCAGCGGCGGCAGTCCGAACCCTTCGTAGAGCGATGGATAAACAAATGCATGCGCGCTCTCATAGAGCGCGCCCATCTGCTCATCAGGGACTCGAGGAAGAAGCACCACTCGCCCCTCCAGACTCTCTCCGGCAATCAACTGCAACTCCTCCTTATTGAATTCACCACCGCCCGCACACACCAGCTTGAACTCCTCGCGGAGCCGGCTTGCCCCAAACGCCCGAAGCAGACCCGTGAAATTCTTAACCAGCTTTCTCCCGCCCACATAGAGAAGATACGGCCTTGCAGCACTGGCTGCGGCTGGCAACGCTCCGATCCCAGGCTTAGTCATCCCCAGATGAATTACATGCAGCTTCTCTGGCGCTATTTCATAAAACCTGACCAGATCCCGTCGGCTGTTCTCGGAAATGCAGATGATTGCGTCCGCCCGGGCAAATTGCCTCTTCTTTACCAGCCGCCTGCCGGCCGGGTTACGGAACAATTGCGGAAACATCTCCAGAATGCAGTCATAGTGTGTAACAACGATTGCGCGAGCCCGCGCAAAGGGCATGCAGCGATACAGAGTCGGGTGGTAGACGTCGAAACGCCCTCGCGTAGCAAGATACGCGCTTGTAGCCACGTCGTTGACGATATAGCGCGTAAAACCGCGCTTAAGAGATGTAACGTGCGACCGGACTTGACAATTCTCTCTCGCCAGGGAGCCGAACGGCACGACCGAGGTGTTCCCCCCAAGGCAGAGGGTTACGTTGATGCATTGCTCCTGGCTCAGGAGCCGCGCCAGCTGATAGAAATACACGGAAATACCTCCCGCATCCTGCAGAGAGGTTACCTGGTGATCGTATAGGATCCGCATCTCCGGTTCAGTGTAACCCTTTAAGTATCGCGCCAGTGTAGATAGTCCCTGCGCTCTCCCATGAGTGATGCTGCGCAATGAATTTTCTGGCTGCTCTTCGCATATCCAGAAATCCGCCCGGGTTTCGTCTTATCGTCTCGATGGCCCCCGCGAATTCCTCAGGCGTATCCGCAACCAGCAACTCTCTCCCGTGCTCAGCCTCCTTCAGCGCTCTCGCCGGCGCGGATGTAGCAATGCAAAGGCCGCCGACCGCCATGGCCTCCAGAAGCTTGTTTTGTACTCCTCCTCCAAATTGCATCGGCGCTACAACCGCCAGTGCGCTGCGAAGAGCGGGATAGGGATCGGATACGAAACCCAGAACTCTCACCCTGTCGCTTGCCAGCTCCTGCACGCTTCTCGCCGGGTTCGCTCCGATGATTACAAACGATACACCTTTAGAAAGGAGTGGCACCACATAACGAACAAACCATTGCGCAGCGGCAACGTTCGGACCGTAGTCCATTTTCCCCAGAAATATCACGCTGGATTCAAAGGACGAATCCTGAGCCTGGTCTTTCAGAAGCGCAGGACTTACACCGTGCGGGATCCAGGTCAGATGCGACGGCGCGCGGTAACTGTCCATCTCTTCCTGGTTAAACATAAAGCACTGGTCGAATTCGCGGATAATCTTCTCCTCATAGCTTCGGATCAGGCCACGATCGAGCCGATAATAGAGCGTCAACGGCGATATCGGACTTTTTCGGATCACATGTGCATAGTGATTGCTGATGCTGTCGGCCAAATCGCAGAATCGCGGCATGGCCAAACCCTCGGTGTAAGCAGTCGTGCGGATCAGGTTACAAAATACGGCGTCGTGGTCGCCTGCGATATTCCGGATACTGCGGTTGACATCTCCAAAATAGTAAAGACTGGCCTGGAACGGAAGCGGCAGGCGGAACGGCGCTGCGGCGGCGCTCCGCACAAAATCGGCACGGGTCTTCTCGCAGTATCGCAGCTCTCCAAATTGCCCGATGTACTCACTCGCCTCTGAAGATAGCGGCTCGCTTCCGATCGAAACGATGGTCAGCCGGAACGTTTTGGCCAGCTCCCTGATCAGGTGGTAGTTCTTCAGCCGGATACCCGCAATTGGCGGATACGGCAGGCGCGAAGTGAGAAAGAGCAGTCGCGGCTTCGTCACTATTTTCCGGGAATCCATAGATGCATGCGCGCAGGCGCTTTCATCATAGCAATTGCGTCAACGCGCCTGACCGCCCTGTGCTCTACAGAATTGTAGCTGCCGTGACCGTTCCCGGAGTTGCGCATCACGTGGCGGCCGGCCGCTTCCGCAGGCGACCCGCCGCCGCCGGCCAACGATGCAACAGCCGCAGGTAGCGGTCAATTGCCACCGCCGCCGCGCCAACCAAAAGCATGCCGACGCTGTATTGCATGCCACGGCCAAGAAAGCTCAAGATCTCTGCTCGGGGAAGAAATATCAGCTCCGGCAACAACACAATCGTCGCTGCCAGACCATATTTCCTGTCGCTCACGTTGTAAATCAGACGCAGTAGCAAACCTAATCCCAAAGATACAAACACTACACCCGGAATACCGCCTAACAGATAGGCCTCTGCGATGTAGGACGACCCCGTTCCCTGCCCTTCGGCGACTCGCTCAGGGCTCAGAAACATCGACACGTCATCGTTAAACAGGTTGCCTGCTGGCTGACTCGTTGGAAACAGCCGCGACCCATGCATCAAATACGACCAGGCATGCGGCTCAAAAAGATGTTTCTCCGCAATTGCCAGTTCGGTCACCTGCATCGAAACACCCTGTCCGGTTACGAAGTGCAGGATGTTCACCGATGCGACAGCCTCATTGCTGCGCGTGTGTCCGATGAACGCCGACAGCATCGCGCCCAGGCTGCCCACAATAATCAGCGGCACAAAGTTGAATCGCGTGTTTCGCTTGAATTTGTGAACGTACCAGATCATCACCAGAAGGGTAAGTATCCCGCCGCGATCGCCAATACCAAGCGAAAGCAGCAAGACTCCCAGAAACGAGGCATAAACGTACCGCAACCGCGCCGCCTGCGTTTCCATCAGCAGGATGTTATAGAATGCGCACGTGCTGACAATAGACAGCAACCGGATGGGCAGCCCTACAGACGACAGCAGATCTGCGTTGAGCAGCAAATTGGCCGCGTACCCTCCGTGAGCCTGAATAAATCGAATGTATGTCCATACCTTATATGCCTCGAAGGGCAGAAACAGATAGAACATGTACAACATGACTTTTCTGATCGACGGTGAAAACTCTGCACAGTATCGCTTTTCCCGTACGTTGTATGCGCAGGGCAGATAGACACATAGCATAGATAAAGCGATACATAAGAGCGTCTCTGCGCGGACCGCCTCTGGCACATCGACCGGCGTGACCCACATCAGTGTTATGGTAAACGGATCGGTAGTGTCGCCGAAGAGATATCCGAACAGCGCTCCTCCCTGGAAGAAAGTGATCGCAAGCAGAAGCAGCCAGCACGGGTGCAGACCCCCGTGAAACCTCTTCCACGACAGCATCAAAAGCGAGATGGCCAGAATGTCGAAGGAAACAGCCGCAAACGGGAGTCCAACCAGCCTCGTCACATACAGCAGCGTCACCCCTCCGATAAAGAGGAGCATGACCGCGGCTTCACCGAACAGAGAGAAATTCCCGCTACCCGGTAACAGACGAACCTCAGGAAGAAGACGCATTCAATACTCGCCTAGCCTGCCACCGCCGTGACGTCGTTGGTGCTGCGACGCGAGCGGCGCTTGCGGTATAGAGCATAACCATTAAAGGCAGCGCGGTATTTCAGCTCCATGTTGCGCCAGGACAGCCGTCGAAAAAGGAACTGCAGAGGAAAATAGGCGAGATAAGCGCATGTCCATCCCCATGCTGCCAGCGGATTCAGATGTTTGTGGACAAAGTAGATTCGGCCGCGAACACAATAATAGATCGTAAACGCTGATAAGCCACCCGTGAGAGAGCTTACCTTGTGCCACAATTTCGCATCGGGAACATACCATAGCGCTATGTCCATTTCCAGGCAGCTATACATAAAATCGAGCTCTTCGGTATAGGTAAAGTAATTCTCGTCCAGCAGCCCCACTCGATCGAAAACCTGTTTTTGCACCAGAACACAGCAAAGCGGGGCAAAGCTGACCCGAGCCGGCTGGCTGAACTGGCCATGATCCTTTTGCCCCATCCCGCGGTGCAGATGTAGATATCCGAGCATCCGGCGAAGCACGCCCCCCGCCGCCCAGATCCGGTCCCCAGGCTGGTGGAAATACATCAGCGGCGTAGTCATCTCGCATCCATATCGATCCAGCCCTGTCACCAGGCGATCGATCATTTCCGAGTCGAGCACCACGTCGTTATTGAGAACCAGAATCGCATGGCATCCGTCGGCAATCGCGGCCTTGATTCCAAGATTTGTGCCGGCGGCAAAGCCCAGGTTCATCTCGATCGGCAACAAGCCTCGCCCGGCTCGGCAGATGCGCCGCGGCATAGGCGACCGTATCGTCCGTTGAGGCGCTGTCCACAATGTACAGTATGTAATTTGTGTAGCTTTGCGCTTCCAGGGATGAAAAGAACTCGTCCAGCACGGCACGACTGTTATAAGTCACCGTGACAATCCCAACCTTCAAAGAAGCGCCTGAACTCTCCGGGAGGTTCATACCGTGGCTATACTCCTGACTGTGACCCGGAGCTGCCTGCGATGAATCAGGACCCCAGCCGCGCACACTCTGGGGCGGCGCTCGCGCTCACAGCGGTCTCCCGATTCTAGCATCGCCGTTCTTCGTCTCAACGCGCATCCTGCCGATACTCGCTCAAGTACTGTTCTGCCATCTCGTCGTATCGCTTCTGGCTGCCGCCGGCGTCACAGCCATCCTCCAACTCTCTTATCTTTGCCGCGACTGTCATCTGATAAGCGGCAAGCATGGCGCTGTAATATAAGCCTCGCCATCCGTCTCGAAAGCCCCTCTTCAAAATGAAGCGCGTCGCGAATTCTCGAAATGGAGTCACAATGAAGCGGGACAGACTCGATTTGCGGCCATCGCCACGCGCCTGCTCCGCCTCGATCGAAGTGTATCGATTGAACTTCTGCAGGAAATGTTCCGCATCGAGGAAGTTGAAATGGATCAGACACTGGCCCGAATCGGCATACAACTGCAACACGCGCGCGCGTTCGACAGGCTGAGGTCGCGCATGGATTCGCGGACTGAATTCCAGACAACCTCTGCGGAAAAAACGAACCTGCCGGTCCTCATCGGGGTTCCACCCGGCATGGCGCAGCGCCGCTCCGGAAAAATAGTTCAACCGCGGGATTGAACACACGTCCGCCAGGTCGCCTTCCGCTACTTCCATAAGGCGCTGGCTAAGTAGATACGGCGCTATCTCATCGGCGTCCAGATTAATGATCCATTCGCCCGTTGCTTTTTCCATGGCGAACTGGCGAGCCGGATCCTGCAGCCCCATGCGCGGATGCTGAAATACCCGAGCGCCGAATGATTCAGCTATCTCAACTGTCCTGTCGTCGCTGTGCATGTCAACGACAACAATGTCCTCCACCCACGTGCGAACAGAGCGGATGGCCTTCGGCAGGTTCCGTTCTTCATTTAGCGTCAGAATAACTGCCGAAATACTTGTCTTCATTTCACCTGTCACTAATACCGAATCTCAGTTCCGGGATGCTACGCAACCGGCGAACCGGCGGCACCCTCCCGGCTAATGGGCTCTCGCTGCGATATTGGCCGTGCCGGGACTCCGCCCGCGATCGAATACGGCGGAACGTCACGTGTGACCACAGCGCCCGCGGCAATGATACTTCCGTCGCCGACCGTTACACCATCGGTGATAACTGCATTCGCGCCAATCCAGACGTCGGAACCAATGCCGATCCCGGTTCCATATTCCGGCTGATTCTTCATCGGCAGATCGCGGGCGGTGCTGTGATTTGAAGCCACAATCGTCACATTGTTGGCGATCATCACATCGTCTCCGATTCGAATTTCTGTCCCGTTGTAGGCCTGCAGCAAGCAGTTAGCGCCTACAAAGCAATTCTCTCCAAACTCAATCGTGCCGCCGCGCGGCGCCAGGGTGATGCTACCTTCGCAGGTAAAGCCGTTACCTAATTTGAGTAAACCTCGGCGGCGAGGATCTTCAAAGACAATCAGAGTGCTGCCGAGAATCCGGCACCTTTCTCCAAATACTACGCTTCCATCTCCGCCGCGGATTACAGGAAACCTTCGGAGAAGACGAATGCCGCAATCCTGCACCTGACGTCCGTACACGAATCGCAACCCAATGCGATATAGAAAGCTCCTCCCAATAAGGAGATAATCCAGCCGATTTCGCGTCATCGTCTAAACCGGCCCTTCGCATGGGCGCGCGGGAGCATGGTCAGCTCCCTGCCCTCTCGTTCATGCGCTGATAGAGCACCGTGTGAGAAGTTTTCGAAATCGCGGAATACCCATATTCCGCCAGAAACCGCGTTACCTTATCGCCGGCGACCTCGCCCAGAGACCGGCTGTCGAGGCATTCTGCCAGAATGTATTCCGGCCGGAAACGGCCCCAGTCATTCGACCGCAACACTTCGTAGTCCAGCCCTTCCACATCGACGCTCAACAGATCGATGGCGGTTCCCTTCGGAACGTACTCATCGAACAGTTGGCGCATGCTAACTGTCTTGATGTGGGTTTGCTGAGAATCGGCCTTCCCTTACTCGCCTGCTCCAGAGCAATCGCACATCGAAAGTATTCACCGCCGCATCTTCGAACGAGTAATAAACGAGATCCTGCCCCCCAGATCCAACTCCCGCTTCTACATTGATATCCCTGGGCCGGACTCTTCTGAAAATCTGCATGCTCCCCGGGTTGGCATCGACGTTCAGCCCCCTCCATCCGCGCTGGTAGAGTCGATAGGTGTTCGAATAGCGCTTCGGATGGTGGGCGCCGATATCCACATAAAATCCCGAGGCTCTGTTCTCGAAACACCAGTCGAGAATCATATCTTCGCCGTTCTGCGAATAAGACTCCTGCGCCCACGATTTAAACCAGCGATAGCGTATGCCGTCAATTGCGCGCCGCAGCGGCGCAGGAATGTATCGTTTGTATGCCTGCCTGTACATGATGGCTGCTTTCTCTCGATTGCGGAAAACGGCTGCGACTCCAATTACAATCCCGGGCGAACGACGAGGAATCGTTCCCGGTCTCAGCCGGTCGCTGTCTCACTCTGCTCCCCTGAGCAAGACCCACGCAGACTGCAGCTTGGTCCTGTAGAGAAGATACAAGCCACCACCATAGAGGAGCAAGCCCGTTGCGCCGTAAAGAATGACGGACGGAATATGATGTGGCATCCGCAATCGGCAGGCCTGCGTACACAGCCACACCGCACGCTCCGGCAATCAACCACACCGGCAAAACCACAGAGGCGAGCCGAAAAGGAACCTCCCGCTGTGCGGCTCTGAAAAGCCAGTAAGCGCTGATCTGAACAACCAGAGCGGCAATCGGGAAACCGATTGGGCCGTACAGCCAGATCAGAGGAGCTCCCACGATCCAGGTGCCTGCCATCCAGATCACCGCAAACGTCAGCACGATATTCGATTTGCCCAGCGCATTCAGCAGGCCCATCGCCGGCGTTGCCGATGTAACGATCACGTTCGCCGGCCACAGCAGGTAAAAGTAGGGCAACGCCACCAGCCATTTTGGCCCGTACACGCTCACCGTAATAGGCACGATCAGGGCCAGCGTCAGAACAGCCAGTGGCGCCGTCACAACATTGGTCGCCCAAATTACATTCTCTGCCAGGGCGGTTAGTTGTTCGCGATGCTCCTGCAGACGTGAAAACGCCGGCATGTACAGACGCTGAAGGACGAACAATGCCAGTACCGGATAGGTCGCGACAATCCCCGCCCAGGTCACGTAGCCGACATCGGCCGTGCCCAGCAGGGTTCCAATCAACACCGGCGTGATGCTGTCCTTCAGCAGCGACGTCACCTGGATGCCCTGGTAAGACAGCCCAAATCCCATGTGTTGCCGTACCATGGGCCAGTCCCAGTGCCATCCGATTTTCCACGGCCGAATCCAGTTGGCAAGGATGGCTCCCAGAATCGACCGCACCAAAAGAGCCCATACAAACGAATAGGCCCCGAAACCTCGCCAGGCCAGGTAACGGCCACGCCGTTAAAAACAATCGCCTGCGTTGACTCGACAATGGCCAGGCTATCGAAGCGGAGATGCCGCTCCAGCTGAACCTGCGGCACCACCATGAACGAAGTCACCGCAAACGACACCAGCACCCAGCGGAACATCCAGCCGTCGTGCGAACTCAAAGTGGTACCACTGGGCAAAAGTGGGCGCAGCAAACCACAGCACGGTCAACGTGCACAGAACAAAGATCTGCTGCACCGTAAAAATCGCCCTGAACTCGGAGTTCTCCGGTTCATGCGGCTGCCGCACCAGGCTTGCAGCTAAACCCGCGTCGCCGAAAGCGGTGAGGAATGTCTGAAAATACAGAATGATCGCGTAGAAACCAAACTCCGATGGCGTCAGCAGCCGAGCCAGGAAAATTCCGCCAAGGATTCTGGCGCCCTGCACCGCCACTTGTCGAACGCCGATCGCAACTCCGCCCTGAAACGTCTTCTTCGCAACCGACCCTGGCGCAATCGGGGAGGCGAATTCAGTCATACGCGGAACCCCGCGCCACGATCGTCCTGCCTGCGCGGTTGCAATGCGCGCACCAACAGGTTTGTCAGGCTTCCCAGCCCGCAGGCCGGATCCTGAACGAACGGAGTGTGTCGAAGAATCCCTGCTCCGGAAACGACAAGGCAGATTCATGGTGGACGCGGAAGGAATCGAACCTTCAACCTGTCGATTAAGAGTCGAATGCTCTGCCAATTGAGCTACGCGTCCACGATCAGTCCGGCGCACGCGGGTGGCCCCGCAGGCAGGGGAATTTTCCGCCGTACCTCTTCCCACTATAGCATGCAGAATCGCCGCTTTCCGCGCTCCAGAAAACCACTCGCGCAGCCAGCCACCGTCTCGATTTTCAACAGAATTCAGCTCGCCGCGAGCCGTCAGAACGTGAACGAAAGCCCGCCCTGCACGCAACGCGCCGCCTCGGCAAAGTACAGCGTGCTGCCGTCGGTCGAGAGGAAAGGCCGGTACCCTTCCGCCAGCAGATTCCGCACGTCCACCAGCGCCTCGACCCCGTTCGGAATCATGCGCCGGTAGCGGATCGGCTGCCGCACCAGGAAGCTCAGATACGGCGCCGACGTGCCGCTGGCAAACGCATCCACCGGCGTCAGCGTGTGCGGATTCTGCCACCGATACGAAGCCCGCCACTGCATCCCTGTCGCGACCACCTTGCCGTGAACGGCTGCGCCGAACATCGGAATCTCATGGGCCTTCATGCCGCTCAGCGCCTCATCCAGGCTCTCTGTGCTCGGAGCCGCATCGGCCATCGTCAGCGCATCGCCCAGGGCCACCTCAAACGAAATCCAGGTGCTCCCGTTCACGCGCTGTTCCACCTCGGTCAGCATCCCGTTGCCCGTGTAACTCTGTCCGGTCGCGCGCAGCAGGTCGCTGCTTTCGTCGTACAGCAGGTTGCCGCCCGCCCAGTCCGCCGCGGATATATTCCCGCCCCCGGTCACCACCGGATTCTCCACCTGCTCGTGCCACACCGCGACCTTCACATGCGTGTCGCCTTCATTCCTGCCCGCCACCAGCTCCTGGTGCAGCCCCTGCTCCAGCGTCAGCCTGCCGTTCCGCTCGCCCAGCTTCGGCTCCACGGTCGCCTCGCGGTCCAGATCCTCAACCGTCTGGATGCCCGGCGCCGTCGACACTCGATAGCCGACATACGTCGCGCCGCGATGCACGGTCAGCGCCGCGAAAGGATGGTTGGCCAGAATCGTATCGCCGAGCCGGATTCCCTGCGTTTCTTCACCGAACTCCGCCTGGACTCCGGGGCCGAAATTCATCGTCTCGCCGCTGCGCAGATCCAGCGCCTGCAGCCCCTGGCCCACCGGTCCCCCTGCGATATCCGGCCGCGTCTCCACCGCGCCCACCGCGCGGAACGTCCGGCCCAGCGCCAGTTCCTGCTCATAACCCACCATCGCGTTCAGCGCGGGATCGACCGTCTGTCCCAGGTTTCCCTGGCTCAGGTCGGCGCGGAAGATCATCGCCCGCCCGTCCTCCGGCGTCCGCTCCATCTCGAAATCGTTGTGCAGCCCGCCGTCGCCAAACCCGCTCTCGCCGCCGCGCACTGTTACGCGCGCCTTCAGCTCCGGCGCTGAGCCGTCGCCGTTCGACACCACCACCAGCGGCCCATCCTCAAGCAGGCGCAGCAGCGGCCGATTGGCGGAAAGCCGCAGCGTCCAGGTCCAGTCGTCCTTCGGCTCATCCGCCTGGCGCGTTTTCGCCGGCAGCCAGCGGAACGCCTCGTACAGCGTATTCAGCGTCAGGTTCACCACCAGCTTCGTCCCCGCCAGCACCTGCAGGTTTTCCCGCAGCGTGGGCAGGAACATCGCCCCCGAGGCCTTCACTTCGTAGATACCTGGCAGAATTCCCTCGATGCGATAGCGCCCGTGCTCGTCCGCGAACACCTCGCTCACCATCGAGAGATCCGGCCGCAGCAGTTCCACGGCTGCTCCCGCCTGCGGCGCCCCGCGGCTGTCGCGAATGATTCCGCTCAGGCTGTTCCCCTGGGCGCTCGCGTGCGGCGCCGCCGGCGCACAGCACGGCCAGCGCGATCAGCATGGGTACGGAGATGGCGCTACGTCGGCTCACTGATGCAGTAAGTCTCTTGCTCCTGGCGCTGCTCCTCAAATCCTGCCTTGCCTCGTGGCTCTTGCGACCACTGAAGCGCCGTTTTCCTTTCCGGGTGTGGGCGCCCGGAACCCGTCCTCTGTGCCTATTCCACCGTAAAAGGTGCCGACTGTGCAATCTGCTGTTGCGTTACACCGTCATCCACACTGATCTTCACGATGTACTTTCCTGGCTCCAGACTTGCAAGGGGGAGGGACTTCTCCAGCGTCAGCTGGTCCGAGTTCGGACTCAGCTTCTTTGAATCTTCTGTCGCGTCCAGTATCGACTTGTTCGTCGTCGCGTTCAAAATCTGGTACACGATCTTCGCGTTGTTCTGCTTGCTCTTTTCATCCAGGCCGAGATTATAAACCTGCATCCAGAAATTTAAATTCTGGTTCCGGTGGAAGGTCGCCGGCGATGCCGGATTGGTCGTCACCCGCGGCCGCACAAACGTGTTGCCGATGATGAAATTCCCCGCCCCGATGTCCTTGGACGGCACCCGCTCCATCTTGTCGGCCAGAATCAGCGAAGACGTCGCCAGGTGGTCGTCGTCGTACCTCGGCACCGTGATCGCCTGAGCCCAAACGCCCACGTGATCCGGATTGTTGATGTCCTTGATCGCGATGTCGATGCGATACCGCCCTGGCCGCAGCGGAAAAGCCTTCCAGTACAGCGACGAGCCCGCCATCTCACGCGGCAGCAGCTCCGCCGGATACGGCCCCGCCTCCACCGGATCCTCGAAGCTCTGCACCACCCGGTCGGTGATCGTCGAAATCCGTCCGACGATGTTCACATCGCCCTTGGAAACGCCGTCCTTGGTGCTGAACGTGATGTCCTTGTTCTTGATCTGCAGCGTGATCGGCACCAGCACCGTGTCGTCGGTCACCTTCACAAAATCCGTCCGCACTTCGAAGGGAAAAAACGGTCCCGGCAGCATCTTCTTGCTGGTCAGGAATTCCGCCAGGCTCAGGTCCTTGAACTTGATCTCCGGCGGCGCTTCCAGCTTCGCGTACAGTTCGATGCGGTCGAACTCCTTGCTTTGATTTGCCGTCGTGCCCGGTCCGTCTCCCAGATTCTCCAGGCCACCCTTGAACCGGTCCGCCTTCTTCGCCATGCCCATCTGCTCGTACAGCGTCTGGCCGGCGTTCGGCACGTGCAGCAGCGCGTCCTTCTCCGAGCGGTCGATCGTCATGTGGTAATCGCCGCACATGCACGAATCCACAAACTCGATGTCGATGTTCTCGCCCAATCCCTTCCAGATACCGGTAGTGCCAGGTCTCGAACGGGAACGTCGACGTCTCTCCGCCGCCTTCTTCAATCGGACGCTGGTAGCTGCCGCCGCTGGGGTGAGACTCGGTCGAGTCCGGTTTGCCGTACTTGATGTAGATCATCCCCCGGTCCGTCATCCAGCCCGGTTTGCCCGCCGCGAAGTGCTCGTTGGCATACGCGATGCGCCGGTAATGCTCCTCGCGATACTCGTTCTCCGGCGAATCCGGATTCGGATTCCGACGCCGCCAGAAGTTCTCGATGAACGCGTCCCGCTCCTCGTCGTTGCTCAGGCTCAGGAACGCTTTCTTCTCCGGATCGGTAATGATCCACCGGACGTCCTGGTCCAGCCATTTCCTGTAGGCGGTTCCCAGCTCGTTCCGCAGTTGCTTCTGCTGCTCTCTTCGCTGCTTATCGGTCAGTTGCCGCTTCAGCGGATCTTGTTGGTCCTGCTGACTTTGCGCGGAGTCCTGGTTCGGAGTTTCGCCCTGGCTCTGGGCTCGCGCCACGGTGGCGCCGGCACCGGCCAGCATGGTGATCAGAATCGCGGACGAGAGGGAGAATCGACTCCAGGACATTCGACGGCCACTGCTCCTTCGGGGGTGCACTCAATTCTACGAGCCGGGACCAGCCCTTACAAGCGTTTTCCCGCCCCTCGCTTCAGACGGTACCCCTTTAAAACGGACCCGTCTATGTGAGACGAATCTGCCTGCCAACCTGTTATCATGAGTGGAAATCTCTTTCGGCAACGCATGGCGGCCCCGCGTCTCCGATTCCCTGGAACCAGCTCGTTTGTTCCGGCCAGGGGAATTGCCCGTGGCGAAACAGTCCGTCCGAGTCTGTCGCCGAAAGGTCCCGGGGAACTGCCTTCTCCGGATTTGCGTAACCGTTCGCGAAGGAAACAACTGCTTTGAAAAAGATTCTGCTTATCATCGGTGCTGTCGTGGTTCTCGGCGCAATCGTGGGATTCACCGTCGTTCGGGCTCAGTCCGGCTATACCAAGGTCCTCATGGGTACCGTCTCCCGTGAAAACCTTGTCTCCGTCGTCAGTGCCACCGGCCAGATCACCCCCAAGACCTACATCAATGTCGGCGCCAACGCCATGGGCCGAGTCACGCACTTCTATGTCAATGAAGGCGATCACGTCAAGAAAGGTCAGATCGTCGCCACCATTGAGAACGTGCAGCAACAGGCCAATGTCGCCGCGCAGCAGGCGACCATCTCAGCCGCGCGCACCGACATCAACTCCTTCATCGCCGCTGAGAACACCGCCCAAGCCAACGTCGCCCATGCGAAAGCCGACCTGGAGCAGAAGAAGCTCGACTATCAGCGTGCTCAGGCCCTGTTCAACGCCCAGGTGATGTCGAAGCAGGATTTCGACGCCAAAAAAGCCGCCTACGATCTCGACGTCGCCAGCCTCGAGCAGGCGCAGGCCGGCCTGGCGCAGGCCCGCGCGCAGACTGCTTCCCAGCGCGGCCACCTCCAGACCCAGGAAGCCAATCTCAAGGTCAATGAGGACGCCTTCAACCGCACCATCGCGGTCGCTCCCTTCGACGGCATCGTGACCAACAAACCCATTCGCGAAGGCGAAATGGTCGTCACCGGCATCCAGAATGCCGAAGGCTCAACCCTGATGACCCTCGCCGACATGTCCGTCATCACCGCCGAAGTCAAAGTCGACGAGACCGACATCGTCAACGTCCGGAATGGCCAGTCGGCCGACGTCACCGTCGACGCGCTCCCCGGTAAGATCTTCAAGGGCCACGTCACCGAAGTCGGCGATCAGGCCCTGCTGCGTTCCAGCGGCGTCGCTACCAGCCAGTCCACCACCGGCGTCGAAGAGGCCAAGGACTTCAAAGTCGTGGTCACCCTCGATCACCCCTCGGACGAATTGCGCCCCGGCCTCTCCTGCACCGCCAAGATCACCACCGCGAAGAAAGACAACATCATCGCGGTTCCCATTCAGGCGCTCACCATGCGCGATCCCAAACACCTCAACGACACGACGACGCCCACGTCCACTTCCACCGTTTCGGCCGCGACCAGCAATTCGCAGCCGGCCGAGCTGATCCAGGGCGTTTTCGTCGTTTCCAAAACGAATGGCAAGGACCGCGTCCACTTCCTGCCCGTCACCACCGGCATCACCGGCGCCACCGACATCGAAGTCACCAGCGGCCTGAAGACCGGCGACCGCATCGTCACCGGCACCTATCGCGTGCTGCGTGACCTGAAGGAGAACTCCCTGGTCAAACAGGACACTTCTCTGGCGGCTCCGCCGAAAGACTCGTCGTCCTCATCCTAAGCGCCGGGAACCGCGGTCCGGCGCGCGGCGTACCATCACCATGGCAACAGGAGCCCTCATGGCGGCAGAAACCACCCCCCAGGTCGACAACCGGCCCCAGCCTACAGGCTGCACGACCGACATGATCGTCGTCGAAGACCTGTGGAAGACCTATGACATGGGTTCCGAACAGGTCAACGCCCTCCAGGGCATCAACCTGCACATCTGCCGCAACGAGTATGTCGCCATCATGGGCCCCTCCGGCTCCGGCAAATCCACGCTGATGAACCTCATCGGCTGCCTCGACACCCCCTCCAGCGGCAAGTACTGGCTCAACGATCACCTCGTCTCCGAACTCAACGACGACGAGCTGGCCCGCATTCGCAACAAGGAAATCGGATTCGTCTTCCAGACCTTCAACCTGCTGGCGCGCGCCACCGCCCTGCACAACGTCGAGCTGCCGCTCATCTATAACGGCACGCCCGCCGAAGAGCGTCTCCAGCGCGCCAGGGGCGCTCTCACCGCCGTCGGCCTCGACACCCGCATGAACCACAAGCCCAACGAGCTTTCCGGCGGACAACGGCAGCGCGTCGCCATCGCCCGTGCCCTCGTCAACAGTCCCTCCATCATCCTGGCCGACGAGCCCACCGGCAACCTCGACTCCAAAACCGGCGTCGAGATCATGGCCCTGTTCGACGATCTTCACAGCAAGGGCAACACCATCGTCCTCGTCACCCACGAGGCCGACATCGCCGAGTACGCCCATCGCATCGTTCACATTCGCGACGGCAAAATCTTCTCCGACCAGCCCTCTTCCCGCGCTACCAAAGCTGCCGCCGTCGCCGAATAATCCTGCTTTGGTCCAGTGGTTTGTACAACAAGCTTAGAGTCTGACCGGAAACCGGCCCACCGGGATCAGCATCCTCACTCTCCCGAACACCCCGCCCCGCTACGATGCGCAATGGGTTGCCTTTTCGTCTATCGATCCCTTTTATCGTCCGGCTTTGATCAACTAAAAGACCCAAAGAATAATCGTCCCAATCGATGGGTAAATAACAATTGCAAGACTGAAGCTAAGCACTTACATGACGTCGCCCACCAGCTGATGCAATCAAACCCGATATGGCAAGCGCAGCAGCAACTCATCCTGCAGATCGGCGTTACCGGAGGGGGTCTCGGAGCGTTGATGCAATCGCACTGAGGAGCCGGGAGAGGCCGTCATCCGTGAGGATCATGGAGGTTGCGTGGTATGAATGCGATTGTGCGCAATAGTGGTTTTAGGACTATTGCTGTGGGGTGAACCTGGCCTTCGGGCAGTTTTTTGGGGGCGGGTTTAGTGCGGGGCCTGGTAAAGCCCCGGCTCCCGGCTCCCGGCTACCGCCTACCGCCTACAGACTTCCTCCCCCTCCCCCCGAAGTACCATTGTTCCCCCTCCCGCGCCCGATTACCCTTCTGCTAACTCCCGTTCCAGGCGTACGTTATGCGTGCAGTACGAAATTTTCTGTGCTGGATGTTCGCTCTCGGCGCCATCCTCTTCCTTCGCTCCACCCTCTACTCGCTCCTCGACTTCGCCTCCTGGCCCGAGGCGCATCTTCCCTCTACGTTCCTCAAAGCCTCGCTCCACACCGCCCTCCCGCTGCTGGGCGTTCTCTATGCTGTGGCCTGCTGGACGTTCTGGATGGGCAAGCCTTCCGCCCGCCCCTGGGGCCTCGCCGCCAGCGCCGCCAACTCCATCCTCGGCTGCGTCTTCCTCTACATGGATCGCCGCTTCCTCACCGCACCCGCAACTGCCTTCCTGAACCCCGATGCTCTCCTCCTCGGCGTCGGACTGGCTGGCCTCATCGCCTTCCGCCGCCGCGACGCGGTTCGGTCCGAGCACCTCATGCAGCCCCTCCCCGGCGACGGCACCAACGCCATCGTCAACCGCCTCATCTGGGTCGCCGGCACCGGTGGATTCCTCTCCGCCATGACGTGGTGGTGGCGCTGGGCCGAATCCAACGGCCTCGTCTGGGTCCGCGGCTCCTTCTTCCGCGATCTCCTGCTGCTCCTGCTGCTCGAAATCCTCATGGTGGCCATGCACGAGTTCGGCCACGCCATCGCAGCCTTCGCTTTCGGCATGAGGCTTCGCGCCTTTATCGTCGGCCCGTTTCAGTGGCGCATGCGTGAAGGCCGCTGGGACTTCCGATTCGTCCTCGCCGGCTTCCTTGCGATCGGCGGAGCCACCGCCGTCGCCCCCACCGACCCCAATCGCCCGCGCTGGCGCGACATCTGCATGGTGGCCGCCGGACCCTTCCTCAGTCTGGCCGCTGGTCTGGCTGCCCTCGCGCTCACCCTCGGCGCCCCCGGTCAACCCTGGCAGACCGCGTGGCTCCCGCTCGCCTTCTTTGCCACCCTGTCCCTGCTCACCGGCGTCCTCAACCTCATCCCGTTTCGCACCAAAGCCTTCTATTCCGACGGCGCCCGCATCGTTCAGCTTCTCTCTCGCGGCCCCTGGGCCGATCTCCACCGAGCCTTCTCCACCGCCGCCGCCACCACGGTCACGCCGCTCCGCCCCCGCGACTACGACATCGACGCCATCCAGCGCGCCGGCTCCTCCATCTCCATCGGTCAGCAGGCGCTCCATCTTCGCCTGCTCGCGACCTCGTACTATCTCGACTGCGGCCGAGTCTCGGAAGCCAACCGCGCTCTCGCCGAAGCCGAGGTCATCTATCTGGAATCGGCCTCCGACATCCCTGCCGAGCTGCATACGCCGTTCATCTTCGGCAAAGCCTGCCTGCAGCACGATCCGGAAGGAACGCGCCTCTGGTGGGACCGCATGCAGGCCAAACACCCCACCCGCCACAATGCCGATTACTGGATTGCCCGCAGCGCGTTTCTCTGGAGTGAACGCCGCATCGACGAGGCGCGCGAGGCCTGGGAGACCGGCAACGCCCTCGTCCAGCAGCTACCCCACACCGGGGCGTACGAAACCGACCGCGACCACTTCGCGCTACTGCAAAAGGAATTGCAGCTGGCGACGGTCGCCGGTTAGCCTCTCCCAGCTCCCGGCTCCCGGCTCCCAGCTGTTCTTCAGTCCGCCGCCGGCTCGCCGCCGCTGTAGGCATACTCGTCGAACGCAGGGTCCAGCGCAGGATCGCGGAACTCATCCGATCCACCGCGCGGACTCGTCCACGGCTGCGCGACCGGCAGCTTCAAGGACTCGTTCTCGCGCCTCATCCATCGCCGCAGCAGGCCATCGAACGGCACCCGCGCCGCCATCGCCGCCGCACCAAATGCAGCCTGCAGAAAGTCCGGCGCCGCGCCGTTCTTCCATAGACGCGCCATCGGCACCACAGCTCCATCGCGATCCGGATGGAACGTCCGCTCGTCCCACCGCCGCCGCCCTTCCGGATGCTCCGGATAGTCCGCAATCACGTGCGTGAAGTTCCGATAGATGCGCCACGCAAGGGGCGCCGCATACTGCGGCATCACCACCACGGTGCTCTGCCGCCCCTCGCGAACCTCTTCCACAAACTCCGCAAAGTCCGCCGCGTTCGTTACATTGATCGATGCGTTCGGCTCGCAGCCATGCCGGTCCCCGCCTGAAATCACCAGCTGATTCCACTCCGCCGCCAGCCGCAGAGCCGCTCGGTTTTCCGCATGGCACCGCATCCCGTTCAGCTCGAATGCGTGGACGTACCTGTTCCCCGACTCCAGGAATCGCGTCAGCTCGTACCTGAACCGGTCCGCCGGAATCGCGTAGAAGTTCCACAGCGGATGATTGAACACCACCAGCACTCCGCGCGTGGCCGCCAACTCCGCAAACAACCGCAGGATTCGATCCTCGTCCGCCAGGAAGGTGGCCTCGTGCATCGCCGCCATCAGGTCTCGCGCCGATCGAGACGGCAGATTGTGGATGCCGAAGTGAAATACCGCGCCGCCGAACGGAACCGTCCACTCCGTCGACAGCGGTGTCCCGGCGAACGCAGCGTCTTCTCGCAGACGCAGGCAGGCCTCAATGCTGTTGTGATCGGTCAGCGATACCATCGGCCGCAGGCCGAACCCTTCGATCTGCCGCTGCTCCAAATCCTGCGCCGTGCGTTCGCACAGCGGCGGCGTCCAGTAACCACGCGTGAGATCCAGATCGATCCCCGTCACCTGGCGGCAGCGCTCTCGCTGCCCCGCGTACCAGCGCCGCGTTGCCGCGCGCCGATCCAGATACCCGACAATGAACCCGAGCCCTTCCTGCGAGTGCCGCGTGTGGCTGTGTAGGGAAACTCCGCTTTGCCAGGCCGTCAACCTTTCCCGGTCTCGGGACAGCACCAACAGCTCGTTGTGCACTCCGCCTCCGCCATCCCCAAATCCTTTGGGGGGACGTACCCATGCCGATTCAGTACCTCAGGAGCGCGTTCCCTCAGGACAGCGTGCCGATCCCCGGGGAACCATAACAATTACTGCAGGAACAAGACTCGTGGTTGTACTGATTTCGTTCTACGCTACAGTACGCCCGTTCGTTTGGGAATGAAGATTTATGCAACTGTTGGATTGACGATCTCTCTCCCTAACCGGCATCATAGGACATCTTGCGCCCACAATCCCGCACGGTCAGTCTGGCCGCCGTTTTCATCGCCGCCCTTGCCTCCGCATCGCCCCTTTGCCTCGCTGCTCAAAATGTTGACGCGGCGATTACAAATGTGTCAGACCCCGCCACGACTTCTCGCCTGGCGGCCTCCGCGCCCGCCGGCCATCTCGCTGTCGACGACATCGTCCAGCGCCTCGCCGACAGCGAGAAAAAGCGCGCCGGGGACCTGAAGGGCTACACCGAGCTGCGCACCTATTCCGTCTCCTACCACGGATTTCCCGCCAACCTCAGCTCCACCATCGTGGTCGCGGTCACCTACTCGGCTCCTGCCAGCAAGCAGTTCCGCATCGTCTCCCAAACGGGATCGAAGATGCTCGCCGATCGTGTCCTGAAGAAGCTCTTCGAAGCCGAACAGCAATCGGCCGCCGATCCTCGGCAGACTGCCCCCACGACTGCCAACTATAGCTTCACCCTGGTCGGCCAGCAGGTGCTCGACGGCCGCCCCTGCTACATGTTGCAGGTCGAGCCGCACACCAACTCCAAGCTCCTCTACCGCGGCACCATCTGGGTCGATGCCGACGACTTCGCGGTCGCCAAGATCGAGGCCCAACCCGCCCGCAATCCCTCCTTCTGGATTCGCGACACGAAGATCCATCACGTCAATTCAAGAACCGGCGAGTTCTGGCTGCCCGAGCATAACGAGAGCGACACCGATGTGCGCTTTGGCGGACACGCCGTTCTCACCATCGACTATGGCGCCTACAAAATGGATCCCACGCGCCCGCAGCAGGCTGAGCTCCAGGCCCCCGGCTCGCTGCCTTCAGGGAAGTAGCCTGCGCAGCGAACCCATCACGACCTTCCGCATCATCCCGCCCCACCGCATCTGGCCTTTCGCAACCCCCTTCGGACGCGGATGCTCGATCGCCTGCGCATAATACCGCCGCAGCTGCTCCGTCGAACCCTCCCAGCTATGCCGCTCCACATCCGCTCGCGCCCGCGCCTGCACCGCGGCACGCTCCTCCGCATGCGCCAGCACCCACTCCACTCTGCGAACCAGACCGTCCGCGTCATCCGGGTCGTACAGAAACCCGGTCACGCCGTCCTCGACCGCGTCCGGGATCCCGCCCGCCCGAACCGCCACGACAGGACACCCCGCCGCCATCGCTTCCATCAGCACCAGACCCAGCGTCTCGGTCTTCGACGGCATCACGAACACATCCGCCGACGCATACGCCTGCGCCAGCGGCTCGCCCCGCATGTATCCCGCAAAATACGTCGGAGTCCCCTGGAAGTGCTTCTCCAGCTCCTTCCGCACCGGCCCGTCTCCAACGATCGCCAGCCGCGCCTCCGGCATCGCCTCTAAAAGCTTCCGCAGCGTCCCAATATCCTTCTCCGCCGAAAGCCTCCCCACATAGAGGAACAGCGGCTTCTGTGGCTCGCCGCCGCTCAGTTGGTTCCTCATCTCCGTCGAACGCTTCGACGGATGGAACCTCTGCGCGTCTACCGCCCGCTCCCACAGCGCCAGCCGGTCGATGTCATGGTGGCGCAGTTCGTCCATCATCTGCGTCGACGTACACAGATTCAGATCCGCCCGCAGATGACGCGCCCGCATCAGCTTCCACGTCGGGCCCTCGAAGAATCCCAGCTTGTAGTAGTGCAGATACGCCGGCAGATTCGTGTGATACGAAATCACAATCGGGACGTGCAGCACCTTGCCGTAGTAAATTCCGCCGATGCCCAGCAGCGAAGGCTCGAACAAATGAAAAACATCGGGCCGGAACCTCTCCAGATGTTTCCGCATCGACGCGCGCGGCGCCGCCACATTCAGCTCCGGATAAAAAGGAAAGGAATCGACGGCAGGCTCACGACCTCGGCCCCATGCAGCTCCGCCGGCCCCCCGCGCGGCGCAAACACCATCACCTCATCGCCGTGCGCCTGCAGCGTTTCTACCGTCTTCGTCACCATGGTGACGATCCCATCGATCTTCGGCAGGAACGTCTCCGTGACGATCGCAACTCTCATCCCGAGCGAATCCTCATCTGAACGCTAAGGATAGACGTTGCCGCACTCTTTACGACAACGGAATTTCTCCCCGCTCCCGGCTCCCGGCACCCAGCTCCCCGCCGCGGTCTATCATTCTGGACGAGGAAACCCGTGGCCCATTCCAGCAGACTCGTCGTTCCGTTCGCCGCCGCGTGCATCGTTTTGCTAGCCGCTTCGGCTCCCGCACAAAAAGTCGCCGTCCCCGCGCCGATCGAACTCGACTCCGGATGGCAGCTTCAGGATTCCGCGAAAGTCCCCGACCCCGGCGCGACTGTTTCCTCCGCGAGCTATCAGCCCAGCGGCTGGATCGCCGCCACCGTGCCCGGCACCGTGCTCACCAGCATGGTCAACGACGGCGTCTACCCCGAGCCGATGTACGGCGAGAACAACCGCGAGAGCGTCATCCCCGAGAGCCTCAACAAAACTTCGTACTGGTACCGCACCGCTTCACCGTTCCCGAAGAACTACGCCCATCATCAAATCTGGATCCACTTCGACGGCGCCAACTTCACCACGGAAGTCTGGATCAACGGCACACGTGTCGGAACGATCCAAGGCGCATTCATCCGCGGCCGCTTCGACATTACGAAGTTCGTGAAGCCAGGCTCGACCGCGGTCCTCGCCGTCAAAGTTTCGCCGCAGCCGCATCCCGGCGTTCCGCACGAGCACACCATCGCCAACGGCGTCGGCAAAAATGGCGGCATCACCGCCATCGACGGCCCCACCTTCCTCTGCACCCTTGGCTGGGACTGGCTCAACGCCGTTCGCGACCGCGACACCGGCCTTTGGCAAAAAGTCTGGCTCTCCGCCTCCGGCCCGGTCCTTATCGACGATCCCCAGGTCATCACCGACCTCCCACTCCCCAGGACCGACTCCGCCGACATCACCGTCAACGCCACGCTCCAGAACACCTCCGCCAAACCGCAAACCGGCACCCTTGAAGGCGCAATCGGTGATGTCACCTTCTCGCAGAAAGTCACCCTGAAGCCGAATGAAACGCAGACCGTCAGCTTCGATCCCAAATCCACGCCCGTCCTCCACGTCGCGAATCCAAAACTCTGGTGGCCCAACGGCTACGGCCCGCAGAACCTCTACACCCTCCATCTCCACTTCGTGCAACACGGCCGCGACTCCGACGCCCACGACACCACCTTCGGCATTCGCAAAATTACCTACGGCGGTATGGACGCGCTCACCATCTCTGTCAACGGCGTCAAGGTCTTCATCCGCGGCGGCGACTGGGGCCTTGACGAAGCACTCAAGCGCATCCCGCGCGCGCGCCTCGACGCCGAGATTCACATGCACGCCCTCGCCAACATGAACATGATCCGCAACTGGGTCGGCCAATCCACCGGCGAGGATTTCTACGAGCTCTGCGACAAATACGGCATCCTCATCTGGGACGAATTCTTCCAGCCCAACCCCAGCGACGGCCCCAACCCCGACGACCTCCCGATCTACCTCGCCAACGTCCGCGACAAAATCCTCCGTTACCGCAACCATCCGTCGATTGCCCTGTGGTGCGCGCGCAACGAAGGTTATCCGCCGCCGGAAATCGACACCGTTCTCCGCAAGCTCATCCCCGAGCTCGACCCCGCGCGCCTTTACCAACCCAGCTCCACCGCCGGCCGCGGCGTTATGTCCAGTGGTCCCTACTACTGGCGCGAGCCGGAGAACTTCTACGTTCCCGATGCGCCCTTCAAGACGGAAACCGGCAGCATGTCCGTCCCCACGCTGGAGTCGATCCACGGCATGATGCCGCAGAAGGATTGGGAGACGATCAACGACGACTGGGCCGCGCACGACTTCGCCAAAGGCGCGCAGCACGGCGACACTTATCCGTACGTCCTCGCGGGCCGCTACGGCCGCATCGCCAACTTAGCCGACTTCGTGCGCAAGGCGCAGATGATGAACTACGAGGCCTATCGCGCCATGTACGAAGGCCGCAACGCGCAGCTTTTCGCGCCCGACACCGGCGTGATCACCTGGATGAGCAATCCCGCGCAGCCCAGCTTCGTCTGGCAGCTCTACCACTACGATCTCGAGCCCAACGCCTCGCTCTTCGCCGTCAAATCCGCTGCTGAGCCCGTCCACATCCAGATGAACGAAGCCAATGGCAGGCTCCAGGTCATCAACAACCTGCCAACGGCGATCGACGGAGACACCGCGCACGTCGCCATCTATAACCTCCGCAGCAAAGGCGAGCCCGCACTTGAGAAGGACATCCCGGTCAGCGGTCCCGCCGACACCGCCATCGACCTTGGCCCGACCCCGTTGCCTGAAAACATCTACCCGCTTTACTTCATCAAGCTCGATCTCCGCGATGCGCAGGGCCAGATCGTTTCGCGCAACCTGTACTGGAAAAGCATGCCCGCCATGCACAACGACCTCACGGCGCTCGACACGATGCCCACCGTCCAACTCGACGCTACCATTGCTCGCCGCGACAGCGCCGATCGCCTCGGCCTCACAGTCACGCTGAAGAACCCAGGCCCCGCCTACGCCCTCATGGCGCACCTGCAACTCCGCCGCAAGAGCAGCGGCGACCGGGTCCTGCCCGTCTTCTATTCCGACAACTACATCTCCCTCGCGCCCGGCGAAAGCCGCACCGTCACCGTCGATGCCGCGCTCGCCGATCTCAAAGGAGACACGCCGCTGGTCGTTGTCGACGGATGGAACATCGACGTCACGCCCGTCACCAACGCCGACTCCGCCATCGCCCTCAACGTCGACGCGCAAGTCAGCCACTGGCCCGCAACCGGTCTGCCCATGATCACCGCGGGCCTTCCGCAGCCCCAGTAGCCGTGAGGGGGGTTCGCAACCACTATGGCTCTCGCAACGACGGAGTGAACGTGACACCGACCAACAGGCCCTCCGGTGAGAGGAACCGACTTACAGTTTGGCCCCAGGGTTCCGTCTTGTTCCTGATGAGCATCCGATATCCTCGCGATTCAAGATCTGCCGTCGCTCTCTCCACGCTTTCCACCTCAAACTCCAGCCAGGCTTGCGGAGCAGGAATGTTGTCAGGCCAGGAACCAGTGCCAAAGCAGGATTCCGCCGCCTGTGAGAGTGGCCATAGCGCAAAATGCTTTGCGCCTGGAAGAGCACCGGTATGCAGATAACCGCCAGTGTCCTCTTTGAAGGAAATACCCAGGCTCTCGCTATACAGCGCGCGGCTTTGCGCGATGTCGCGATCGATGGGCCCGAAGCCCGCAATGAACAGAACGGCTGTGCCTGCATCTGCCATGTTGTTGCACCCTCCTTGTTTCTTGGGATGACGTTCCTTGCGCAAACGCCGGCAACCTGAACAATTTCGCCGCCGAAGGTGCCGGCAACCCATCGCAGCGATGATGGGTTGTGGTCGCCTGCACGGGAGGTTTCGCTAGCGAGAGGCGACGGAGGTCGCGAGCACTTCCTGGGCGTGGTGGAGTTGCGGCAGCGAAGGGTCAGCAGAGGGCCAGGCTTTGAGAAACGCAGCGTACTCGGTCCGCGCTTGCGCCGTGTTGCCGGCTAACTCGTCGGCGTGGGCGATGCCGTAGAGTTCGAAGCCGGATTGTGGCCGCTCCTTCAGCGCATCTTCATAAGCGGCGCGCGCGCCTGGGTAGTCTTTGGCTCGAAGCATCGCTTCGGCTTCCGTTTCACCGACAGGGCGGATGTAGAACGGCGGCTCGTGATAGCCGAGTTTCTTCTCGGCGGCGATCGTTTCCGTGTAGAGCTTCTTCGCCGCGTCGGACTTTTCCGTCAGCGAGCAACACTCCGGCGCGCAGTTCATCGGAGGCGATGCTGAGCGCCTTCACGAGCGGACCAGCGTTGGCGTCTGGATTGACCGGCGCGGTAGGCGGCTCAGTCTTCTTCGCGGCCTGGTTCTTGTCGGACTGATCCGCGTCGGCTTTCTTCTTCGCTTCGTCCGCCGCTTTCGCATCCTGCTGCTGGCGCCATAGTCCGGCATCCATCTCAGCGGAAGCCGATTTCGCCGCCGAAAGATTGCCGTGGTCCAGAGCCGCCATGCCGGTGGCGAAGCTGCGCAATTCATCGCGCAGGAAGCGGAGGTTGGCCGTGTTGTCTTTGTCGGGGAGGTTCGCCGCGTCGATCAGCGTGAGCACGGTGGGCCAGTCGGCGATGCGCAGGGCGACCGGCAGGCGCAGGCTCACGCGCGACATCTGATCGCGCGCGCTCCAGATGTAGAGCGAGGCCTCAAGCTGTCCGTGCGCTGCAGCCAGGTGGTCGGAGAGCGCGTTGGCCGCGGCGAGCCGGCCCTGCTCCATCTGGTTCGCGATGGCATACATCATGTTGTGGACGTAGTTCCAGTCGTCGTCGACCGAAACGTGCTGCTCGCGCAGGTAGCGCTCGTCGGCTTCTGTCGACGCGGTGAACCAGCGATCGGCGCTGGAGTAGTCGCCGACCCGGTAGTAGATGTGTCCCGGCATATGCACCATGTGGCCGCTGGTCGGCGCGAGCGAGGCCAGCAGTGCCGCGGAAGGAATCGCGCGCTCAGGATGGTTGCTCGGCTCCATGGCGTGAATCCAGTAATGGTTCGCGGCCGAGTCGTTGGGCGCATCGCGCAGCACGGATTCAAGGATCGCGATTTTCTCCTTCATGCCGGGCTTGGGCTCGCCCTTGTCGTCGAATCCGTCTTCCACAGCATTGGCCAGAAAGATTCGCGCTTCCACATCGTGGGGTTCCTTCTTCACCAGCTTGCGGTAGATCGCGATCGACCCCGTATGGTCGTCCTCTTTTTCGTGGGACTCGGCAACGGCGGCCTCGATGTAAAGCCGGTCCGTGGCGCTGGCATGGCGCGCCAGCTTCACCGCCTGGTCCAGAGCCTGGTCGGAGTAGACCTTGTCTGTTTCGCCGCGAAATTCCATCGCCTGCGCGAGCCCCCAGTAGCACATCGCGCACCTGGGATCGACGCGGGTCGCCTGCTCGAAGGCCTTGGCCGATTCGTAGTCCCAGAAGTCGTGCAGGAGGCTGAGCCCCTGATCGAACCAGGCCTGGGCTTCGGGCGTAGCTTTGATCGTGATGTGCGAGTTGCCGATCCCGGACATTCGGATGGGCACCGGGAGCTGCTCGGGCGGCTCGAAGGTGTGCATGCCCGGCATCGGCGGCATCGCCTGGGCGGCGGCGATCATGGGAAGAACAAGGGCTGAAGCGAAGAGCAGGCAGGCGACGGCTTTCGTCATGGAGAAGAATGGTACCGCAGCAAGAGCGACACACGACAGTGCGAGTACCGAGCAGAGCGAAACTCTAGACTCCAGACTCCAAACTCCAAACTCTCGCCTCTTTGCGCCGGTGAGACTTCGGCGGGCACGGATGCGTCGTCATAAAGTTGTTCTCAGGGGTGGTGGGTCGATGAGGGGTGCGGCGATTGTGAGTGCAATGCTGCTGGCGGCGGCGGTTCCGTGGTCGAGCGCCGCAGCCCAGGCGTCCGGCTCATCGAGCTCAGGTTCGGGTCAGGGTCCGTACACGCCTGCAGGTGAACTCCCGCGTGGTGCTGACCGACGTGACGGTGACCGACAAGCAGGGGAACCCGGTCACGGATCTGCCGCAGTCGGAGTTCCGCATCTTCGACAACGGTCGCGAACAGAAGCTGGCATCGTTTGAAGAGCACCGCGAAAAAATGGCGACGCTGCAGGAGACGGCTGCGGCGCCGGACAGTTTCAGCAACGACGTCCTGCGGCATCCTCCGCCGCAGGTGAACGCGATCCTGTTCGACACGACGACCATCGACATGCTCGACCAGATGGTCCTCTTCCAGGAGATGAAGCGGTTTGTTGCGAAATTGCCGGCGGGCGAGCCAGTGGCGATCTTCACGCGGTCGGGTCAGATGACGCTGCAACTGGCCAGCTTCACCGACGATCGCGCCACGCTGATGGCCGCGATTGAGCGCGCGATTCCGAAGTTCCAGCGGCCCGGCGCGTGGATGGCGAGCGACCTGCAGACCCTGCAGCAGATGACGTTCTATCTGGGCCAGATTCGCGGACGGAAAAACCTCATCTGGTTCACCAGCGGATCGAATTTGTTTCTTCGGCCGGATCCGACGACGCTGCCCGACTATAAGCTGCGGCGCGACGTCTACGACATGCTGGAGGCGGAGCGGATCGCGATTTACCCCATCGATGCGCGGGGACTGACCGTTGATTTCAGCATGGGAATGGCTTCGCAGCAGATGCTCATGCGCCAGGATGCCGCCGCAACCGGCGGTGCGGCCTATGTCAACACCAACGGCCTCGCCCTTGCGGCCCAGCACATCGTGTCGACCGACGGGAACTATTACACGCTCACCTATTCACCGCAGGATTTGAAGAACAATGAAAGCTGGCATCGCGTGCAGGTGAAGCTGGAAGAGAAGGGATACCAGCTGAGTTATCGCCACGGATATTTCGACGACGGCTCGAACCAACCCGGACCGTCGGGTAAAACGCGGACCGTGGTGAAGGCCGGCGCCAGAAAAATCGAGGTGCCCAATGATCGCAGCGAGCCCATCGTCTTCAAAGTGCAGGTCGAGCCCGTACCTGCCGACACCGCGCCTGCCGCCGATGATCCGCCACTGAAGCGGGGAGAGCAGCGGTGCGTGGTGCACTTCATCGTGCCGGCCAGGGATGTGGTTGCAGAGAAAGTCGACGGCAATACCGGAACCGACGAGGTGGGCGTGGCGGTGCTCGCGTTCGATCAGAATGGCGAGCGCGTGGCCAAGCGCATGCTCAAGCTCACGATGGGAGTGCACGAAGACATGGCGCGCAACCAGCCCAACGCTGCACTGGTCTTCAACGAAACCGTTAACCTGCCCAGGGGGCGAGACTATTTGTATCTCGGCGTGTGGGACATGACCAGCGGACGGATGGGAACCGTGAACGCAGAGTTCGACGTGGCGAAGCCAGGCACGAAAGAGCCAACGCAGCGTTGATGTGGGCGGATCGCTACCCCGCGGCCTGCTCCGCTTCCTTCAGCTCAACGGCGGCGGATTGCTTGCGCAGTTCGCTGACGCGCTCGCCGATGGCGTACTTGAGCTTGTCCACGCCCAGGCCCGTCACGGCGGAGATGGCGTAGAACGGCAGCTTCTTCCGCTTCGCCATCGTCTCCAGCTTTTTCAGCTTCGCAGGATTCGCCACGTCGGCCTTCGACGCGACGACGATCATCGGCTTCTCGTCGAGGCCGTGGCCGAAGCTGCGCAACTCCTCCAGAATCACTTTGAAATCTTCCACCGGATCGGGGCGGCCGCTTCCGTCGGAAACGTCGACGAGGTGAACGAGAATGCGCGTGCGCTCGATGTGGCGCAGAAACTGCACGCCGAGACCGGCGCCAAGGTGCGCGCCCGCGATGAGCCCGGGAATGTCAGCCACGATGAAGCTTTCCTCATACGGCGCATCGCCCACCGTCACCACGCCAAGCTGCGGCTCGAGCGTCGTGAACGGGTAGTCCGCAATTTTCGGCCGCGCCGCTGAGATGCGCGAGATCAGCGTCGACTTCCCCACGTTCGGATAGCCCACCAGTCCCACATCCGCCAGCACACGCAACTCCAAACGGTAGCTGCGTTCTTCGCCGGTCCGTCCCAGCTCGTGCTCGCGCGGAGCCTGGTGCGTCGATGTAGCAAAATGCTGATTGCCCCGTCCGCCGCGTCCGCCGCGCGCGATCACCACGCGCTCGTCGGGCCGCGTGAAGTCGTGAACCAGCTCGCCGGTCTCCGCGTCGAACAACACCGACCCCACCGGTACTTTAAGGATGGTGTCTTTGGCGTCGCGCCCGGTGCAGTTGGAGCCCATGCCGTGTTCGCCGCGCTCCGCTTTGTGTTCCGGATTGAAACGGAAGTACACCAATGTGTTGTGCCGCTGGGTCGATTCCATCACGACGTTACCGCCGTGCCCGCCGTCGCCGCCCGAAGGTCCGCCGCGGGGAACAAATTTCTCCCGGCGAAACGCCATGCAGCCATTACCCCCGTCACCGGCTTTCACCCGAATTTTCGCTTCATCGATAAACATTCGCTGTTTCCAGTTTAACGAAAGAGCTACGTTGAACTCATCTGGCAGAAATGCGTCGCGGGCCGGCCTGCCGGGCGAGCTCGCTTTGCTGTCTTTGGTGAGTCTAAGGTGCGCCTCCCCCGATGTTGGAAAGCGGCTCTGCTGTTATTGGCCTTTGCGGTTCCGGGTCATGCGCCCGCCTGCGCCGCGCAATCGGATATGGGCGGGATGGTGGCCGGACGCGTTTTCGCCCCCGACGGCCGCGGTGTCCCCGGAGCGGCCGTGCAGTTGCAAGCCACTTCGGGCGAGCTGGCTGAGGGCGTCAGCGATCTGCGCGGCAGCTTTCATTTTGCCTCTGTCGCGCCGGGCAACTACACGCTGCGAGTCCACGCCGAAGGATGGTCCGAGTGGGAAGCCGACCATCTTGCCGTCGGCCTCGAGACCGCTGCGCAGGTCAATCCGCGCCTGGCACCGAGCTGGGTGCATCGGGCCGTATTAGTGGATGCGCGGGTTGCCGCCCAAACTGCGCACGAGTCGGGCGCCGACGTGGCCAACGCGCTGGCCGGCGAGGTTCCCAACAACAGCGGGCAGTCGTCGAGCGAGGCGGCAGTGCTGTCGGGGTCGTCCACTGGCGAAGAAGACGGCGCCAGCTTTCGCGGGCTGAGTCCGCTCATGAACGGCATCACGCTCGACGGCATGAATGGCAAGCTGGCGTTTCGCGGGCAGCAGCGCGCGACCGAGGGCAACGGATTCGCGACCGTGGAGTCGGCGGTGAGCGCCTTCCGCACGGGCACCGATGTTTTCACAGCAACGAGCCGCGACGCGGGCGCGCTAACGACCGTGACAAAGAGCGGCGGCAACCATCTGCACGGCCAGGCCGCGTTCTACGATCGTGGAAAATTTGGGCAGGCCGCAAATGCGTTCAGCAGAACGATGGTCGAGGAGCCGGCAGGTACGCTCACCGCGAACGGGCAGCCGGTGCTCTATCTCGATGGGCAGCCCATCACTTATGTTGAGAATCCGTATCACGCGCCGGATCGGCGCCAACGCTGGGAGGTGGCGGCCGGCGGGCCCTTCCGGCGCGATCGCATGTGGTGGTACCTCGCGTGGGAGCAATATCGGCGCAATGATCCGGCAGTCGCGCGAGCCAATGAGCCGGAGTTGTTCTTCGCCCCGCCGTCAGCCCAGTCGCTCGCCACGCTCGAGGCGCGCATAGCAACCAGCACCCATCCCCTGCTCGCCGCGTGCCCGGGATCCGCGCCCGAATCGACCGCGCGGGCCGAGTGCGCCTGGACCGTGGCTCTGGCGCAGCTCAGCGGCATGCTGGGCAAGGTGCCGCGCCAGACCCAGCAGACAATCCTGTTTCCGAAAATCAGCTGGCGCATCAATCCGCGTAACCAGGTCGTGGCCCAGTACAACGCCATGCGCCGCACCGGGCTCCATGCGGCCCTGGGCGGGGCCACCGAGACCGATGCCGTCGGCAGCTTCGGCAACAGCTCCACCAGCGACGACACGGCGCTGGCGCGATGGGACTGGTTCGCCACGCCGCGTCTGATGAGCAGCGCTCGCTATCAATACAATCGCGATCTCCTGGCGCAGATGCCGGGAACACCGAGCGCGTTCGAAGCGCAGTTTGCTAACAATGCCTGGGGATTGCCGCCCGAAGTCTCCATCGACAAGACCCAGGGCCTGAGCTTTGGAACCCTCGGCACCGTGAACAAGCGCAGGTATCCGCTGGAGACGCGACAGCAACTGGCCGACGCGGCCACATGGGTCCACGGCCGCCAGGCGCTGCGCTTCGGCTACGACTACAACTACGTCGCGGATGCGCTCGAGGGCCTCAACGGCGAGAACGGCGCGTATTCGTATCCGACCATGACCGAGTTTCTCTCCGACATGCTCGCGCCCAGCAGCTGCGACGGCACTGCCACCGGAACAGGCCCCTATCCGTGCTATTCGCGCTTCCGGCAGACGGTGGGCTCGACAAGCTGGAGCTTCCAGACCGCGGATTATGCGGCGTATCTGGCCAACGAGTGGAAAATTGGACAGCGGCTCACCCTGACCCTGGGCGCGCGCTACGAATATGAACAGGTGCCTGATACAAATCCCGCGCTGGTGAATGCCGACATTCCCGAGACCGCGCATCTGACGCACGACCGCACCGGTCTTGGCCCGCGCGGCGGCTTTGCCTGGGATGTTTTCGGCAAGGGGTGGACGGTGTTGCGCGGCGGATACGGGATCTACATCGCGCGCGTGCCGAACGCCATGGTCTTCAGCGCCCTGACCGCGACCGGCTCAGCACGATCGCCCAGAACCTACACGTACCGGCCGCTGGATGTCGCCGCCCCCGCGTTTCCGCATGTGTTCTCGAGCGATACTTCTCCGTATATCAATCCCGCCGCGCCGAATCACAATTCCACCGCGCCCGAGGCCGTGTTTTTCGATCCCCGCTTCCGCCATCCGCAAATCCATTCCATGGAGTTGTCCCTGCAGCAGGAACTGGGATTCAGAACCGTGCTCACACTCACCGGCATGGCCGCCGACGCGCGCGATCTGACCCAGTTCATCGATACCAATATCGACTTGCAGAATTGGGCGACGCCTGTTCTACACCGTGGCGGCACCGGGGAATCAGGCGGAAATCGGACCGCTGGGCGAAGGCGACCGAGCGGCGTCTCCGGGTATACGAACCGGGTTTACCAGCCCCGGCGCTTCTACTATCAGCGCCTGAACCCCGCCTATGGCGCGATCGTCGATATGGTGAGCGAGACCAACTCCAGCTATCGCGGCGCGGTGGCCAGGTTGACGCGGACCCTGTCGCGAACGCTGACCATGAATGCCGCTTATACCTGGTCGCACGCCATCGACGACAACCAGCATGAGGCCACGTTTGCAGAGAGGAACGACGTTTACGATCCGCTGGATCTGAACCTGGAGCACGGCACCTCGAATTACGACGTGCGGCAGCGGGTGGCGGGCGGTTTGGTGCTGCGCGAGCCGTGGCGGCTGCGCGGCCCGGCCGGGATGCTGCTCGGCGGATATTCCCTCGCCGGAACGGGTGCGTGGCGGACAGGGCTTCCCTGGTCGATGCGCACCACCGGCTCCGTGCCGACGCCATCGTGCTCGCACGCCAACTGGCTCGCCGCCGGCGGAGCCACGGCAGACGGCGCCAATTGCCTCAAGGCTGTCACCCAGCCGGATGAAACCTTCACCGATAACTCAGCGGGAATGGTGGTCCCCATCGCCAGCCTGGGCGGCAGCCTCAACGGATCGGGGGGCGAGGATTTGATTCCGCCCATCGGACGCAATACTTTTCGGTATCCCGCGACGGTGAATCTCGATCTGCGTTTCGCCAAAACAATTCGTATCGGTGATCGTTACTCATTTGAAGTGATGGGGGAGGCCTTCAACGCGCTGAATCACCGGAATGTCACCAATATCCAGAACGTCGGGTATCGGCTCAGCAACGACAAGACGCACCCCAACATGGCCACCCTCACCTGGCAGAGCGGCATGAAACCCGGAACCCAAACCGTGGTGGTGAACGGCCGCAGCGAGAAACAATACTCTTTCGATCCGACGGCGCAGTTCGGCGGCGTGACCAACGCCAACAGCGGCGCGGTCAACCGCGAACGCCAGCTCCAGCTGGTCCTGCGGCTGCGCTTTTGAAGAATGTATCAGTGACGGATCGTTTTTCCACCGAGTTTCCACCGCACCCAAAAATATCGACGCGGGACGCTCGCGAATCCGTGCTGTAATTAACGCGACGTTAACTCATGAGTGACACCCTGTTCGGGGAAATCCGAGTAGATTCCCTGTGGTGGCAAGTCAGCAAGGGGTCCCCATCCTTGCGGCAACCCGGTTAACCCAAATTCTTCAGAGGCCAGACAGATGAAAAAGTCCCTTTGCTCCGGCTCGGCCGCAGCGGCCTGCCTGCTTTTCGCGATTCTCCTGATCGGTCCGGCCGCCGCCCTGGCGCAACAGACCCTGGGAACCATTAATGGAACCGTGACAGACATATCCGGCGCCGCCATGGCGGAGGCCACGGTCACGGTCACGAGTGAGCAAACCGGGCTCACGCGCTCCACAACATCGCAGAAAAACGGCTACTGGGAAATCCTGAACCTGCCTGTCGGCACGTATAAAGTAACGGTGACGGCTACAAATTTCCAAACCATGAATTATCCTGCGATTCAGGTTCAGGAAATGCAGGCCCGGACCCTGAACGCGGCGATGAAGCCGGGAAGAGTATCCGAGTCGGTTACAGTTAGCGCCAACCCGCTGCTGAACGCCACCGACACCACCAACGGCTACACCCTGGACCGGGAGCAAATCGAGACCACGCCGCTGGCGACAGGGAGTTTCACCCAGCTGGCCATTCTCGCGCCGGGCGTGAATGCTGAATTGCTGAGCGGGCTGGACACGAACGCGGGGCTGGGCAACCAGAACATCTGGGCCAACGGGCAGCGCGCCACGAGCAACACCTTCCAGGTCAACGGTACAGACGTGAGCAACATCTTCAACGGGATGAGCTCCAGCGGAGCTGCATCCCAGCGCTACAACTTCAACATCGGCGGGGGCAGCACGTCGAGCTCCTCTTCAGCGGGAGCGGCGGATGTGGGCGGCGCCTCGCAGACCAGCACGTCGGTGTATGGGTCCAACGGCAACAGCCTGCCTTCGCCTCCGCCTGAGTTTCTTCAGGAGCTGCGCGTGAATACGTCGATGTACGACGCGCAGCAGGGGGCCACCAGCGGCGCGCAGATCGACGCGAATACCTCGACGGGCACCAACCAGTTTCACGGCCAGCTGTACGGCAGCTTTGCCAACAATTCGCTCAACTCGGATCCGTTCTTCTTCAAACAGCAGTACCTGCTCGGTCAGCAGGGCGAGGGCGCGTTTCCCGCGGCGCTGGAGAACCCGGCGCTCCATCGCTGGACGGCGGGCGGCACCATCGGCGGGCCGATCGTGAAGAACAAGCTGTTTTTCTTTGCCGCTTATCAGCGGCTGTATGACTCGGACAATTCGACGGGCCTTTCCCAGCTGACCGTGCCGTCGGGGCTGACCGACGACCGGTCACCCACCGGACTGACGGCCGCCGCCACCAGCTGGAACGCCGGCAAGGCGTACACCGGAGCCATTGACCCGGTGGCGCAGGCGTTACTGCAGGCCAAGTCGCCGACCGGCGGCTTTCTGATTCCTTCCTCCCAGACACCGGGCCAGCAGATTCAGTACGGCATTCCCAACGTGACGCTGATCGGGACCTCGCAGCTCACGGGCGATCAGGGCACCGGCGCGCTGGACTATCAGCTGAGCAACCTGGACCGCTTGTCGGTGAAGTACTACTACCAGAACGATCCCACCTCGCGCCTGTACGGGATGTCGCAGACCGGCGGATTTCCGCAGTCGCAGAGCAATGGGTCGCAGGTGGGCGCGGTCAGCAACACGGTTCTGCTGGGATCGAAGATCAGCTGGGTGCAGACCCTGGGCTACTCGCGCATGTTCTCCTACAGCTCCTACAACCAGACGGTTCCGGGTGGAAATTTTGGCGTGGGCGCAGCATCCCCCGCCGATGCCCCCAACGCGGCGCCCGGGCTGCCCGGACTGCTGATCAAGGAGATGGCGGCGAACACTGCCACCTCTCCCGGGCTCAAGGTGGGCCCGTTCAGTTCATTCGCCAACATCGGTTATTACCAGAACCGGCTCAATCCATCGTCGAGCATCGTGTTTACGCTGGGCAAACACACGATTCTGGCCGGCGGTGGCTACAGCTACACGCAACTGAATATCGATAACAACCGCGACGGGATTGCACAGATCACCAGCGCAAGCTTCCAGAAGTTTCTCGCCGGCTCGGTGAAGAGTGCGAATGTACTGGAGACCATCGATCCGAAGAGCGGGCGCAACGACGCGGACCGCTACTACCGCACCAACGAAATCTCGGGGTTCGCGCAGGACAAATGGCAGGCGCTGCCGAATCTCAGCATCACCGCGGGCGTGCGCTACGACTACCACGGCGGCCTGACGGAAAAGTACGGCAACATGTTTAACTTCGACCCGAGCACCTACAGCGTGTCGGGCACAACCACCAGCGGGTTTACGGTGAACAACCCCGGATTCGTGGTGGCGGGCAACAACAAATACAATCCCGACGCCTGGCGTGAGCGATTCGACGCTCTACGGGCCGGCAGTGGGGCATCTCGCCGCGGGTAGGATTCGCGTGGTCGCCGAAGTGGGGCCATGGAAATCTGGTGTGGCGCGGCGGCTTCGGGCTGTATTACGACCGCGGCGAATACTTCAGCTATCTGTCGCAGCCGGCGGGCAGCGGCAACGGCGGGCCCTTCGGCGTAACCGAGTCGGCTCCCCTGGCCAGCTATGTGGTCGGTAATGGATCGGCGCTTTCCAGTCCGCTGGAAAAGAGCGCGGGTTCGCTGAGCTGGGTTCAGCCGAGCTCGGATCCATCGACCATCAGAACGGCGCTGCAGGCGACCCTGAACGGCATGACCGGTCAGAGCAAATACGATGGCCCCAACTGCGGCGGCATCGACAACCAGGAAGGCTACACCGACTGCCCCTACACGCTGAACTTCGGCGCTTACGACAAGAAGAACGTGCTGCCCTACTCCATGAACTTCACGCTGAACGTTGAGTGGCAGCCGCGACCGGATCTGGCGGTGACGCTGGGTTACACCGGCAATCGCGGGCGGCACGGCGTGATTCCGATTCCGTTCAACGAGCCTCTGCTGGCCACGGCGCAGAACCCGGTACACGGCGAAACAGCCAGCTACGGCTTCGAGGTTCTGAACCAGAACAGCGAGTCGGACGGTTACGATTACGATCCGATCGCGGGCGAGCCGTGGAACACCGAGGACGGCGGCAATGCCGATTTCCGCGCTCCGTATGTGGGCTACAGTCCCAATGCGGCGCTCTTCAGGACGGTGGGGACCTCGGCCTATGACGGGCTGGAGGCGCACCTGGAAAAGCGGCTCTCGCACCACATTGTGGGCGGGGTCAGCTACACCTTCAGCCACACCCTCGACGAGCAGAGCGACATCGGGCTGTTCTTCACCGGCGACAATCCGAACCGGCTGCGCGACTCGTATGCGCCGGCGGATTTCGATCGCACCCACGTGGTGACGGGGAATTTCGACGTGGCCGCGCCGAATGCGGCAAAGCCGAACACCGTGCTTTCGTATTTCACCAACGACTGGCATCTGGCCGGCCTGGTGGTGGCGCAGAGTGGCGAGCCTTTCTCGCTCTACGAGTTCTACGGTGCGGTGGGCAGCATTTTCTTCGGCGATTATCCAACCCTGATGAACCCGGTGCTTCCCATCAAGAACGGCGCTCATCCCAAGAGCGCGCTGACCGGCCATTCGGGAGCCTTTCGTAACAGTGGCAGTTACATTCCGGCGATCGATCCCAGTCAGATCGCTATCAAATATCTGCAGCCGGGCACCGACGGCATTCCCGTGTCGACGGGCAGCGATCCCTCGGATATTTACGAGACGGATTTTGCGCCCGGACAGCGCAACCTGTTCCGCCAGGCATTCCAGAAGCGAGCCGATCTCTCGGTACGGAAGGATTTTCACCCCGCCGAGAAGCTGACGCTGCAATACCGCTTCAGCGTGTTCAACGTGACCAATACGCCAAGCTTCGATGTACCCCAGAACCAGACCCAGATTCGCCAGGCGGATGCCTGCTCCACGTCGGGATACGCAGCCGGCGGCAACTGCGCGGAAGATTACGTGAACTATGGGCAGATTGCCACCAGCAGCGATCCGGCGGATCAGCGGTCGGCTCTGACGAATCTGGATCAGTTGCCGTATCACAACGGGTCGGGGCGCTCGACGACCATTCCCACCATCCTGCCGCCGGGGACGCTCTCGTGTTCGAAGGCCACGGTGAGCGGTGGCTGCCCGAACAACGGCGCCGATTTTGGATCAGTCACCGGCACAATTGGAGGATCGCGCGCAGTCACGATGGATCTGCATTTCGTCTTCTGAAGCAGCCGAAAGCGTAGTGCATGGAGGCTCCCGCAAGGGAGCCTCTTCCTTTCTGCGCGCCCGCCATTCCCGGCCGCTCGCTTTCAGCCAACCCAGTGCCGGTAAGATAGAGATGCAGTCCCGTCCCCAATGGTCTTCACAGAACAATATGACGTTGTCGTTGTCGGCGCGGGTCATGCCGGCTGCGAGGCGGCCATGGCTGCGGCGCGCATGGGGCTGCGCACCGCGCTGTTCACGCTCAACCTGGACCTGATCGCGCAGATGAGCTGCAACCCCGCCATCGGCGGCATCGCCAAGGGCCACCTGGTGCGCGAGGTCGACGCGCTGGGCGGCATCATGGGCGAGGTTGCCGACGCGGTGGGCATCCAGTTCCGACTGCTGAATACGTCGCGAGGCCCGGCGGTGTGGTCGCCGCGCGCGCAGTGCGACAAGCAGCAGTACCGCGTGAAGATGCGGGAGGTGCTGGAGTCGCAGGCGGGCCTCTTCATCAAGCAGGCGGAAGTGGTCGATGTCGTGCTGGACAGCACGAGATCACAGGGCACAGATCACAGGGCACAGATCTCGGAGGACGCGATGCCGCGCGTGATCGGCGTCAAGCTCCGCGACGGCCGCGTCATCCATGCCGGCGCAATTGTAATCACCACCGGCACATTTTTGAATGGGCTGATCCATTGCGGCGAGGAGAACTATCCCGCGGGGCGAAGCGGCGAGCCGCCGTCGGTGCTGCTGGGCGAGGCGCTGAAGAAGCTCGGCCTGCGCGGATGCCGGCTGAAGACCGGCACGCCGCCGCGGCTCGATGGGCGGACGATCGACTGGTCGAAGTTCGCCGAGCAGCCGGGCGATGCGGATCCCACGCCGTTCAGCTTCCGCACGCGCACGCTGCCGCAGCGTCAAGTTTCGTGCCACATCGCGTATACGACACCGCAGACGTTACAAATTATTCGCGAGAACGTCCACCGGTCGCCGATGTACTCGGGGCAGATCACCGGCATCGGTCCGCGCTACTGTCCGTCGATCGAAGACAAGGTGGTGAAGTTCCCCGACAAGGAGCAGCACCAGTTCTTCCTCGAGCCGGAGGGGCTGAACACGCACGAAGTGTACGTGAACGGCATGTCGACCTCGCTGCCGATGGAGGTGCAGTGGCAGATCGTGCGCTCCATCCCCGGCCTCGAGAATGCGGAGATGCTGCGGCCGGGCTACGCGATCGAGTACGACGCGATCGATCCGACCGAGCTGGATCGCGCGCTGCGCGTGAAGGCGTTTGCCGGGCTGTATCTCGCCGGGCAGATCAACGGAACGTCGGGATATGAAGAGGCGGCGTGCCAGGGGATCATGGCTGGCATCAACGCGGCGCTCAACGTGAAGGGCGAGGCGGCGTTCACACTCGATCGCACCGAGGCGTACACCGGCATCCTGATCGACGACCTGATCTCGAAGGGCACCAACGAACCGTATCGGATGTTCACCTCGCGGGCTGAGTTCCGCCTGCACCTGCGCATCGATAACGCGGACCGGCGGCTGACGCCGTATGGACGGCGGCTGGGCCTGATCGGGGACGCGGCCTGGGCCGAGTACGAAGCGAAACAGGCGCGCGCAGTGGCGCTGGAGAAGATACTTTCGACGGGAAAAGCGACGGGCGGCGAGTGGCCTGCTGGGCAGATGTGGGCACAAGTCTTGCGGCGTCCAGAAGTGACGATTGAAACGATCTGGCCAACGTTGCGGGAGCAACTTGTCGAGCCGGTGTTCGCGCCGTGGCTGGAGTCGAGAGAGGATGCGCATCTGGCTACAGCAACGCGCAACGAGCTAAAGACGGTCGAGACCGAGATCAAGTACGCGGGCTATCTCGATCAGCAGAAGAAGGCGATCGAGAAGCTGAAGAAGGCCGAGGAGCGCAGGATTCCGGACTGGTTCGACTACACACAGGTGAGCGGGCTCTCGCGCGAGATGCAGGAGAAGCTGATGCGCGTGCGTCCGGCAACACTGGGCCAGGCGAGCCGCATTCCCGGAGTGACGCCGGCGGCGCTGAGCCTGGTGAACGTGTACATCGAGATCCAGGCCAAGCGGGGCGGGGGTGGCGACAAAGCGGTCAGCCGTCGGCAGTCAGTCAGCGAGGAAGCGATCAGCTGAGAGATGTCAGCCGTGCCACGACTGGACCCTCCGCGGCCACGACTACTGCCGCCGTCACCGCCGCTACCTCAAGCCCTGCGCTCGAGCGCCCCATCGAGGTCCCTCTCATCGAGGACGAAGACTCCATCGTCTACGTGCTCTCCCAAACCCTTCAGGCCCTTGCCTGGAGCACACTGCCCACGGCCAACAGCCATGCCCCCCGCAAAGGCCACCGTTTCGCCCACTCCATCAAAAGGCGGGGAAAATGCCCGTCCCGAAGGGTTGCAACCAAAATCCGGCCAGACAGCCGCTACATCCCTGGGCTGCGTTCCCTGAGGCCGGATTTATCTCGCAACGCTGCCCGTTCCTGTAGGTCGATAGACAGCTACGCCATCCGCGGCGGCGCCGACCCGTTCGGATCGTACTCCTGCAGCACATCCCGCCTGCGGATCACCAGATCCACCCGCACCGGATCGCCGGCCGTCATCTCGATCGTCTCGCGCGTGCACTGGCACAGCGTCGACATGATCATGTGCGATTGCGCCGTCAGCTCCAGCCCCGATGCAATCAGCACGCTGTACATCTCCACGCACGTCGCACGGATGAACTCAAACTCGATCGCCGCGCTCTGCTCCGCGTCGAAGCGCCGCGACAGCACGCAGCCACCGCACGCCATCACCGCACCGGTCAGAAACCGCACCGTCCGGGCGGCGTCCTCCGAGCACAGCGCAGCCAGGTTCACTTCCCAGCCCTTTTGTCCCCAGCGCTCTTCCGCGATTGTTTGCACACTCCCTCCATCGGAAATCTGCACCATCGCATTACCGCGATTTTCTCCGCCCTCGGACCTAAAGATTTACTCCTGTGCTACCGTTGCCTCATGCTGGTCGGCACCGGCATCGACCTGGTCGAGGTTCCTCGCATCGCGCGCTCCATCGAGCGCTACGGCCACCGCTTTCTCCAACGCATCTTCACCAGCGGCGAAATAGCCTATTGCAGCGCCAGAGCCAGTGCTGTAGAGAGTTTTGCCGCCCGTTTCGCCGCCAAAGAAGCCGGAGCCAAAGCCCTCGGCACCGGCATTCAGCATGGAGTTTCCTGGAAGGAACTCGAGGTCCGCCGCGATCCCGGCAGCCGCCCCACTTTGGTCCTCACCGGCCGCGCCCGTGCCATCGCCGGACAACTCGGTGTCACCCGTGTCTCACTTTCAATCACGCACACCGCCTCCCTCGCCATGGCCACCGTCCACCTCGAAGCCTGACCCGCGTCGCTTCCGCTCCCAACTTCAGGGCCGACCCCAAAACCGGGCCCACCTCGTTACGGCCCCACGTAGCTCGCGCCGACGATCTTGCCCCCGTTCGTTCCGTTCGCCGTGTATGTGATTTGCACCTTGCGATGATTCTTGAATGCCGCCCCCAGAACTCCCGTCCCGGCTGAGGTCGTTGACGTGAAAACGAATCCCGGCTTGCTGTCCAGCCGCGCAGTCGTAATCTTCGGGATGGGCTTGCCCGCCCGGCTGTCGTTGCCTTCCTGTTCGAACCCGACCACGTGCCCGATCGCCGTCAGCAGGGGTGTCGTCGAGCGCGACGTGAGCAGAAAGACGCTCCGTCCATAGGCGGCTGCGGCAATCGATCCGTCGCTGCGCGCTTCGATGTCGCTGATGTTCGCCCCAACGGGGATACCGTTGCTGTACGGCACCCACGACCAGTTTCCCTGGCTGACGCGCGTTCCCCGAAAAATGCCGTTGCCGCTGATCGCAGCCAGTACCGTATCTGTTCCCAGCGGATCGATGCCCACCGCCGTCACCATGCCCGCCGGACTTTGCGGCTGCGGCCAGATCGTCTCCGTGGTACAGCCCAAAAGGCACGTGAACCGCGTGATGGTGCCACTGGTACCCGCGCTATTGGCCACGTAAAACGTCCCTTCGTTCACAAACGCGATGGCCGAGGGGCCGCCGCCATTCGTTGCCGTAAAGACGTCGTAGAGCTGCGAGGGCTGCAGTGCTGCCCCCCAGTACACGTGTCCCCCCGCGGTCGCCGCCACTGCAATTTCAGGATTGTCCGGCGCCAGCCGCACGCGCACAAAGGTGTCGTTCGCGTTCGTTGTCTTGATCTGGTTCCATGGCGGACCGCTCCAGATTCCCGTACAGGTCACCAGCAGCGGCGGAGTATCGCCCGTCGATTCCATGCTCTCGAACACCTGCCCGGGAAACTCGGAGTAGGCGTTGCAGTCCTGCAGGCTGCCGCGCTGCGTGATCTGCGAGCTGCCGCTGCCCGGGCGGTCCTGGATTTGCTGCGTGCTTTGTCCCATCAGGTACACGCCTTTGTAGTCTTTGCGGTCGAATGCGATCAGCGGCACATCGCCGCTGGACAGGGCCGCGCCAATGTCTGTCCAGACCGGCGAGCTTCCGTCCCACGCAAACGAATCGTTGTCCTGCGATCCGCCCACGATCACCCGCGGCGGCCCCGCTCCATTGACATCGATCTTCAGCACCTCGGTGTTGTACATGCCGTCGCCGATGAAACTCAGCGTGGCGCCCTTGTCCAGGGAGCGATAGATCCCGCCATCGCTGCCGAAGTACATCAGCGACGGCGACGACGGCGCAACCACCACCGCATGCTGGTCGTCGTGAATCCCCGACACCTTCGCCAGGCTGTCGCCGGAGGCCGACGAGCGGCACAGTTTGATTCCGCCCTTAAACACCAGGCTCGGATCGCTCGGGTGAGCGAACAGATAGCTCCAGTGATTCGTGTAGTCGCTGCAGGGCGAGGCGAGGCTGATCTGCTCCCATCCGTGCTCCACGAAACCGTTCACCGTGCAGGTCTGCCGGGTGCTGCGCCACAGACCCAGGTTCGGCGAATCGGTGCTCTTGCCGCGAAAGCTGATCCACTGCGTCCCCTGCGACTCGGTGATCCACACGTTCGCTGCCGTGGGAAAGCCCGGCAGCGGGGCCCCCGGGCAGCCCTGCAGCTGGTGCCACGACGCCGCATTCAGTCCGCCGTCGATCGCTTCATACGCCGCCGGTGGCGTGGCCGACGAGGCGAACAACTGGGACGCATCGGTGCTGCCGAATTGCAGGCTCACGATCGGGGAATTGTTCGCAACCACCGGATTCCAGGTGGCGCCGCCATCCATCGAGAGCTGCACGCCGGTCTTTGTCGAAACGTAGACAGGCTGGCTCTGCCCAATCGGAATAATCGGCACGAGAGCATCGCTTGTGGCTGCAGCCACGGGCCTGTTCGTCAGCTGTTGCGCTCTCGCGATCAGCAGCTTGCCTCCGTCGCTGCCAATCGCGCCCAGGCTCCGGCTCGTCCGCTGTTGCCACATCGACCCGCCATTCAGCGACTGGAACACTCCGGCCGGCGTTACCACCATCACTCGGTTGGGATTGCCCGGATCGAGCGCCACCGCATCGATCTCCTGCGTCGGCAGCGCATCCGCGATGGGAAACCACGTGAACGTTGCGCCTTGCGACTTCCACAATCCTTCGTCGCGTCCCCCGGCGTAAATCGTATTCGGATCCACCGAGCTCACCGCGATGGTCGTGACCCGTCCCGATTCTCCCGGGTTCGTTGCAATCCTCGACGGTCCGATTGCCTCCCAGCGTCCGTAATCGCCCGCCGGATTCGCCGTGTAGTTCATCGTGTTGCTGGGCCCGTTGCGTTGCGTCCCTACCACCACTCCGCCCGCTCCCGGAGCCGTTCGGGCCAGCGGCGCGTTCACCAGCTGCTGGGCCACGTTGGTCTCAATTTTGATAGCGACGGGCGACGACGCGAGAAGCGTCTGGCTGAAAAACACTGCTGCCTGCGGCGCCAGCGCCGGCGTCTTATACGTTGTGGCGTTCCCCGCCACCGTGATCCGAGTGGTGGACGTGCCTGCGGCCGCTGTGCCCGTGTTCATGACGCGGAAGCTGATCGCCATCCGCCGCTGCCCCTCCGGGCCAGGCAATGTCGACCATACCGAGAAGTTCGTGATGGCCAGGTTCGGTCCCGGAACCTGTGCCCAGGAGCCTGCACTCAACAGCAAACCGCAAACCAAACCGCCGGCTACAGAGAGTCTCATACGCCCTCCAGAAGGCCGATGCATGGATATGTTCGAAATTGCCGGCGTTTGCTGCCGCTATCATATGCGATTCGGCCCGCAGGCGAGCAGCCGATCAGGAAGTGGAGTCCGCGCTTACTCGCGGGTGAACGTGTTGATCCAGTTTGTCTCCCAGGTCGTGCCGCCGTCGGCGGAGAAGGCCTGCTCAGCGCGCACTTCGTTCGGCGAGACCGGCCAGATCGAGAAGCGGACCAAAATGCTGCGGCCCTGGTAGAGCTCGCTGTCGTAAAACTCGCCGCGCCCATCACGGAATCCGCCCACGGCAGGCACGCTGAGGATGGCGGTGTCGCTGGTGGTGAAGCTGATGTTCCACTGGTGCGCCCGCGGATCGTAAAGGCGAAGAGCCAGCAGCTCCAGGTGGCCGGAGTGGCCGTCGGCCTCGAGGGTGGCGAGGTTGGCGCGCCCGTCCCAGATTTTGTTCGTCACCGCGGTGCCGTCCATCTCGGTCCACTCGTGCGAACCGGTGAGCGGATGGACGAGGCGGCGCATGTGGATCTTCCACGTGCCGAAGTCGAAGTCGAAATCGCGCTGCCCATCGCGCGCGCTCGAGGCCGGTGCGGCCGCCGTGCCCGGAGGCTGCGTGCTGACTCGGCCCGGTTCGGGTTGTCCCCACTCGGCATCGCCGGTTCGCGTCTGGTTGGTGATCCAGTTCGTCTCCCAGGTGCTGCCGCCGTCGGGCGAGAAGGCCTGTTCGAAGTGGGGCGCAGCCGACGTCATTTGCGACCAGTCGAAACGAATGAGCGTGGTCTTTCCATTGATGGTATCGGTGGTGTAGAAGTCGCCGTGGCCGCCCGTGAATGCGCCGATCTGCGGCGGATCGAGGCGCCCGATCCGGCTGTTGGCCCAGTAAAGACGCCACTGGCGCGTGGAGGCTTCGTAGAGCCGGAGGGTCAGCCCTTCCATGTGGCCGCCGCTCGCACTGTCCAGTTCGACCGTGTCCATCTGCGCCCGCCCGTTCCAAATCTTGTAGCACGCGCCGGTGCCTGTCATGTCCGTCCAGCCGGGGGAAGGGGTGAGCGGATGGAGCATGAAGTGCAGCTGGAACTTGAAGTTGCCGAGGAGCGGATCGAAGTCGTGCGCGTCGTCGTGCAGCGGCGGAAGCAGGGGCGGCGACGAGGTTTGCGCATGAACGCTCAGCGCAACGAAACACACCGCCAGCACGGCGGGGAACAGACGAAGTGGAGACAGAGATCGCATTGGGCTTCCTCGGTGGGCACACGACATCCCGTGCGCAAAAGTGAGTGTGTATCCAGATTGATCCCGATTGCGGCGTCTCGACATAGCCGCTTTTTCAGTGACGGCCCATGCCACTCTTCGCCAGGTGAAGTGCTTCCACGCCCGCTGAGGAGTGATGCAGCGTGAATTACCCCAATCGCGATCTGGAATCGGAGAACCCTCCCCGCTCGACCGCGCCGCAGCAGCCTTCCTAAGACAGCGGCTCGCTGATTTCGACCGCGGCATAGGCTTCCAGATACTCCTCGCTGTTGCAGCCCCGGTAGAGGACCGTGCGCGCAGCGAAGTCCACGTCGTAGCCCACCACTCCCGCCCGCCAGCTGGCCGCAAGGAATTCCGGAAACGTGCTCTCGCCCGCCTGATCGATGCGCAGAGCCCTGATCAGCGCCTCGCGGTCGAACGCCGGTACGTCCACGGCGCCGGATACCAGAGGCGTACCCTGCATCACCACCGGCCCCGCTTTGGTCAGAAACAGGCTTTGGCACGCCGGCAGAGACCATTGGTTGCGAGTTACCCCCGCCTGGCGCAGACTCTCCGCAAGATAAGGAAACCCTCCCACCTTTGGCCGGATCGCTGCCGCTCGCTGCATCGCCTTGTTCAGAATATCGATTGCCTGGCTCATGACCTTTTCTCCTTGCGAACCGAGCCGATTCGACCTACCGCTCCACCATCTCCGCGTTCTTTTCGTCGGCACGATTCCGGGTGTCCCCTGCTGGCTGCCCGGCCTCCCTGTTTTTGGGGAAGTCGGGCAGCACCCGATCCAGATCCCGGAACGCCGTGTACACAAACGACCCCAGCCACCATCCATCGATAAACTTGTACGGAGTCTCCCCTGTCGTGTAGTGCCCGCACGGCAGCACCTTCGCCACAAAGTCCACGCCGCGCCTGGCGAAGTTCTCGATCACCTGCGCGGAATACTGCGGCAGAAACGTCAGATCGTAGCGCGCGTACACCACCAGCACCTTCTTTTTGAACGCCGCAAACCGCTCCATATACGACACTGGGCTCACCGCGCTCCACAGCCGATGCGACTGGTCCTGCGTCAGCCCCGCGTCCTCAAATCCCTGGCGGATATGGCGCGTGCTCTGCCCCGTCCACACCACATCCCCGAACGCCATCGATGCATGATTGAACGCATTGATTCGAATCCGCGCATCGTGCGCGCTCGCGATGAACGCATAGCACGACCCCAGGCTCGTGCCCAGGATCCCGAACTCCTCGTACCCCTGCTCCTCCAGCCAGTCCAGGCAGCATCGCACATCCACCACCGCCTGCCGGCACGCCGCAATCGTCCGCCCAATGTTCGAGCTCACCGCATAATCCGACCGCTCGATCTCCGCCGGCCGCCGGACATCGTGAAACGGCTTGCTCAGCCGCAGCGCTGAAATTCCAAACCGGTTGAACAGCGAGCACAGCACGTTGTGACTGAACGCATCCGCATTCCACTGCGGCATCACAATCATCGCCCGCTTCGGCTGCGCCCTGCGCCCTGAGCCCTGCGCCCTGGGTTCTGCGGGATACCATCTCGCATTCACCTGATCGTTCTCCGGATACGGCGTCCTGATGGGCGAAGTGAAACGCAGGAACTGCGCCTTCTTCAGCTTCCCTTCTTCCATCTGCCGCTTCAGCGCCGCATCTTTCCGCAGCGTTTCCGGCCGCACGTTCGTCGGGAACAACTGCGGCGCCCGCTCCTCCAGGCGAAAATCCTTCGGCCGGGCATATCCAAAAAACGCATCGCTGTCGCGCACGATCGCTTCGTTCACCGCGATCATCGCCGCCTCGGACGCGGCATCCTCTCCGGCCGCCCGCTCCACCCGAGCGCGCAATCCGGCCGCATCCACAAAATCCGCCAACCAATCGAAGCCCCACTCCAGCGGCCGCACCACGCGATTCTCATCCCGCGTCGTCAGCGCCGTCTCCCACCGCACCATCCACCGCCCGTACAGCTCCTTCAGCATCCTCAATCCACCGCCGTCCGCGGTACGCGCGCCGCAATCCCGCACAGCACTTCGTAGGGAATCGTCCCCGTCAGCTTCGCCACATCCGCCGCGGTCACGCTCACTTCTCCCTGTTCCCCAATCAGCGCCACCTCGTCGCCCACCTCCACGCCCTCCACCTCCGTCACATCCACCGTCGTGTGATCCATCGAGATCCGCCCCACCATCGGCGCCTTCTTCCCGCGCACCACCACTTCTCCCTTGCTGGACAAGAGCCGATTCAACCCATCCGCATACCCCACCGGCAACAACGCCACGCGCGTCGCTCGCTGCGTCGTGAACGTCGCGTCGTAGCCTATCGTCGCGCCCTCCGGGATCTCCCGCAGCGACACAACCCGCGTCTTCCACTGCAGCACCGGCTCCAGTTGTGCGGCTCTTTCACTCGGATGCTCCGCATCGGGCGCATAACCATAAAGGCTGATCCCCGCCCGCACCATCAGCTGCGCGCCCATCCGATCCGCAATCCGCGCCAGCTCCGCGTCCGGCTCCAGCGCCGCCGCCGAACTTCCCGCGCTCAGAATCTGCAGCCGCAAACCTCGCTCCGCAATCGTATCCACCGCGGTTACAAATTCCCGCACCTGTCCTGCGGTCAGCTCCGCGTTCCCCGGCGAATGAAAATGCGTCATCGCCGCCTGCAATCGCAGTGGGGACTCCTTTTCAAACCGCCCCAGCAGCGCGTCGAGCCCTTCAGGCCGCACCCCCTGCCGCGACATCCCCGTATCGATTTCCAGATGCACCGGACAATCCCCCGGCGCCGCGCGCAGCCGCTTCGCCGCCCCCTCCAGCAACGTGAGGTGCCTCGCCTCCCACACCACCGGCGTCAGATCGATGCTCCAGCACCGCGGCCGCTTCGCCCGCCCAGACCCCGCTCATCACCAGGATTCCCGCCTCCGGCAATTCCTTCCGCAGCGCCACGCCCTCTTCCACGCACGTGACGCCAAACCACCGCGCCCCGTTGCCGGCCAGCGCGCGCGCGCACTCCACCAGGCCATGCCCGTACGCGTTCGCCTTCACCACGCACAGCAATTCCGTCTCCGCCCCGGCCAGCCGGCGCAGAACACCGTGGTTGTGAATCAACTTGCTGCGGGAAATCTCAGCCCACGTGGGTCGTGTGCTCGTCATCGTCTCCAGCCTGGTCGGCGCTTGGCTAAAAGGCTAGCAGCTAACGGCTGCTTTTCCCGGCTCCCAGCCCCCGGCTCCGAGCTTAATTGGGAGGAATATTCGCCGGCGCGCTCGCCGACTGCGATGGCGGCTCTCCCTTGTGGAAGAACGGAATGTGGAACGGCTCCTCCGCGTCGCTCTTCTTCTGCGCGGAACCCTTCTGCTTCGTCGCCGCCAGCTCCACCACCGCCGTTCGCTGCGCGTTCACGCACGCCCAGTGCATCTGCGTGTGGTTGTACACATGCGTGAAGATGCCGCGCTCCTCCTTCAGGGCCCCGTTCGCCCGAACCTTCACGATGTACGTCCCGCTCACAATCGCCGTCTCGCCGAACTGCCGCACGCTCACCACTCGCTGCTGCATGCTCACCGGCTCCGCGCCCTTGTCGTACAGGCCCGCGATCAGCTGGTTGCGCGTCAACACATCGCCCGTCGACGAAATGTCCACGTACGCCGGCGACAGCAGAAACTCCATCGTGTACTGGTCGTTCTTCACGACCGCATTGCTCCACTGATCTTCCAGCGCCTGGAACTCCTTCACCGCGGGAGGCTCCTTGCTCTCGCCCGGCGCAACCGACTCCGCCTGCTGCGCTCGCACCACGCCCGGCGCACCGCACGCCGCACACACAAGAACTGCTGTCAAAAAATGCCGAACATACATAGTTAACATCCGCTTCCGGGGGACTCCCTCCATGATAGACGTTCGCCCGCCCCCAAAGCCATCGGCGTCCGAGCGATGTGAACCTGTTTTTCACAAGAGGAACCACGTTCTCCTCTGGATTCACAGACCGCTCGCCACCCCCATTCCGTCCTAAACTCGATCCAGCATGGCCACCACCCCCGACATCGAATTCGAGCGCGGCCTCCCCGCCTCTCTCGACGCCGAGCGCACCATCCTCGGCGCCATCCTGCTCGACAACCACGCTTACTCGGAAGCCGCCACCCTCCTTCGCCCCGAGGACTTCGCGCTCACCGCCCATCAGCGCGTCTTCGCCCGCATGGGCGAGCTGATCGACCGCAATCACGTCGTCGACATCGTCACTCTCGCCGAGGAGCTCTCCCGCCGCAAAGAAATCGAGTCGGTCGGCGGCGTTGCCTGGCTCGCCTCTCTCACCGAAGGTCTCCCCCGCCGCATCACCATCGAGGAGTACGTCCGCATCGTCAAGGACAAGTCGCTCCTCCGCCAGCTCATCACCATCTGCACCACCGCCATCACGCGCGCCGCCGACCAGAGCGAGGAAGCCCTCGAGGTCCTCAACGCCGCCGAGACTTCGCTCCTTGAAGTCACCGAGAAGGGCATCACCCGCGGCTTCACCAGCGTTCACGAGATCGTCGCCGGCTCCTTCAAGACCATCGACAACCTCTACCAGCAGGGCCAGCACAACGTCACCGGCCTGCGCACCTTCCTCACCAAGTTCGACGACATGACGGCCGGCCTGCAAAACTCCGAGCTCATCATCATCGCCGCCCGCCCCTCCATGGGTAAAACCGCGCTCGCCATCAACATCGCGCAGAACGCCGCCATCAAGGCCGGCAAGGTGGTCGCCGTCTTCTCGCTGGAAATGTCGAAGGAGTCGCTGCTCCGCCGCATGCTTGCGTCGGAAGCCCACGTCGGCGCGAAGAACATTCAGACCGGCTTCATTCCCCGCGAGGACCGCGAGAAGCTCACCAACGCCCTCGAGCGCCTCGTCGAAGCCCAGCTCTACATCGACGACACGCCCGGCATCTCGCTCTCCGAAATGCGCGCCAAGGCTCGCCGCCTTCGCCAGGCGTCGGGCGCGCTCGACCTCATCGTCGTCGACTACCTGCAGCTGATGACCGGCGGCGCGCTCGGCGCCGAGAACCGCCGCTACGAGAACCGCACGCAGGAAGTGTCGGCGATCTCGCGTGGCCTCAAAGCGCTCGCCAAAGAGCTCGAGATCCCGGTCATCGCGCTCTCCCAGCTCTCGCGCGCCTCCGAGCAGCGCGGCGGCGACCGCAAGCCCATCCTCTCCGACCTCCGCGAGTCGGGCTCGATCGAACAGGACGCCGACGTCGTCGCCTTCATCCATCGCGAGAGCTACTACAACCGCGAAGACCCCGACCTCGAACACAAAGCCGAGATCATCATCGCCAAACAACGCAACGGCCCGACAGGATCGATCGACATCGGCTGGGTCTCCGACTACACCCTGTTCGCCGACTTAGACGAATACCCAGGACAGGACAGCGGCGGGGACTACTAGGGCAAGCGAATCCGAATGGAAGGCGGCGAGGGCAGCGGCACGCCGATGGAAGCCGGCCGAATGCGGAGGCAGGCGCCGGATCGCCAACGGCCGGAGTTACACCGAAGTTATTCCTGAAGGTGCCTTTTCCCGGTCATACTAGTGCTCGCATGGAACGGTGGGACGCGATCGTAGTGGGAGCGGGGCCGGCGGGGTGCGCGGCTGCGTTCGATCTGGCGACGGCGGGCCGCGCGGTCTTGCTGCTGGATAAGGCGGAGTTTCCGCGACCCAAGGCTTGCGCCGGAGGACTGACGCGCAAATCGCTGCGCGCGCTGCGGTATTCGGTTGCGCCGGTGGTGCGGGAGACGGTATCGGCGATTGTGGTGGAGCGGCGGAGCGGAGAAGCGGCGACGCTGGCCAGCCGGAACGCGGTGTGCGCGATGACGGTGCGCCAGGAACTGGACCACTACTGCTGGCAGCAGACGGTTGCGGCGGGGGCGGAGTTCGCGCGCATCGGGGCGATCCTGGGAGTGGAGGCGGATCGCGACGGCGTGACGCTGCGGACGACGGAGCGGGCGTATCGAGGACGGTTTTTGGTGTGCGGCGGACGGCGTCCACAGCCGGGTTCGGCAGCTGGTGTATGGGGAACGTCCGGCGTGGTTTCGGCGCGGGTTTGCGCTGGAGGCGAAGGTGGTTCCGGCGAACGGGCACAGCCGGGATTTGGTTTTCGATTTTGGTTCGGTGCGCCAGGGCTATGGGTGGGTGTTTCCCAAGGGCGATCATTTGAACGTGGGGCTCGGGGTTTATAACGACACGGGTCACGAGAAGCTGGACCGGCCGCGGCTGGAGGCGTACATCCGGCAGCGATTTGGAGAGGCGCACGCCGAGCATGTGACGGGACAGTATCTGGGATTCGGTGCGGAGGCGGCTCCGGCAGCGGAAGAGCGCGTGTTTTTGGTGGGAGACGCGGGCGGGTTTGCGGATGCACTGACGGGCGAGGGCATTCACGGAGCGATCGCGAGCGGGCAGGCCGCGGCGGCGGCGATCGACGGCGAGTTGCGGCGCGGGAAGAGGGCGCAGGCGGCGTTTGGCTCGTTGACGACGCAACTGCGCCGGGATCTGCAGCTTTCGACGTCGGGGTCGCGATGGTTCTATGGGAATCTCGATGTGGGGTATCGTGCGCTGACGGCGCCGGTGTTTCGAAGCGCGGTGATCAACGCGTACGCGAACGGAACGAAGATCGCGGCGCTGGCGAATGCGGTGCGGCGCTTCGCGCGGTTGTTTGCGAGCGCGTAATGCAAAAGATGTAAAGTGAGACTCGGCTCGCAGCGCGGGAGCTGAGCCGCTCTTTGCTGTTAAGATTGTTTTTCGGCGAGACGCAGATTTCATCCGACGCTCGCGCGAACGCCGCCGCAGGAGCGCGCAACAGGGCGGCTGTCTCCAGGCTGAGCGTTTGACACCTGCTTCCCGGTTCTGACATCCAACCAACTGAACCAGCATCAACAGCATTTCTGACGCGAGAGCAGATGAAATTCCTGGTCCGGAAAAACGGCGTGGAAGGGATTCGGCGGATATGCCTGGCGATGGTTGGGCTGTGGATGGCCTGCGCGCCGCAGGTATGGGCGGAAGGCCCGCAGAATTCGCCCAGCATTTTCTCGCCGGCCTCGACGCCCGCCGATACCATCCTGGGGCTGGGCTGGTTTGTGATTGCGATCCTGAGCGGGATCTTTGTGACGGTCGGATCGCTGCTGACGTGGGTGCTGATTCGCTATCGCGAACGCAAGGGAGATGACGACAGCGAGCCTCCGCAGATCTATGGCAGCACGCAGGTGGAGTTGGCGTGGACGGTGATTCCGATCCTGATTGTAGTGGTGCTGTTTCTGACCACGGCGCGAATCATTTTTGCGATTCAGGATGCACCGAAGCCGCAGGCGGCGCTGGATGTGACGGTGGTAGGGCACCAGTTCTGGTGGGAGTTTCGCTATCCGAAGCTGGGCATTGTGACGGCGAATGAGTTGCACGTGCCGGTGAGCACGGCGCTCGATCCGCAGCCGACGTTTTTGCATTTGCTGTCGGCGGATGTGGATCACAGTTTCTGGGTGCCGCAGCTGGCGGGGAAGACGGATCTGATCCCGAACCATCCCAATGAAACGTGGATCGAGCCAACGCATACGGGAGTGTATGTGGGGCAGTGCGCGCAGTTCTGCGGGATCGAGCACGCCAAGATGCTGCTGCGCGTTTATGTTGATACGCCGGAGCAGTTCGAGGCGTGGGTCGCGCAGCAGAAGCAGCCGGGATGCAGGATCCGAGAGTGGCGGCAGGGCGGCACATATTTGAAACAGAGGCCTGCACAAATTGCCACACCATTGCGGGCACGGCGGCGCGAGGGACTTTTGGGCCGGACCTGACGCATGTGGCGAGCCGCACGACGCTGGCCTCGGGGGCGGCGTTGAATACGGCGGAGAATCTGCGCGCGTGGATTCAGAATCCGGATGATTTCAAGCCGGGCGCGCTGATGCCGGCGATGCAGTTGAACAACGAACAGATCGACGAACTGGTGGCGTATCTGGAGACGCTGCGTTAGGACGAGCGAATGGCAGACCAGACCTTACCGATTGCGGGAGTGGATGTAACGCCGAGGCGGCGCTCGACGGCGCAGATGCTGGAGTGGCTGCACGGGTGGGTGGTGACGGTCGATCACAAGCGGCTCGGGATTCTGTATATGGTGTACGGAATTTTCTTTTTGCTGGTGGCGGGTGCGGAGGCGCTGGCGATCCGGGTGCAGCTGGCGTGGCCGAACAATCATTTTCTATCGCCGGAAACGTACAACGAATTCTTCACCATGCACGGAACGACGATGGTGTTCCTGGTGGGGATGACCATCATTTTCGGATTTGGAAATTATCTCGTGCCGCTGATGATCGGCGCGCGGGACATGGCGTTTCCGCGGCTGAACGCTTTTAGTTTTTGGCTGACGGCGTTTGGCGGCTTGTTGCTGTACTACAGCTTTATCGGCGGGTTTGGGCTGTACGGGATGGGTGCGGCGCCGGACACGATGTGGTGGGCCTACTCGCCGCTGACGGAGAAGGCATTCTCACCGGGACACGCGGTCGACTACTGGGCGCTGTCGCTGATCGTGATGGGATTTGGAACGCTGGGGACAGCGATCAACATTATCGCGACCACGCTGTCGCTGCGCTGCAGGGGGATGTCACTGCTGCGCATGCCGTTGTTCGTGTGGCTGATGCTGGTGGTGAGCGGGCTGACGCTGGTGACGATTACGCCACTGACAGCGGCACAAATTATGCTGACCATCGATCGCTACCTGGGCGGCCACTTCTTCGACACCCAGGCGGGCGGGTCGGCGGTGATCTGGGCACACTTCTTCTGGATCTTCGGGCATCCGGAAGTGTACGTGCTGGTGCTGCCGGCGTTCGCGATCGCGAACGAGATTATTCCGGTGTTTTCGCGCAAGGCGATCTTTGGATATCCGGCGATGGTGGCGGCCTCGGTGGGCATTGCGTTTGTGAGCATGGGGGTGTGGGCGCACCACATGTTCACGATCGGGATGACGTCGGTGGGCAACACATTCTTCGTGCTGTCGACGATGCTGGTGGGGATTCCGACCGGGATCAAAATTTTTAACTGGCTGGCGACACTGTGGGGCGGGAAGATCCGATTCGCGCCGCCGATGCTGTTCTGTCTGGCGTTTCTGTTCCAGTTCCTGATCGCGGGGCTGACGGGGATCATGCTGAGCGTAGCGCCGTGGAACTGGCAGCTGCACAATTCCTATTTCGTCATTGCGCATTTCCATTACGTGCTGGTGGGCGCGATCGTGTTCAACATTTTTGCCGGCATCTACTACTGGTATCCGAAGGTGACGGGGCGGATGCTGGACGACACCCTGGGGAAATGGCACTTCTGGCTGTTTCTGATCGGGTTTCACGTCACGTTCGACACCATGCACTTTGTGGGATTCCTGGGGATGCCGCGCTCGATTTACACCTACGAACCGGATCGCGGATGGAACGGGTTGAACTTCTGGATTTCGATCGGCGGGATGATCCAGGGGATCGCGGTGCTGATCTTCGCGTGGAACCTGGTGCATTCGTACCTCAAAGGACGCAAAGCCGGGAACGATCCGTGGGATGCGTGGACGCTGGAGTGGGCGGTGCCGTCGCCGCCGCCGGTGTATAACTTCGCCGCCGATCCGGTGGTGCACAGCCGGCGGCCGCTGTGGGATCTGAAGCACCCTGACGATCCAGACTGGAAGTACGAGGCATGAGCGCGATGCCTGTATCGCCGGGGTCTGTCTCTTCGGGCATCGAGCGTTGGGAACTGCCCTCGCGCGGACGCGTGGCGATGCTGTCGCTGATCACGGGGGAGAGCGCGATCTTCACGATTTTCGTGGTCGCGTACGTGTACTACATCGGAAAGAGTCTGACGCCGCCGTATCCGGCGCAGGTGCTGGATATTCCGTTCTTTAATACGGTGTGTCTGCTTTCGAGCAGCGTAACGATTTGGCTGGCGGAGCGGCAGATCGAGCGCGGGAAGATGCGGCTGTTCGCGGCGTGGTGGGCGCTGACGATTGCACTGGGGGCGATCTTTATCGGTGGCACGGCGGTGGAGTGGCACAAGCTTATCTATATAGATGGGCTGACGATCAGGACGAACTTGTTTGGGACGACGTTCTACTCGCTGGTGGGGCTGCATGCGACGCACGTGGTGGTGGGGCTGATCGGGCTGCTGCTGATTTTGATTTTCACTCTGACGGGACAGGTGCGCGCTGAACATTCGGAACGCATTCAGGTGTTCGCGCTGTACTGGCATTTTGTGGATGCAGTGTGGATTGCGGTTTTTGTTGTGGTGTACATCGTGGGCAGGTAGAGATGGCGGAGAAAACACAATACGACGCGCTGCACAGCGCGGGGCCGGCGCATGGGGAGACGATTCATCTGCCGGCGCCGACGGCGTGGCCGATTGTGCTGGCGTTCGGATGCGTGATGGCTGTGGCGGGGCTGGTGACGAGCCTGTGGGTGACGGTGTTCGGCGCGGTACTGATGGTGAGCGGGTGCGTGGGGTGGTTCCGGCAGGTGCTGCCGCACGAGGCGCACGAGGATGTGCCGGTGGTGGTGCAGGCGGTGACGATTGCGACGACACGGAAGGTCGTGCAGCGCCTGGAAATTGGGCCGGAGCATCGGGCGGCGCTGCCGGTGGAGACGTATCCGGTGCTGAGCGGGTTGAAGGGCGGGATCGCGGGCGGCATCGCGATGATTTTTCCAGCACTGGCGTACGGGCTGATTGCGCAGCACAGTATTTGGTATCCGGTGAATCTGCTGGGGGGTGCGGGGGTGGGTCCGTCGGCGCATATTACGACGGCGGAGATCGCGCAGTTTCACGCGAGCTGGCTGGTGGTGGCAATTGTAATCCACACGGTTACATGTTTGCTGGTGGGGCTGCTGTACGGCGCGATGCTGCCCATGTTGCCGAATCGGCCGGTGATTCTGGGCGGCATTGTGGCGCCGCTGCTGTGGACGGGGCTGCTGCACTCGGCGATGGGGATCATTAATCCGCAGCTGGACGCGCGCATTCAGTGGGGATGGTTTGTGGTGTCGCAGGTGACGTTCGGCGTGGTGGCCGGACTGGTGGTGGCGCGCGAGGGGAAGATCCGGACGGGGCGCGGGTTGCCGTTCTTTGCGCGCATGGGAATCGAGGCGCCGGGGCTGATGGAGTCGCGCCCGGATGCGGGCCCGCCGCGCAACGAGGAGAAACACTGATGCGGCAAGGCGTGCTGGTGTTGGTGCTGCCGCTGGTGCTGGCGCTCGCCGGGTGCTCGCAGATGCCGGGGGCGAAGGCGGCGGAAGGGACGGCGCCGAGGCCGGACCAGCAGATGGATTTTAAGACGCTGTATGCGACGAATTGCCAGGCGTGCCACGGCGAGAAGGGGCATGGCGGGCCGGCGATGGAGCTGGGCAATCCGGAGTACCAGGCGCTGGTAGACGACGCGACGTTGCGGAAGTGGATTTCCGGCGGGATGCCGGGGACGCAGATGCCGGCGTTTGCGGAGTCGGCGGGCGGGATGCTGACGGATGCGCAGATCGGCGCGCTCATTGCGGGAATGCGGAAGGAATGGGCGAAGGCCGAACGTGTTTGCGGGGGCGACTCCGCCGCCGTATGCACAGCCGGCGGGCGGCGATGCGAAGCGTGGGGAGCAGGTGTATGAGGCGCGGTGCGCTTCGTGTCACGAGAAGCCAGAGCGGGAACAGGTGACGAGTGCTGCGTATTTGTCGCTGGTGAGCGATCAGGTGCTGCGGACGCTGATTGTTGCCGGGCGGACGGATATTGGGCAGCCGGACTGGCGGTTGAAGCCGGTGCCCGGAGGGAAACTGGTTCTGCTGAATATGCTAACAATGCCGGCGAAACCACTTTCCGATCAGGATGTAACGGACGTTGTTACGTATTTGGGATCGTTGCGGAATTCAGCGACGGTTTCGGCTGCAACAGTCGGGGAGAGAACGATGAGCGACAGCAAGCGATAGCCCGGAAAAGCAGAGCAGCGAGCCGGATGTTGTGACGGCAAGCCACCAGGCGAGCGATCAGGAGAACCCTGCGATCGTGTCGAGGAGGTGGCTGCTGCTGACGGCCGGCGCGGCGCTGAATGGGCTGGTGGGGTTGGCGCTGGCGGTGCCGGTGGTGCGGTATCTGCTGGCGCCGGTGCGGAAGGATTCGGACTACAAGTCGTGGATTTCGCTGGGGATGTTGGGAAATTTCCGTGGGGGAGACGCGGCTGGCGTCGTACGTTAATCCGTTTAAGAGTCGTGGGATGGGGAGACGGACAACGTGGCTTGCTGGGTGCGGCGCGAGGGATCGAGCCAGTTCACGGTGTTCGCGATCAACTGCGCGCATCTGGGATGCCCGGTGCGGTGGTTTCCGCAGTCGCAGCTGTTCATGTGTCCATGCCATGGGGGCGTTTATTACGCGGACGGATCGCGGGCTTCAGGGCCGCCGGAGCGCGGATTGTTCACGTACGACTACAAAATAGTCAGCGGACAGTTACAAATTAATGCGGGGCAGATGCCGAGTTTGTCGAATACGGCGAAGCTGGTGAACATTGCCGTTCCCGGCGGAGATGGGGACTGCGGGTGCCGGGGATGAGCTGGTTGGAAAGCAGGTTTACGACTGGTTCGAGCGGCGGCTGCAGATCGAAGGGCCGGTCAAGGACGCCGTGTTGCACAAAGTGCCGCGCAATACGGCGAGCTGGTGGTATGTGTTTGGGAGCGCGGCGTTCACGCTGCTGATGCTGCAGGTGGTGACGGGGATTTTGCTGGCGCTGGTGTATGTGCCGTCGGCGGCCGAGGCGTGGAACAGCCTGAACATTCTGAATCATCAGGTCCCGCTGGGGTGGTTTCTGCGCGCGATTCACTCGTGGGGATCGAATTTTATGGTCGCCGTGGTGTTCATCCACATGGCGCAGGTGTTTTTGTTTGGGGCGTACAAATTTCCGCGCGAGCTGACGTGGACGGTGGGCGTTTTCCTGTTGCTGATGACGCTGGGGATGGCATTCACGGGCCAGGTGCTGCGCTTCGACCAGGACGCGTACTGGGGGCTGGGCATCGGCGTGTTCATCATGAGCCGGGTGCCGTGGCTTGGCGGCGGGTTGGTGCATCTGCTGCTGGGCGGGCCTGTGATTGCGGGGGCGACGCTGTCGCGGTTCTTCGCGCTGCATGTGTTTGTGATTCCGGGGACGCTGCTTTTTCTTGCTGCTGTGCACATCTGGATGGTGCTGAAGCTGGGAGTGAACGAGTGGCCGATGCCGGGGCGGCTGGTGCGTAAGGAAACGTACACAGCGGAGTACAACAAGCTGTCGCACGAGGATGGGATTCCGTTTGTACCGGGGGCGTTCTGGAAGGACCTGGTGTTTTCCGGCGCGGTGCTGGCGGCGGTGGCGGTATGCGCGGCTGTTTTTGGGCCGTCGGGGCCAGGTGGGCAGCCGGATCCATCGATCATTCAGACGGTGCCCAAGCCGGACTTCCCTTTTCTGTGGATTTACGCGGTGCTGTCGTATCTGCCGCCGTCGATGGAGACGCCGTTTATTTTGATCGCGCCGATCCTGATGATTGCGGGATTGCTGGCGGTGCCGTTTGTGGCGTCGGAGGGGGAGAAGAGCTGGCATCGTCGGCCTGTTGCTGTGCTGGCGCTGAGCATGGTGGCGGTGAGTTGGGCGGTGTTCACGCATCTGGCGATGTCGACGCCGTGGAGCCCGCACATGAGCGCGTGGAGCGGGGACACGCTGCCGGTGAAGTATTTGCGCGAAGCGACACCGCTGGTGCGACAGGGGGCGGTGATCTTCCAGGCGAAGCAATGCCGGAATTGCCACTCGATTGGAGGGCAGGGCGGCGAGCGGGGACCGGCGCTCGATGCTGTGGCGACGCGGATGACGCCGGACCAGATGCGCTACAAAGTGGTGACGGGCGGGGGGAACATGCCGGCGTACGGGAAGAATTTGTCGCCGCCGGAGATTGAGGCGCTGGTGAGTTTCCTGGAGACGCTGCATCCGGCGAATGAGCCGCCGGCCTTCGACGCTTCGCAGCATCTGACGGATACGAATCCTGCGCCACCGCCGGTGAGCGCGAAGCCGTGATCGGGCGATGAATCAGCGTTTGTTCTTCGGGAGAAACAAATGCAGGTCCATTCGACTCGCGTCTGAACTGATTGTTGCGCGCAGAAGCGCGCGCAACGAATTCGGAAGGCTCGCTCAGGATGACAGAGTTGTGGTTTCCCAAAAGAGTTGCGGGGATGTTCGCGAAGCCCACCCTGTCCACGATGAAGCTGCGGACAAGGGCGGGGCACCCGCGATGAGCAGGATATGAACGGAAACGGATGAACGCAGACGCGCTGTTTACGACGTGGGATGTGCCGTGGGCGGTGACGGCGGCGCTGGCGGTGACGGCGGCGATTTATGTTCGGGGATGGATCCAAATTCGGCGGACTCGGCCGGAATTGTTTCCGCGATGGCGACTGTTGGCTTTTTTGGGTGGGGTGCTGGCGATCTTTGTTGCTGTGGCTTCGCCGCTGGATACTTTCAGCGAGACGCTGTTGTTCATGCACATGGCGCAGCACTTTGTGCTGATGTCGATTGCGCCGCCGCTGATTGTGCTGGGCGCGCCGGTGGTGCCGATGCTGCGGGGATTGCCGCGGAGCGTGATTCGGGGGCTGCGGCCGGTGTTTCGGAGCGGGGTGTTCGGGCACCTGGGCTCGTTTCTGACGCAGCCGAAGGTGGCGTGGCTGGCGATGAACGCGGCGTACGTGGGCTGGCATATTCCGCGGGCGTATGAGTTTGCGCTGGCCAGCGAGAACTGGCACAACTTCGAGCACGCGTGCTTCTTTTTCACGAGCGTGATGTTCTGGTGGCCGGTGATTGCGCCGTGGCCGTGGCGGCAGAGGTGGAATCGCTGGCTGCTGCTTCCCTACTTGCTGTTGGCGGATCTGGTGAACACGGGGCTGTCGGCGTTTCTGTGTTTTTCGGGGCGGCTGCTGTATCCGAGCTATGCGGCGGTGCCTCGGCTGTTTGGTTTGAGCGCGCTGAACGATCAGGTGGCGGCGGGGGCGTTCATGTGGGTGATGGGGTCGACGGTGTTTTTGATTCCGGCGGTGGGGATCACGATGGTGTTGTTGTCGCCGCGGCGGGGGCGGATGCGGGGATTCGCGAGGGTTTAGGGATTAGAGTTTGGAGTTTAGGAATCAGGGCGGTGCGCCGGTGAGGGGTTCCGGGCTTACAGCCAGTGCGTTCCACCGTCGTCCTGCTGCGCAGGACCTGATGTGGACGGCGGGCTGTCGAGCGTGATTCAGGTTCTCAAGTCGATGTCTGTACGGCGCAAGACGGATCGCGCTTTGCGCGATGCCCACCCTGATCGCCAGGAGCGGCGATCAGAATGGGGCACCCGGTTCTTTACGGTTTGGTCGCGAGGATGAGGGGTGAGGGGCCGGGCGAGTCGAGGAGGCGCGGGTTGGTGAAGCCGGCCTCTTCGAGCCAGGCGCCGATTTCCTCGAACGACCAGGTATTGCCCTCCTGCGTGTTGACGATCATGTTGACGGCGAAGAACAGGCCCTGGACGGGGCCGGTGCGCTCCTTGTTGACGAGAAATTCCTGAACCGCGATGGTGCCGCCGCTCGAGAGCGCGGCGAAGGTTTTCGCGAGGAGCTTGCGGCTGCGGGCTTCGCCTTCGCTGTGCAGGATGTGGCCGAGGGTGGCAACGTTGTGGCCGGATCCGAACGAAGCGTCGAGGAGATCGCCCTCGATGAAGGAGAAGCGGTCGGCGAGGCCGAATTTCGCCGCGGTTTTCTTTGTGATGTCGATGACTTCGGGCCAGTCGACGGCGGTGACGCGGATGCGCGGAGAGCTTTGCGCCTGAGCGATGCCCCAGACACCGGAGCCGGCAGCGAGATCGAGAACGCGGACCGGGTCGCCTGAGGGGCCGTAGTTCATATGCGCGGCCAGAGCCTGGGCGGGAGCGTAGCTCATGGGGAAGATGTCGAGGACGAAGTCGTGGAAAAATTCGCCGCCCGACTTTTCTTCGTTGACGGGCGTGACGGGTTTGCCGGTGGCGACGACTTCGTTGAGGTTGAGCCAGCGCGGAATGAGCTGCTCGCTGCAGTGCTTGATCATGCCGCCGAAGAACGAGGGTTTGGTGGTGACCAGGAAGGTGGAGCTTTCCGGGGTGAGGGAGAAACGGTTCTGCTCGTCTTTGGAGAGGAAGTTAAGGCCGACGAGCGCGTCCATGATGGCGGTGAGGCCGCGGGCGGAGGCGCCGGTGGCTTTCTGGACCTCCCAGATGTCTTTGGGACCGCTGTCGAGGACGTCGAAGACGTGGTGGCGGATGGCGGCCTCAAGCACGAGGGGCGGGACGTAGCCCCAGGCCATTTGCATGATGCGTTCCGGGGTGACTTGCGCAGGGGTGGCAGTAGCCATGAGTGTTCCTCATTTCCGGGGAGTGGGAAGGTCGATCGTGACCGCTGGGGAGCGTGGCGATGGGGAGGAGTGTAGCAGCTTTGGCGGTGGACTCGCGCGTCGTTAGGGGGCGGGACGAAAAGAAGGGCTCGCGCCAGGATGCGAGCCCTTCGGGGGAGGAGTGGTTCAACGGCCCGGCCCCGGGTTAGAGGGTCGGGTGTCTGGTTAGACGGGCCAAGGGTGCGGGGGTGAGTGGGGAGAAGAGTTTAGGGATTAGAGTTTAGGATCGGCTGTCCACGGTGATGCTTACTCAGGGCAGGTTATGGGCACCCTGGTCGTGTCCGATAGAATCGGATGAATTGACACGATGAAACGGGTGGCGGCCAATCCGGTGGAGCGGCGATTTGCGTATCTAATTCATAGACGCATGAGCAGCCGAAGCGAGGCTCGATGACTCAGCCGGACTCGGCGCTCGTCGAGCGCATCATGGCCGGAGATGAGGGAGCGCTGTCGGCGCTCTACGACCGCTATTCCGGAATGCTGTACGCCATGCTGCTGCGCATCCTGAAAGACACGGGCGCGGCAGAGGAGGTGCTGCAGGATTTGTTTCTGCAGCTGTGGCGCGGGGCTGCGCGCTTCGACGCGAGCCGCGGATCGCTGGGCGGATGGCTGCTGGTGATCGGGCGCAATCGCGCACTGAGCCGGCTGCGCGGCAAGCAGCGGCGGGAGTTCGTGCCGGATGACATTGATGGATTTTCACTGGATGCTGTGCCGTCTTCAGAAGATCTGGAGAACGAGGCCGCGCGGATGCAGCTGATGACGAGGCTGCGCGGGGCTTTGGCAGCATTGCCGGCGGAGCAGCGGGAGGCGGTGGAGCTGGCTTATTTCGAAGGGATGACGCAGACGGAGATTGCAGCGCGGACGGGGAGTCCGCTGGGCACGGTGAAGTCGCGGGTAAGGGCCGCGATGCAGACTTTGAAGCAGCTATTTGACGATGAACAGACACGTTCAACCCGAAGACTCTGACCTGTACGCGCTGGGCGCGCTCGACGGGGAGGAGAAGCAGGCGCTGGAGGCACACGTGCGCCTGTGCGCGGAGTGCGCGCGCGAGGTGGAGGCGGCTCGGCAGCGGGTGGCGCTGCTGGGGCTGGCTGCGCCTGCGGTTGGGGGTCCGCCGGCTCGGGTGAAGGAGGAATTGCTGCGGAGGGTGCGGGCGGAGCGGGTTCCTGAGAGGGGCCGGGCGGTTCGGGATGCGGAGCCTGGCCGGGGACGGGCTCGGAGTTCAGGGTTGGGGTGGCTGACGCCGGCGTTTGGTGTGGCGACGGTGCTGTTTGCGGCGCTGGCCGGCGTGTTCTGGATGCGGGACGCGCGGGACCTGGAGCGGGTTCATGCGCTGGAAGGGCAGCTGGCGCAGGTGCAGACGCAGTCGCGGGAAATGGCGCGGGCGTCGGCAGCAACGGACAAGCTGCTGGAGATGCCGACCACCAAACGCGTGGCGCTGATGCCGATGCCGGGGATGGGGAATGGGCACGGAGGCGTGCTCTACAACGCGAAGATGGGCATGGTGGCGTGCACCGGATGGCTGCCGGCTCCACCGAAGGGCAAGAGCTATCAGCTATGGCTGGTGCCGATGGAAGGCAAGCCGATGCCGCTGTACGTGTTTGGCGAGGAGTGGACCGAGCCGATGGAGATGCACGTGACGCCGGGGATGGAGGCGAAGGCGTTCGCGGTGACCGAGGAGCCGGCGGGTGGAATGCCGTGGCCGACGGGGCCGAAAGTGCTGGTGGGGGCGGGGGAGTGATAGTGCAGGGAGTAGGGACAGTAGCGAATAGGGTGTAGGAATCGCCGGGAAGCCGGGAGTTGCCCGGCTCACCGCGAAACGGTGCGCACCTGGGAGAGCAGCATGGAGCGAACTTCGTCGGAGTGAATTCCCAGGGCTCTCTTCGAAATGGTGCGATAGGCTTTGGCGTCGCCGATGGTAAACACGAGCTTGCCTTCGCGCCAGCCGGCGAACGCGGACCATGGCACAAACGTGCGGGCTCCGTTGGGCAGGGTGGTGGTGATTCCCTGCGCTTCGATACTCATTTGTCCGCCGGTTGCCGAGAGGGCTCTTGCGACTTTCCCGAGCGAACGTGTGAGCCTGAACCACATGCCCGCGAGCATGAGGGCGAGGAGCACCGCCAGGACCGTAAGGACCTTTGGGTCGGCCTTGCCTGTGGCCATCTGGCCGATCGCGGCGAGCAGCAGGACAAATGAAATCGTCAGAAAACGCACGTTCCCCAAGGCAAACTTCCAGCAGGTTGTGGCATTCAGGTTCAGGAAGAACGCTTCCCGCAGTTCCTCCGCACTCGTCCCGCAGGGCACCGTCATGGAAGACCCTCCTTCGCTTGCAAGCGAAATTCTCCTGAATTTGAGGCATTTCTGAAATGCTGCATTGGTTCGCGGCATGCTCATTCCGGGGGATTGCCTGTGCCGGATTTTGCGGCGCCTCCGTAGCTGTCAGGCGCGGGGGTCCGGGGAATCTCCTTCCCCTGTCCGGTAAACTCGGGGTGTATGGATTCGAGTTCAAGCAAGCCGCAGTCCGGGCCTGAGCCGGAAAACAAGACAGGCAAGAATGCCGGCCAGTGGTCGGGGTCGGCCATCCGCGAAATGTTTCTGAAGTTTTTTGAGACGAAGGGGCACCGGCGGGTGCACTCGTCGTCGCTGGTGCCGGCGAATGATCCCACGCTGCTGTTCACGAATGCGGGGATGAATCAATTTAAGGATGTGTTTTTGGGGCTGGAGCGGCGGGACTACTCGCGCGCGACGACGTCGCAGAAGTGCGTGCGGGCGGGCGGGAAGCACAACGATCTCGAAAATGTGGGGTTCACGCGGCGGCACCACACCTTCTTCGAGATGCTGGGGAACTTCAGCTTCGGCGACTACTTCAAGAAGGATGCGATTGCGTACGCGTGGGAGCTGGTGACGTCGCCGGAGTGGTACGGGCTCGACAAGGATCGGCTGTACGTGACGATTTTCGAGGGGGACGCGGAGGTTCCGCGGGATGACGAGGCGGAGCGTTTGTGGATGGAGGTGGGGGTTCCGCAGTCGCGCATTTTTACTTACGGGCGGAAGGACAACTTCTGGCAGATGGGGGAGACGGGGCCGTGCGGGCCGTGCTCGGAGATTTTCTACGACATGGGTCTGGAGGCGGCGGAGACTCCGGGGGTGGATCGGCCGTTTCGGGAGGATGAGGCGCGGTATGTGGAGATTTGGAATTTGGTGTTCATGCAGTTCGACCGTCGCGAGACGGATGCTAATGGGGACGGAGTACGCTCGCTGCCGAAGCCTTCGATTGATACGGGGATGGGTTTGGAGCGGGTGGCGGCTGTTCTGCAGGGGGTGATCGCAATTTCGAAACGGATCTGTTTACTCCGCTGATTAGGCAGCGGCGGAGCTGACGGCTTCGGAGAGGATCCGAGGTCAATCAGAGCCAGCGCAGCAATCGACTGAATCGAGAAGAGCGATCGAGAAGCTCGTCCAGCCTCCCTTCGGATCATTGCCGATCACGCCCGCGCCTCCACCTTCCTGATCGGTGACGGAGTTCTGCCTTCGAATGAAGGCCGCGGCTACGTCCTGCGGAAGATTCTGCGCCGCGGCATCCGCCATGGTCGTCTGCTCGGCCAGGAAAAGCCGTTCATGTACCAGATGGTCTTATGCGGTTCGGGACGAGATGCAGGATGCTACCCGGAGCTGAAGGAGAGCGCCGATCGCGTGGCGAAGGTGGTGAGGCCGAAGAGCGGCAGTTTGCGCGAGTGCTGGGAATTGGATGCGAAACTGTGGAGAAAGTGACCTTCAGAATGCAAGGGCAGATACTCGAGACTCGGCAAGCGATTGCTGACTCGGCAGCGAATCGGATACTTTGGACAGACACTCAAGGAGAGTGCAGTCTCAGTTATCGGACCGCATTCCGCAGCAACTCGATTGAAATCTGGAACGCATTCGCTAGGACACGGTGGTTCCGGCAATGAGGCCTTCCATCTCTACGAAACCTATGGTCTGCCGCTGGATTTCATGATGGATGCGGCGCGGGATGCGGGCATTCATTTCGATCTGGAGGGATTTGAGGCGGCGCGGGCGGAGGAGCAGGCTCGGGCGCGGGCTTCGTGGAAGGGTGGGTCGCAGAAGTCGGCGAGTCCGGTGTTTCGCGATTTGCCGAAGACTGCGTTCGAGGGCTATCGACAGCTGCGCGTGGATGGGGCCGAGGTGCTGGCGATTGTGAAGGACGGCCAGGGTGTTCCTGCTGCGAATGCCGGCGATGCGGTCGAGATTGTGCTGGATCGGACGAGCTTCTACGCCGATTCGGGCGGGCAGATTGGCGATACGGGCTGGCTGATGAGCGACGATCACAATTCCGTCGTGGCCGATGTGAGCGGGTGCACGAAGCCGGTGCAGGGCGTGTTTGCGCATCGGGCGATTTTGCGGCAGGCGGTGAAGCTGGGCGATCGCGTGGATACGGTCGTCGATGAGAGTTTCCGCAATGCGACGCGGCGGAATCATACGGCGACGCATCTGCTGCACGCGGCGCTGAGGGAGGTGCTGGGCACGCATGTGAAGCAGGCGGGATCGCTGGTGGAAGCCGAATCGGCTGCGGTTCGATTTTTCGCATTTTGCGGGGATCGCCGATGAGGAGCTGCAGGATATCGAGGACATCATTAATAAGGCAGACGCTGGGGAACACGCAGGTGGTGACGCTGGAGGATGTGCCGATCGATGTGGCGGTGAACGAGTATCACGCGATGGCGCTGTTCGGCGAGAAGTATGGCGAGAAGGTGCGCGTGGTGCGAATTGGAGATTTTTCTACGGAGTTGTGCGGCGGCACACACACGGGGGCGACGGGCGAGATCGGCGTGGTGAAGCTGCTGGGCGAGGGGTCGGTATCGTCGGGCGTGCGGCGTGTGGAGGCGGTGACGGGGCTGGGCGCGCTGAATGAATTTCGCAGGGATTTTCAGGTTGCGCAGATTGCTTCGCAGCTTGGGGCCTTCGGATGGGTCTCCGGCGGATGCGCTGCGTGCGCGGCTTTCTTCGCAGGAAGAGGAACTGAAAAAACTGCGGCGGGAGCTGGATGAGGCGCGGATGAAGTCGGCGGCGTCGCGAGTGTCGGGTGCGACGGATCAGGCGGTGGAGGTTGCGGGATTCAAGGTGCTGGCGCAGCGCGTGGATGGGCTGGATCGCGGCAGATGCGGACGCTCGTCGATAATTTGCGGAACAAGCTGGGGTCGGGGGTGGTGGTGCTTGGCGGCGCGCAGGAGGATGGGAAGGTGGCGCTGATTGTGGGCGTGACGAAGGACCTGACGGGGAAAGTACAGGCGGGGAAGGTCGTCGGCGAGATTGCGAAGAAGGTGGGCGGGTCGGGGGGCGGGCGTCCGGACATGGCGGAGGCGGGCGGGAAGGATGCGGGGCAACTGGATGCGGCGCTGAAGAGTGCGGCGGACGTGGTGAAGGGTTTGTTGGGGTAGAGCAGAGTTTAGAGTTTAGGGATTAGAGTTTAGGGCGCGCAGCGCGATGAAGCGAACCTCGCTATTCTGTTGCGGGTGATTCGCTATGGCTTATGTACTTGCGCTGGACCAGGGGACGACGAGCTCGCGGGCGATTCTTTTCGATCAGCAGGGAAACATTGCGGGGGTGGCGCAGCATGAGTTCCCGCAGATTTTTCCGCAGCCTGGTTGGGTGGAACACAATCCTATCGACATTCTGACTTCGCAGCTGAGCGCGGCGGTGGACGTGCTTGGGAAGCTGGGCGCGACGCCTCGCGATGTGGTGGCGCTGGGGATCACGAACCAGCGCGAGACGGCGATCGTGTGGGATCGGGCAACGGGGAAGCCGGTTTCAAACGCGATCGTGTGGCAGGATCGGCGGACCGCTCCGATGTGTGCGCGGTTGCGCGAGGAGGGCGTGGAGGAGACGATCCGAAACAAGACGGGGCTGCTGCTCGATCCGTATTTTTCGGCGACGAAGATTGCGTGGATGCTGGAAAACGTCGATGGGGTGCGGGCGCGGGCAGAGCGTGGCGAGCTGGCGTTTGGGACGGTGGACAGCTGGCTGATCTGGAATCTGACCGAGGGCAAGCGGCACGTGACGGATCGGACGAATGCGTCGCGGACGCTGCTGTACAACATCGTTGAGGATCGTTGGGACGAGGAGCTGCTGCGGATTTTTGGTGTGCCGGCAAGCCTGATGCCGGAGGTGGTGTGGTCGTAGCGAAGAAGTGGGGCGGGTGACGGCGGCGCTGGGTCCGTGGGATGTGCCGATTGCGGGGATTGCGGGGGATCAGCAGTCGGCGCTGTTTGGGCAGTTGTGCACGAAGCCGGGCGATGCGAAGTGTACGTACGGGACGGGGTGTTTTCTGCTGGAAAATATCGGCGCGAAGTTTCGGCTCTCGCAGCAGCGGCTGGTGACGACCCTCGCCTGCAGTACAGCAAGGAAGCTCGAATATGCGCTGGAGGGGAGCATCTTTATTGGCGGCGCGGTGGTGCAGTGGCTGCGCGACAAGATGCGGTTCTTTCCGTACGCGCCGGTGGTGGAGAGCATCGCGGGCGGCGTGCCGGATGCGGGCGGAGTGGTGTTTGTGCCGGCGTTCACGGGGCTGGGCGCGCCGCACTGGGATCCGTATGCGTCGGGAATGATCATCGGGATTGGGCGCGATACGGGGATCGGGCACATTGCGCGCGCGGCGATTGAGAGCATCGCGTTCCAGGTGGCGGACGTGCTGAAGGCGATGGATGCCGATACGGGGATCAAGTGTACGGAGCTGCGCGTGGATGGCGGCGCGGCGGCGAACGATCTGCTGATGCAGTTCCAGGCGGATCTGCTGGGGATCCGCGTGAACCGGCCGGGCATTCTGGAATCGACCGCGCAGGGAGCGGCGTATCTGGCGGGCCTGGCGACGGGGTTCTGGACGAGCGTGGAGGAGATTGCGAAGACGCGGGCGGAGCGGGTGTTCGAGGCGAAGGCGGAATCGTGCGGAGATGGATCGGCGCTACGGCAGGTGGCAGGCCGCGGTGGAGCGGGCGAAGGGGTGGAATCAGCCCTCCGACGCGATGTGACGGATATCACCAGCCTGTGCCGTGGCCCGGGGACTATCATGATTTCTCCGGGCGGCCCGCTCCCCATGCGGGTGACGGGGAGATCCACCCATGTGTCTGGCGATTCCAGGAAAAGTGGTTGAGATTCGCGCGCAGGAAGGCATGCAGATGGCGCGCGTGCAGTTTGGCGGCGTGACGCGCGATGCGTGCCTGGACTACGTGCCCGAGACGCAGGTGGGCGATTATGTTCTCGTGCATGTGGGGTTCGCGATCAGCCGCGTGGATGAAGAGGAAGCGCGGCGCACCTATGAAGCGCTGGCGGAGCTGGATCAGCTGGGCGAACTGGAGATCCCGGAAGTCGAGGAAAGCCGCTCATGAAATACCTCGACGAATATCGCGATGGGGACATTGCGGCAAAGCTGGTGGAGCGGATTCGCCGGGTGCAGACCAGGCCGTGGAGATCATGGAAGTCTGCGGTGGGCAGACGCATTCGATCGTGAAGAACGGGATCGATCATCTGCTGCCGAAGGGGATTGAGCTGGTGCACGGCCGGGTTGCCCGGTGTGCGTGACGCCGCTGGAGATGATCGATAAGGCGCACGCGATTGCGCGAAAGGCCCGACGTGATTTTCTGCTCGTTCGGCGACATGCTGCGGGTGCCGGGGTCGGATGGCGATCTGTTCAGTATCAAATCGCAGGGCGGCGATGTGCGGGTGGTGTATTCGCCGCTGGATTGCCTGAAGATTGCGCGGCGCATCCGGACAAGCAGGTGGTGTTTTTCGCGATTGGGTTTGAAACGACGGCTCCGGCGAACGCGATGCTGGCGTGGCAGGCGCGGCAGATGGGGCTGAAGAATTTTTCGCTGCTGGTGTCGCACGTGCTGGTGCCGCCGGCGATTGAGGCGTTCTGAGTCGCCGGCAGAATCGCGTGCAGGGGTTTCTGGGGCCCGGCCATGTGTGCGCGGTGGTGGGTATACGCGAGTACGAGCCGCTGGCGGCACGGTTTCATGTGCCGATCGTGGTTACAGGTTTCGAGCCGCTGGACATTCTGGAAGGCGTGCTGATGGCTGGTGCGGCAGCTGGAAGCAGGGCGCGCGGAGGTGGAGAACCAGTATTCGCGGGTGCTCGAGCGGGGCGGCAAATCGCCCGGCGCAGGAACTGATCGCGAAGGTGTTTCGAGGTGATGCGACCGCAAGTGGCGGGGCGTGGGGATGATTCCGCAGAGCGGCTTCCGGCTGCGCGAGGAGTTCCGGGAGTTCGACGCGGAAGCAGCTGTTCGAGCGTCGACGCGATCGATACGATGGAGCCGGCGGTTTGCATCGCGGGCAGATTCTGCAGGGGATCAAGAAGCCGCATGATTGTCCGGCGTTCGGGACCGAGTGCACGCCGCAGCATCCGCTGGGTGCGACCATGGTGTCGGCCGAGGGCGCGTGCGCGGCGTACTACGCGTACGGGCGGCATTTGAAGGATTCGGATCTGGTGACGCTGGGGAATGGGCGATGAGCGGCAAGGCGTCCCTCGGCGGCAAAGCCGGATTGAGGGAGAGCGGTTACGGCACGGCTGAAGCCGTGCCCCTTCAAAGCAGCACTCTGCTGGAAGCGAGCCGAAATGGTCAAAGGCAGGACGGACGAGCGCGAAGAGACGGGCGTAGAGCTGGGGCCGTTTGGGTCGTGTCCGCTGCCCGATCTTCGAGCATCCGCAGATTGTGCTGGGGCATGGCAGCGGCGGGAAGCTGTCGGCGGAGCTGATCGAGAAGGTTTTTGTCAGCCGCTTCAAAAATTCAACATTGGAAAAGATGGATGACCAGGCGGTGCTGGAGATTGGCGGCACGCGGCTGGCGTTCACGACCGATTCGTTTGTGGTGACGCCGATTTTTTTTCCGGGCGGAGACATCGGCTCGCTCGCGGTGAATGGCACGGTGAACGATCTGGCGATGGGCGGCGCGAAGCCGCTGTATTTGTCGGCGGCGTTCATTTTGGAGGAGGGGCTGGCCGGCGACGGAGCTGGAGCGCGTGGTCGATTCGATGGCGAGCGCGGCGCAGAGTGCGGGCGTGCAGCTGGTGACGGGCGATACGAAGGTCGTGAATCGCGGCAAGGGCGACAAGGTTTTCATCACGACGACGGGGATCGGCGTGGTGCCGGATGGCGTGCGGATGTCGGCGGATGGGGCGCGTGCCGGGGACAAAATTTTGCTGAGCGGATTCATCGGGGATCACGGGATCACGATTCTGTCGCAGCGCGAAGGGCTGGAATTTGAGAGCGCGCTGGAGAGCGATTGCGCTGCGCTGAACGGGCTGGTCGACGCGATGCTGGACGCGGCGGGCGACGAGGTGGAGGGGTTCCGGGTGATGCGGGATCCGACACGCGGCGGCGTGGCGACGGTGCTGAACGAGATTGCGGGGAGTCGCGCGTGGGGATGGTGCTGCGGGAGAGCGCGATCCCGGTGCGGGATGCCGGTGCGCGGCGCGTGCGAGTTGCTGGGGCTCGATCCGCTGTACGTGGCGAACGAGGGAAAACTGGTGGCTGTGGTGCGCCGGAGATTGCGGATCGCGTGCTGGCGGCGATGCGACAGCATCCGCTGGGCGCGAAGGCCGCATGATCGGCGAAGTGGTGGAGCAGCATCGCGGGCATGGTGCTGATGAAGACCGGCATGGGCGGGACGCGGGTGGTGGATGTGCTGTTTGGCGAACAGCTGCCGCGGATTTGCTGATGACTCTCAGCCGGTTGTATTTGCTCCCGGTTTTGCTGTCGTTTCTGTCGCATTCCCCTTTCGTAACTTGCCCTCGTCAACAAAATTGTTTACTCTGTAGCGGCCGATGAAGGGCCTAGTTCAAGCGGTGGCTGGCGAAACAGGGTGTGATTTTTGGGGACCAGAAGGGCTCGCATCTCAAGTTGTACCTGCGAGGCCGCCAGTCCGTTCTTCCCATGCACCACAAGGACATCTCCAAAGGGCTGGTGGAGGACATCAAGAAGCAGCTCGGCCTGAAATGAAGGAGCAACGATGCGATATCCGGTCAATCTGCGCAGGAGCGGCAAGTTCATGGTGGTGAGCTTTCCGGATATTCCGGAGGCTCACACCCAGGGCGTGGATCGAAGCGAAGCGCTGGAGATGGCGCAGGAGGCGCTGGAAACGGCGCTGGAGTTCTATTTTGAGGACAATCGGCTGGTTCCAGCTCCCTCGGCTGCGAAGAGAGGGCAGCCGGTTGTGGAGCTGGCTCCGAGTCTGACGGCCAAGGTTCTTCTGCTGAATGAAATGCTGCGACAGAAGGTGCGGCCGGTGGATTTGGCGCGGCGGATTGGGACGACCCGGCAGGAGGTGACTCGTCTGACCGATCTCAAGCACGCAACGAAGATCGATCGAATCGACGCAGCTCTGCGGGCGCTCGGTAAGAGGCTGGTGGTTCGGGCGGCCTGATCGCAAAGAATTTCGTGCAGCGCAGATTAGTCCGCGGGGAAAGTCTCCGAGGTGAACGTCGAGGCCGGGAGGCCGGCGGCGTTGTAGAGGTTGTGGGGCATGACGCCCATCCAGCCATAGCGAACATAGACAGGATGAGGGATCAGACGATGAGGAGACGACGACTGTCTCGCCGTCGATGCGGGCTTGGGCCGGGACGAAGTGGTGGTCTTCGCCGGCGATCTCGAAGGCGTCGATGGGATCGCCATGGCTGGTGAGTCCGTGCGCGTGATCGAACCAGACGCGGAGCGCGGTGGTGCCGTCGGACTGGAGCTCCGATGTGGCCTGGCGGAAGAGCGGCGACGCATAGGGCAGATCGGTTTCGGCATAGACGATGTGGCGGGCGGCGAGCGCGAGGCGGTGGCCGACGGTCTGCTTGTCGGGCGGATGGACGTTGTCGGGCGTGCCGATGTCGAGGGTGACGGCCATGGCGGTATTGGTGAGCTGGAGGGTTCGGCGCTGCGCATCGCGGACGCGGCCCCAGTCCTCGGCAGGCGAATCGAAGCTGGAAATCTGCACGAAAAAGAAGGGGAGATTGCCTTGCGCGAACTGCATCCGCCAGTCGCGGATGAGGGATGCGAAGAGCGCGTGGTAATACGGGGCGCGGTCGTGCGCGGAGTTGGTTTCGCCCTGATACCAGATGAAGCCGCGAATGGACATCGGGATGAAGGGCGCGACCATGCCGTTGTAGAGGCCGGCCGGGGACCACGAGGTTTCATCGGGATGCCATCCGTGGGCGCGAGCGGCTTGCCGGCGGCGCGAGCGGCATCGTCTTCGGCCTTGTCGGCGGCGATGCGGGCCTGGAGATCGGTCTGCTCGTCGGCGAAGTGAGCGCGTGCGGCGAAGGCAGGGAGCAGATCGGGGTGAGAGCCGAGGGTATCCATGGAGACCCAGGAATCGGCGGGCGTGCCGCCCCAGGTGGAATCGATGAGGCCGACGGGGACGTTTTCCTTTGCGGCAATTTCGCGGCCGTAGAAGTACGCGACGGCGGAGAACTTTGCAGCGGTTTCCGGAGTGCAGAGGGTCCAGGTATCGGGGATGTCGTTGAGTGGGAAATCGGAGCCTTTGCGATCGACGACGAGGAGACGGAGTTTGGGATTCGTCGCCGCGGCGATTTCCTTGTCGGCATCCTTGACGACGGCGCTGCCAGGGAAGCCCTGGAGGGGCATTTCCATGTTGGACTGGCCGGAGGCGAACCAGACGTCGCCGATGAGAAGGTCGGTAAGGGTGACGTCGGCGCCATCGCCGGTGAGGGTGAGGGTGTAGGGTCCGCCCGCGGATTCAGGCGCGAGCCAGAGGCTGAAGGCGCCGCGGGCGTCGACGATCGCGGGGACGGTTTGCGCGTGGAATTTGGCGGTGAGGTGCGCGCCGGGCGTGGCCCATCCCCAGATGTGGATGGGGCGATCGCGCTGGAGGACGGCGTGATCGCTGAGCATGTGCGGGAGGCGAATCTCTGCGCGGAGGGCTGAGGGCAGAAGGATGAAGAGCAGCAGAAAGACGAAGCGGATGGATTTCACAGGGTCCTCGCACCGATGTGGACGCGCCGGTCGGCAAGGGCCAGGTGCGTGCCGGAAGTTGGAGCGTATCGAGTCTACAGGGAGCGAGGGTAGCTGGAAAAAGCCCTTAGGATGGCGTGAGCCGCGAGCGAAGGACTACTGGCCGAGGAAGCGGTAGGTCACGCCGAGACTAAATCCATTGGGGGTGAGTCCATTGGCGTGCTGGACGACGGCCCCGGTGCCGGTGTTGAAGGTGGGAGGTCCAGCGAAGGCGGGCCAGACCTGATACTCGTAGTCGCCGCGAATGGACATTTGGTTTGTCAGCCGAAACTCAGCGGTCCCGCCGGGAGAATACGCGAAGTAGCTGCCTTTGAGGCTGCCGGGGCCGGGGTAGCCGGGAGTGGTGATGAGGCCGCCGCCCAACAGCAATTTGACCCAGATGCCGAGGCGACCGTAGTGGGCGACTCGATAGCGGCCGCCGGCCAGGTAGCTGGATTCGATCTGACCGCCGTCACCGTTCCAGTGCAGCCAGCGCGCTTCGCCCTCGGCTCCCCACCTGGGGGAAACGTTGAAATCGAAGAACGCGGCTGGCCCGACCAGCTGACCTGGGCAGCCGAAGGGTTTATTGCTGGAGCAGCTGTAGTCGGGGTTGAAGGAGGAGACTTCGCCTCCGGCCCAGAAGGTGGAATTCCCACCCACGGCGGACTCCGCACTTTGAGCCAGCGCAAGGGAGGGGAGAAACAGGAGGACGATGATTGCGGCCCGTTGGAGCAAAACAGTGCTCTCCTTGAATGGCATTGGGCAACACCCGGGGGTGATTAAGTAGTTAAGAATGCGAATGGGCGGCAAAGGATGTGCGAGGAAGGTTCGCGGATCGGGAATTTCAGGGGGTTTTCGATCGCGCGGTTCGGTGAGTAGCGGAGCGTGGCACCATGAATTAATCTCCGGGCACGGGAAACTGCGGTGACCCCAGTGCAGGGACCCCTGGAGACTGAGATTGAATCGACGGAAGTTTGTCGCGGCCGCGATGGCCGCCCCGATGATGATGAAGGCCGCAGAGACATCGAAGCAGGCGGGTAGCCACGGCATGCAGCGGGCGAAGTTTGCGATGAAGCTGGGGATGCAGGACCACATGACGGACGACGATCTGGCGTTCTATTCCGCCGCCGGCGTCGAGGCAGTGTGCGGCTGGCTTCCGTCGCGGAAGCTGGACGATTCGTGGTCGGTGGCAGGACTGATGCGAGAACGGGAGAGGGTCGAATCGTACGGAATGAAGCTGGCGATGGTTCCTCTTCCGATGAGTTCGGTCGAGATCGAGAAGGCGGAGTATCCGAGCATCCTGCTGGGGATCAGTCCGGACCGCGAGCGCGCTGTCGACGACATTTGCCAGATGATTCGGAATGTGGCCGCTGCGGGAATTCCGGCGGTGAAGTACAACATGACAATCATCGGGATTCCACGAACCGCGCCGGTGCAAGGCCGCGGGCGGGCCGAGGCTCACGCGTTCAACTATGCTCTGGCAACGAATCCGGAGCCGCCGCTGACGGCAGCAGGCCGAGTGACGGCCGATGTGTACTGGGAGCGCATCGCGTGGTTCCTCGAGCGCGTGGTTCCGGTTGCGGAGGAATACAACGTGAGGATGGCGTGCCATCCGCAGGATCCGGGCGTACCTCCAGGGACAGGTTTTCGCGGCGTGGATGCTGTGCTGGGAAGCGTGGAGGGGCTGAAGAAGTTTGTGTCGATCCGGGAGAGTCCGTGGCATGGGCTCAACTTCTGCCAGGGGACGGTGTCGGAGATGCTGCAGGATCCGGCGAAGGAGATTTTCGAAGTGATCCGCTATTTCGGCACACGCCGCAAGATCTTCAACGTTCACTTCCGAAACATCAAAGGCCACTACCTCGACTTCCAGGAGGCGTTTCCGGATGAGGGAGTGGTGGACATGTTTCAGGCGATGCGGACCTACAGGGAGGTCGGCTACGACGGAATGATCATGCCGGATCACGTGCCCAGCGTCCCTGGCGATGCAGGGAATTACAGTGGCGGGCCCAAGGGATTCGCCTTTGCGCTGGGGTACATCCGCGCCGTGATGCAGGCGGTGGCGAAGGAGGGGTAGGTTCGGGTAAGTCTTGTCACCAGGCTATTCGCTCAACGCCGTGGACTGCGTCGAAATGCTTGTCCTGGCTCATGAGTGGAAGCTGATGCTGCCGGCAAACGGAGGCGATCCAGAGGTCGTTGGAAGGGATCGGTTGACCTGCCTTCCTGAGTTGCCTGCGGATGTCGGCGTAATGGCGGGAGGTTTCCGCGGTTAGATCCAGAGTCCTGGTCGCGGCCACCAATTCCATGAGCCAGTTCTCGTAGTCGCTGTGCTGCCGCGACTGCGCGATGCCAAAGCGGTATTCGCCAAGAACAATTACCGACAATTCAATGCTCCGGGCCTGGCTAAAAATATGCACAGCGGAGGGTTCGGCGTCGGCTACGGCCGACAGAGCATTGGTATCGAGGATCACTTCCAATCCTCGGGATCGATCGCCTCAAACTCGGTTGCAATAATCCGGTTGATACGCGCGGTCTCTCGATGAAGGTGTTTGAGGCCTCCGGCAAGTCTGACCCAGGGTTTGTCCCTTTTTTTCTGAAGTGGCGGCCAACTTCTCCTCCACTGCTTCGGTGACAAAGAGGCGCAGGGGGATCCCGCGCTCAGCAGCTACGGATTTGGCACGACGGAAGACTGGATCGGGGATTTCGAGGGTAGTCTTCACTTTGCAAGGTTCCCATATTTATGGGACGAAGGTCAATGGCGCCCCGCAAGAGTGCAACGGCCCCGAGGCGGAGCTGCTCTGACGCTGGAGAGATTGATTTGATGGAGCCGACGACCGGACTTGAACCGGTGACCTGCCGATTACGAATCGGCTGCTCTACCAACTGAGCTACGTCGGCTTGATGGGAAAAGCCCTGCGGGATAGATCGGCGTGCGGGGCGATGACTGCATGTTAATTTTATCTTTCGTTGCGGACAGCGTAAAGGTGAGCGAGCAAACGCTGA